>NZ_JBITXV010000010.1:0-380473 GCF_044544845.1 Streptomyces sp. NPDC053474
GACCACAACGGCAGCCGACCGACAGCACACGCTCCAGAATCCAGACCGGCATTCCGCGGCGCGACGCGCCCGACGAGTACAGGACGTGGGGACAGCTCTACGAACGGCACCGCCGCTGGCAGCGGAACGGCACCTGGCGCCAGGTTTTCACCCGGCTCCAGTCCCCGGCAGCAGGACGGCGAGGAAACCACCGCAGTTCGAACTCGTGCTGGCAAAGGCCCGCGTTCCCCGCATCAAGCCGGGCCAGCCACGCATCCGCCCCGACCGCGCGAGGGCCGACAAGGCCTACGCCTCCCGCAGAAACCACGCCTACCTGCGCCGCCGCGGGATCCACCGCACTATCCCGGGCAAGGCCGCCCCGGCCCGCAACCGCGACGAACTTGGTTCCCACGGCGGCCGACTTCCGAGGTTTACCCCGGGGGATCACAAAACCCGCCACGCGGTCGAGTGCGCCATCAATCGCCCCACAAGGCACCGCGTCGTGGCCACAAGGTACGACAAGCTCGCGGGCCGCTACGAGGCGACCGTCCTTATCGCGGCCATCAACGAGTGGCTGTGATGGGCATGTTCGATCCACGCCCTAGTCGGGGGGTGACTCGTCGGCGAGCTGGTTGCTGCGGTCGATCTCCGGCATGTGCGTCTCGGCCCAGACCCGCAGGGCGGAGAGCGGCCCTTCGAGGGACAGGCCGAGTTCGGTGAGCCGGTAGTGGACGGCGGGCGGCACGGTCGGTTCCACACGGCGCATGACCAGGCCGTCGCGGACGAGGCTCTGCAGGGTGACGGACAGCATCTTCTGTGAGATGCCCGGGATACGGCGCCGCAGTTCCGCGAAGCGCAGCTCACCCGGAGCCTCCTCGGCCAGCACCTTGACCGTCATCGACGTCCATTTGGTGCCGATGCGGTCGAGTAGCTGGCGGGTCGGGCAGAGCGGATCCAGCAGGTCCCCGCGCGCACCGGGTCGCTGGTCACGTCCGCCGGGCCTCGACGTGGTCACCTGGGGCTCACCACCTGAAGGGAAAGTGCCGTCTTGGAGGAACCAGGTTAGTTCCCTAACGTGACGTGGTCACCATTCCTCACCACACCTGGAGCCTCTCCATGCCCGAGCTGCGGCGCGTGCCTGTCAACGGTGTCGAACTGAACGTCGCCCTCGCCGGATCGGGCCCGGCCGTCCTGCTACTGCACGGCTTCCCGCACACCTGGGAGCTCTGGACGGACGTCATGGCCGGTCTGTCGGGCTGCTACCGCGTCATCGCGCCGGACCTGCGCGGATTCGGCGCGAGCAGCCCAGCCGCCTCCGGATACGACGCGAGAACCCTGGCCGAGGACGCCGCGGCGCTTCTCACCACACTCGGCGTGTCCTCGGCCGCGGTGGTGGGCATCGACGCGAGCACCGCGCCAGCCTTCCTCCTCGCCCTGCGCCACCCCGGTCTCGTCCGGCGCCTGGTCGTCATGGAGTCCCTTCTGGGCAGGCTGCCCGGCGCCGAGGAATTCCTCGCCGACGGGCCGCCGTGGTGGTTCGGCTTCCATGCCGCCGCGCCTGGCCTTGCCGAGACCGTGCTGGAGGGCCACGAGGCCGCCTACGTCGACTGGTTCCTGCACGTCGGCACGCTCGGCGACGGGGTGCGCCCCGCCCTCCGGGATGCCTTCGTCCGCGCATACACCGGCCGCCAGGCATTGAGCCGCGCACTCTCGTACTACCGGGCCCTGCCCGAGAGCGCAGTACAGATCGAGCAGGCCCTCGCCACTGCCCGCCTGACGGTGCCAACGATGGCGATCGGCGCCCGGCCCGTCGGTGCGGCACTGGAACGCCAACTCCGCCCCATCACCGACGATCTCACCGGGCACGTCATCGAAGACTGCGGCCACATCATCCCCCTGCACCGCCCCCGCGCCCTGCTCACGCTCCTGCGCCCATTCCTGGCCGGTGAGGACGCGGAGGCAACGTGACCGGGTCCGAGGGGCTGAGTTTCGATAGAGGCCCTACGGACTCTGGGACGTGCCGCGGGCTGAATCGGCCAGTCGCTCCGCGTCTGAGGTACCGGGTGCGGCGGGTCCGAGCACGAGCTGCTGTTCTGGTGCACCGGTGTAGCGGAAGGTGTCCCAGTCGAGGGTGAGTTCGCCGACGGTGGGGTGGGTAATGTGTTCGCTGCCGAAGTCCTGGTGCGCGACGCGGTACTTGGCCTGCCAGACCCGGAATCGCAGATCGGCGACGGCCAGCTCGCCACAAGAGCCGTGGGGGCTGGATCGGCCGGATTCGTCCCGGCCTCCATCCGCAGGTCCTCGACGCATGTCCGCGCCACGCCGTGCGAGCGTCCCAGCCCGTGATCGCCAGACTCGGTGAACATGCCGCCCAGTGGCTCCACCAACAGCAACCCACTGACGAACCACACCCACCTACAGCAAAACCGCGGTGACCGCCCACTCACGGCCAACGCCCGCTGAACAACCCCTTTGACCAGGCCTGCTCGCGTCGACAGCCCGTAGAAGGCGTCTGGGATTCCTCCCGCACGGGCGTGGCGGATCTCCCGTCACGGTCATGGTGCCTTTGAACAGGGTGCCTTGGAGAGGTGGCCTCGCTGTCGTATCGGCTGGACCACAGCGCGGAACTGCTTCCACTTCTTGACACACCGTTCGATCGCGTTCCGGCGACGGTACGGGGCCTTGTGTGAGGCAGGGGACGATCACCGGCCCGGCACTTCCGTCTGCGGTTGGCTCGCTGGTTGTCGGGCGGGGAGCGATGGACGCCGTCGCCGCGGGTAGGCGCGGTTGTCGCGGCTGGAATACGCCTTGTCGCCGCGGACACGGTCCGGACAGCTGCGCGACCGAGCCCGGCTCCCGTCGCCGGATCCCCTGCCGGGGGCGGTACGGTTCGGCCATGTCCGGCCACGGCACGCCGGTGCGGGCCCGGAACAGCACCGCATTGATCACTTCGCGATGATCGGCCCATTGCCCGCCGGGCTTGCCGTTGGCGGGCAGTAATGGCTCGGTCTCCTGCCCCTGTGTGTCCGTGAGTTCATGTCACCGTGCTACGAGAACCGGCTGCCCAGCACTGCTGCTGGGCGGGCTGGGCTCGCTCAGCGTGAAACTTCGGGAGGGTGGCTGCGGGCCCGCGCGGCGGCCAGGCCGTCGCTGGTGTTCGCGGTGATCAGCCGTGCTGCAACTCGATCCCGCGCTCGCCTGGGGCACGGTGTCGTTGGTCATGGCAGCGATGGCGGGCGCCGCGTGGGGCGTGTTCCGGGTGTGCGGTGGTTGAGTTGCCGCAGTGCGGCGCTGGTCATGTCCGCGGCTCGGCGTACGTTGTCGGCCAGGGCGGCCAGGCGTGGGGCGTCGAGCACGGAGGCGCCGACCGCGGCGATGATGGTCCCGTCGGGCGCGTACACGGGTGCGGCCGCGGTGTGCACGCCCAGCGTGTCGCTGTGGCCGACGGCCAGGCCCCGGTCGCGGGCCCGGGTCAGGAGCCGTTCCCATTCGCGTGCGGAGTACGGCGACGGCGGCTCTGTCCGGGGGGTGTCGATGGACATGATCTGTTCGGCGACCGATCCAGGCGGCAGCAGTGTGCCCGAGCCGCAGGGCAGGATCTCCTCGACCTCGCCGAGGATCCCGCACATGATCATGGTGCGGTCGGTCTCGGCCACGGTCAGGCCGATGCTGGTGCCCGGCGCGAGCGTGGCCAGCTGCCGCAGGGGATGGCCCGCGGCCATGCGCAGGGTGCGTGCGGAGGACTGCCAGGACTGGCCGAGCCGGAACATGCGCGAGCCCATCCGGTAGCGACCGGCCCGGCGGCGCACGGCACCGAGCGCCAAGAGCTGCTCCAGCAGTCGGTGCGCGGTCGCCTTGGGCAGGTTCGCACCGGCCGCCAGCTGCGTCAGACCGGCCTCCCCGACCCGGCTGAGCTCTTCCAGCAGCGCGAACGCGCCCTCTAGCACCCCGCGGCCGCCGCCCCCGGGCGCTGGTGACCTACTGTCCACTGCCGCTCACTCCTCCTCGGTAGGCCCCGGTGCTCCCCGCCGTGCCGGGCGACTCGGGCACGTGTCGGTCCGCTCAGCGGACCGAACCCTGGCCGTGCTGCTCGTGCTCGGAGACCCTCATTCACGCAAGGCCCGTGCGCTACATCAAGTGCACTCGACCAAATCCGGGGGAGCAACACTATGGAACGCACGTCGCTGTCGACGCAGGAGCACGGGAGCCCACACAACGCGCTGGCGCGCGACACCTCGTCGGCCTCACCTCACGCGCCGCCGCTACCACGGCGCCCGCGCCGTCCGCCCGCCGGTCAGGTCACCGGCACGTTCGCGGAACAAGCCCCAGTACACACTCGTCAAAGGCACCGAGCACCATGACGGGTTCGAGGCCCTGGTGAGGGCCGCGAGCAGGCCGTCCCCGGAGGGCGGCCTGGCCGGTGGAACAGCGGGCGACGCGTGCGACCGCCGTCGGCGAGCAGCGGTTCCGTGACCGGACTCCGCAGCCTGGCCCGCACGTCCGGCGTCGCTTAGCTGATCCAGTTACGGGGGGGCGCTCCCGGGCCCGGAACGCGCGGGCCCGGCGAGCCGCGCTCCCCCGGATGAAGTTTCTGCATGACAGCGGTCACTTGAGGGCCGAGACAGGCCTCGTGACCGGCGTACTCCGGGTGCGCGCGACGCGCAGTCACACGCAAAGCCCTCGGCGGCCATCAGCCAGAAGCCGTCGTGCGGCAGGAAGCGTCCGATCAAACGCACGTTTTCCTCGACCGCGTCAGCGTCGCTCGGCCCGAAGGCCCGAGGCGCCCTCAGGCGCCCAGGCGCCCCCCCATCCCCCCCCATCCCAGCCCTCAAGGAGGAGTCATGCCCACACCCACCCTCGCGAGAGGTCCACGCCCGGCGCCTAGCAGCAACAGCCTCGGCCGCCACGGACCGTTGCGGCTCGTCGTGTCGCTCGTCATCGCGACCTGCCTGGCCGTGCTCTTCGGTCCGGCCACGGCGTCCGCCGCGACGGGCACGTGGACCGACCAGCGTGCCTTCGGCGGCAGCACGAGCGCGAGTCCGGCGCTCGCCGAGTTCAACGGCCGCCTCTACGCGGTGTGGAAGGGCACGGGCGACGACCAGCGCATCTTCTACGCCTCCAGTCCCGACGGCAGTCACTGGACCGACCAGCGCACCGTCGGCGGCGCCACCAGCACCGCCGCCGCGCTCGCCGAGTTCAACGGCCGCCTCTATCTGGTCTGGAAGGGCATCGGTGACGACCAGCGCATCTTCTACGCCTCCACCGCCGACGGCACCCGCTGGACGGGGCAGAGCCCGCTGGTGGGCGGCACCAACACCAGTCCGGCGCTCGCCGAGTTCGGCGGCCGCCTGTACGTGATCTGGAAGGGCATCGGTGACGACCAGCGCGTCTTCTACGCGTCCTCCGCGAACGGCTCGGCCTGGTCGGACCAGCAGACGCTGCGTGACGCACGCACCGACAGGGCCCCCACGGCGACCGCGTTCGGCGGGCGGCTCTACGTGGCCTGGAAGGGCGCCGGTGAGGGGCGCGTCCACCACGCGACGAGCTCCGACGGCCTGGTGTGGGACCAGCGCGGCCCGCTCGGCGGCGTCGGCGGCACCAGCCACGGCCCCGCCCTGACGGTCTTCCACGACGCGCTCTTCGTGGCGTGGAAGGGGGCAGGCGACGACCAGCGCATCTTCTACAACGCCAGCGCGAACGGTCAGACCTTCGGCGACCAGGCCACGCTCGGCGGCGGCACGAGCAACGGCCCGGCGCTCGCGCCCTTCGACAACCGCCTGTACGCGGCGTGGAAGGGCCAGGGCGGCGACGGGCGCCTGTTCCTCTCCTCCAGCGCCGACGCCCGCCCCTGAGACGACCGTCTGTCCCTGCCCCTGCCACCACCTCGTGCGGCAGGGGCAACAGGCCCCTGATCCCCAGGTGACCACCTCCTTGGGTCGACCGCGTGGCGAGGCGCCTGTGACCAGGTCCTTTCCTCGCGTTCAGGCTCTCAGGCTGTCGGCCATGTGGTCGCTGAGCTGCGGCAGCCAGTCAGCCCGGGCGTTGCCGAGCAAGTGGTCGCCGTGCGGGACGGACAGGTAGGTGCCGCGCGGTGCAAGGCGGGCCAGGGGCTCGCCGTTGGTCACGCCGGGGATGACGTCCTGGCCGCCGTCCACGACCAGGAGCGGTGCCGCGATGCGGGGCGCCAGTGGGGCGAGGTCCACGTGACGTACGAACGCGCGGGCGGCGTCGGCACCTCCGGCTCGCTGGGCCATGAGGTCGCGTACGGGCGGGGGCAGTTCCCGCCACTCCAGGCGGAAGGGGCCGCTGACGGTGGCGACGGCTGCCACGCGCGGCTCCAGTGCCGCGGCCCGGGCGGCGAAGTAGCCGCCCAGGCTGAGGCCGACGAGACCGACGCGGGCGACGCCGAGGGCGTCGACGACTCGGCCCACGACCCGCTCGTAGTCCGGCACGAACGTCGTGGTGGCCGCGAGTACGCCCTGCCCGGGGCCGTCCATCGCGAACACCGCGAGGCCCCTGGCCAGCAGCGCGGACACCAGATCCAGGAACTCCTCCTTGGCCGAGTCCAGGCCGGGGACGACGACCACGGTTCCCAGCGCGTCGGCGGGGCCGCGCAGCCAGCCGGTGAAGCCCTCGCCGCTCACCCGCCGCACGCCGGGCTCCAGCACCGTGAGGGCCCGGCCCAGGGCCCGGTCCGCTTCTACGGCTGCCCGGTGCGCTTCCGCGTACGGCGCGAGGGTGGCCAGGTGGAACCACCGCACCGCGGTCAGTAGGTACTCCCCCGCCGAGAGGGACGACCCGGCACTGTCCGCGCGCTGGAGGTAGGCGTGCCCGGTACGCAGGAACGCGGGCCCCCAGTCGGTGGCGGAGGCGAGGTCCTCGGTGACGCGCCGGTATTCGTGCGGGTCCACGCCCGCGCCGGTGGCACGGGTCCACTGGGCGGCGGCGAACTCGGTGGCGCTCATCGTGCTCCTCCGATCAAGAGGACGGCCTTGCCGCGTATCCGGCGTTCTCGCAGGTCGACGAGGGTCTCGGCGGTGTGCGCCCAGTCGGCGGTGCGGCCGATCTCCGGGTGCAGTCGACCCTGTTCCACGAGGCGTACCAGTGCGGCGAGATCGGAGTCGTACGGGGCGCCGAAGTAGTGGAAGTGCTGGATCGTGGCGCGCTCGGGCCCGCTGAGGAGCTGGAAGAAGTCGAGGGTCACGGGGGTGCGACTCGCCTGGCCGAACCAGACGAGGGTGCCGCCCGGGCGTGTCTTCGACAGGGCCAGCGGCAGGTCGGGCCCACCCGTGGACTCCAGCACGACGTCGAACGGGCCCCGCGCCGCGGCGACCTCGTGCACGATCTGCGCGCCGAGTTCCGCGAGCCGCTCGCCACGCGGTGGCGTGGCCGTCACCGCGGTCAGCTCCGCTCCGGCCCCGATGGCCAACTCGGTGACGTAGTGGCCGACGCCACCGGAGGCGCCGGTCAGCAGCACCCGTCGACCGGCCAGGGAACCGGCCGTACGCAGCAGCCGCAGGGCGGTGATCCCGGCCAGCGGAAGGGCCGCGGCCCGTGCGCTGGTGATGCTGCCCGGGAGCGCCGCGAGCGAGTGCGTGGGCACGGCGGCGTACTCGGCCCAGCCGCCCTGTGCCGGATGCCCGACCACGCGGGCGCCGATGCCGGGTCCGGAGCCGTCGGCCGCCGCCTGGACGACGAGCCCTGCGACGTCCTTGCCGGGCAGCAGCCCCGACTTGGGGTGTTCGAGGAGGAAGGTCTCGCCCCGGTTGGGCGCGAACGCCTCGACCTTGACCAGTGCCTCACCGGGATCCGGCACGGGCTGGGGTACCTCGGCGAAGGCGACGGGGCGCGTCGCTTGCCCCGTGGGGATCAGTCTTTGCATGCCGACGATGCAACCCCCGCGGCCCCGCCGGAATCCAACAACGGCCGGGCGAAGACCGACAACCATTGGTTGTCACCTATGGTGAGAGCCATGGATCTCGACGTGGCGCAGGTACGTGCCTTCGTGCGCACCGCCGACGAACTGCACTTCGGGCGGGCGGCCGGGACGCTCTCCCTCTCCCAGCAGGCCCTGTCCAAGAGGATCGCGCGCCTTGAATCCCTGCTCGGCACCGAGCTGTTCCACCGCGGCGGCAGCGGCGTACGCCTCACCGAGGCCGGACAGCGCTTCCTCCCACCGGCCCGGCAGGCCGTCGCCGCGGCCGACGCCGCCGTCACGGCGGTGGTCGGCAAGGACCGTCCGCTGCGCGTGGACGTCTGGGGACACCTCTACGCGCCGATGCGGTCGCTGGCCCAGGTCGCCGGACGGGCCGGGGAACTGGCGCTGGGGCACGGGCGCGACCTGCCGTCGGTGACGGCGTCGCTGCTGCACGGCGACACCGACGCGGCCTTCGGCCGCGTCCACCCCCCGCTGCCCGACGGCCTCGCCCACCGCCTCGTCCGCCTCGAACCGGTCGACGCCGTCCTCAGCGCGGACCACCCCCTCGCGGCCGAACCGGCCCTGCGGCCGGACCAGTTGCGCGACAGCGTGCTGTGGGCGCCCGGCACCCTGGACCGGCTCGACTTCCTCCACCAGTTCGCCGTCCGGTTCGGCATCAGGGACACGGCCGCCAGCGTCAACCTGGGGCTCGCCCACTTCCTCGCCGAAGTGGCGCAAGAGCCACGACGCTTCTCACTGGTCCCCGCGGACGTGCCCCTGCCGGAGGTCCCCGGACTGCGCTCGGTTCCCCTCGTCGCACCCACGCCGCTGTACGCCTGGTCGCTGCTGTGGCGCACCGGCAACGGACACCCGGGCCTCGACGGGCTCGCCACCGCCTGCGCGGAGGAGGCGAGGCGGAGCAGGTGGCTGGAGTACGACCCGACCCGGGACTGGCTGCCCGAGCCGCCGCTTCGGTCCGCCGGGTGAGGACCACGAGTGAAAGCCACGGGTGAGGGCCATGGGTAAGGGTCAGTCGCAGAACGCCTCGTCGAGGAGCGCGTCGACGGCGTCGTCCGGGTCGCCGCGGAAGTCGGGCGTGAGCGCGACGGTGACCTGGCGGCGCCGGTCCTCGGTGGTGAACGACCAGGCCTGATAGGCCAGGGCGTCGCCGTCGTTGCCGTACACACGCACCCCGCACGAGGTGTCCTGCCAGCGCAGCCCCAGCCCGTACGTCTTGTCCTTGCGACCGGGGGTCTGCATGGCGTCGAGCAAGTGGCGCGGCAGGAGGCGCCCGCCGAGGAGCGCGGCCATGAACCGGTTGAGGTCGCTCGTCGTGGAGATCATCTCGCCGCCCGCGCCCAGCAGCGACGGATTCATCACGGTGAGGTCGACGAGCTGCCTTCCCGTGGCCCGCTGGATCGGTACGTAGCCGTGCGGGTGCGGCCCTCGAAGGCGCGGGGACGTCCCCGGCACCGAGGTGCCGCGCAACCGCAGGGGTCGGATGATCCGGCGCTCGATCTCCTCGCCGTACGGACGGCCGGTCACCTTCTCGATGATCTGGCCGAGCAGGAGGTAACCGGTGTTGGAGTACGCGTAGTCGGAGCCCGGGGGTTCGAACGTCGGCGGATCGGCGACCGCCCGCTGAATCAGCTCGGCCGCGGACCAGGTCCGCAGGCGGTTGTCCAGGAACTCCGGCGCCGGTGGCATCGGCAGCGCGCGGCGGTAGTCCGGCACCCCGCTCGTGTGGTTGAGCAGCTGCCGCACGGTGATCAGGTGACCGTTGGGGACGACACCGGGCAGCCACGTGCCGACCTTGTCGTCCAACTGCAGGCGGCCCTCGGCCACGAGTTGCAGGACGACGGTGGCCAGGAACGTCTTCGTGATGCTGCCCATCCGGAAGCGGCCGTGTGCCGGGACCGGTCGCGTCGTGCCCAGCTCGGAGACCCCACTGGTGCCGCGCCACACGCCGCCTTCGTCCCGTACCTCCATTAGCGCGCCCACCGCGCCCACCGCGGTGATCTCGTCCAGCCCTCTCTGCAACCCGGTGCGATCCGCTTCCCCCGGCACGGCGAGCGCCGCGGTCGGCGCCGCGAGCACCGCGACCGCCGTCGTCACCGTCACCAGCACCCTGTGTACGCGCTTCATCCCGGCCTCCCCATCAGCAGGACTGACTCGCATCCGTCCTCGGCGCAGGGCCCGTCCTGCGGTCGGCCCCGTGGGACATGAGCTTGCTGGAGCGGCCGTTCAGCCGCGATGGGGCTCGTCGCCGTATCCGGTCGGGGGCTACCCCCACCGCACTGCTGCGGCGCCCTCTGTGCCGGGTCCGCCAGGATCGTCCACACCGGTCGACGATTCGGGCCAGGGCCTGACCTGGCCTTAGGGTGGCGTTTCTGGCAGGACGCAGGTGTATGGGGGCGCGGTGCGGGGGGGTTCGGAGGGTGAGGGGCAGCCGGAGTCGGTTCTCCGTGGCCGTGGCGGTCGTGCTGTGGGTAACCGCTCTGGTCGCCTTCGCGATCCCGCTGCGGCACGCGCTCGTCGCCACGCAGGCCTATCGGGCCGGTTACTGGGCAACGATCACCGACGGGCGCGAGCTCGACGACTTCGCCTGGAAGGACCCGACCGGCCAGACCCTTCACGGGTCCGTCGAGGGCGTTCCCGAGGACGGCGTGTGGGACGAGGAGGGCGAGGGGACGAGTGACATCACCGGTGACCGCGTCTGGGTGTCACGGAACGGCGTTGCCCACATCAGCGAGTCGCCCGTCGAGAAGGACATGGTCGTCGGGTACGCAGGCGCGGGCGCCGTGGGTGGCATCGCCCTGCTGGTGCTGCGCGCCCGGTACGGGCGCCGCACGGAGGGACTGGAGCGGAACAACACCCCCTCTCTGTGGTCGCTCAAGGGAAGGTAACGGCCCGAACCGGAGTCGACGCCGCGCCGGAGTGACAGCAGATCGCTGGCGTCTTCGACGCGTGCCCCGGTCGACGGTGTGCGGTTGCCTGGGCAAGACCCCTGCACAGCCCTGGCGAGCCCGCCCTCACGTACCGTTGCCCCCATGTGCTGGAGCGCAACAGCCGACCTCGTCGCGGGTACGGGCATCACAGCCGTAGGAGTCGCCACCGTGGCCCGGGCGGCGCGACGCCCCCGCGATCTGCCCCTGGCCGCACTTCCCGTCCTCCTGGGGGCTCATCAGCTGATCGAGGCCGTCGTCTGGCACCACAACGGCGGGACCGGGGCCGCCACCACCACGTGGGCCGTCATCGCCCTGCCCCTGCTTCCGCTGTGGGTACCCGCAGCCGTCCTGTGCGCCGCGCCGCCCCGCGCCCGCCGCCGTCTGCTGATCCCCCTCGCCGCGGGGGTCGCAACAGCGGCAGTGCTCGCGTACGCGCTGGTCACTCGTACCGTGAGCGCCGAGATTCGCGGGCACACGGTCGGCTACGCCCTCGGCCTTTCCCACCCGGAGTTGACCGTCGCGGGCTACCTGCTCGCGACCATTGGCTCCCTGCTCGTCTCCGGTGACCGCGTCCTCACCCTCCTCGGGGTCCTGACCGGCATCGGGGCCGCGGTCTCCTTCGTCCTGTGGCGGCAGGAGTTCATCTCCACCTGGTGCGCTGCCGCCGCGGTGGCTTCGGTGCTGCTGTACCACTGGGCCGGGCAACGCCGCTCCGCCGCCCCCGTGGTGACGTTCCGCTGACCGGAACCGCGCTGGCTGCCTTCGGAGCCGTGGGGCAGGGTGAGGGTCCCTCGATGCACCGGAGGCCCAGGGAGGTCCGGTGCCGGGGTGAGTCTTTGGAATCCGTCCTGCGGGCGCTGGTGCGCGTGATCCGCGATGCCGGGGCCCGGCGGAGTGAAGGAGTCACACATGGACCTGAGACAGCCCAAGCCGGGGTCGCCGCGGGACAGCGGCGACACCGAGAACCCGGACCGGCGCGCCATGCTCATCACCGTGCTCAAGGCGACCGCGGGCGCGGCGGGCGCCACCGCCATGGCCGGGGCCGCCCACCGCAAGGCCGGTTTCGACTTCGTCCTGCCCTATCTGTAGACGGGCCTCGGTATCTGTAGACGGGCATCGCTGGCAAACCGTCCTGGCGCGGGCGCCGCGGGGCGCACCACTCACGCGGGTAGGCTGTGCGGATCGCCACGTCGGGCGGTACTTCGCGCGGGGCGCGGTGGTCCGCCGCACGGTGTCACCGCGGCGGACTCACAGGGCGCTCACGGCAGTCACCGTCGCCGCACACGGCCCGGTGCCCCCTCAAGCTCGCCTGTCACTGCCTTGCCACAGCCCTCGTGATGCGTCCCGGCAGCCCATCAGGAGACGGATGGCGGCGGCTGTCACACATTCGCCCGATTACTGTGTGTGATCTTCGCTCGAAGGCCAGGATGGCATCCACGGGAAGTTGGCTGGTTTCTTACCGGCCGATGGGGCGTGGAGGTGCCGGGTGGATCCGTTGGTGATGGCGGCAGGGACAGCGTTGGTGACGGCGATCGCCACCGACACGTGGCAGCAGGCGCGGGCCGGGGCGGTGGCCCTGTGGCAGCGGGTGCACCCGGAGCGGGCCGTGGCGATCGAGGCGGAACTGGACCGCGCACGGGCCGTGTTGCTAGCCGCCCGGCGGGACGGTGACGTACGGACCGAGGGCGCCCTGGCCGACGAGTGGAGGGGGAGGCTGGCTCAGCTGGTGGCCGCCGACCCGGACGCCCTGGCCGAGATACGACGGGTCCTGGAGCAGGTCTGGACGCCGCTGCTGCCTCCGTCCGAACGGCCCGCGGTGCGGCACATCACGATGCACGCCACCGCGACCCGTTCCGGGCGGGTGTACCAGGCAGGCGGCGACCAGCAGATCACGGGGCCATGACCGGGCCGGACAAGCCGGTCCTCGGCGGCGAGAGGACGGTGCTGCGCGCCCTGGCCTCCCGTCGAGCCCGGATCTACCAGGCCGGGCGGGACCTGCACATCGCGGAGCGCGACCTGCACCTGCACTACGAGGACGGTGTCCGCCGGGCCCGGCAGTCCACGTCGGACACCCGCGGCGGGGAGTGCCCCTACCCGGGCCTGGCAGCGTTCGCGGAGAGGCAGGCCGGGTGGTTCTTCGGCCGGGACCGGCTGACCGCCGAACTGCTCGTGCGCCTTGACGAACGGGTGCGCGCCGGAGGAGCGCTCGCCGTGGTCGCTCCGTCCGGCGCGGGCAAGTCCTCGCTGTTGCAGGCCGGTCTGCTGCCCGCGCTGGCTCGTGGAGCCCTGCCCGGGTCGGCGGGCTGGCCGCGGCTGCGGCTCACCCCTACCGCGCGTCCTCTGAGTGCCCTGGCCGCTCAGCTGGCGCGCGCCGCGGGCGTGAGCCCCGAGGCCGCGGCCGAGGCGGTGGCGGACGGTCCCCGGGCGTGTGTGGCGCTGGCGTGCGGCACCGCTGTGCGGGAGGGACAGGACGGCGGCGCGGATGACGGGGACGGCAGCCCGGACTCCGGCCGCGTACGACTCGTCGTCGTGGTCGACCAGTTGGAAGAACTCTTCACCGAGTGCGGCAGCGCGCAGGATCGCCAAGCCTTCCTCGACGTACTGAAGGGTCTGGCGCAGGCGGACTCCGCCGGTGCGGGCCCCGCAGGGCTGGTCGTGCTCGGGCTGCGGTCGGACTTCTACACGCCGTGCGCGAGTGACCCATGGCTGCGGTCCGTGCTGCAGAGCGGCCAGCTCGTCGTAGCGCCCATGACGGAATCCGAGCTGCGCCAGGCCATTGTCCTGCCGTCCCGGGAAGCAGGCCTGGACGTCGAGCCAGGCCTGGCGGAACTGCTGTTGCGTGATCTCGGCATGGCCACGCCCGCCCCCGCCGGTCCCGCAGCCCGCGCTGTCGACCCGGGCCCCGCCGCCCTCCCCGAAGGACACTGCCCTGCGCCCCCGGCCGCCGGCCGCTACGAGACGGGCCGACTTCCGCTGCTGGCCCACGCGTTGCGTGCCACCTGGCAGCAACGGCACGGCCATCTCCTCACCGTGGAGGGCTATCGGGCCACCGGCGGCATCGACCGCGCCGTCGCCACCGCCGCCGATCGCGCCCTGGCCACGCTGGACGAGTCGGGGCAAGCCACCGCGCGGCAGCTGCTGCTGCGTCTGGTGCACATCGGCGACGGCACCGAGGACACCCGGCGCAGGACGCACCGCGACCGGCTGCTCGCCGAGCTGCCCGACCCCGAGCTGGCCGCGCGGGTCCTGGCCGTGTTCTCCACTGACGACGCCCGGCTGGTCACCGTCGGCCAGGACGGCGTCGAGATCACCCATGAGGCCCTGCTGCGCGCCTGGCCCCGGCTGCGCGCATGGATCGACACCGACCGCGCCGGGCTCCTCGTCCACCAGCAGCTGACGCAGAGCGCGTACACGTGGGAGAGCGACGGACGCGACCCGGCCTGTCTGTACACGGGCAGTCGCCTCGCCCTGGCCCGCGACTGGGCCGAGCGGGACGCGCACCGAGCCGGGCTCGGGCCGCTCGCCCGGGCCTTCCTCGACGCCAGCGTCCAGCAGCACACCGCGGAACTGCGCGCCGCCCGCCGCCGTGCCCTCCGGCGTACCCAGCTCACTGTCCTGCTGGTCGTCCTGCTCGCCATGACCCTGATCGGCGGGGGCCTCGCCTTCCAGCAGTGGCAGGAGGCGCGGGGCCAGAAGCGTGACGCCGCCGCCCGGAACCTGCTGTTCCAGGCCGAGTCGCTCCGCACCAAGCAGGCGGGCGACTCCTTGCTCCTCGGCATCGCCGCGGCGCGCACCACCACGGACCCTCGCACACGGGCCAGCCTGGTGACGACGCTGATGGGAACCCACTACCGGGGCACCCTCCCCCGGCATCGCGGTGGGGTCTCCGGTGTGGCCTACCACCCCCGGCAGCCCGACGTCATGGCCACCAGCGCCGACCGGACCGCCCAGCTGTGGAACGTCGCCGACCCGGCCAGACCGCGCCGCCTCGCCACGCTCGCCGGACACAGCGCGGGGGTCAACACCCTCGCCTTCAGCCGCGACGGGACACTCCTGGCCCTGGGCAGCTGGGACGGGACCGCGTCCCTGTGGGACGTCACCGCCCCCGGACGGCCCCGGCTGCTGGCCGTACTGCGCGGACACAGCGAGCCGGTGTTCGCGGTGGCGTTCAGCCCCGACAGCCGCACCCTGGCCGTCGGGAGCTGGGACAAGACGGTGTCCCTGTGGGACATCACCGATCGGGCCAGTCCACGCCGTCTGGTCCTCCTCCCCCACCGCGACACCGTCTCCGCGGTCGCCTTCAGCGCGGACGGGCGCACTCTGGCCACCGGGGGCGAGAGCCGCAAGACGACCCTGTGGGACGTCCGCCGACCGGCCCGCACACGCCGCGTGGCCACGCTCACCGGCCACACCAGCACCGTGTGGGCGGTGGCGTTCAGCCCCGACGGACGCGTCCTCGCCACCGCGAGTGCAGACAGGACCGTGATCCTCTGGGACGTCCGCGAACCCGGGCATCCGCGCGAACTGGGTACGCTCGCCGGTCACGGCAACTCGGTCAGGGCGGTGGCGTTCAGCCCGGACGGACACACCGTGGCCACGGGCAGCTGGGACAGTACGGCCGCACTGTGGGACGTCACCGACGCCGCGCACCCCGTCCGCCTCGACGTCCTCGCCGGGCATTCCCGCGCGGTGGAGGCCGTCGCGTTCCATCCCGACGGGCGGAGCCTGGCCACCGGAGGCGCGGACCGCTCTGTGGTCCAGTGGGATGCCGTGGCGTCGGCTCCTCCGCGTCGGCTGACCTCCCTGCCCGGTCCCGCCGGGGCCGGGCGAGGCGTGGCGCTGAGCTCGGACGGGCGCACGGCCGTCACGACCGACGGCAGCGCCAGCAGCAGAGCCACGCTGTGGGACCTCACCGACCGGGCACGCCCCCGGCGGCTGGCTTCCCTGGCCGGGCACACGGCCGCTGTCGGCTCGGTCGTGATCAGCCGGGACGGTCGGAGGGTGCTGACCGGGAGCACCGACGACACCGCGATCCTGTGGGACATCCACAACCGCCGTCGCCCCCGTCAGCTGGCGTCCTTGAGGGGTCACACCAACGACGTGTACGCGGTGGCCCTCAGCCCCGACGGTCACACCGCGCTCACCGGCAGCACGGACTCCACAGCCCTGCTGTGGGACCTCAACGATCCGCTGCGCCCCCGTCAGCTCGCCACGCTCAGCGCCCACGGCAACTGGGTCAACGGGGTGGCGTTCAGCCCCGACGGCCGTCTCGCGGTCACCGCGGGCGGCGACGGCAGGGCGATCCTGTGGGATGTCACCCGCCCGGCGCGGCCTCGGCGCCTGGGGGCGGCGGTCCACCCCAGCGGCGCGCTGTACCAGGCGGTCTTCAGTCCGGACGGCCGCAAGCTCGCCACAGCGGGTGACAACTCCACCGCGGTGCTGTGGGACATCGCCGACCCCGGCCGGGTCCGGCGTCTGGCGACGCTGAGGGCTCACGCCAGCTCCGTGTTCACCGCGGCGTTCAGCCCCGACGGACGCGTCCTGGCCACCGGCAGCTGGGACAAGACCACGAGTCTGTGGGACATCAGCAACCCCGCCGCGTCCGAGCAACTGACCGTCCTTACAGGCCAGTCCAAGGGCATCGGCGCGGTGGCGTGGAGCCGGGGGCGCCACCTCCTGGTGACGGCCAGCCACGATGGGTCCACCCTGCTGTGGGACGTCAGCGAACTGACCGACGTGGTCGCGGACCCCGTCCGGCGCGCCTGCACGATCACCGACCGCGGCCTCAGCCGCGAGGAATGGGCCGTCCGCGCCAAGGGCCTTCCCTACCGGCGTACGTGTGGCTGACCCGGAGCGCGAGGAGTTGGGGCGGGCCCCGCGGGGACGGGCTTCAGGGGGAGGAATCCTTCAGGAGGTCGAAGGTGAGGCCGCTGGAGCGTTCGCCGTGGCCGGTGGCGCGGTGGGCCGAGAGCCAGACGACGACGCGGCCGTCGCGCCACCGGGTCCTGCTGAAGGCGACGGTGACCCGGGTTCCGGTGCGCGTGCTCGGTGTTGTTGGCCGGGGTGCCCTGGGGCAGCAGCCCCTCCCGCCTCACCTGCCCGACTCGGCCGTGCGCCCGCGCGGCCTGGACCGGCGTTCCAGCGTCTGTTGTCCCGCGACCCGGTAGAACTCGTAGACCCGGTCGATGAACTCACCTCGCCCCCCGGGGCGCGCACGCCCCGCCGCCGCCCCCGCACGAGTTCGTCAGTCGTCCCCGCCGGAGCCGCGCCCCGGCCAGTCGGGGGCGGGGTCCTCGGCCAGCAGGGGCCGCAGGGCCCCGAGGACCGCGCCGACGCAGACGTCGCGCAACTGGGTGCGGGTGCACGTCTCATGGGTGAGCCAGTCGACGCAGAGGACCTGGACGAAGACCAGCCAGCTCTTCAGGACGCTGGAGACGGCCTCGCGGGCGCCCTCGTCCGCGAGGGGGAGGACGTCCAGGAGCCGCGCGCGGAGGGCGTCCAGCTCGTTCGCCATGATCGTCTGGATCACCGGGTCGCCCGCGAGGACCCGGTTCGCCGCGAGGACGGCGTGGCGATTGGCCACGAAGTAGTCGAGGTGGACGTCCATCCCCTGGACGAGCTGTTCCACCAGGGAGTCGGCGCGGTCCAGCCGCGTCCGCGCGAGCAGCTGGTCCGCCGCCTGCTGGTAGACGGCCGCGAAGAGGGCGTGCTTGCTGGGGAAGTGCCGGTAGAGCAAGGCCCGGGAGACCCCGGCCTCTTCCGCCACCTCCTCCATCAGCACCTCGGCGTACGGGCGGGCGGCGAAGAGCCGTGCGCCGACGGCGAGGAGTTGGGCGCGGCGGTCCGCGGGGGCGAGGCGCTGGCGGGGCGTCATGAGGAAAGGTTAGTTGACACACGTCTACTCACGCGCCACCTTAGTAGACGCGTGTCAACTACGCTCCGCCGGGATATCTGGGAGAGATCGTGGCCAAAGCTCTGCGCACACTCATACTTCTGATGGGCTGGGCCTGCGTGGCAATTGGCCTGTTCCACGTGGCGCTCGGCAACGCGGCGCTCCCCGGGGCCGGTTCAGCGGGTGCGACGGTCGACAGCTGGGGCCGCTTCATGGGAGCCATTTTCGTCGGCTACGGACTGGCCTGGATCTGGGCCGCGCGACAGCGCCCGATCCCGGCCCAGGCGGTGCGGTGGCTGGCCGGTGTCTTCCTGCTGGGAGGCGTGGCCCGGCTGCTGTCGCTCGCCGTGCACGGCTGGCCGCACTGGTTCCAGATCGTGCTGGCGGCGATCGAGCTCGGCCTGCCGCCGGTCTTCTTCTGGCTGGCCGGGGCGGAGGAGAAGGGCGGCGCCCGCGCGGCGACGCGGAGGCCGGTCCCGGAGAGCGCGTGAGCTGAGCGAACTCACGCGCAGGCGGGCCCGCCCACGTCCGCCCGAAGACCCCGCCGCAGGCGGCTGGGTTCCGCCTACGCGGCCACCTATTCGTCCGCGGATGGCCCCCTCCTGGAGGGGCTACCCTCCTTCGCCCCATCAAGGCGACGCACCTTCCACTCGATCAGCCCCGGCGCCGAGCCGCGGCCTCGGCGGCAGCGCCCCTCCGACACCGACCACCAGCTGCCGAACCCAACTCCCTGCCCGGGCGACGTTCCCACCGCCGGGCCCATGCGTCCATGGTGCTCCCGGCCGGGATCACCGCTGCCGCCTGATCCACCGGGGCGGGTGGCGACACGGCCCGCCGCGTCCGAGGGGCGGGGAGTTAGCCCCCGGACGCGGCGTTCGTCGAGGTACCTCACGGGCGGGACAGGTCGAGGCGGATGTCGACGACGCCCTCGACCGCACGGGCGGCCCGGGCGAGCACGGGGACGAGCGCCTTGTCTCGCAGGGTGCCCCCGAGCGTGACGACGCCCTGCTGCACGCGGACCTCGATCCCGGCAGAGGACGGCAGAGGGGCGAGGATGCCGCCTCGGATCTCCTCGGCGATCTCCTCGTCCTCGCGCAGGAAGACCTTGAGCAGGTCGCTGCGGCTCACCATGCCTTGCAACAGCCCGGAGCTGTCGACGACGGGCAGTCGCTTGACACGTCGCCGTGCCATGATCCGGGCGGCTTCGGCGAGGGTGGCGTCGGCGTGGACGGTGACGGCGGGGCTCGACATCAGCTCGCCCGCGGTGACCGCTCCCGCCTTGGCCATGTCGGACAGGCGGTGCAGGACGTCGTAGCGAGCGGGGTCTGCATCGCGGAGCTCCTCCTTGGGCAGCAGGTCCGCTTCGGACACGACGCCGATGACACGGCCTTCGCCCTCCAGGACGGGCAGGGCGCTGATCTTCTACTCCTCGATGAGTTCGACGATCTCCTTGAACGGGGCGTCACGGCCGATGGCGATGGTCGTGTGGGTCATCACGTCGCTCACGCGGTACGGGGAGATCACGGGCGGTGGGTCGGTGCGCGGTGCGTCAGTCATCTGAGCCTCCGGTGGTGCGGGTGACGGCCAGGTCGAGGAAGTGGGTGAAGCGGATGTGCGGTGTTGGTTGCGAACCGTGCGTACGCACGGGTCCGTCAGTTCCGCGGAGGCCGGGTCGTCCGCGGCGAGCCCTTGGGACGCGGCGCGCCGCCGGTCGCATTCGATCGCGCCCCTGTTCCGCGCGGTAGGCGGCACGAGCAGGGTGGCGATGACGGTGTCGGCGTTGTCCGGCGTACGGTCCGCCACGAGACGCTGCGGCTGCTCCGGCCGACGACCGTGGTTCCCGGCACGTGGGCATGCGATGGAGGGGGACGTTGGCGAGGGACGCGGCCGCCGAGCAGTGCGAGGAGAGGGCGCCGGTTCGCTGCGGACGCAGGCCACGCTCGACGCCCGGATGCCGAGTGCGGGCCAGGCCGATCGCACTGTCGCCGACGGCGCGGCCCATCGCCATCAGAGCGGCGAGCCCGTCCCTGCGATCACTGCTGCGGCTCCACATGACGGCCATGGCCCCCTCCTCCACGGTGCGCGGTGCGTTGCGATGTCCCGGGCCCGGGACAGGGCCGTACCCGGGGTCCGGGTAGTGCCTCATCGGGCGCCGCTCAGCCCGGCGGGGCCGTCAGCGGCAGGAGCTCGCGCGCGACGTCCTCCGCCCAGGCGGACACCGCGTCGACGTCGCGGAAGTCGCCGCCCGTCCCGGACTTGACGATCATCCGCGCCAGGCGGCCCTCGGCCCGCTCGTCGAGCCGCCCGCCGAACGTCATGTGCCCACGGGCGCCGAGACGGCGTACCAGGCGCCGCACCGAGGGCGGCGGCGGAAGGTTCCGCTGCGCGGCCGAGGCGTCCAGCGGGCCGCTGCTGAACAGCCACAGCGGCAGCCGGGCCAGAGCCACGCGGTGGCGGCGCGCGAAGCGGCGGGCGTCGCGCTGCCACCGCCCGGCGTACAGCGCGCCGCCCAGGACCACCGCACCGTACGGCGCCAGGTCCCGTATCAAACCCGCGGACCGCACCTCGACGAGCAGTCCTTCCTCGCGCAACACGTCGCCGATCGTCCGAGCCAGTTCAGCGGTCGAACCGTAGGTCGATCCGTAGGTGACGAGGACCGTGCGTGGCATCGTGCCACCTCCCTCACAGCTTGCGCAGCCAGTCGTCGGCGACACCCTTGAGGGCCTCGTCGGTGGGCCGCAGATGGGAGTCGTCGTAGTGGTAGGTGAGTTTGTCGACGACATCGACGACGCCGTCGATCTGCTGGGTCATGCGCACGGCCACGGGCATCTCGCTACGGCGCTCCAGCTGTCCGCGCAGGGTCACCACGCCGTCGAGGACTTCCACCTCGATGGTCTGCGGGGCCAGCCACAGCGTGTCCACCAGGACCTGCTCGACGACCTCGCGGCGGATCTCGTCGTCGGGCCGCAGGAAGACCTGAAGCAGGTCCCTGCGGGTGACGATGCCCACGAGACGGTCCTCGTCGTCCACGACCGGCAACCGTTCGACGCGGTGTTTGGCCATGGCACGAGCGGCTTCGGCGATGGTGTCGTCGGCGTACACGGTGAGGGCCGGTTGCGACATCAGCAGCCCGGCGATGCGGGCGCGGGCCTTGAGCGTGCGTTGGCGCGCACCGGGCAGGAGTTTGCGCCACGGGATCGTGCGTGGAGGTGCGTTCGGATCCACGGCCTCCGCCTGGTGCACCATGAGGTCCGTCTCGGAGAGCACGCCGATGACGTGCCCGTCGGACTCCACCACCGGAAGGCCGCTGATGCGGTGGCAGGCCAGGAGTTGGGCCACTTCCTTGAACGGGGTGTTGTACGTCGCCGTGACGACGTCGCTCGTCATGACCGAGCCGACTTTGCTGTGCTTCATGTACGTTCGCCTCCTTGGCGCACCGCTCGGGCTCAGCGGAGTTGTCGCAGTTGTCGCAGGTAGGGGTCGTGGGAGTAGCGCGGCAGGAGCCGGATCCGCGCGTCCAGGGCGGTGATCCGCCCGGGCTGGGCGAGGACCGGGTTGAGGTCGGCCTCGGCGAGCTGCGGCAGGTCGCTCGCGAGCCGCGCGAGCCGCAGCAGCAGTTGCTCCAGGCCTTCGAGGTCGACCGGTCCGTCGCCGCCGCGCCCGAAGAGCAGCGGCGCGCAGCGCGGCGCGGTGATCAGGTCGTGCACATCGTGGTCGGTGAGCGGGGCGAGCCGGGCGGCGTGGTCGGCGAGCACCTCGGTGGCGGTGCCGCCGAGGCCGAAGAGGACCAGCGGCCCGAAGATCTCGTCCTGGACGACGCCCGCGAAGAGTTCGGTGCCGCGCGGTGCGAGCGGCTGGACGACCACGCCGGTCATCAGGTGCCCGAAGCGGGTCTCCAGGTCCCGGAAGGCGGCACGGACTTGGGAGTCGCCGCGCAGGTCGAGGTGGAGCGCGCGCTGCTCCGCCTTGTGCAGCAGGCCCGGCCAGTGTGCCTTGAGGACCACGAGTCCCCCCGGGCCCTTGAGCCGTTCGGCGGCCAGGACCGCGTCGTCCTCGGTCTCGGCCCAGGCCCAGGGCAGCTGGGGGATGCCGTAGCAGTCCAGGAGTTCGGCGCACTCGGCCGGGTCGAGCCAGCCGCCTTCGGGGTGCCGGTCGAGGTAGGCATCGACGGCCGCGCGGGCGCGGGGTGCGTCCACGTCGAGCTCGGGCACGGTGCCGGGGGGCCGGGCCAGCCACCGGCCGCGCTCGGCCGCGTGGGCCAGGGCGCGGGCGGCCGCCTGCGGCTCGGCGTACGCGGGGACGGTGCCGGTGGTGGCGGTCAGCAGGCGTACCGGCTGCTCCTGGTCGATGAGCACCGCGGCGACCGTCTTGTCACGACGCCGGTCCGGGGCGTGGGTGAGGGACCGGACCAGGACGTCGCCGGTCGCCGCGGCGACCGCGGTGGGCACGAGCACCACCAGGACCGCGTCGACGCACCCGCTGGCCGCGACGCGGTCGACGCAGGCGCGCAGCTGCTCCTCGCTGACGGCGGCGGTGGTGTCGACGGGGTTGGTGGCGCTCGCCCCCGTGGGGAGCACGCCGAGCACGTCGTCGATGAGGCACGTGTCGAGCGGCGGCAGGCTGAGTCCGGCCTCGGCGCACGCGTCGGCGGCCAGGACCCCGGCGCCGCCCGCGTTCGTGACCACCGCGACACGGCCTCCCCGCGGCAGCGGCTGGGAGTGCAACAGGGCCGCGGCTTCGAGCAGTTCGGAGACGGAGTCGGTCGCGGTGATCCCCGCCTGGGTGAACAGGGCCCGGCGCGTCATCGTCCGGCTGGCGGCCGCCGCGGTGTGGGACGCGGCCGCGGCGCGGCCCGCCTCGGTCCGGCCGGCGTCGACCGTCAGGATGGGCATCTTCCTGGTCACGCGCCGGGCCGTGCGGGAGAAGGCACGCGGATTGCCGAACGACTCCAGGTGCAGCAGCCCCAGGTCGGTGGTTCCGTCCTCCTCCCACCACTGCAGCAGGTCGTTGCCGCTCACGTCGTACTTGTCGCCGAGGGAGACGAAGCTCGACACGCCGACGCCCAGCCGGGCGAGGCCGCTGAGCAGCGCGATGCCCACGCCACCGGACGCACGGCCACTCCCGCCGTACCCGGGGCGGGGCGCGCGGCGGCGAAGGTGGCGTCCAGGGCGATGTCCGGCTCGGTGTTGGCCAGGCCCAGGCAGTTGGGGCCGACCAGGCGCATGCCGTGGACGCGGCAGGTGTCCAGCAGGGCCCGCGCCTGGGCGGCGTCCAGGCCGGAGGAGACGGTGAGCAGGGCGCGCACGCCGAACTTGCCGCACTCCTCGGCGACGTCCGGGACGCGGTCCGCGGGCACGGCGATGACAGCGAGGTCCGGGACCTGGGGCAGGGAGCCCACGTTGGGGTAGGCGTGGACGCCGAGGACCATGAGCGCGCGCGGGTTGACCGCGAACACCCGGCCCTGGAAGCCACCGGTGCGCAGCTTGCGCAGCACGGCCCGGCCCACCGAACCCGGTTTGCTGCCGGCCCCGACGACCACCACCGACTCCGGGCGCAGCAGGGGCCGCAGGCTCGCCACGTCGGCGGTGCGGCCGCGGGCCTCGACGGAGGTGAGATAGGCCTCGGTCTGGTCGAGTCGGACGACGCACCGCACCTCTCCGCCCTCGAAGCGGCGCGTGGTGCTCAGCCCGAGGTCCGCGAACACCTTCAGCACTTCGTGGTTGTCGGCGAGCGCGTCGGCGGTGAACGCGGTGATCCCCTCGGCACGGGCCGCGGACACCAGGTGCTCCAGCAGGAGGGTGCCCGCGCCCCGGTGGTGCCATTGGTCCGCGACGGCCAAGGCGATCTCGGCGGTGACGGGGCCCGATGTCGCGGTGTCCGCCCCGGTGGTCTCGTACTCGGCGATCCCGATCAGGTGATCCTCGTGCTCGGCGAGGAGCGCGCGATATCCGGAGCGGGAAGCTCCCGTGGAACCGGCGGGCGCGGTGCGCCTGCGCACGCGGGCCGCGGCCTGCGCGGCCGTGCGCTGGCTGGCCACGAAGAACCTGAACCGCAGGTACTCCGGGGAGATCGCCTCGTACAGGCGCAGCACCGCGTCGTGATCGTCCGGCCGTGAGCACCGGATGCGGATGGTGGTGCCGTCGGCGAGCAGGGCGTGCGTGACGCCGTCGGCCGTCGTGCGGGGTGCGGGTGAGCTGGGAGCGGTGCTGCCGGTCATCACGGACCTCGCGATTCGGTTCGATCGGTGGACGTCTCCAGCGTCCGGTCCGGCGGGCCCGCGGAGCAGTGGCCGGGCGGGCAGGGGCCCGGGCCGGGCGGCATCGGCGGGCGGGCCGAACGGCCCTCGGGGGCAGCGGTTCGCCGCGTTCGCCCTCGACCGCGAACGCGGGCAGGCAGCCGTGCGACCTGTGGCGGCCAGGGCCGGTCGGTCCACGCCGGGGGCCGGTACGCCCGTGCCCCTGTCGGTCGTGTCGCGCAACGCTTGCGGCACAAGGAGGTGAGGCAGATGCTTCGGTCGATCGTGGTGGGCCTGGACGGCTCACATGAGAGTGTCGCCGCCGCGGACTGGGCTGCCAGGGAAGCGTTGCGCCGGGGGCTGCCCTTGCGCATGGTGCACGCCGAAGAAGGGCTGCCCGGCACCGGGGAGCCGGTGAGCCTGCCCGAACTGAGCGCCCCTCAGTACTGGGCCCGACGCATCCTGCGGGGCACCGAGAGCCGACTGCGCCAGCGGTACCCGCAGGTGCCGGTGACCGCCGAGCAGATCCACCGGTCGCCTGTCCCGGCGCTGCTGGCCGAGGCCGAGGCCGCAGAGCTGCTGGTTCTCGGCAGTCAGGGATTCGGAGGTTTCAGCGGGCTCCTCGCCGGTTCGGTGGCGATGGCGGTGGTGGCCCATGCGGCGGCTCCCGTGGTCCTGGTGCGGGCGGGTTTCGACGCCGTGGCCGAGCACGTGCCCGAGGGTGCCGGGGCGGCCTCGGCGAGCACGCCGTACCGACCGGTCGTGGCGGCCCTCGACCTGAGCCACGCCTGTGACTCCGTGCTTTCCTTCGCCTTCGAGGCGGCCCGGCACCGTGCCGCACCGCTGCACGTCGTGCACGCCTGGCGACTGCCGAACACGCGCGGCGGCACCGACGGACAAGGGCATGTGCCGACGCAGCGGGATGCCGAGTGGGTGCTTGGCTCCGTGCTCGAACCGTGGCGGGACAAGTACTCCGGCCTGACCGTCCACGCGGCCGCGGACCAGGGCCGCCCGGTGCACGTGGTGCTGCACGCCGCGCGCGGCGCGGGGCTGCTGGTGCTGGGCCGTCAGGTGCGGCATGGCGGGGTGGGCGCCCATGTGGGGCGCGTCGCGCACATAGCCATTCGACAGGTGAGCTGCCCAGTGGCTGTGGCCGCCCACGGCTGAGCTTGACCGGGGAGCGCCGCCAGCGCTCGCGGCCCATCGGCACGGCGGCTACGGCAGGTCCCCGCCGACATCGTCGAGCATCTTGTTCTTGTCGAAGTCTCCGTTCTCGTCGACCCAGCCCGATTCGTCGAGGGCAGCATCGACGACGAGCGCGCTGAAGTCACCGTCCTTCACGCCTACGCACTCCTCGGGGCGTCCCTCGCCCCTCTCGGTGTGCGGCTCCTTCAAGGCTCGGGCGCAATCGTTCACGCGATCGTCGTAGGTCGGCTGAGTGAGCCAGAGGACGGCCCCGGTCAGGCCTCCGGCGACGGCCAGGACTCCGGCGGGGATGAGGATCGTCGAGCGGCGCATGAGTACCCCCGAAGGCTGTTGAAACCCCGGAGCGTAGCGCTGTGCTGGGTCTGATCGGCTGAGAACGTGGATGTCAGCTTCTCGCCGATCACAGGGGGCCTTTCCTGATCACGGTTGGCCTGATCCTCTCAACATCAAGGTGAGGCCGTTTCCGAATTCGTGCCCGTGGTGGGCCAGGTGGCATCCGGCCCACGGGCCGGACGGGCCGTCGGCGAGGATCCCGTACCTGGCGTGGCAGTGGAACCGTGTTCGACGCTGGCGGAGCCGCACGGGCAGGGCGACCAAGAGGACCACGTCGTACGCCCGCACGCGGCGGAGGGCCCCGGCCTCATCCGATCCGCGCGAATTCCCCGCCGACTGACCCTTCACCGCCCCCCCCATCGACCGACCGCTCCCCGCGTCCTACCAGCGACGTTCCACAACTCCACGGAGGAAGGAAGCACACCGCCATGGTCAAGTACATGTACGCGTTCACCGAGGGCACCCGCGACATGGCCGACCTGCTCGGCGGCAAGGGCGCCAACCTGGCCGAGATGACCCGGCTCGGCCTGCCCGTGCCACCCGGCTTCACCATCACCACCGAGGCCTGCCGCGCCTACCTGGCCACCGGAACCGAGCCGGACGGCCTGGACGACGAGATCGCCGCACACCTGGCCGCCCTGGAGGGGGAGTCCGGGCGGCGGCTCGGGCAGGCGGACGATCCGCTGCTGCTGTCCGTGCGGTCCGGGGCGCGCTTCTCCATGCCCGGCATGATGGAGACCGTCCTCGACATCGGCCTCACCGACGACTCCGTGCGGGGCCTGGCCAAGGTGTCCGGTAGCGAGCGCTTCGCCTTCGACTCCTACCGCCGGCTCATCCAGATGTTCGGCAGTACCGTGATGGGCGTCGACGCCGCCCTGTTCGAGGAGGCCATCGCCGGCCTGAAGGAGTCCCGGGGCGCCCCGGACGACCTGCACCTGGACGCCTCCGATCTCGCCCGGCTCGTCGAGACGTACAAGGACCTCATCCGCGAGCAGACGGGCCAGGACTTCCCCCAGGACCCCGCCGAGCAGCTGCGCCGCTCGATCCGTGCCGTCTTCGCGTCCTGGAACGGCGAGCGGGCGCGCCTCTACCGCCGCCGCGAACACATCGCCGACGACCTGGGCACCGCCATCAACGTGCAGCGCATGGTCTTCGGCAACGTCGGCCCCGACTCGGGCAGCGGCGTCGCCTTCACCCGCGACCCGGCGACCGGCCGCAGCGGGCCGTACGGCGACTACCTGTCCAACGCCCAGGGCGAGGACGTGGTCGCGGGCATCCGCAACACTGTGCCGCTGACCGAACTCCAGCTCCTGGACCCGCCGTCGTACGCCCTTCTGCGTCAGCATCTGGCCACGCTGGAAGCCCACTACCGGGACCTGTGCGACATCGAGTTCACCATCGAGCGCGGCACGCTGTGGATGCTGCAGACCCGGGTCGGCAAGCGGACCGCCGAGGCGGCGTTCGCCATCGCCGCCGCACTGGTCGACGAGGGGCTGATCACTCCTGACGAGGCGCTGGCCCGCGTCGGCGGCGAGGGCCTGGCCCGGCTGATGTTCCCGCGGTTCGACGCGTCCGCCGTCGGTGAGGCGCTGGCGCACGGCCTTCCGGCGTCGCCCGGCGCCGCGGTGGGCGTGGCGGTCTTCGACTGCGCCGAAGCCGTGCGCCGTGCCGCTACGGGGGAGAACGTCGTCCTGGTACGGCAGGAGACCACCCCGGACGACCTGCCGGGCATGGTCGCCGCCCGGGCCGTCGTGACCAGCCGCGGCGGCAAGACCAGCCACGCGGCCGTCGTCGCCCGCGGCATGGGCAAGGTCTGCGTGTGCGGCGCCGAGGCACTGGCCGTGGACCCGCTGGAGCGTCGCTTCACGGCGGGCGGTGTCACCGTCGAGGAGGGCACGGTCATCTCCGTCGACGGCTCCACGGGGGCGGTGTACGCCGGGGCGGTCCCGCTCGTCGACTCCGTGGTCATGCGGTACTTCGAGACGGGTGAGCGCTCCGCCGGGCTCGTCGACGCCGTGGCCCGCGCCATGGAGCGGGCCGACGGCGTCCGGCGCATGGAGGTACGGGCCAACGCCGACACCCCTCAGGACGCGGCGCGGGCCCGCCGCTTCGGTGCGCAGGGGATCGGCCTGTGCCGCACCGAGCACATGTTCCTCGGTGACCGACGACGGCTGGTGGAGGCGATGATCCTCGCCCGTACCGAGGAGGACCGCGAGCGAGCCCTCGACGCGCTGCTGCCCCTGCAACGGCAGGACTTCGTCGGCATCCTGGAGGCCATGGACGGCCTGCCGGTCACCATCCGCCTCCTCGATCCGCCGCTGCACGAGTTCCTGCCCGACCGCACCGACCTCGCCGTCCGCATCGCCGCCGCCGAGGCGCACGGTGACGGATGCAGCGAGCACGACGCCGAACTGCTCGACGCCGTGAACCGCATGCACGAGGAGAACCCGATGCTCGGCCTGCGGGGCGTGCGTCTGGGTCTGGTGGCTCCGGGCCTGGTCGCCATGCAGGTACGGGCCATCGCCGAAGCAGTCGTGGAGCGCAAGCGGGCCGGAGGAGACCCGCGGGCCGAAATCATGGTCCCCCTCATCGACACGGTCGAGGAGCTGCGCCTCGTACGCGAGGAAGTGGAACAGGTGCTCGCCGAGGTCTCGGCGGCCGCGGGCGTCCCGGTGTCGTGCCCGGTCGGCACCATGATCGAGCTTCCCCGGGCGGCGCTCACCGCCGGGCACATCGCCCGCGAGGCCGCGTTCTTCTCCTTCGGTACGAACGACCTCACCCAGACCACCTGGGGCTTCTCCCGCGACGACGTCGAGGCGGCCTTCTTCTCCGCCTACCTCGACAAGGGCATCTTCAAGGTGTCCCCCTTCGAGACGATCGACCGCGAGGGCGTCGGCCGCCTGGTCCGGATCGCCGTCGCCGAGGGCCGGGCGGCTCGGCCCGGCCTGAAGATCGGTGTCTGCGGCGAGCACGGCGGCGACCCCGACTCGGTCGGCTTCTTCCACGCGGCGGGGCTCGACTACGTGTCCTGCTCCCCGTTCCGTGTGCCGGTGGCCCGGCTGGAGGCGGGCCGGGCAGCGCTCGCCGGTACGGACACGAGCGACAGCAGGTGACGCCCCTCTCGGGGCCGATCGGCCCTCCCCCTCAGGGCCGTCAGCCCATCACTCGTGGCCCAAGGGGGGATCGGCTCCTGCCCGGGACATGAACGAAGCTGCTGGTGGTGGGGTTCCGACGCCCCGGAGCCCCCCTTTTTCTCGCCAGCCGCGCCGCGGCCCGGCCCTCGACGACGGAGGCCCACTCTCATGACCCTCCACACCGACTCCGCGACCGCTTCCGGCACGGGTGAGCCGTCGGGCACCGCTGCCACGATCGACCAGCTGGTGTCGGCCGGGCTCACCGCTCTTACCGCGTACGAGCACCTCACCCAGGAACAGGTCGACCACATCGTCAACAAGGCTTCCGTCGCCGCCCTGGACCAGCACACCGCGCTGGCGCGCCTCGCGGTCGAGGAGACCGGGCGCGGCGTCTTCGAGGACAAGGCCGTGAAGAACATGTTCGCCTGCGAGCACGTCACGCACAGCATGGGTCCGATGAAGACGGTGGGTGTCATCTCCCGTGACGACACCGAGGGCATGGTCGAGATCGCGGAACCGGTGGGTGTGGTGTGTGCGATCACCCCCGTCACGAACCCCACCTCCACCACGATCTTCAAGGCGCTCCTCGCCCTGAAGACCCGTAACCCCGTCGTCTTCGCCTTCCACCCGGCAGCGCAGCGGTGCAGCGCCGAGGCCGCGCGGGTCGTGCGTGACGCGGCCGTCGCCGCAGGGGCGCCGGAGCACTGCGTCCAGTGGATCGAGGCCCCGTCCGTCGAGGCGACCGGCGCGCTGATGCGCCACCCTGGCGTCGCACTGATCCTGGCCACCGGCGGCAACAGCATGGTCAAGGCCGCCTACTCCGCGGGCAAGCCTGCCTTGGGCGTGGGTGCGGGCAACGTACCCGCCTACGTCCACAAGAGCGCCCGCCTGCGCCGGGCGGTCAACGACCTGGTGCTGTCCAAGGCGTTCGACAACGGCATGATCTGCGCCTCCGAGCAGGCCGTCATCCTGGACGACGCGGTCTACGACGCGGCCCTGGCGGAGTTCCGCACCCTGCACGCCCACCTGGCCACGGCCGAGGAGAAGAGGAAGCTGGAGGCGTTCCTGTTCCCCGCAGGGGCGGCGGGCTCGGGCTGCTCGCCCAAGGTGAACCCGGCGGCCGTGGGCCAGAGCCCAGCCTGGATCGCCGAGCAGGCGGGCTTCACCGTGCCCGCCGACACCTCGCTCATCCTGGTCGAGGCCGAACAGGTCGGCCCTCAGGAGCCGCTGACCCGCGAGAAGCTGTGCCCGGTGCTCACCGTCCTGCGCGCCGGTTCCGAGGCCGAAGGCTTCGACCTGGCCGCCGCCATGGTCGCCTTCCACGGCCAGGGCCACAGCGCCGTCATCCACGCCGAGGATCAGGAGCTCGCGGAGGCGTACGGCAGGCGCCTGCGGGCCGTGCGGATCATCGTCAACGCCCCGTCCTCGCAGGGCGCCATCGGCGGCGTCTACAACAGCCTGCTGCCGTCGCTGACCCTCGGCTGCGGCTCATGGGGCAGCACCTCGGTGTCCAACAACGTCTCCGCCGCGCAGCTGTTGAACGTCAAGCGCCTGACCACGCGCCGCAACAACCTCCAGTGGTTCAAGGTCCCGCCGAAGATCTACTTCGAGCCGCAGGCCATCCGCTATCTCGCCGACATGCCGGACGTCCACCGCGTCGCCGTCGTCACCGACGCGACCATGACCCGTCTCGGGTTCGTCGACCGAATCCGGCACGTCCTGCGCGGCCGTCCGCAGAACGTCACCGTCCAGGTCATCGACAACGTCGAGCCCGAGCCGAGCATCGACTCCGTCCAGCGCGGCGCGCGCCTCATGCGGGACTTCCGCCCGGACACCATCATCGCGCTCGGTGGCGGCTCGCCCATGGACGCGGCGAAGGTGATGTGGCTGCTGTACGAGCAGCCCGAGGTCGACTTCGCCGACATGCGGCACAAGTTCTTTGACATCCGCAAGCGCGCCTTCCGCTTCCCGGTCCTCGGCGAACGGGCCCGCCTGGTGTGCGTGCCCACGACGTCCGGCACCGGCGCCGAAGTCACCCCCTTCGCGGTCATCTCCGACCCGGCCACCGGCAAGAAGTACCCGCTGGCCGACTACGCGCTCACCCCCAGCGTGGCCATCGTCGATCCGCTGCTGACCACCGAGCTGCCACCGGCCCTGGCAGCCGACAGCGGCTTCGACGCCCTCACCCACGCGATTGAGGCGTACGTGTCCGTGTACGCCAACGACTTCACCGACGGCCTGGCCCTGCACGCGATCCGCATGGTCTACGACCACATCGAGGCCGCGGTCAACGACCGTGCCCGACAGCCGGAGGCCAGGGAGAAGATGCACAACGCGGGCACCATCGCGGGCATGGCGTTCGGCAACGCCTTCCTCGGCATCGTCCACGCGATGTCGCACACGCTGGGCGCCACCTTCCACATCGCACACGGACGCACCAACGCCGTGCTGCTGCCGCACGTCATCCGCTACAACGGCACGGTCCCCGCGAAGCTCACCGGATGGCCCAAGTACGAGCACTACCGCGCCCCCGAACGCTTCCAGGACATCGCCCGCACCCTCGGCCTGCCCGCCACCACCCCACAGGAGGGCGTGGAGTCGCTCGCTCACGCGGTGGAGCAACTACGCGGCGCCGTGGGCATCGAGCCGTCCTTCCAGTCCCTCGGCGTCAACGAACAGGCCTTCCTCGACGCACTGCCCCAACAGGCCCTGAACGCCTACGAGGACCAGTGCGCGCCCGCGAACCCGCGGATGCCGATGCTGGACGACATGCAGGGGCTGATGCGGGCGGCCTATTACGGGGCCACCGACGGAGTGCCCGAAGCCGCGGCCTCGGAGTGAGCCCTCTGCTTCCCACGAAAAGTCTGAGGCTGTCACCTGCCGACGCATCAGAGCACACCCTGTTCACAGGGCTCCCGGCCGCAGACTTGCGGTCGGCACGGCAACCCATGATTGGCCTACTGGTACGACTCGATGCGCCAGCGAGAGCTGCTGGTGGGCCACCGCGAGTTCGGGCTCGTCCCCGGCGGTGGCCGGCGGCGTCGTCTACGTCGGCAGCGATGACGACAACCTGTACGCGGTTGATGCAGCAACCGGTAAGAAACGCTGGACCTTCCCCACTGGTCATAGTGTGGGCTCGTCCCCGGCGGTGGCCGACGGCGTCGTCTACTTCGGTAGCAACGACAACAACCTGTACGCGGTGCAGACATGAGAGTAGATGCCACAGCAGCAGGCAGGTCCGATTCGGCATCTCGATATCAGGCCCAGGGTCTCACGTCCGCACCCAACCCAAGGGAACGGGACAACAAAGCCACACGCGGTACGCATTGAACGAAACCCTGCCCCTGTGGTGCCTGCGGAGCTGAGCTGATCATGAACCACGTGGGTGCGGCCGCCCGGCCGCGCGTTGGCCTCGCGGCCCTCTATGACCACCAGGACGATGCGGTCGCCGCCATCATGCGGGCCTGCATCCCCTCCCCCAGGGCGCGGCGCCCGCAGTTCCGGGCCCAGTTGCACATGGCGCCCGGGCTGGGGAAGACGCGGGTGGCTGCGCGCGTCGCGGACCTGGTCGCTGGGCGGGGGTCGTTGCTGATGGTGGGGCCCACGCGGACGCTCCTCGAGCAGACCTACCATGTGCTGCACGCGGCCGGGCGTAGCGGGCCGGTGATCGCGGTGTACTCCCTACGGGGTGCTGCCTTGACGGGTGAGCCGGGGGTGCGGGTGTCGACGCATCCGCAGGTGGTGGCGTGGCACGCGAACGCCTTCGCCGCCCAGGGCGAGGGGCGGTTCACGGTGCTGGCGACCTACGCGAGCGTGGAGAACTCGCTGATCGCCGGGCACCGGCTGAGTGTGGAGCGGGACGCGCGGCCGTTGCCGGAGTGGGACCTGCTGGTGTGCGACGAGTCCCATCACACTGAGACCTCCCGGGTCTGGGGGCGGATCAACGAGCAGCACCTCGTGCCCGCGTGGCACCGGTTGTCGATGACGGCCACACCACGGCTGCTGGGGGCGGTGCGCTACGACGAGCAGGGGCGTTTGGTCGTTTCTGATCCGGTGGTGCGGCTCTCGGAGCGCGAGCACGGCCCCGTCGCCTACCGGCTGGGACTGCGCGAGGCGCAGCGGCGCGGGAAGCTGGCGCGCAGTCCCGTGGTGGCGGCCGAGGTCGACGAGGCGCGGCTGCGCGAGCTCGTCGCGGCCCGGGGGCGGGCTGATGCGGGAGTGCTGGCGGAACTGCTCACCGCGTCGCTGGGGGCGGTACTGCGGGCGGCGGGACGGGTGGGGCGCCGTCGGCTGCTGGCCTACCACTCCACCGTGGCCGGAGCGCGCGCGGCCGCGGCATCACTGCCGCAGCTCGCGCGGGTGTTGCACGGGCAGGGGATCTCGGCACCGCGGCGGGTGTGGGCGGTGGCCCTGCACGAGGGCACCCCGGCCGAGGAGCGGCAGCGGGCGCTGGCAACGTTGGCGGCGGGGACAGATCTTCGGGGGCGGCCGGTGGACCTGGCGGTGGTCTGCTCGGTACGGCTCTTGAGCGAGGGCGTGGATGTCCCGGCCGTCGACGCCGTCGCCCTCGTGGACCCGCGCGCGGCGCAGGGCGACCTCCTGCAGATCGCAGGACGCGCCGTGCGCTACGACTGGGAGAACCCGGACAAGGTCGCCTCCATCATCGTGCCCGTACTCCACCTCGCGCGGGCCGCGGACGGCACGCTGGTCGGGCCGGACTGGGTGCCGGTGATCAACATGCTGCACGCGCTGGAGTCCTACGAACCCGACCTCATCGACCAGGAGGACCAGGCTGACGGGGACGGTCATGGGGCGCTCGCGCGGCGGCTGGAGCGCGCGGGGCGCAGCACCAGCCGCGGCCCGTATCAGGGGCGACTTCGGCAGCGCCCCGGTAGTGCGCGATTTCATGGCGGGAGACTCCGCGTCGGGCTGCGCAGGTGGGTCGAGAGCACCTTCCTCATCCCCGAGTACCGCACCAGTCGGCGTGGCGTCATGGTCGAATTCCACCACGACGGCTCGGTTGTCCTTTGCGTCGATCTATCCACTCGCCTGGAGGCCGATTCCGGTGTCCCCGTCGACGCCGCCGTGGTGAGGAGTCTGGCACGGGAGGCCGTGTGCGCGGCAGACGCCCACCGGCAGCATCGCGCGCCTGACACGACGGCCGAGATCACTGCAATCGTTGTCACAGCGGACGAGAAGCAGCGCCTCATCCCGGTCGACTACGGCTTCGGCGGCCCCCAGCCGGTCGAAGGGACCCGTCGCCCACTACGGCTGAGACCAGCCTCCACCGAACTCCCACCCCACGCCGACGACCAGATCCTGCAAGAGAGCGCCACGGAACTCACTGAAGGCCTCTTGCACCAGTTCGGGCTCAACCATTAGCTCACGACAGGAGCAGAGGCCTGGCAGACCGCGGTTCTGTACCGCACCGCATCTCCCACACTGGCGTGATATCGGCTGGCATGGTCCCCAACTGGTACGGATCGGCAAGGATTTCGGCATCGCCTGCTTCTCCGGCGGCGGGTTCGACGGCCTGGCCGGCAAGCACGACGCGGCCGTGCGATCGATGGAAGCAAAACCCTCGTACTCCATCTGGGCGACTACGACCCGAGTGGTGAGCACCTGTTCAACTCGCTTGCCGAGGACGTGATCGCGTTCGCGGAGGCATCGGGCGCCGAGGTGGGGTTCGAGCGGCTCGCGGTCACCCCCGCGCAGATCGCCGCCTACGACCTGCCGACCGCCCCGCCCAAGGCGACCGACCGGCGCTCGTTCTCCGGCACCGCCACCACCCAGGCCGAGGCCCTGCCACCCGACATCCTGGCCACGCATCGTGCGCGAGGCCGTCGGAGCCCACCGCGACCCCGAGGTCCCGGCGAGGCGGTGTCTGGGAAGGATGGAGGGGGCAGCCGGGCGGTTGGCCGCCTGGCTGCCCCCTCAGGGGCACTTCGGTCAGTTCTGGGTCTGTACGAGCGTGGTCACGTCTGTGTTTGCGCCGCACAGCACCACGCAGACCTTCTCACCGCTGCCGGGCCGATAGCTGCGGCTCGCCGCGGCGGGTCGGGTCGGCAGGTCCCGGTCGGCGACGTGCCGGTCCGGGGACGTGAGCGCGGCCAGGGCGGTGGCGGCGCCGTGCTCGACGGCGACTCGCCGGTGGTCCCACAGCGCCCGCCTGGCCAGGACGATCTCGCTGTCCGGCACCAGCAAGGACTGGACACCGTCCTGCTGGGCGGCGGTGAGGGCCATGGTGGAGGTGCGGCGGGCGCCGAGGGAGTCGGCGGCGATCGAGTCCACGGTGACGTCGACCACGCGGCCGACCTCGATCGCGGCGTTCAGCGCGCGACAGTTCTCCGGCTCGACCGCCACGGTGCGGATGCCGTGGTGCTGGGCGGCGGTGGCGACGCCGGTGAACAGGCCGCCGCCGCCGACCGCGACCACGATGGTGTCCAGGCCGGGGATCTGGGCGTGGATCTCCTCCAGCAGTGTGCCGGCCCCGGCGGCGATCAGCGGGTGGTCGTAGGCATGCGAGGCGAGCGCGCCGGTGGCGGCGGCGAACTCCTCGCACGCGGCCAGGGCCTCGGCGTACTCGGAGCCGACCAGCCGCACCTCGGCGCCGTAGCCACGGAGCTTGGCCACCTTCACCGCCGGGGCGGTGGTGGGCAGGAAGACCGTGGCGGTGACGCCCTGCTGCTGGGCGGCCCAGGCGCACGCCAGGCCGGCGTTGCCGCCGGAGGCGATGGTCACCCCAGCGTCGGGGAGGGTGTTGGCGTCGCGGTGGGCCTGGATGAAGTTCTGCGCGCTGCGGGCTTTGAACGAGCCGGTGTGCTGCATGAACTCCATGGCCAGCCACACCTCGCACGGGGTGACCTCGCGCTCGCCCAGGGGGTCGCGGTGGGCGGTGCGGACCGCGCCCGGGTCGACCTGGGCCAGGGCAACGCGGCGGATGCGTCCTGCGATGCGGTCGGTAGCGGCCTTGATGTCGCCGTACGTGAGCTGGTGCACTTCGTTGCTCCTGCGATGAGTTGGTCACGACCAGGCGATGAGCTGGCCGGTGGCGGTCAGGCCGAGGAAGAAGGCGAAGGCGATCCGCCGGCCACTGGGGTTCGGGGAGACCGCGTGAAAGTTCGCCGGTTGAACAGCAGCCCGTCGCCGAGCTGCGGCGTCAGGTCGACGCGCTGGCAGTGTTCGACCGCCTCTCCCCGGAAGCCGTACGCCTGGCGGTACTGCTCGTCGGTCGGCTCCCAGCGGTGGCGCCACACGGTGGTCGCCCCGCCGGTGGTCGGCACCGACAACCAGACGTTGAACGCGAGCTGAGCCAGCGCCTCCTGGTCGAGCAGTCCGGGGGGAACTCGCGGTTCAGATCGTCGTAGTGGACCAGGGCGCCCGCGTTGATCCCGCGCAGGGTGCCGCCGAAGTCCGGGCGTCCGGCGATGGTGGCCGGGGCGACTGCCGCGCCCCAAGCGGAGCCCAGGCGGGCCAGCGAGATGGCGATCGGGTCCGGGCGCATCCCGGCCCGCTGCCAGGCCGCCCGCGCGGCCTCTGCGTCGCGCCAGTACCGGCCGACGTCCTGCCCGCCACCCTGGTCTCGGTAGTCGTTGAGGGCCGGGCCAAAGCGCACGATCCGGGTGGGCACCCGAGCCGGGGCGTAGCCGGCGGTGGGCAGCCGGTGCAGCGCGGCCATCGCCGTCTGGCAGGTGTCCGGGTCGAGGAAGTCAGGGACGCGGACGACCGCGAGGGTGCCGACCGCGAGGTTGGCCAGATGCCGGTCAGTGAAGGCCGTGCTGTCCACCACGGTGAACAGCGGGTCAAGCGCCGTGGTGTGGGGCACGTCGCCTCCGTAAGGAGAGGGAAGCCTAGCATGACGATACGCCGTACCGTACACTGACTCGTATGCCAAGGCAATCCACTCCCCTGGACCGCGCGACTCCCGAACGGATCGCCGAGCAAGCCCTGTTGATCGTGGATCAGGACGGGCACACCGCACTCAGCTTCCGCACCCTGGCCGCCGCGCTGGATATCTCCGTCGCCTCCCTCCAACGCCGCTGCACCGACCTGGCCGGATTGCTCGACCTGGTCACCGACCACCTCGCCGCCCAGCTCCCGGACGTCGAGCCCGGCACCGACTGGGCCGAGGCAACCGAGCGGCGGTTCACCGTGCTGTACCAACTGCTGACGGCCCATCCGGGCCTGGTCGCCCTGCGCGGCGGACGCCCGTGGCTCGGCCCGCAGCTGCTCAAGCGCCTGGTGGAGCCCCAGCTCGCCGACTCGATCGTGGCCGGCATGAGCCTGGAGGAGGCGATCGTCACCTATCGGCGGCTCTACCTGCTAACCCTGGGCAGCGCGAGCTTCGTCGACCACCGCGCCCCCAAGGCCGCCCAGGCCGCCACCCGCCAGGCCCTGGCCGCCCTCGACCCGGACGAATTCCCCGTGCTGACTGGGCACCTGGCCCAGGTTCTGCCCGCCATGGTCGACCACGAGGTCTACTACGGTGCCCTCCGACAGCTGATCAGCGCCGCCGACCCGGCCCGGGCCGCCCTCGTGCCCGGACAGTCAGCTAAGGGGAAGTAGCCGGGCGTGGACAGCACCGCACCTGACTGTTTCGGCGCCGGATCCCGTCCCGGCCGCCGGACGGGGCCGCCCGGCGACGAGTGCTATCCGTCCCGGCGTCCCGCCCAGCACGGCCCGCGCCGCGGCTTGCCGTTCGCCGTCGAACGACGTGGTCCGGGCGGTGGTTCAGGGAGCTGACCGAGCCGGTGCCCTTGGCGACAACCGCCCGGAAGCTGTCCGGCGACTTCGTCTCGAGGCTGACCCCTCCAAGGTGGCCAGCTCGGCGGAGGCGGTCATCTCGGCCTTCTACCGTCGCCCGTACGTCATCAGGACGCATCCTCGCCGCCCTTGTCCGAACTCCTTCGGCGAAAGGGCACAGCGCCGTGCACCGGCGCATGGGCGTCAGGGGGAGCGTCTGCCCGTAGCCCTGCCGTCCCTGCGCGTCCATCCTCAATGTTGGGGATGGAGCGGCTCACAGTGTGCGCGCCATCCTCATCACAAGCGCTCACACCGCCACGGGCCTGCGGGTGATGCCGCACTAGAGGGTGCGCCTCAGCCGCAGGAGCATGTCTTCGAACGACGACCGAGACAGCATCAACTCAGCCCCGCAGGACCGGCACACGCCGGTCCGAAGGCCGGCCGTCTGCGGCCGGTGGCAGAGCCACCGCTGTGCCTGGTGGCTGTGCTGCGCGGGGCATGCAAACGCCGCGGTCTCCGGGACTTGTTGGTCCGGTGAGCGGAACAGAACCTTGGAGAAGCAGCGTGGCACGCGCATTGTGAACGAAGGAGGGCGGCTCAACAAGCTGCTTCGCGTGTTCTTCGTCGCTACTCAACGACGCGGGCACGGGTTTCCTAGTCGGAGTTTCGAGGTTGTAAATGTCGAAAGCTGTCGATCGCGGGAGGGAGGGGACGGCATGCAGATCGAGGTCTTTGACCGCGCTTCCGAAGCAGGCGCGGTGGTGTGCGGGGCGGGCTACGGAGGCCGTTAGCCATCTCCAGCGCCCGAGGTGTGCAACCTTCTTCCCGGGCTGACGGAGAGACACTGATGCGGCCACGGGAGTAACCGTCGGACTTCTGTATCGAAGGGAGGGGACGGCATGCAGATCGAGGTCTTTGACCGCGCTTCCGAAGCGGGTGCAGTGGTGTGCGGGCTGGGTTACGGAGGCCGTTAGAGCTGCCTGTAACTGAGGCGTGCAACCGTCTTACTGGGCTGGCGGAGAACGCGGCCGCCAGCCCACCCGCATGTCAACGTAGGAGTTTCGAGCCCGTCGGTGCAGCAATGCGCGCGGGCACGGCGCCCGCGTGGGGAGGAAGGATCCATGCGCATCATCAAGGGGGAGAGCTGTTACTGGGCTGTGGGCAGCCACAGCGTCGCCAGGCTCCCCAACTCGGCGGTAGACGCAGACGGCACTCTCGTCGAGGAAGCCCGGGAGCTGCTGCGGAATTCCGGAATCAACCAGGATCGCGGCGCGAGTATCTACCACGTGACCGCACTGATCACCACCAAGTGCAATCTCGCCTGCTCCTACTGCTTCCAGAACACTGAAATACCTCCAGCCGGCAGAAAGGGTGTACCTGTCCGGATTCCTGGCACGACCCTGGACGCCGCCCGCATCGACGACATCCTCGGCTTCGTCGACCGGCAGATGCGCCGGTACGGGGCACGGGAACTGGATGTGATGCTTTTCGGGGGAGAGCCGACCCTGCACATGGACATGTGCCTGCGGCTGCTCACAGGAGCGCGGCGCCTCGGCCCCGTCACGGCCTCGATGATTTCCAACGGCACGCTCTTCACCGTGGCGGACATGCGCCGTCTTGAAGAGGCCGGACTACGGTCCGTACAGGTCACACTCGACGGTGACGCGGCCACGCACGACCGGTCACGGATCACGATAGGAGGGCACGGCACCTTCAACAAGATCATGCACAACCTGGAAGCCGTCTCCGAGCGCACGGAGATCGCCTGGCAACTGCGGGTCAACCTGACTGCGGAGACGATCGCCGGCGCGGACACGCTGATCGACCGGATCTCCGCCCGGCTTGACCCCGCGAAGTGCGCCTTCTCCTTCGCGCTCGTCAATGACCCCGGCCTCGGCTACGCCGACGCGATGGCGCACTCACCAGCCCTGGCCCGGCTCGTCGGCGCACTGTACGAGCACGCCGTGGCGGCGGGGTTCGTGGTGCCGGTGCCCAGCACGGCAGCGTGCATGGCCTGCGGTGAGGTGGGCGGGCGCAGTGGTGCGGTGGTCAACGCGGACGGAACGCTCTACAGCTGCTGGGAGTCAGCAGGACGCGACGGAATGGAGGTGGGCACGGTGGCCGAGGGGTACCTGTCAGAAGAACTCGTGGTCTCCCGCTGGGTGGCCTGCGAGTACAACGCCCGCAAGAGCACCGACCCGCAGGCTGAGCGGGCCTACCGTGACACCCTCGACGCCCTCGTCCTGGACAGCCTCTACCGCACGGGCCGGCTCGGTGCGGCAGCTGTCCACCGGGCGGCCGGAATGAAGACGGCTTGACGTGCCGCGCGCCACGCGGAACCTGCATCTGCTGGTCGCCGCCAGAACGTGTTCGCTGTGCGGGGACCTGGTCGTCCCCATCGCCGTCCCTTTCGCCGTCCTGGACGTGCTGGGCGGAGGCCCCACGGAGATCGGTCTCGCTCTAGGAGCCCAGTTCGCAGGGGTGCTCGTCTTCCTCACCGTGGGCGGGGTGTACAGCGACCGTTCCGCGCCCCATCACGTGATGATCGTCTCCGACTCCGTGTCCGCGCTCCTCCAGACAGCCGTCGCAGTACTTCTCGCCACGGGCCGGATGAGCGTGCCCCTGCTGGCCGCGCTGATGTTCGCCACCGGATCCGCCTCTGCCTTCCACCGGCCGGCCACCCGGGCCCTGGTGCCCCAGATCGTGGAACGTGAGGCGCTCCAGGCCGCCCACTCCCGTCTGGGCGCGACCGGCGCGGCGGCCGTCGTGCTCGCCCCGCTGGCCGCCGGCGGGCTCATCCCGATCCTGGGGCCCGCCGGGGTCATCGCCCTGGACGCCGCCACCTTCGTGGGCAGCGCGCTGCTGATCACACGGATATCTCCGTGCGTACCCGCGCAGCCGCCGAGCACCCGTCGCCAGGGCGTGGCACAGGAGGTCGCCGAAGGGTGGCGGGAGCTGCGGGCACGGCCATGGCTGTGGGGATCGATCGCCGCGGCGGCCGGAGTGGAACTGCTTCTGTCCGCTCCGCTGGCCACCCTCGCGCCCATCGTCGCGGACCGGCTCTACGGTGGCGCCCGGGGCTACTCGTGGCTCATCGCAGCCTGTGGCGCGGGCGCCGTCGTGGGCGGTCTGACGGCAGCCCGGCTGCGCCCGCGCCGCCCCGTCCTGGCCGCCAACGCGCTGGTTCTTCCGATGGCGCTCGCTCCCCTCGTCCTGGCCCTGGAAGCGCCGGTGGCCGGGGCCGTCGTGGCGTACGGCGTGACAGGCGTGTGCCAGGGCCTCTTCATCGCCTTGTGGTACACGGCCGTGAGCCGGGCCGTTCCCCAGGAGGTGCAGGGGCGGATCAGCGCGTGGGACGAACTGGGCTCCTTCGCCCTGCGTCCCGCCGGTCACGCCATGGCCGGCATGGCCGCCGGCGCGGTCGGCACCGCCCCGATCCTGGGTACGGCCGCTGCCGCGGGACTGCTCCTGCCGCTGCCCGTCCTGCTCCTGAAAGACGTCCGGACGCCGCTCCGCGAAATCGACGCACAACACACCGCTTTGTCACCGACACCTCCGAGGTAGCACCATGCGCGTTGTTCTCGTCAACATGCCCTGGGCCTCGGCCGAGGTGCCCTCCCTGGCGCTGGGCATCCTCAAACGGGCCGTCACCTCTGCGCTGCCACAAGCCAGCGTCGAGGTGCTGTACGCCAACCTCGACTTCGTCGACTGGATCTGCGACCGCCGGTCCTTCACGGCCGACGACTACCAGTTCTTCTCCCACGGCTCCTACTTCGAGGGCGCCGGCGACTGGGTCTTCTCCTCCGCCCTCTACGACGACCGCCACTGGCGTACGGAGGAATTCACCGCCGCCAAGAAGGACCGACTTCCCGACGACCGCCTGGACCTCTGCCGCGACCTTCACCACGTCGTACCGGACTTCATCGACGACCTCGCCGCCCGCATCTGCACCGGGCCAACCCCGGACGTGGTGGGCTTCACCACCACCTTCCAGCAGAACACCGCTGCCCTGGCCGCCGCCCGGCGCGTCAAGCAACTCTCCCCACGAACGCTCGTCGTCTTCGGCGGCGCCAACTGCGACGGAGCGCAAGGCGAGGCGCTCCACCGCAACTTCCCATTCATCGACTACGTCCTGCGCGGCGAAAGCGAAGTCTCCTTCCCCCGGCTGCTCGACGCCGTACAGCACAACAGGGCAACCGATGACATCCCGGGGCTGTGTCACCGCCTGGCCGACGGCTCATCGAAATCGGCCCCCATGGCCGCCGAACCTTTGCCCCCCGCCGCAGTACCGGGACCCGACTACGACGGCTACTACGAACGGGTCACCACCTCCCAGGCGCGGCGCTGGTCAGACCCCCAACTGGTCCTCGAGGCCTCCCGAGGATGCTGGTGGGGAGAGAAGCACCACTGCACGTTCTGCGGACTGAACGGATCCTTCATGCAGTTCCGCAGCAAACGTCCCGAGGTCTTCTTCGACGAGATCACCGACCTCGTCGCCCGCCACCGCGTCCTGGACGTCGTCGTCGTGGACAACATCCTGGACATGGGCTACCTCACCTCGCTCCTGCCCCGCATCAGCGCCAGCGGCTACGACCTGCGCCTGCACTACGAGATCAAGTCCAACCTGCGGCGCGAGCAGCTACGCGTCCTGGCGGACGCCGGACTGCTCCGCGTCCAGCCCGGCATCGAGAGCCTCTCCAGCCATGTCCTGAAGCTGATGGACAAAGGCGTCACCGCTTGCCAGAACGTTCGCATGCTCCGCGACGCCGCCACCGTCGGACTCGTCCCCGAGTGGAACTACCTCTACGGCTTCCCCGGCGAGACCGATGCGCACTACACGCCCGTAATCACCCAACTGCCCGCCCTGCACCATCTCACCCCGGCGGAATCCGTCGGCCGGATCGCCATCGAGCGGTTCAGCCCTTACTTCGACCGCCCCGACCTCGGCTTCGACGACCTCCGTCCAGACAGCCAGTACGAGCTCATCTACGACCTGCCTCCCACACAGCTCATGGACTTCGCCTACCTCTTCGAAGCCACACCGCAGGGCATCAGCGAGCACACGGCCGACGCCCTGCGCGCTTCCATGCAGGCATGGGAGGACGCCTGGGCCTCCAGCCACCTCGACCACGTCGACCTGGGCGACCGCGTCGTCCTGACCAACCGGCGCTCCCAGTTCGACTGGAGCCTGCACCAACTCACGACCCCACTGGAGATCAAGGTCTTCCATCTCCTCGACCAGCCGCGCACCGTCGCCTCCCTCGAACGCCGGACCGGAGCCGACTCCCAGGAGATCTCGGCACTGCTCGACCGGTGGCGCGAGCTGGGGCTCCTCTTCACCGAGGGCGAGCACGTCGTGCACGTCGTGCCCGCCGCCGCCAACCAGGAACTCCTGCGACTGCGACCCGAACGCCTGCAAAGCGGCGGCTCTTGGCCCGCGCCCGCGATCAACGGAAGGAACGGATGACATGGCGCAGTGCATCCTGCGTCGGCACTACGCGCCCGACACGGCCGGAATGCCAGGGATGGACCTGGGAACGCTCACCGTGGGCGCCACCGGCTCGGCTGGCGCCGCACGCGATGCGTATGAGGGCGGAGCCCGGCACGCCCTGCTGCCGCAGACCATCGACCTCGACGGACCCGATCACGCGGACACCGTCGCCGCCCTCGTCCTCGTACGCGACCTGACCAGCTACGGCATCGTCGTGGACTGGAGGCTCGCCCACACCGGCGCTGGAGCGACGTGGCGCCAGCTCGCTCACCTCCACCCGCCCCGTGAGCTGCTCGCCCCGGACGGGGCGGACGCCTTGAGTACGTGGCGGGCGAGCCACTGCGTGGGGAAGTGCTTCTTCCGTAACGGCCCCGGCTTCGTCCAGGTCCGGGACTGGCGCACCGGCCAGTTGCGCAGGATCACCATCAACGAACCGCGCCACAGAGCAGCCATCACCCAACTACTCGAAGGCGCCCGCGCCCGAGAAGTCGACCAAGAGGTGCTCGCCGACTACACGGCCGCGGGCCTGGTGGACACGCTGGGCGCCCACGCGTGGTGGATGCCCTACCGCGTGCGAAGGTGGCCGCAGTCACACACCGCAGTGTGAACCCACCCCGGCCCCGCCTCCGGAAGCCGGGAGCATCCCCGGCGCTCCCGGGGCGGGCGTTCTTTGGCGTGATGGGGCGCGGTCAAGGTGACGGTGTGGCAGGGATACTCCGGGCATGAGGGACATGACCCGCCCGGTTCACCGCCTGCGCGCGGCCGCCGGGGAGCAGTTCGTGCAGGACGAGATGGCCGAGTTGGTCTCGCAGGCGATCGGTCCTCGGGTGGCGCACGACGCTCTGCGACTGTTCGGCATGAACCCTGCCACGGGTGCGGTGTCCTACGGGTTCCTGCACAGCTTCCCGCCCGCCCTGCTGCACGCGCAACTGGTCGACTCCTACACCGGTGACGATCCGTTCAGCCCTGCCGAGATCGGCCGTCTGCCTTTCGATACGGGGCTGCTCGGCGGTGACGACCCCTCCCTTCCCGGTCACCGGCAGGCGGCCCGCACACTGGCGGCATACGGCGCCGGAAGTGAACTGCGGCTGCTGCTGCGCGAGGGCAGGCACCGGCCGTGGGGGCTGCTCGCCCTGCTACGGACGGCGGGTGGCAGACCATTCGCCCAGGAGGACGCGCGGTGCCTCGCCCAACTCAGCGAACCTCTCATCGCGCTCCTCAAGGGATACGCCGCGGCCCGCGCTACCGCCATCGGCCCAGGGGCACGGTTCCTGCCGCCGGGCGTAGTGCTCGTGGGGCCTGACGACCAAGTGCGCTCCGTCAGCCCGCAGGCACGCGCGTGGCTGGCGGAGATAGCGCCCGAACGGGGCCTCGCACCGCCGTGGATGCCCGCCGCGTCAATGCGCGAGATCGTGCTGGCCGCCCGCCGTCACGCCATGATCCCTGGGGCACCGCCCGCGCTGGCCTGTAGCCCCGCGGCATTCCTGGGGCGCCGGGTCGCAGTCCACGCACAGTGCATGGATGCGTCCGGGAAAGGCGAGGTCGCCGTGGTCCTCCAGGAGGCAAGTGGTGCGCTACTGCTGCCGACATACGCCGCCTGGCACGGCCTGACCGCACGGGAGAGCGAGGTCGTCGAGCGACTCTGCTCAAGGGAGACGCCCCGGCAGATCGCACGCGTCATGCAGGTCTCGGTACACACGCTCAACACCCACGTACGGAACGTATACCGCAAGACCGGGACTTCCGGCCGGGACGATCTGGTCGCCGCACTCAACTGCTGACCTGGAACACCACAGCTGGCGGAGGAAGACGAGCAGGAACTGGCGCCCAAGCTCGCGCAGGAGCCGCAGGTCGTGGTCCGGTTGGGGTGGGAGCTGGAGCGGGCACACAGGCAGTGGCGCCGTGACCGCGACGACCTGCGCGCCCTGGTCGCCGGACACTGCCCCGAGGAAGGCCTGTCCGTCTGGCGGGAGCGGTCGCGGCGGGTGCCTGCGGATCTGGCCGCCCTGCTGGGCGAGTACGGGTTCGCGCGGGAACCCCGAGCCTCAGCGAAGCAGCTCTTGGTCGAAGCAGCGCGCGTGTACGCGCACCGGTACGGGCCTGCTGCCCGGAGTCGCCGAAACCATCAGCGTCGACGGGCAGGAAGTGAGGATCGGAAGGCTGCTCAGCGAATGCCGCAGGCCCACCTGGGGCGCACGGGGACCAGGAGCAGGATCTCCCGCGTGCTGGACGGGCTCGGGGTCTGGCGGGTGCGGGACGGCGCGTCCTGGAACGCGGGCTGGGAACGCAAACTCATCCTCCTCGAAGCCTTCCACGCCGAAGGCGGACGCCGCGGCGAACTCCTCACCGGAGAGCGCGTGTTCCGCGGGGGCGACCTCGGCAAGTGGCTGTGACCAGCACCGCAGGTGGCCCCGGCTGGGGGACGAGCAGCGCGCGGCGCTCCTGGAGCTGCGGATGGGACCGGCCACGGGCGACCGGCGGGTCAAGACCGCAGGCGCGGCCCGCGTGCCGCGCTCCCGTACCGAGCGGCTGATGGAGATCGTCACCGCTGCCCGCCAGCATCTGGAGGAAGTCGGGCCGCTGGTCGGCGAGGACGGCAGGACTTGCGTCCACGACACCTGCCGGCCCCGCATCAACGGCGTCGAAGTACAGCTCCGCAGGCGCCTCAATGCCGCCCGCGCACGCTATGACACCTATCCTCCGGAGCTGCAGGCCCTCTTCCAGGGGCTCGGCCTGCCCTGGGCACAGACCGCAGCCAGCGACGCGCGGCCGGGCGGGCCGGAGCCGGAGCAGGACGCCCTCTGACTGAGTGTTTGGTCCTGTGGTGGGTGTCTGGCTCTAAGGAGTCAGGTTCCGCGCCAGTTTTGGGTGGTTTCGCCGGTGAGGCGGCGGGTCATGAGGTCGATCATTGCGAGGTGGATGAGGGCTTCGCTGCGGTGGGGGTGGGTTTCGTCGTCACGGGCGAGACGGCGGTGGCGCATGAGCCAGCCGATGCTGCCTTCGATGGTCCAGCGCCGCGGAATGATCACGAAGCCGCGGCGCCCCGGTGGGCGGGCGACGGGTTGGACGTCGATGCCCAGGCCGGCGCCGTGGTCGATGGCGGTGGTGCGGTAGCCCGCGTCCACCCAGGCCTTGGTCACCCGCGGGTGGGCAGCGGCGATCCGCGACAGGAGGGTCACGCCGGCCGCGGTGTCGGAGACGTCGGCGGCGGTGACCAGAACGGTCAGCAACAGGCCCAGGGTGTCGCAGCCGAGGTGGCGTTCGCGGCCGATGACGCGTCTCCCGGCGTCGGTGCCCTGGCCAGAGCGGGGGACGTTGGCGGAGGTTTTGATGGTCTGGGAATCCAACACGCAGGCGGAGGACTCGCCGCTTCGGCCCCCGGCCTCGCGGACCAGGCGCCGCAGCAGGCCGGTGAGCTGGGTGAAGACACCGTCGCGTTGCCACTGGGCGAAATAGCCGTAGACGGTCTGGTGGGGCGGGAAGCCGTGGGGCAGGCAGCGCCAGGGGACGCCGGTGCGGTCGACGTAGAGAATGGCGTCCATGAGGCGCCGCAGGTCGTGCACGGGCGGGCGGCCGAAGCCCAGGGCGTTTTGACGCTGCCGGGTCCGCCAGGCGGTGAGCACGGGTTCGATCAGTTCCCAGCGGTCGTCGGACAGGTCGCTGGGATACCCCTCGCGCGGAGTCATGTCTTGGATGTACCGCGCGGCGGGCTTCTTCGCGAGGGCCGAAGGCCCCTTCACCACCCCGTCCTGGAAGGAGACAGGAGGTGCCGGGATGAAACGTGCCTCTGCCGTCACGCCCTGGCCGATCGGCTCACCGGTCCCTCCTGTCTCGAGCCAACGGACTGCCCAAACCTCAATAGGAAGCGGTGAGACAGGACCAAACACTCAGTCAGACATTCCTTGTCTCCCAGCACACTGACGACCGCCCTGCAGATGGCCGACTCGCCCCGCTACACACGGCGTAGCCCGTTACTCCGCACGCAAACCGGTCGGCAGCCAAGCCTGCACGCCGCATCAGGCAAGCCGTCATCCCCACGGTCGGAGCCGATGCCGTCGATGGTGCCCCGGCGGCCCCCTCCTCACCAAGGTCGACGGTCAGGTGGGCGGTCGCAGCGCTCTCGAGGATCGCGTTTCTTTCCAGCCCGGAGGCTGAATTGAGGGCGGCGAAGCGGCCCTTCGAGCTGCCCTCACCCGCGTAGATCGAACCCGGGCGCCTGAAGAGAACTACGGCATGCGGCGAAAGCGGCAGGGAAAGAACGGGGATACGGCACGAAAGAGCGTTCAACTACCGCTCCCCTCTTTAGACCGCGCCACTCGCAGGGGAACCGTGCAGCATTAGGCGGCGGACTACAGAACCGAGGCGTGATGTGCCACTGGCCCAGGCATGGTGTTGAGAGGCTGGGAGGCCCTTGCGCGAGGACCAAGCATCCGCGTGCTCGAGCCTCAAGGCGGCCACCCGGTAGCGGCACGCCAGCAACGCGTAGCGCCGGGCACTCCCCAACCCGCGGTCACGCCTCCCGTAGACCTCGCCTACCGCGATGTCGTGGGTGTGACGGTCGATCACTAACGCGTCCGAGCCCTCCGGGTCGAGAATGCAGGGGAAGAACGGGCCCGTCGTTCGCTCCCAGGGCGGCACGTCCCCGGGATCCACTCCCGCCATGATCTTCGTAGCTTTAGCCAAGGCATCCGGGAGGCGACCGGACGGCACACCGGACTCATACGCCCGGCGGGCCAGCCGAAGAGTCTCCGACCATGTTGTATTCGCGGATGGCGCGGCGATCACACCGGTCGCAAAAGGCGACGTTGGTGAAGGTCGCGGACGCAGAGGCGTTGAGATTCGGTCGGCGAGTGCTTGGCCAGCCTGTCGCGCTGGGGTCAGCAACCCCGGAGCCTGCCGCTCCAGCTTCGTCAGGTCGACCATGACGGCCTCTGGCGTCGTGGAACCGGTCTGTGCAGGCAGCAGGGCGGCGGGCTCGGGGTCGGCATCAACGCCGTAGTCGGTTGCCAATCCCGCAAAGCCAGAGGCATACCGCTGTCCCCCAGCCCGGACCTTGCAGTCCCGAAGTGAAGTCCGGCGCGGTGAATGAGAACGCCGGGGGCCCGCTCAGGCAGATCGTAAGCTGAGGCGCCCGAGTGAAGACTGCGCCGGGCTGCAGCGGATCAGCACTTGCGACCACCACGACACGGTGCACGTCGGCAGGCAGACGAGAAAGTTCCACGGTCACCGCCGCGCCCGCAACCGATACACCGTCCTGGACCGGATGGTTGTAGAAGACCAGGTCATGATCGCCACGAACCTTGCCGTCATGACCGAGCAGCGGCGCGGAGACATCCGCAGACAGCCCCTGGACGGCCCGCCGACAGCACAGTCAACTCCGTCGACAGCGCCGCGTTTCCCCTTGCGTAGCGGCATCGTCCGCATCCTGCCCCCCGTAGATCACTGAGGAAGCCACGGTAGATACCTGTTGCCGACAATGCCGCCCCTTTGCCGTATTCACCACGGAAGCGTGGACGCTGTCGAGCTAGGGCCGCGCCGCATGATCTCGTGTGCAGCGCCTCGGCATGCTGGGTGTACTGCGTACGTCAGCGCCTTACGGCCGAGCCTCCACCGTTCCGGTGAACCCGCACCATAGAGACCCCAGTAGCCGCGACCGGACCGCACCGATCCGCGAGGCCACCGCTGACTGGTGCCGCTGGGAGGACGCGGTCCTGTCCGGAGAGACCAACGGCACCTCCAACCCGCACGGCGACCGTCCCCCGGTCGCGCGACTCGCCCTGGTCCGCGTCTGCGCGCACCACTTCTCCCACGGCGCGTTTCTGGAGGAAGGCGCACTACTGCGCGACGCCCCTCGCCTGGCCGGTATCCCCGCGGTCCTCATCCACGGCAGGCGCCCGTGGCCGCGGCCGTGCTGGTTCCCGGTACGGTGGCCGGGACGAGTCGAGACCAGGAGTGGGTGGGAAGTGACGGCAGGCACGGTCCGGCCGCGTGGGCCGGAGGTCGGCGGCTCGGGTGCGCCGCGGTGAACGCCGCGGCAGCCACCGCGATGCTGCACTTGATCGCGGCCGAGCCCACGCTGCTCGCTGCGGCGCCCGGTGACGTGTCCCGGTCCGCGCTGGCCCGCCGGGCTCGCGACGGTGGCCATCCGTGCCTGGGATGCGGCCGCCCGGCCACCGCCGCGATCATCGTCAACTCGTCCACGGCGGGACCGCGGTGGCTCGACCTGTGTTCTGACTGCTGGCACGTCGTCCGGGAGGCCAACGAGACCCTGCCGTGACCTGCCTGGTCGGGGTCACGGCAGCGCGCGGGATGCCCGGGTCATGAACGTCCGGGGACAGGGTGCTAGCGCGTGGACGCTATCGCCGGATGACCGAGCGGATCCAGGAGAGCTGCTGGGACACCTCTCCGGCCTCGGCGCTCTTCTCCCGGTCGGAGCCGTTGAAGACGCCGATGAGGGTTTCCTTGCCGCGCGGGCCGATGGTCATCACCGGGCCTCCGGAGTCGCCTCCGGCGGGAATCCCGGACACCTTCTTCATGCAGAAGTCGGGGCCGCCCGGTGCGGTGTGGCCCGCGCACAGGGGGTCGTTGGGCCGTACGACCTTCAGGTCGGACTGCTTGAGGACGCGGGACTGGCAGGCGCTCTCGTCCGTGGTGCAGGTGGCGCCCCAGCCGTACTGCCGCACGATCTGGCCGCGGCGGACGCCGACCTTGGACAGGCGTGCCGTGGGGACGTTCATCGGCGCGACCTTGATGAGCATCATGTCGGCGTGCGCGCTGCCCACGCGCTTGCGGGGAATGGGGCGGACCGTCTTGCCCTTGCGCATGTCGAGGTTGCCCACCCGGAAGGAGATCCGCTTGTCGGCGACCGGCTGCGCCTGCTCGTAGAAGCAGTGCGAGGCGGTGAGTATCCACTGGCGGCTGACCGCCGTCCCGGTGCACGCGGGCTTGCCGTCGACGAGCATGCGTACCGCCCACGGGCCGTAGGTGCTCTTCTTCCCGCCGATGACGGCGAAGGCGGGGGGCGATGACATCACCGAGCCCGCGACCAGCGCCAGGGCGGTCACCAGCAGTACACGAATGCGACGCACCAGAACAACTCCTCTTCCTCTTAGGGGTACAGCCGTACGGATAGAGAGAGACCCCGCCGAGCAAAAGCGTTCCGCGCAAGCCCTACAACTTCAGGGCAGCAGTATGGCAGGCTCCGGTTGTCACGGCCGACGACCAGTGGGGCGTCCACCCTCGCCCAGGACGATCAGCGAGAGGGGCCGCCTACCCGCTCGGAGGGGCACACGATCAGCCAGAGGCCGTCGCACACCCCTCCGCACGTCTGCCGTCGGGCTCCTGCCCGAGCAGAGCCTCAGGCGAGGGTGCCGCTCTCCTTGATGACGATGTCGGAGCTCGGGGTGCCGCTCTGGGAGCCGAGGGCCTCGATCTGCTTGACGAGGTCCTCACCCTCGACGACCTCGCCGAAGACGACGTGCTTGCCGTCGAGCCAGGGGGTGACGACGGTCGTCACGAAGAACTGGGAACCGTTGGTGTTCGGGCCACGGTTGGCCATGGACAGCAGGAACGGCCGGTCGTGCTTCAGCGAGAAGTTCTCGTCGGCGAAGGTCGCACCGAAGATACTCTTGCCGCCGGTACCGTTGCCGTGCGTGAAGTCGCCTCCCTGGAGCATGAACTGCGGGATGACACGGTGGAAGGCCGAACCGGCGTAGCCGTAGCCGTGCTGACCGGTGGCGAGCTCACGGAAGTTGCGCGCGGTCTCGGGCACGACGTCGTCGAACAGCCGGAAGACGATCCGCCCGGCGTCCTTACCGTCAATGGTGATGTCGAAGTAAACGTTCTGCATGGTCCCCATCTTGACATCAACCGCTTCGCCGCCCGGACCGCCCCCTGGAGTGAGGCCGCCGGTCTCTCCCGTACTGCTGGAAATGCGTGTCGGGCTGTCGTGGGACCGGCCGCCGCCGGGGGGGGGCGGGCAGCGGCGGCCGGGGGGCGTGTCAGCTGCTGTAGCAGTAGCGGTTGCTCAGCGGAACGTTGTCGAAGCGCACTGTTCTCCACGCGGTGATGGGAGTCGCGCCCCACAGGACGTTGACTCGCACCACGAGGCACCCTCCCCGGTTGTACGCGGCGCGGGTGTTGTTGAAGGCGCTGTTGTAGTAGTAGGCGATGGCGATGGCGCATGCCCCCTTGGCCACGGGGTGCGGCAGGTTGCCGCAGATGACGGTGCTAGCCGTGGCGACCTTCCAGCCGTGGTTGTCGAACTGCGATTTCATCCAGCGCGTGGTGGCCTTGCTGAAGTACCAGGAGCAGGTGACGATGCCGCAGTTCCTCTTCACCCAGGGGTCGGCGACCACGGGGAAGCGGGGCGAGACCGTGGCACCGGAGGTGTCGGTGACCGGTGTGAGGTCGATGTTGAGCTTGAGGGTGTCGCCCTCGATGGCGTAACTGGTCGGCCAGGTACGCCCGTTCGCGTCCTTGGCCCACGGCTTCTGGATCCGGGTCACCTCTTCGAGGAGCACGGCGGGTTCCGTGGTGCTGGCGTGCTCCTTGACGATGAGGGCGCTGCCGTCCAGCTCGTCGATGGCCAGCTGCGTGCCGGTGGGCAGGTCCAGCGGGAAGGAGTAACTGGTCGGAGCGGAGGCGTCGTCGAGGTGGGTGAAGGTCCGGAAGCCGCCGTCGGTGGTGGGCTGCACGCCGATCGAGTGGTTGGCGCTGGTGCCGTCGTAGACGATGGTTCCCCCGGACGTGCGGGTGGCGGACCCGGAGGCGGGCAGCTTGAGCGTGGTGGTTCCCGCGTCGGTGGTCACCTTGATGCCCTGCTGCGGGTCCCGGGGCACCTTCACCGTCGTCGTGCCCGAGTCGTCGGTCTTGGAGGTGATGGCGATGTTCTCGCTGTCGCTCTCCACGGTGCCGCTGACGTCCGCGGTGCCGGTGATGTTCTCGATGGCCTCACCAACGGTGGCCGGGGTGGGGAACCTGCGGTCGACGAGCTCGGCGTAGGACAGCACGTCGACCCAGACGGTCACCGGGCTCGATCCGGTGTTGTGGAGGTTGACCTTCCCGTCATCGCCGAGCTTGGCGAGAGTGAAGCCGGTGGCCTCGGTGTCGGGGACGTAGCTGACGGTGGGGCCCGGCGCGGCGGTCGTCCGGGTGGGGTGCACCTGGACGGCGCCCGATCCGGTGCCGAAGGCGGTGACGGCGATGCCGACGGCCGTGGTGTTGAGAACGGGGACACCCGCCACGCCGCGCGGGTCCACGTTCTTGTCGCCGCCCGCCGGGATCACCAGCTTCTCGGCGACCCTGGCCGGGGGCACCGAGCGCAGGCCGGCGCGCTGAGCGGTGCCGGTGGAGCGGGTGAAGTAGCCGACCACGTCGACCGCGACGTCGGCGCTGCCCCAGCCGAGGTTGTGGATGTTGACCGCGCCGTTGGTGCCGATCTTGACGATGGCGAAGTTCTGCTGGGCCGCGTCCTTCGGGTAGTCGATGGTGGCGTCGGCGGGCCAGCCCTCACCCGCGGGATAGACCCGTATGGTGCCCGTCGAGGCGCTCTTGGCCGTGACGGTCAGCGCGACGGCGGTGACGTCGGTGGCGGGTACGCCGCCCTTGCCCAGCGGCTTGAGTTCAAGGTTGCCTCCGCCGTTCACGCTGGTGGGGGTCAGGACGCGCTGCGGCGGCAGGGCCACGTAGGAGGAGCCCTGGCTGTCGTCCTGCCGCAGGGTGTAGCCCTGGACGTCCAGGTAGACGCGTACGTTGGCGGTGCCTTGGTTGACGACCTTGACCTGGCCGTCGGAGCCGACCTTGGTCACCAAGGTCGTGGATGCGTAGTGCGCCTTGTCGTAGCTCACGCTGGCGGCGTCCGGCTCCAGCTCGCCCGACGGGTAGACGACCACCGTCCCGGAGTCGCTGTCGCCCTTGGCGGCCACGTTCACGGCGACCGAGTCGAGTCCCGCCGCCGGAAGTCCCGCGGTTCCGGACAGCTTCACCGTCAGCGTCGCGCCGGGCTCCACCGCGACGTTGTCCAGTACGCGGGCCCTCATGGGGACGTACTGGCCTCCCGCGGGGTCGGCCGCGGCCTCGGATCTTGGTGCCTCTTGTGTGCCCTGTGCTCCTGATGCTGCCTGTGTGCTCTGTGCCGGGGCATCGGCCCTCACAGACGTGGCCCCGGCTGTCGGTGCGTTGATCACCAGGCCGGTGGACAGCAGAAGGAAGGCCGTGAGAGCGGACAGAGCGGAACGGCGAATGCGCACGTGACTCCCCCTGTTCTCGGGTTGGTCGCGAAACGAGAAGTGCCTGCGGACGCGTCAGCACACACACTGTGGCGGTCCGGCAGCCGGGGTGAGGGTGGCAGGTGTGGCCCTGGATGAGAAGACCGAGTGAGGACTATGAGGGAAATGTGATGCTGGCGGCCGGAAAGCAGGAACCGCATCCGGCCAGTGATCGAGCAACCGGTGGCGCCACAGGGGGACGCGGGAGGGACGGGCCGGATGACAAGCCCGGTCGATACCGGGCCTTACGGGGACCCTGCAGCCTCCCCTCCCCCATAAGGGTGAAGAAAGCCCATCACCCTCCATTCAGACGACGATCGAAGGTGTAATCGAAGTGGCCCCTCGTCGTCGGCACTCCCCGGTACGCGGCAGCTGCGGGTCCGGCCAGTCTGGACGGTTGCGTGTCCGGACAGCCCGGACGTCCGCACACCCAGCCGTCCCGGACGCCGATCCGTCGGCCCGGCGTCCGGGACGGCCGCTGATCGTGCGCATGCGGATATCCGACCAAGGAGCATCCCCCATGACTGCCGAACTCTCCCCGCAACCCTTGGACGCCTTTCTCAGATCCGTCGCCTCAACCACGTACGAAGAGGCACGCCGACTGCCTGGCGCCGCCGTCGCGAGTGCCCGGGACTTCGACGAGATCCAGGCGTACGTCATGGACCTGTACGCGGGCGTCAACGCCGTCGAGAGCTACGTCGAAACCGACGGCCAGGTCGTCGACTGCATCCCCGAGGACGCCCATCCCGCCGCGCGCCGCTGGGGAGGCCTCGCCGTCGCCCCCGACCAGGGCCCTCCTCAACTGGCCGAATCCGACGAGCCGATGACGCCGGACCCGCGATCGCGGGACACCGTGAGTCCGCCACCGCCCGACGTCCTGACCGCCCGGACCGCCCCCGCGGGCACCACGCCGCTGTACCGCACCACCCTCTCGGCGCTGTGCCGGTTCCCGAATCTCGCGGCGTCCTCGGCAAAGGAACGGCCGCACGACCTCACGGCATCCGCGGGCACCGAAGCACCCGCAGCCGCGCTCGGCAAGCGATACGCGACCGGCGAGCAGACCCTCCCCTGCCTCGGCGGAGCAAGCCGCGTCAACGTGTGGAGCCCGTTCGCCGCTGCGTCGAACCAGTCGACCTTCAGCCAGCAGTGGTACTACGCAGGTCTGGAAGGCCCCTTCCTGCAGACCGTCGAGTGCGGCTGGCACGTCGACATCACGCGGTACGGCGACGCCGCGCCCCACTTCTTCATCTTCACCACCCGGCGGAACTACGAAGCGAGTCACTCCTTCTACAACCTAGAAGGCCAGGTGTTCCAGCCGGTCTCCAACCCGTACGTGCGCCCGGGCGTCCCGCTGGCGGTCTCCCAGAGCGGCGGCACACAAGTCGAGTACAAGATGGGCTTCTACTTCACCAACAACGCGTGGTGGCTGTACTTCGACGACCACGCGATCGGTTGCTACCCGGCGGCATGGTTCGACAACGGGCCGATGGCCACCAACGCCACCCGCGCCAAGTTCGGCGGCGAGGTCGGAACCCTGATCACCCAGTGGCCCCCGATGGGCTCCGGAGCGCACGCGTCGGCGGGCTTCAGGCAAGCGGCGTACCAGCGCGTCGCGACAGTGAACCCCGTGAGCGGAGGCGCCGCCCACGCGACCCTGTCCGAAGCGGGATCGGTGAGCGGCCCCTGCTACTCCCTCCAGATCACCAACAACTCGGGGTCCGACTGGGGCAGCTACCTGTTCTTCGGGGGGCCGGGCGGGGACCCCTGCTGAAGACCGACGCCGCACGGGGGCCAGGACGGACCACGCTGTCGGGGCGGCAGTGGAATTCGTGGCGTGAGGCGACCTCAGGAGCCTACGCCGACCAGCTTGCCGTTCGTGCCGGGTGGCAGGAGGGTCTCCGCGCCGGTCCGCAGGTCACGCAGCGACAGGCCCTGCGGCTGCCGGTCCGCGTTCCCGATGTTCACGAGTACCTGCGAGCCGTCCTTCCCCGCATCGGTGGCCGCCCAGCTCCTGGACGAGGAGGGCCAGTTCATGGCCGAGTTCGACAACTTCATCGAGTCGGCCTCAGCGCCTTGACCGGGGACTGGATCACCTGGCCCGGGGCGCACGCAGCTCGGCGGGGGTGTAGCTCAGCCCGGTGGCCTCATCGGTGAGGCCACCGGTCGTGGCGAGCGTCCAGAGCGGCAGGGTAGAGCCGCGAGCCGTCGGCGATCAGATGAGAACCCGCCCGTGAATCTCGGGTGATTGCTGTCAGGAGTCGCTGGCACGCTGCACCCTCGGGCGGCGCTGTGGTGTGGCAGGAGTTCTGGGGAGAGCTTTCACGTGCCGCGCGTGGGCGCAGGAGGCGCCTTGGCAGGTCGGCTCCGGGGGCAGATTCTGCGCGTGAAGCCGGTGCCGGAGTTGTCACAGCCAGGAACGGCGGTGCCCCGGACGAACTGTGGGCGAGGGTGGCTCCGCTGCCGCCTCGCCCTCCGAGGCGTTATCGCCATCCCGGGCGGCTGCCCGCCGGCGACCGGCCCGCGCTGCGCGGCATCGTGTACGTGCTGCACAAGGGCGTGAGCTGGCAGGACGTACCTGCGGAACGGACCGGGTGCAGCGGGATCACGGCCTGGCGGCGACTGCGGAACTGGACCGAGGCTGGCGTGTGACCGCGCCTGCACGAGGTGCTGCTCGCCGAACTGCGGGCGGTGGGGCTGCTGGAGAGGGACGAGGCGGCGATCGACGGCTCGCACGTCAGGGCACTCACAGGGGGGCGCACACCGGACCTTCGCCGGTCGACCGGGGCAGGACGGGCAGCAAGTACCACCTGATCGTTGACCGGCACGGCACTCCGCTCGCCGTCACGCTGACCGGCGGGAACCGACACGACGCCACGCAGGTGCTGCCGCCGCTGAACGCGATCCCACCGGTCCGGGGCCCGCGCGGCAGGCCCCGTCGACGGCCACGTCGGCTGTTCGCCGACCGCGGCTACGACTACGACGGGTACCGCCGCGTCCTCCGCCGCCGCGGCATCACCCCGAGGATCGCCCGCCGCGGCGTTGCCCACGGCTCCGGACTCGGCAAGACCCGCTGGGTGGTCGAGCGGACCTTCGCCTGGCTCCACCAGTTCAAGCGCCTGCGGATCCGCTACGAGATGCGCGCCGACCTCCACCTCGGCCTGCTTCAGCTCGCCTGCAGCGTCATCTGCCTCCGACGACTCCGAACGGCCTTGTGAAGCGATCGGCGAGTCGGGACGCGGCTAACCTGCCGCAGGCGGGATCTCACTCGGCTGGCCATACAGCCGCACGTCGCGGGCAGTTGCCAGCGACATCAGCCGGGCGAGGCCAATCTCGCGGAAGTGGTCAGAGTCGCGGTGAGCTGCGAAGGCGGCGCTGTCAACGTACTTCTCGATGCTCACGTACCGCTCGGGTGAGTCCTCGGAGCGGAACACGTCGTAGGAGAGACAGCCCGGTTCCTCGCGACAGGCAGCGGCGAACTCGTGCAGGACCTGGCCGAACTCAACAGCATTCTCCGGACTACATGACACATCGGCGATGACAAGCACGTGCGAATCCATGGCACACATCCTACGTCGAGCGTGGCCGAGGGGTTGTTGGGCGGTGGAGATCCTGCCTGCCCAAACTCCGGGAGGCGCGATCCACCTCCGGCGGTTTCGGCCGACATTCTGAAACCCTCAGTTAGTCGGGTCGGGTGTCCCGGCCGCGGTACGAGGAGATCGTCGCAGAAGTCCGGGAGCCGGTGTCGGCGGAGTCGGAGATCCAGTTCAAACTGGGTGACCTCGCCTTGGAGATGGAACCGTTGCGTGAGCGCGGGGGGGTTCACAGCCCGCTGCGGGCGAGGACCTGTTCGGCGTGCGGCAGACGCTGGAGATGTTCCGCGTACGACTACGGCACGAGCATGAACCGAGCCGCTTCGGCACGGCCGTGTCCCACGCCGCAGCCATCGTCCACATCACCCGAACAAGGGGTCACGGCGTTCGTGCCGTACGCGAGCCTCGACGCGATCCGGATCGGCGAAGGTGCCCAGGGAGAGACCGAGGAACTTGCCGATCGAGGTGGTCGAGCGGCCCGGATCAGGCAGCAGGTCGCGGGCAGCGCGGATGATCTCCTCGGTGGCGACCCCGACAGCAATCACCCGAGGGTCCCGGACGGGTTCTCAGCTGCTGGGGACGGCCGTCTCCGGATCGGCGTCGAGTGCGTCGAGCACCGCGTCGCCGTGCGCCCTCGCCCACTCGGTCAGCATGTGGATCGGCTCGATCAGCGTCTGGCCGAGCGGGGTGAGCTCGTACTCGACGCGGGGTGGCACCTCGGCGTAGGCGTGGCGGCGGACGAGCCCATGGGCCTGAAGTCGCCGCAGCGTCTGGGTGAGCATCTTGCGGGAGATGCCGCCGATCAGGTCGATCAACTCGCCGTGACGGACCGCGCCTTGGCTGAGGCCGTAGAGCACGACCACGGTCCATTTGTCGGCGATCAGCTCGACCGCCAGACGCGCCGGGCAGTCGGCGAGGAAGGGGCCACCGGGGGTGAATCCGCTCATGGCGCCAACGGTACCTGCGGGTTCCTGTCGGAAACCTAGCCTGGATTCCCACCCCCTTCCTTCCGTCTTCCTGGTCAGGAGAGTCATGCGAGTCATCACCCAGCACACGCTCGGCGGTCCCGAGGTACTCACCGTCGTGGACGCGCCCGAGCCCCGGCCCCTGCCGACCGAGGTCCTCGTCCGCGTCAAGGCGATCGGGCTGAACCCGCTGGAGGCGCGCCTTCGCGCCGGTGAGTTCCCGCTGATCGGCAAGCCCCCGTTCACCCTCGGCTGGGACATCAGCGGCGTGGTCGAAGAGGGGTCGCAGACATGGCGGTTCAGGCCCGGCGACGAGGTGTTCGGGATGCCGCTGTTCCCTCGGGCGGCGAACGCGTACGCCGAGGCCGCGGTGGCACCCGCGCTGCACCTGGCGCGCAAACCGGCCTCGCTCTCCCACATCGAGGCGGCGGCGCTGCCGGTCGTCGGACTGACGGCCTGGCAGGGACTGGTCGACCTCGCCGGGGTGGGAGGGGGCGACCGCGTCCTCGTCCACGGCGGCGGTGGCGGAGTCGGCCACGTCGCGATCCAGATCTCGAAGGCGTACGGCGCGCACGTGATCGCGACCGCCAGTGGAAGCAAGCGGGCGTTCGTCGAGGGGCTGGGCGCCGACGAGGTGATCGACCACACGAGGGTCGACTTCACCGAGAAGGTCCGCGACATCGACGTCGTCCTCGACACGATCGGCGGCGACACCGTCGAGCGCTCGCTCGACGTGCTCCGCCCGGGCGGTCATCTGGTGACGGCGGTCGCCGAGGAGGACACGGGACTCATCGCCAGGTACGAGGCGGCCGGTATGCGGTTCAGCGGCATCGCGGTCGAACCCGATCCGGTCGCCCTCCAAGGCCTCGTCGCACTCGTCGAACAGGGCAAGCTCCGGGTCCACGTACAGCAGACGTTCCCCTTCGAGCGTGTCGCGGACGCGCACCGGCTGCTCGACCGCGGTCACCTCCAGGGCAAAGTCGTCCTCACCGTCTGACTCCGCCGAGGACGCCCGAGGAGGTCCCCGTCCGTCGGGAGCCCCACCAGCACCTGAGCCCCGAGCTGATGGATGCCCAGTCCGGAAGGGTGAACGCGGCGTCGCACGCCTGCTGTCCGGCAAGGTTGTCCGGAACGCTGAGCCCCGTCCCGGGCGGTGGCCCCCGGCGGTGTGAGAGATTCCCCCGAGGCAGGGGGGCGATGTCCGCTCGCACGGGGGTCGGCAGGTGGGGGTCCTTCCGTGCGCAGCGGTCACCGCCCGGGATGAGAGGGGCGAGGTGGCGATGCAGGGCATGGATCTCCAGGGGGACGGGCGGCGCGCACGGGATGTGGTCCGTCGGGGCGGGCCGCTCGGGTTGTTCGCGCGGCGGCTGCTGGCCGCCCGGCGCGAGCGGGTACGGGACCGGGCCTTGGAGCGCAGGCTCCGGCAGCAGTTGCGTGACCTGGATGTCCAGCCGCCGCTCAGCGTCGAGGCGTTGTGCGACGCGCTGGCGAGACAGCTCGGGCGCCCCATCGTCCTGCGGGCCTATCCCCTGCCGGTCCCCGGTCCGCAGGGGCTCTGCGTGGAAACGCCCGACGGGTACGCCGTGTTGTACCAGGAGCACACCACCCCCCTGCATCAGCGCCACATCATCCTGCACGAGGTGATGGGTCACATCTGCGGCAGTCACCAGACCGACGGCTCCCAGTGGAGTGCGGTGGTGCCGGGCCTCAGTTCCGAGGCGGTGCACCGGGTGGTGGCCCGGTGCACGTACGACGACGACCCGGAATGCGAAGCCGAGCGCGCGGCGACGATCGTCACGATGTGGGCCACGGTTCTGGACGAGGTCGCTCCGACCTCCTCCGTCCATCCCGAACTGGGCCGGGTCCACTCCGCGATGCGCGACCGGCACGGCTGGCTCTGATGTTCTTCACGATCCTCTTCGTCGTCCTGGCGGCCGAGGCCGCCTGGAAGTTCCACCAACTCTCCCGTGCGCCGCAGAATCGCGGGGTGCGGTGGCTGACCCTGTGCGTGGTCTGCGCCGTGGCCACCTACGCACTGGCGATCAAACACGGCACGGAAGGCCTCGACGGCACCTTCGGCATCGGTACGGCGAAGCTCCTGATGGACGTCCTGTACATGGGCATGACGTACAGCCTGATGCTCTTCTATCTGTACTCCACCGGCGACACACCGGCGGTCCGGCGCCGGGCACGCCGGGAGGGAGTGGGGTTCCTCGCCGCCGTGACCGTGATCGTGGCCACGGCGGTCACCACACCTCACCACGCGGTGCTCCACAGCACCTTCGAGGACGCCGACATGACGAACCCCCGGGTCGCCCTCTTCTACCTGGGGCTCGGGCTGTACACCCTGTACGCCCTCGCCATGTCCTGTCGCAGGACCCACCGCTTCGCCCGGATGTCCAGCGGTGCCGAGGCCGTCGGCCTCTGGACGGCCAGCGCGGGGCTGCTGGGCCTCACGGCCTGCACCGCTATCCGGTCGGTGTTCCTCGTCGTCCGCTCGCAAGGCGGGGCCGTGCCCGCGTGGCTCAGCGTGTCGACGGGGATCCTGCTGCTGGTGTCCCTCCCCGTCTTCGTCCTCGGCGTCACCTGGCCAGGGATGCGGAGCCGCTGCGCCGCATGGCGGCTGCGGCGGGAGCACCGCCGGATCCACCGGGAACTGGAGCCGCTGTGGCGTCTGCTCTCCTCGGCCTACCCCGACACCGTCCTGCCCCGAGCGGGCCGCGGGGGCCGTGCCGCCTTCCGGTACGCGCGCCGCGTCATCGAATGCCGGGACGGCCTGGTCCGCATCAGCCCGCACCTGAGCTCTGCCGAGCCGGTCCTGGAGTCCCTGGCTCCGAAGGTGCTCGCGGAGCGTCTGCACCTCGCGGCGCTGGCGGTCCGCCGCGGTCAGGTGCCGTCGCGGCCCGGCACCCCGCTGGCCCTCTCGCGGGACGGCGACACCGCCGAGGTGGCGCAACTCGTCGCCCTGTCCCGGGCCTTGCACGCGCTGTCGGCGCCGACCTCGTAGCGGGAAGCACGGATGCCGGGGCGGCCTACTGATGAGCCGGGTCGTCCTGGGTCCTGCCCCACTTCTGGAGGTTGCTGGCGAGGTCGTTCACGACGGCCAGCAGTTCCACCGGCAGGCCTTCGGGGCCCAGGCCGCGGGCCTTGATGTTGCTGATGTCGCCGTTGCGCACCTGATGGAGCGTGCGCAGACCCTCCACGATCGTCGCCACGATGGCGTCCTCGTCCGGCTGGAAGAAGAAGGCACTGACCCCCAACACCGCGGCCAGACCGTCCCGGACGACGGGTGGGGCGTCCGTCACCGTGCCCTCGCGCAAGTCCCTGACACCCCGCGCGGACACCACCTCGGCTCCGGCGGCCGCGTTGATGCCACGGGCGATGTCCTCGTCCGAGGGCGGCTGTTGGTCGCCCGGATACGTGTGCTCCAGCAAGTACTCGATCTTCTCCGCGAGCGTGACGGGCAGCGGAGTGTCCTCCCCTCCGAAGCTGCGCCGCTCCGCTGCCAGCAGCGCGTCCTCGGTGACGTCGTAGAGGGCGGCCAAGGTCTTGCGCAGGGCCGGTGTCAGCCGCCGGGAACCGCGCTCGGCCCTGCCGATGTCGTGGTCCGTGGTGCCCGCCTTGCGCTCGACCTCGTACTGGGCGAGACCGGCGTCGCACCGCAGATCGGCCAGATCGGGGGCGCCGTGCCGGGGGAAGAGCAGGTTGATGTCCGTGTGGAGGGCGTGGGCCAGAGCGGGCAGGCGTTCCGGGTCGGGACCGCGGCCGTTCTCCCACGTGGCGACCGCTGTACGGGAGACCTCGACCTCCCGGGCGAAGTCGGCCTGGCTCCGGTATCCGGCTTCCAGCCGTGCCGATCGCAGGCGCTTGCCATCAAAGTGGCGTGCGGGCATGGCGGACTCCATCAGCGGGAGGGCACAGCGTCGGTGGCGTAACCATTTGAGCACCGTGCGAAGTTGTCATAGTGTCAATTCCGCACGGCGGCGTGGAATGGAGAGCCACATCTCCCGTCCGTACTGCCATGCCCACCCTTGCTCTTCCGGGACCGCGAACGGAGCCGCCCAGCCAAAGGCCCAGGAACTTCACAGCTGGAGACGGCCCACACACCAACGGAGTTGCTGGAGTTGCTATGAGTGTTGCACCCCACATGCCCGCATGCCTAGTTGCACCAGCCGAATCGGACCACAGCCCCTTGTGACACCGGCACGCCCCTGCCGCTGTGCCGACCGACCGACCGCTCGCCCCGCACCAATCCCCACGCGCCTTCCGCTACCGCGTCCACGACCCCGCCCCGCGCCGGTGGCTCCACGGCTCACCCCACCCGTGGCCGACCGGACGTAAGGACACACGGGCGGCCAGCCGGATCCCTAGCGCTCTTGCTTCTCGAAACGGAGGAATTGGCATGCCCGAGCTCACGATCGGTCTCACCGCGGCACACCGAGGGGAGAGTGGCCAGAGCCTTCCCATCCATCCACAGCACCTGGCCTCTCTGAGCGCCGAGATCCGCAGCCGACTGTTCTTCGAAACGGGGTACGGCACCCCCTTCGGCCTGACCGACGACGATCTCGCGCGGGTGTCCGGCGGCGTCTGCACGCGTCGGCTGATCTTCTCCGAGTGCGATGTGGTGCTGCTGGTCAAGCCGGTGCTCGAAGACTTCATGGACCTGACGGAGGGGCAGATCCTGTGGGGCTTCCCGCACGTCGAGCAGGCCGGGGAGCCTCCCCGGGCGACCGTCGACCGTCGGCACGCCGTCATCGCGCGGGAACCCTCCATGGACGGCTCGGGCCACGTCCCCTGCGCCCCTCCCATAGGTGAGCAACTGGAGGAGATGGCGGCCTATGGCTCCGTGACCCATGCTCTGGCGCGCGCCGGAAGGACGGGCCGCTGGGGACCCCCGGCGCACGCCGTGGTCCTCGGCGACGGTCCGGCCGGTGACGGCGCCGTGGCGGCACTCCAGGCACAGGACATCACCGATCTCACGCTCGTCACGAAGCGCTTCCCGGCTGCCCTTGGCGCGCGACTCGACGGCGTACGGACGGTCCAACTGGTCGTGGACGACGCAGGAGAGTGCCACGCGGTCTCCCCCTCGGGCCACCTCGCGCTGCACGACCTGCTGGCGCAGCACGAGATCATCGTGAACTGCCTCGGCCAGGACGCGGACGTGCCGCCGACGCTCTCGCCTCGGGACCAGGCGGCCACGCTGAGACCGGGCACGCTCGTCGTCGACGCCTCGCAGGGGCAGGGCGCGGAGTTCGGCCGGGCGAGACCCGGCACGTCCGCACAGCCCTCGCGGCACGTGGCCGACGGCGTCCAGTACTACGCGGCCGACGACCACCCCTCCTCCTGGTGGCACTCGGCGACCTGGATGCTCAGCAGAGCGATTCTTCCCCACCTCGGCACGGTCGCGTCGGGCCAGGCCCGCTGGCTCGGTCGTGGCGGAGACACCGGCACCGGCCTCTGACCCGGGCCTTCTCCCTAGCCGCCGCCCAGGTGCGGGTCAGCCAGGGCGGCCGAGCTGGCGCAGCAGCCGGTCCGTGCGTTCCTCCGCCGCTCGGACGCAGGCCTCGATGGAGGCGCCGCGTGCGTAGTCACCGGTCAGGGTGAGGCCCGGGAGGGCGGCCGTGAGGGTGTCGATGGCGGACAGGGTGCGGGTGTGGGCGGGGGCATAGGCGCACAGACCGTGCCGCCACCGGGCCGTGGCCATGTCCAGGCGCTTGGGTGCGTCGAGGTCTAGGTGGGCGCCGAGGTGCCGTTCGGCGAGGGCGGCGAGTTCCTCGTCGTCACCGGGCAGGGTGCGGGCCGCTCGGCCGCTGAAGGTGTAGCGAACGAGGTGCCGGTCCGTGACGCCGTAGGCACCGGCGTTGCTGAGAGGGCTGTCCGCAGGGAAGGTCAGCGCCCTGATCCGTGTGTCGAAGACCGGCCGGTCGTACTCGGCCACGACGACGGAGACCGGGAAGTAGCGGACGCGGGACAGGTGTTGGGCCAGCTCGTCGTGGTGGTGCCGTAGGAGTGCGGCGGCGTGGGGAGCGGGCACGGCGAGGACGACGGCGTCGGCCTCCTCCTCCGATGCGGTGCCGTCGGGCGCGAGGGCGCGGACACCGGTGACGCGCCCCGCGGTGACGCGCAGGGCGGTGACACGGGTCGCGGCGCGCGTCTCCACCTGGGCGGCAAAGGCGTGCAGGAGTGGGTCGAAGCCGTCGGTGAGCTGGTCGAAGCCGTCCAGGAGCATGCCGAGGTTGGTGCCCAGGGTGGAGAGGTACGACTCCTCCGGCTCCGCCCCGTTCATGCGGATCACCGCGGGGCGCAGCAGCCGCTCCCGCAGGCGCGTGCCGAAGAAGGCCGAGAGCGTGGGGTCGCCGGTGCGTGCGGCGTAGCGCTCGATGTCGGGGCCGCACAGGAAGGCGTTGGCGCGGTCGCGGCGGACGTAGTAGGCGAGGCGCAGGATCCGGCTCAGATCGCGCGGGGGCACGCCGCGCAGCATCCCGTACAGGGCGGCGGCCTTGTTGGTGCTGTCGGTGGTGCGCAGGCGGCCGTCCTCGATGCGCGAGGAGTTGATGCCGAAGTGCTCGTAGGCGTTCTCGCCCGCCCCGAGTTCGGCGGCGAAGGCGCGGAAGCGGCTGTACTTGCGGCCGATGTTCTTGCCGCCGAGGGTGATCGCCCGCGTGCCGAGGTGGGCGGTGGCGGAGCGGCCGCCGAGGGTGGGGCGGTCGTCGATGAGGAGGGGGCGGGCGCCCGCGCGGTGCAGGTTCCAGGCGGCGGCCAGGCCCGACCAGCCGCCGCCTACGACGATGACGCGGGCGCCGCCGGAGCGCTCAGTGCTCATCGGTGGTGCTCCTCCCGCTACTCATCACTCATCCTCGGTGCTCCTTCGGCGCTCGTCCGTGGGGTTCGTGCCTCGCTCGTCCGTGGGGTTCGTGCCGCGCTCGTCCGTGGAGTCCGTGCCGCGCTCGTCCGTGGGGTCCGTGCCGAGTTCGTCCGTGGTGCTCGTCCCGCCTGCCTTGACGGACTCGCCGACCCACCGGGCGAGGCGGGCGCACAGGCCCGCGTGGTAGCGGACCCAGCGGAAGTGGTCGATCGGCTTCCCGTCGGCGGCCTCACGGGTGTACTCCCACTCCTCCAGGGCGCAGCGCGGGACCTTGGCCAGCAGGTGCTGTCGGGAGCCCGCCGGGGCCAGCCGGTCACCGGCGACGCCGACGGCGAGGACCGGGTGCGTGAGGTCACGCAGGGCCCGCTCGTAGTCGACGGTGCTGCCCCGGGGCCGGTAGTCGCCGGTACGTCCCTGGCGGGCCCAGTCGCGCATGACGCCGGTGGCCTCCGTGCCGCCGAAGCCGAAGCGCTTGCCGGGCCAGTAGCCGATCACGGTGGCCAGCGCGGCGAAGAGCTGACCGGCGACGAGGTTGCGCAGGGCGCGTGGCCCCTCGAAGCCGCGGTACCAGACGGAGCCGCTGGCGACCAGGGCGATCGCGTCGACGTCGGCCGGGTGGTGCGCGGCGTACAGCAGGGCGAGCTGGCCGCCCAGGCTGTGCCCGACCAGGATCACGGGCCGGTCGGGCAGTTCGCGCCGGACGGTCTCCAGGAGGGCGGGCAGGTCCTCCTCCAGGAGCTCGCGGTAGCCGAAGCGCACGCCGCGGGCCACCCGGGGGACGGATTCGCCGTGGCCGCGCTGGTCGGCGGTGACCACGGTGAGTCCCTCCTTGTGCAGCGCGCGCACGAACGGCAGGTAGAAGCGGGCGGAGGCGCCCATGGCCGGGAGGACCACCGCGACGGGCGCGGTCGGGTCCTGGTGGCGCAGCACCCGCGCCACCAGGGACACACCGGGGGCGGGCTCGATCCGGGCCAGCAGGGGCAGCGGGGCGCGCTGTTCCGTCGGCCCCGCCGGGTCCGGGGGCTCGCCGTTCATGTGGCACTCCTTTCGACGGGGGCACCGTCGGGGACGGCGCGGCGAAGTGCTACTTCATCAGCCTCGGGTACTCCGCGTCGTGTTCCTTGATGTACACGGTCTCGGCGGTCACCTCGAAGCGGTTCTCGCTGTCGAAGTCCTGGCGGGCTTCGGTGAGGTGGTTCATCAGCACTTCGCCCTTGGTGTTGAGGGTGTGGCGAAGGTAGTCGGTCTGGAGGTTGCCGTGCCAGATGACACCCAGTTTGTTGACGGTGAACCGGTCGCCCTCGTCCTCGATGACGCCGGCGGCGAGGTGCCCGTCGAGCACGGCCCTGACCCGCTCGAAGGTCTCCTCGTCGACCCGGGCCCCGTAGTCGGCCAGGAGCTCTTTGTCGAGGGACTTGTAGCGCGGGAACATCACCATGATCCGGTCCAGCACGCCCTCGGGGCCGATGGACTGGAGGGTCTCGGTGGAGGCGCCCTGTTCGTCGACGTTGCGCTGCCAGTCGTCGACCTTCTCGGGGTTGATCGACACCATGTCGCGGAGGTTGCCGCGGGCCGCGCAGCCGATGCCGATGATGTCCTGGCGGGCGCAGTGGGCGGTCTGGTACTGGGACCGCTCGGGGCGCTTGGACCAGGTCTCGGCGATGGTGTTGTGGTACCCGGCGTCGGTCAGGGTGTCGTAGAGGTGCTCACGCATGGCGAGCAGCTGCCAGGGGCTGCCGGGCTGTTCGACCCTGCCGTCCATGATCAGCTTGTGCAGCGGCCGGTAGGGCAGGTAGATCGTGGTGAAGAGGTCGATCTCGGTGGGGTCGTAGCAGCTGAGCAGCTCGGACAGCTCGGCCTGGAACCCTTCGAGGGTCTGCCCCGGCAGGTCGTACATCATGTCCACGCAGGTGTCGGCGGTGTAGCCGATGTCCCGCATCCGGTCGAAGATCGCGTCGACGTCCTCGCGGGTGTCGAGGCGGCCGATCTTGCGGTGGATCTTCTCGTTGAGCGTCTCGATGCCGAAGGTGACGCGGTCCCAGCCGTGGTCGCGCAGGACTTCGAGGAGTCCGGGGCGGCGCAGCGTGCGGGGCTCTCCGGTGAAGCTCTTCTCGATCGTGTCGAAGTTCGGGACGACCTTGCGCAGATGGTCGCTCAGGCGCTCCACGGCGGACACGGGCAGCGTCGAGGGGCTGCCGCCGCCGATGTAGATGCCGGTGAACTCCCGTGCCTGGACGTACGGCTGGCGCGTGTACCAGTCGATTTCCTTGATGAGGTAGTCGGTGTACCGCTCCAGGCGCTCGGAGTCCTGCTTGGGGTAGTGGAACCGGTTGAAGTTGCAGTAGTGGCAGAACGACTTGCAGTACGGAACATGGATGTACATCATGATCCGGTCGTTCAGGTTGCCGCCCGGGTCCTGCAGGCTGTGGATGTTCTCGACGACCTTCTCGCGCGGAACCTGGTGCCAGTCCATCGTGGCGAAGTTCGGCATGATGTAGTGCGAGACCGTCATGACGCCGTCGAACGGTACGGGGCGGGTGGGGTTGTCCCCCAGGTAGTAGCGCTGTTTTTGCTTACTCACCTCTGACACGGGGTGTCTCCCTGGTCACTCGTATGGGCTGTGGGCGTGTGCGTGTGCGTGCGGTGGTGCTCGTAGCTGTCTGTCTCGGGGTGGTGCGTGCGGTCGTACGCGAGGCCTGACGCGGATCTGTCTGATGCGGGGCGGTGTGTGCGGTCGTACGTGGCGCTCGCTGAGCCGGGGCGGTCATGCCGCGGGCGGCCCGTCTTCCAGCGCATGAGTCCGGCGCCCCAGACGAAGCCCGCGCCGAAGGCCGCCATGGCGATCCGGGCCCCCGCGGGCAGTCGGCCGCGCTCGCGGGCCTGCCACAGGGCGTGCGGGATGGAGGCGGAGGAGGTGTTGCCCACGGAGTCGACGGCGATCTCCACGCGTGCCTCCGGCAGCCCCAGTTCGGCGGCGACCGCCAGCAGGATCCGCGCGTTGGCCTGGTGGCCGATGAACAAGTCGACGTCGTCCAGGCCGATCCCGCCGGTGCCCAGGAGCTTGCGGGTCTGCTCCGTCATGTTGTCCACGGCGAACTCGAAGACCTCACGGCCCTCCATGCGCAGGAGGCGCTCATCCCGGTCCGCGTACAGCAGCTCGGTGTGCCTGCCGTCGGAGCCGAGCAGGAAGACGGGGCGTTCGGCGGTGGGGTGGGCGGTGACCACGACGGCGCCTGCCGCGTCGCCGAACAGCACGGCGGTCGAGCGGTCGTGGTGGTCGGTGATGCGGGACAGGGCCTCCGCCGCGCAGACCAGGACGCAGCCCGCGCGGCCGGTCTCGATGAGTGCGCAGGCGTGGTCGAGGGCGTAGACGAAGCCCGAGCAGGCCGCGTTGAGGTCGAGGGCGGGCGGTCCGTCGGCGCCCAGGCGGGCAGCGAGTTCCGGGGCGATGCCGGGGGTGATCCGGTCCGGGGTGATGGTGCAGACGAGGACGTGGTCGACCTCGTGGGGGTGGCGGCCCGCGTCGGCGAGCGCCTCGCGCGCGGCCCGCTCCGCGAGGTCGGCGAGGCTCTCGCCGGGGCCGAGCCGGTGCCGGGTGCGGATGCCGGTGCGCCGGGCGATCCAGGCGTCGGTGGCGTCCAGGGGCAGGAAGTGGTCGTTGCCGATGACGCGGGCGGGCAGGGCGGCGCCGACACCGCTCAGGACGGGGTGCGTGGCCCCCGGCTTCGCGGCCGGGGGAGGGTTCGCCGCTGTGTTCATGGCCCCGCTCCTGGGTCGGTGACGGGGTCCGCACCGCGCCCGCCCGGCGGGCTCTCCCCCGCGGGTGCGGCGTCGGGGCTCGTGGTGAACTCGACCTCCACCGTCCCGATGGCGCGGTCGCGCTGCTCGACCGACACCCGTATGCCCGAGGGGCCTTCGGGTCGCGCCCGGCACCACAGGGGCGCGTCGTGTTCGGCGAACTCCCGGAAGGCGGCGCGGCAGGCGGTCGCCACGAGGGCGGTGACGGGCACGCCGCTCGCCCGCGCCCTGGCGACCAGTGCGCACTGGCGGGCCGCCTCGACCAGGAGCATGCCCGGGAGGTGGTCCAGCGGGTGGTCGAAGAAGACGGGGTCCGCCGGGTCGGGGACGACGCGTGCGAGCGTCTCGTGGCCCCGGACCCCCGGTTGGCCGATCAGGACGTTGCGGGGGTCGGTCCGGCCCACGAGGGCCGGTGTGCCGCGGGGCGGGAGCGGGTCGGCGGGCTCCGGGGCCGGGTCGGCGCGCAGGTCGGTGTAGGTGTCGGCGGGTACGAAGCGCAGGGCGCCGGAGAAGCGTGCCGCCTGCTCCCCTTCTACGTGGCACTGCGCCACTCCCTCCAGCGCGCGCAGGGTTCCGCTGCGGCTGCGCCTGCTGCGGTCGATGTGGAGTTCCACTGCGAGGTCGGTGGGGGCGGGGCCGATGCGCAGGGCGGGCAGCCGGGTGATCTCCACGGCCAGTCCGCCCAGGACGAACCGGGCGTCCAGCGGCACGCCCAGGAGTTCGTGCGTCATGGCCTCGACGGTCTGCCGGGCCGCCTCGGCCACCAGCAGCAGGTCGTAGTACGGGGTACTGGTGTCGTTGAAGTACCGGTGGCAGCGCGGTAGTTGGGCGATGCCGAGGAGCCTGTCGCCGTGGCGGGCCACGGCGGTGGTGAGGACGTGTTCGACGGCGCGTTTGTGCACCAGTTGCCGGTGTACGCCGCGGTCCGTGGTCAGCGGCGTGGCGGCGTCCCGGGGTGCGGTGGTGGTCACGGTGCCTCCCGTTGCGGTGCCGGGGTGCTGGGCGTCCCGGACTCCGTGGCCGCTTGCGGGGCGGGCGCCCTGTCGGCCGGGGCCGCTCCCATGCCGACGCTGCGCATGCCGCCGTCCGCGTGGAGCACCTCGCCGGTGACGCCCCGGGCCAGGTCGGACAGGAGGAACAGGGCCGGTCCTGTGACCACGTCGGCGGCTGCCGTGGTGCTGTCCCAGCCCAGCGGTGCCTCCTCGCGCCAGCGGCGGTCCAGGGCGTCGAAGGTGCTGACGCCGCGCCCGGAGACGGTCTCGACGGGCCCGGTGGCGACCAGGTTGACGCGGATTCCGGTGGGGCCGAGGTAGAGGGCGAGGTAGCGGCAGACGGACTCCAGGGCCGCCTTGGCGACGCCCATCCAGTCGTAGCCGGGCCAGGCCCGGGTGCCGTCGAAGTCGATGCCCACGACGCTGCCCGGCGTCGCGCCGCGCTCCAGGAGCGGGGCGAGTGCCGTGGTCAGGGCGTGCAGGGACAGGGCGCTGGTGCGCAGGGCGCCTTCGGCGTCGGTGGCCAAGGTGGTGAGGAAGCCGCCGCCGATGGCCGCGGGCGGGGCGCCCGCGACGGCGTGGACCACGCCGTCGAGCTCGGCCCACCGCTCCGCGACGGCCTCGGCCAGGGCGGGGAAGTCCTGCGGGCGCTGGACGTCGAGGGGCAGGACCTCGGCGGGCTTGGGCAGTTGGGACGCGGCCAGTTCGGTGATGCGCAGGCTGCGTCCGTACCCGGTCAGCAGGACGTCGGCGCCGGCCGACTGGAGGGCGCGGGCGATGTGCCAGGCGATGGAGTCGCTGGTGAGCACGCCGGTGACCAGGTAGCGCCGGCCGGACAGGTCGATCATGGGCCGGTCTCCCGTGCGGGGGTGCGCAGCACGAGTACCGCGTTGTGGCCGCCGAACCCGAACGCGGTGGACAGCGCGGTCAGGCGCCCGTCGGGGCCGGGGCTCAGGGGGCAAGGCCGGGTGAGGTGGGTCAGCGGCCCCAGGTGTGGATCGGGGACGCGCAGGCCCGCGGTGGGTGGTGCCTCGCGGTGGTGCAGGGCCATGACGGTGGCAACGGCCTCCACCGCTCCGGCCGCCCCCAGGAGGTGTCCGATGGCCGACTTGGTGGAGGACAGCGGGATGGTCTCCAGGGCCGGGCCGAGGCTGCGGCGCAGGGCGGTGACCTCGGCGCTGTCGTTGAGGGCGGTACCGGTGCCGTGGGCGTTGACGTAGTGGACGTCCTGCGGGGCGACGCCCGCGTCGGTGAGGGCCAGGGTGACGGCGCGGGCCGCCGATGTGCCCTCGGGGTGCGGCGCGGTCAGGTGGTGGGCGTCGCTGGTGGCGCCGTAGCCGGCCAGTTCGGCGAGGACGGGCGCTCCCCTGCTCCGGGCCGCCCCGGCCTCTTCGAGGACGAGGATTCCGGCCCCCTCCCCCAGCAGGAATCCGTCGCGGTCCTGGTCGAAGGGCACCGACGTCCCGCTCGGTGAGAGGGCTCCGGCGTTGAGGAAGGCGGCCCGGACGATCTCCGAGGTCGCCGCCTCCGCGCCGCCGACCACGACCGCGTCGGCCTCGCCGGACCGGATCATGCGCAGTCCCGCGCCGATGGCCTGCGCACCGGCCGAGCAGGCCGAGATCACGCAGTGGCTCTCGCCGCGCAGTCCGAAGCGCAGGGCTATCTGGGCCGCGGCGGCGTTGGCCATCATCATGGGCACCATGAGGGGGGAGACCGCCTCCGGGCCCTCCTTCTCCAGGACGACGAGCTGTTCCTGGAAGGTCTCCAGGCCGCCCACCCCCGACCCCACGACGCACGCCGTCCGTTCGGGCGCGTGGGGCGGTACGTCACCCCATCCGGCCGCGGTGACGGCTTCGGCGGCGGCCACCAGGGCGAACTGCGAGAAGCGGTCGGTCCTGCGGGCTTCCCTGCGGGTCAGCACAGGGGTGGGAGTGAAGTCGGCGCAGCGGCCCTCGCCGCCGCTGAGTCCGGTCTCGCCCGCGACGGCCCGCTCGTGCAGCACGGCGGCACCGGTGCCGAGCGGGGTCACCGCCCCGACACCGGTGACGACGGCGCTTCGAGGGGTCATCACAGCCCCGCGGCCGCGAACATGACGTCGAGTGCCTCGCCCACCGTCTTGACGCCGTCCATGTCCTTGGGGCGCACCAGGACGCCGAACCGCTTCTTCACGGCCTGGCCGAGCTCCACCAGGTCCAGCGAGTCGATCTCGAGGTCCTCGAAGGTGACGTCCATGGTGATGGCGTCGGGCTCGGCACCGAAGTCCTCAAGGGCTTCGACGACGAACTCCGTCAGGGCCTCACGGGTGGGAGCGGTGGTGGTCATGGGGCGATCTCCAATCGTGGCAGGTGCGCCCGGGCAGGGCGGCAGCAGGGCGGGAAGCGGTGAGGTGGGGCGCCGGGTGCGCGGGCAGGGCGCGTCGGGGCGGCGCCTGGGGACGACGGGCGGGGACGGGTGGCTCTCAGTCGTGGACCGCGCCGGGCAGGAACGCGGCGGCGGAGAGCCCTCCGTCGACGGTGAGGGTGGTTCCCGTGACGTAGCCGGCCTCGGGCGAGGCCAGGAAGCTCACACAGGCGGCGATCTCGGCGGGCTTGGCGGCCCGTCGTGCCGGGATCGCCGCGCGGGCCGAACGTCTCAGGAACTCGACGTCACGCACGAGTTCGGTCTCGACGAGGCCGGGAGCCACCACGTTGACGGTGATGCCGCGTCGGGCGACTTCGACGGCCACCGATCTGGTCAGGGCCTCCAGGCCCGCTTTGGCCGTCGCGTAATTCGCCACGCCCGGCAGTGATCGACCGCCGAGCACGGAACCGATGTTGACGATACGACCGAAGCGCGCCTTCCCCATAGCGGGAAGAGCTCTGCGCACGGTTCGGTAGACGGAATTCAGGTTGGTGTCCAGCACCACATTCCAGTCGTCCGGTTCCATGGCGGAGAAGATCTGATCGGACCGGATCCCGGCATTGTTTATCAATACCGTGACAGGGCCGAAGGCGGATTCGGCGGAATCGAAAATTCTTTCCACGTCGGTGGAAACGGTGACGTCGGCCTGGACGGCAAGCGCCTTGCCACCGGCGCGTTCGACCGCCTCAACCGTGCGCCGCGCAGCGGCCTCGTCCGCGCGGTAACCGACCACAACGGGCCTTCCGGTGGCGGCGAGCGAGAGCGCGATGGCCGCGCCGATCCCGCGCGACGCGCCCGTCACCAGAGAACAACTTTCGTCAGGTGGACGCATTGGAGCGACGTTCGGCATGCAACCCCCGTGGAACATCGCGTACGAAGAGCCGACGTAAAGGGATTCACATCGGCGGTCTGAGGGCGATGGTAGGACACCGCCCTCGAAAAGTCACCGTTGTTAAGCGGTCTTGTGAGCGCCCTTACGGAGATCTACGCTGCCCTGCCATGGAAATGAGTTCGGCGGCCGATTCCTCATATTCCCCATCCGTCACCGTGTCCCACGTTCCCGTCTCCACCCAGGGGCGCACGGCCGTGGTGACCCTCGACCGTCCCGACGCCGGCAACGCGATGGACACTCCCCTGCTGGTCCAGCTCACGGAGGCACTGCGGTCCCTGACGGCCGATCCGGAGCTGCGCGGGGTCCTGGTCACGGGCGCGGGTCGGGCCTTCTGCCTCGGCGGCGATCTGCGCGCGTACCACCAGGCCATGTCGGACCCGCAGTTCGACCCCGTGGCCTACGGCGATCGGCTGACGGGGCTGTTGTCCGAAGTGGTGCTGAGCGTACGCTCCTTGGGCTGTCCGGTCCTGGCCGCGGTCAACGGACAGGCGGCGGGCGCCGGGTTCTCCCTCGCGCTGGCCTGCGACCTGCGCATCGCTTCGCGCCGGGCGTCCTTCCACTTCGCGTACGGCGCCATCGGGGCCTCGACGGACGCCGGCATGGCCTGGTTCCTGCCCCGCGTGGTCGGCCACGCCCGCGCGCTGGAACTGCTCCTGGAACAGCCCGTCCTGCGCCCCCCGCAGGCGCTGAAGGAGGGCCTGGTCGGCGCGGTCGTCGACCCCGGGGACCTGGTGGACGCGGGGCTACGCCGACTGGAGGAGCTGGCGCAGGGCGCCCCGCACGCCATCCGCAGCGCCAAGCGGCTGCTCGACCGGAGCCTGTCGACCGGCCTCGCGGAACACCTCGAGCTGGAGCGCGCGGACTTCGCCGCCGGGGTGGCCTCTCGTGACATGCGGCGCGGGGTCACGTCCCTTCTCGCCGGGGAGTGGCCCGAGTTCCGGGGCGAGTGACCTCTCCGTCGTCGCCCGTGGCGGCCTCGGCGCCGCCGCCCCCTGCGTCCTCGTCGCCGGTGTCGTCCCCACCGCCCGTACTGTCCTTGGCGTAGCCGCCGTCCGCGCCGCGTACGCACCCGGCGTGCGCGCCTCGTACACGGCCGGGAGCAGCGCCAGCGACGTCGGCACGAGCATCGCCCCGCCCACGGCCTGCACGACGCGGGCGGCCGAAGGGCATCAGGAAGGCGGTGCCGCATTCATGTCAGGGTGGTATCGGACCACGTGTGCCGGTCCGCGCTCTCCAGGTCGGCGAGGAGCACGGCCGCGATCTCGGACCGCGGCTGCGGGTCCATCAGTTCCTCGTGGCGGAAGCCGATCCGGGAGACGTGGACCGCGCCCTCAACGTGGGGAGCCCAGCTGTCCGCCCGTGCCCGGAGTTCGTCCTCGGTGGCGCCCTTCGTGCCGACGAACAACCGGACGGGGCCGGTGAAGCGGGTGGGGACATAGCGCTGGGCCAACACGGCGTTGGTGCGCATCACGGCGAGCACGCGCTCCAGGTGCCGGGCGCCGATGCCCGCGAGCCTGCTGCCCTCGTCCCGGGCCAGGGCGAGCGCGCTGTCCGGGGTCAGCGTGGTGCCGGGGTGAGGGACGCCCGCGTGGCCCAGGAAGTCCGTGAGGAGTTCGCTCTCCGAGGGCGGCCGCTCCCCCGCGACGGCGGGTCGGCTGTCCACCACCGTCAGCGAGGCGACCACCTCGCCCGCGGCCCGCAGCCGCACCGCCGCCTCGAAGGCGAGCAGCCCTCCGAACGACCAGCCGAGCAGGTGGTAGGGCCCGTGCGAACGGATCTCCCGGATGCGGCCGAGGTATTCCTCGGCCACCTCCTCGACCGACGCCGGGAACCGGGAGGGGCCGCCGATGTGGGGCGACTGCAGACCGAAGACGGGCCGGTCGGGGCCCAGGTGCGCGGCCAGACCCGCGTAGGGAAGGCTCAGGCCGAGAGCGGGGTGGAAGCAGAACAGCGGGGGCCGGGAGCCGGAGGAGCGAATCGGAAGGACCGGCACGAAGGAGTCCTGCGAGGTCTCCCGTGGGCTGTCCGGCCGCGATGGCGTGCCGGGGGCCGCGGCGCCCTTGTCCCGCAGTACGGCGGCCAGTTCGGCCGCGGTCGGTGCCGTCAGGATGTCGGTCAGGGACAGGCGTACGCCCAGGGCTCGGCGGATGCGTGCCAGCGCCTGGGTGGCCAGGAGGGAGTGTCCGCCCGCTTCGAAGAAGCTGTCCCTGATGCCGATCCGTACGCCTCCGAGGACGTCGTTCCAGATGTCGAGGAGCGCCGCCTCCACCTCGTCCCGGGGGAGGTCGTCGGTGGATGTCCGGCCGAGGTGGGCCTCCGGGTCGGGCAGGGCGCGGCGGTCCACCTTGCCGTTGGCCGTCAGCGGGAGCCGGTCGAGGAAGACGATCACGGACGCGGTCATGAAGGCGGGCAGCCGCTGCGCCATGCGGTGGGCGAGGTCGGGCTCGGCGGCCGGGTCCGCCACCACATAGGCGCTCAGGCGCGCCTCATCGGTACCGGCGGCGTCGACGACGACCACCGCGTCCTTGACCTGCGCCGAGGAGAGCAGCAGCGTCTCGATCTCGCCCGGCTCGACACGGTATCCGCGGACCTTCACCTGGTGGTCGAGCCGTCCTCGGAAGTCGAGTTCCCCGCCGGGCAGTGACCGGACCAGGTCTCCGGTGCGGTACATGCGGCTGCCCGCCGGGCCGTAGGGGTTGGGCAGGAACTTCTCCGCGGTCAGGCCGGGCCGGTGCCAGTAGCCCCTCGCGAGGCCCGGCCCCGCGAGGTACAGCTCACCGACAACGCCGACGGGCACCGGCGTCAGGGCGTCGTCCAGGACGAGGGCCTGGGTGCCCGGGAGCGGCTGGCCGATCGTGATCCGTTCCGCCGTGGTCACCTCGCGGCCCGTGGCGTAGGTCGTGTACTCCGTGGGGCCGTACAGGTTGTTGATGCGTGCCCGGGGTGCGAGTGCGCGCAGCCGGTCCACGATCTCGGGCCGCAGCGCCTCGCCCGCCAGGTTGATCGCGCGTACGCCCGGCGGGATGCGGCCCGCTTCGGCGAGGACCCGGCCCACCGACGGCACGATGTTGAGCAGGCCCACGCCCGCGGAGCCGTCCGAGGCGTCCGCGTCCAGTAGGTCCAGGGCGTTGTCCGCCAGGATCACCGTGCCGCCGACCGACAGCGGTGCGAACAGCTCGAAGACGGAGAGGTCGAAGGAGATCGACGTGCCGAAAAGGACCCGGGCGAGTTCCTCCTCGGTGAAGGAGGTGCTCGCCCAGCGCACGAACGCGACCGCGTTCGCGTGCCGCAGCACGACTCCCTTCGGTCGACCCGTCGATCCGGAGGTGTACAGGCAGTACGCCGCGTTGTCCGGCACCACACCGGGGTCGGCGTACGGGACGGAGACGGCGAACGGCTCGTCGATCAGAAGTAGTTCGGCCGCGGGCCGCTCCAGCCGGTGGGCGACGTCGGAGGCGGTCACCACCACCTTCGCCCCGCTGTCCTCCAGCATGTCCTGGACGCGGGCCCGCGGATACTCCGGGTCCAGCGGCAGATAGGCGCCGCCCGCCTTCAGGACGGCCAGCAGGGCGACGACCGTCGTGGCCGAGCGGCCGAGGAAGACGCCGACGAGCTGCTCGGGGCCGATCCCCCGCTCCCGCAGCAGCGCCGCCACGCGGTCGGCCCTGGCGTCGAGTTCGCGGTAGGTGAGCCGCTCCTCCCCGGCGACCACCGCGAGGGCGTCGGGGGTGCGGCGTGCGGTGCGTTCCACCAGGTGGTGCAGGCAGGCGTCGGCGCCGGTCGGCCGGGGCGCGCGGGACAGTTCGGCGACCCGGGCGGCGAGCCGCGCGTCCGGGAGGAGGGACAGCTCGCGCAGGGGGGCGGCCGGGTGGCGGGTGACCCGGTCGAGCAGGGTCAGGATGCCGTCGGCCAGGCCCTCGATGGTCGACCGGTCGAACAGGTCGGTCGCGTACTCCAGGCCCGCCGTGATCGATCCGTCGGGGCCGATCTCCTCCGTGACGAAGGTCAGGTCGAACTTCGCCGTGCGGTCCCCGGTGTCCAGCTGCGTGACCCGCAGGTCGCCCAGGCGGTGCTCGCCCGGCGTCAGATGGGCGGACATCACCTGGAAGAGGGGGTGGGCGCCGGCCTCGCGGGCGGGGGCCAGCTCGGCGACCAGTCGGCCGATGGGCAGGTCACGGTGGTCATAGGCGGCGAGCAGGTCGGTGCGCACGCTGTCCAGGAGGGACAGGAAGGTGCTGTCCCTGCCGATGGTGCTCCGCAGGACGACGGTGTTGACGAAGTAGCCGATCAGGGAGGTGGCTTCGTCGTGCGAGCGCGCGTCCACCGGGAATCCGACGCAGATGTCCGACTGCCGGGTCCACTTCGCCAGCGCCGCGTGGAAGCCCGCGAGCAGCACCGTGTACAGGGTGGCGTCGTGTTCCCTGCGGAACCCCTCCAGGCGCGCGGCGAGCTCCGGTGGCACCCTGAACCTCAGCATGTCGCCGGACTGGGTGGGCACCGCGGGACGGCTCCTGTCGGTCGGCAGGTCCAGCAGGGGCGCCGCTCCGGCGAGCCGGTCCTTCCAGTACCGCAACTGCCGTGCGTAGTCGGGCCCTTCGGCCCACTCCCGCTGCCACACCGCGTAGTCGGCGTACTGCGCGACCGGCGGCGGCAGCGGGGAGGTCCGGCCTTCGGCGCAGGCGCGGTACAGCGTGTCCAGCTCGTCGAACATGATCGCGGTGGAGGGCCCGTCGATGGCGATGTGCGGGACGGTGACGAGGAGGACGTGGTCCGTGGGCGCGGTGCGGACCAGGTGCACCAGCAGCGGAGGGTCGGCCGCCAGGTCGAAGCGGTGGTCGGTGTGGGCGTCGCTGATCGCCGCCAGCCGGTCCGCGCGCCGCTCCGGCGGCAGCCGCGACAGGTCGGTGACGTCCATGGGAACCTCGCCGGGCGGGTCGACGAGCTGGTGTCCGACCCCGTTCTCGGAGACGTAGCGCGTGCGCAGGCTCTCGTGTCTGCGCACGAGTTCCCCGAACGCGCGGCGCAGCGCGCGCACGTCCAGGTCGCCCCGCAGACGCAGGTCCGTCCGTACGTTGTACGCCCTGTCGTGGGCGCCGAGTTGGTCGATGTACCAGAGCCCTTCCTGGCCCAGGGAGAGAGGGAGGCGCGGCGGGCGCGGCCTGCTGGTGAGGGAGGTCCGGTCCTGGCTGAGCGCCGCGACGATCTCAGCTCTGGCGCTCCGCAGGGCGGCGAGGACGGCCGGGGCGAGCGGCTCGGGCGCGCGGTAGCGCAGCGCGCCCTCGTGGACCCACAGTCGGGTGCCACAGGCGCGCAGCTCGGCGAGCAGGCTCTGCACATCGCTCATGACCAACTCCTGGTGGGTGGCGGGGCTAGCTCAGCGCGAGGAGGTCCAGCAGGTCCTCGTTGTAGAAGTCGTCCAGGCCGCAGGCCCCGGACAGGGTGCCGAAGTACCGGTCGACCAGGTCCTGGCGACCGGCGATCGCCCGCAGCAGGCAGAGCCGTGACTCCGCGACCCTGAGCTCGGCGGTGGTGAGGGTGCTGCGGTAGAAGCCCAGGAACCGCTGCTCCAGCTCGGCGGCGTACCGCGCGAGCGCCGCGTCGAGGCGGGCGCCGTCGTCCAGCCCGGCGCCGGTGCTCTCGACGCTCTCGACGAGGAGCTGCGCCTGGAGGAAGGCGTCGGTGATGCCGCGTGCGGCGATGGAGTCCTTGTGGTGGGCGGCGTCACCGACCAGCGCCCAGCCGGGGCCCGCCGCCCGGCGCAGGTAGTTCTGCTGGTCACCGGTGCCGTAGAGCCGTTCGACCCGGCGGGCCGAGGCCATCCGCTCGAACAGGCGGGGAGCGGTCGTGCGCACCGCCTCCAGATAGGCGGGCTCGGCGGCCGCGCGCACGGTGTCGAAGTCCGCCTGCGGGAAGTACGTCATCACCAGCGTGAGCGCGTCGTTGGTCGGGATCACCCCGATCCACCGGCCGGGCCGCTCGTACAGCTCGAAGTCGACGGGCAGGCCTTCCCAGTAGCTGTAGTAGGTGCAGGTCATGCGCCGGTCCTCGGTGACCGTCGGGGCCTTGGCAAGGCGGGCGACGAGCGAGCGCATGCCGTCGGCGCCGACGACGAGCCGGGCGCGTTCGACCGACCGCCGCCCTCGGGGTGTGGTGTACGCGACTCCGGTGACCCGGTCGCCGTCGAAGAGGAGGTCGTCGACGCGGCACTCCTGGCGGAGTTCCGCGCCCGCCGCGACCGCGGCGCCGGCGAGGAGGGGGTCGAGCACGTGGCGGCGGGGCGCCATCCCCGCCCGCTGGCCGTCGACGGGCGGGGAGCAGCCCGAGATGCTGACGTCAGCGGCCTGGTACCGGACGCGTTCCAGGGGCGGGCAGCCGGAGTCCCGCACCGTGGCGAGGAGTCCCCAGCGGGCCAGGAGCGCGGTGCCGGGCTGGTGGATGTAGTGCGACGAGAGCGTGTCGCGCGGGAAGCGGACCCGGTCCAAGAGCAGGACGCGGTATCCGGCGCGCGCCAGGAGCATCGCCGTGGGGGATCCCGCGCAGCGCGCGCCCACCACAATGACGTCGTACATCGTGTCTTCTTCCTCCTGGTTGTCGGGCCGTGGACGGTATGGGCCCGTTGATTGCGCGGGGCCCCTGCGCCTTAATGAGGTCGGCGACGGTGCCGCCCCGCCGCTTCCCGTCGCAGCCGTGCGGTCCGGACGAGAGGAAGGGGTTCGCGTGCGTGCGATCGTGATCCGGGCGCCGTACGACGTCCGTGTCGAGGAGGTGCCGGACCCGGTCGTGCGACGGCCGACGGACGCCGTGGTGCGTCTGCTCGGCTCCTGCGTCTGCGGCAGCGACCTGTGGGCCTACCGGGGAGTGGCACGCACCGCGCCGGGGCAGCGGATGGGGCACGAGTTCGTGGGCGTCGTGGAGGAGACCGGGTCCGAGGTGACCCGGCTGCGGCCCGGGGACTTCGTCGTCGCGCCGTTCGCCTGGTCCGACGGCGTCTGTGTGTACTGCCGCTCGGGTCTGCAGACCTCGTGCCCGCAGGGCGGGTTCTGGGGTGACGAGGGCTCCGACGGCGGGCAGGGCGAGGCGGTGCGGGTGCCGTTCGCAGACGCGACGCTGGTGCCGCTGCCGCCGGAGCTCGCCGGGGAGCGGAAGCTGCTGCCCGCCCTGCTCGCGCTGTCCGACGTCCTGAGCACCGGTCACCACGCGGCGGTGAGCGCGCGGGTGCGCCCGGGCAGCACGGTCGCGGTGGTCGGCGACGGCGCGGTGGGCCTGTGCGGGGTCCTTGCCGCGCGGCGCCTCGGCGCGGAACGGGTCCTGCTCCTCGGCCACCACGAGCCACGCGTCGCCGTGGCGCGCGCCTTCGGTGCCAGCGACGTGATCTCCGTACGCGGCGACGCGGCCGTGGCCGCGGTGCGCGACCTGACGGGCGGCGAGGGAGCCCCGGCGGTCCTTGAGGCGGTCGGCACCGCCCAGTCGCTGAACACGGCCCTCGCCATCGCCCGGGACGGCGGTACGGTCGGCTGCGTGGGGGTGCCGTACGGCGGCAACGCGGGCGTGGATCTGCGCCGGATGTTCGACCACAACATCGCCCTGGGCGGGGGCATCGCCCCGGTCCGCGCCTACATTCCCGCCCTCCTGCCGGACGTGCTCTCCGGCGCCCTGGACGCGGGGCCCGTCTTCGACCGCACGGTCACGCTGGCCGAGGTGCCCGACGGCTATCGGGCGATGGACGACCGGTCGGCCCTGAAGGTACGCGTCACGTTCTGAGCGCGCACGGCGGCGGTACGGGGGTGCCGAGCGGGGTCCTCGTCCCGTCAGGCGGCGCGCTTCACGTGCCGGACCAGCCACCTCAGCAGGGGATCCAGATCGGCGGCGGCCGACAGGACCCGGTCGACGGCCTCGGGGGTGTGCAGCCAGTCCCCGTCGCCGAGGTAGCGGGCGGCGATCAGCGAACGGTGGCGCAGCAGGTGGGTGCGGGCGTGGTCCACCGGATAGCCGCGCGGGGGGCGTTTCATCACGTCCCCGGAGATCTCGTAGCCCTTCTTGCGTACGTCCTCGACGAGGGCGGCCAGGTGTCGGCCGCTCCCCTCGGCGGCCACGGCCTTGCGGAACGCGTCCACCTGGCCGGGGTCGGGGTACCACCAGGCGCCCTGGATCCGCAGGCCGTCCAGGTCGAACCGGAGACCGATCTCGACCTTGCGGCCGAGGCGGATCACCGCGCCCTGGTGCTGCCACCACCACGCGTCGGTGCGGTAGTGCCAGACGGAGAAGTCCTCGTAGCGGGGGTCGGCGTCGGCGACCTCGTGCAACAGGGCGATCATCGGCTGTCGGACGAGGTGTTCGCGGTCCGCGCGGCAGCGCTCGCGGGTCGTGTGGGACGGCTCGCCCTGCAACCGCATCAGCACGTCCATGGCCCGCTCCGGCCAGCCTGTGAACCGTCCACGCATCCGCGCAGGATAGCTCACCCATGATCCGCGCGCGGGGACAGCGAGACGGGCAGGGAGGCGTAGCCCCAGACGTGGTGCGAGGCGTTGCGGCGGGGCTCGCCGGCCAGTGCCACCTTCCCTGTGCGGTGGGCGAGTTCGCCGAGGAACACGGAGAGCAGGAGCCGGGCGAGCGGGGCGCCCAGACAGAAGTGCACCCCGGTACCGAACGTGAGGTGGCGGTTGGGCCGCCGGTCGAAGCGGGCCGTGTCGGGTTCCTCGAAGGCGGAGGCGTCGCGGTTGACCGACGCGAGCCACACCACGACCGCGTCACCGGCCTTGATCCCGGCGCCGGACAGGGTGAGGTCGCGGGTGGCGACGCGCAGCACGTGCGTCGCCGGGGCCGTCAGGCGCAGGATCTCCTCGACGACGGGCGCCGTCTCCAGGCGGCCCGCGCACAGCGCGGCCCATGCCGTCGGGTGCCTCAGCAGGGCCAGCAGCCCCGAGGTCATGGCGTTGCGGCTGGTCTCGGTGGCGGCGACGATCACGTTGTCGCAGGCCAGGATGATCTCCTCGTCCGAGATGTCCTGGCCGCGGGAGCGGGCGTGCAGCAGCGCGGAGACGACGTTGGCGTCGGGGGCGCCGGGCGGTTCGAACAGCGCCTCGGTGTAGTAGCGCAGGATCTCCAGGTGGGCCTCCTGGACCTCGCCGCTGTCCACGTCGGCGCCGGTGACGCAGGCCATGGCGGCTTCCAGCGGGCCGACGGCGTCGTCGCGTACGCCGAGGAGTTCCGCGGTGACGGCCAGGGGGATGCGGGCGGCGATGTCGGTGGCGACGTCGCAGCGTCCGGCGATCAGGGCCTCGTCGATCAGCGCCGCCGTGACCTGACAGGCGCGGGTTTCGAGGCGGGCCATGGCGCGTGGGGTGAACAGGGGGGTGAGGGCCTTGCGGATCACGTCGTGGCGGGGCGGGTCGGTGAGGGCCAGCATCGTCCCGGCGCCCGGGTAGGGCTCGGTGAGGTTCTCCCGGAGCATGGTGCCGCGGGTGGAGGTGAAGTCCTTCCAGTCCCTGAGGACCCGCTGGGCGTCCGCGTAGCCGGTCACCGACCAGAAGCCGCCCCGCTCCCCCTCGTCCTGCCAGCTGACCGGGCGCGTGTCCCGCAGCTCCCGCCACAGGCCGTGGGGGTCGCCGCGGGCGTACAGGTCCGGGTCCGTGAGGGAGGGCGCGGGGCCGGAGAAGGGGCACTCTGGGGGCGCGAGGGGCACGGGTGCACTCCGTTCGGGGTCCGGTGGGCTAGGGCCGGTCGGCGAGGAGGTCTTCGACGTGGCGGGCGAGCTCCCGCAGCTGGGGGTGCTGGTAGACGGCGCGGGTGGAGATCACCACGCCCAGGCTCCTCTTGAGGCCCGCGATCACCTTGAGGGCCATCAGGGAGTGCCCGCCGAGCACGAAGAAGTCGTCGTCGGCGCGGACCCGGTCCCGGCCGAGGACCTCGGCCCAGGTCCGCGCGATCAACGGCTCGACCGGGCCGGTCGGTTCGAGGTGCCTGTCCTCGTCCGCCGGGCGCGCCGCGCGGGCGCGGTCGGCGGCGGTCGGCAGGGCGGCGTGGTCCAGTTTGCCGTTGGCGGTCAGCGGCATGTCCGGCAGGACGGTGAGGCGGGAGGGCACCAGGTAGGGCGGCAGGGTCGCGGCGAGGTGGCCCAGCAGACGTGCCGCCGTCCGTTCGGGGGTGTCGGCCGTGGCGGGTCCGTGGGCCAGGGTGCAGTACGCGGAGAGGCCTCGCGCGGGATCCGCGGTGACCGCCGCCGCGGCGACGTCCGGGTGGTCGGCCAGGACCGTCTCGATCTCGCCGGGCTCGACGCGGAAGCCGTGCAGTTTCACCTGGCGGTCGGTCCGGCCGAGGTAGTCCAGGGTGCCGTCGGCGCGGCGTCGTACGCGGTCCCCGGTGCGGTACATCCGGGATCCCGGTGGCGCCGCGGCCGCCGGGTCGGGCAGGAACCGTTCCGCGGTGAGGGCGGGGCGGCCCAGATACGCCTGCGCGACACCGGCGCCGGAGAGGAACAGCTCGCCCTCCGTGCCGTCGGGCACCGGCCGCAGCCGCGCGTCGAGCACCTGGCCCCGTACGCCGTGCAGCGGCAGGCCGAGATGCGGCCGGTCGCCGGTGATCCACGCGGCGGTGGCGTCGACGGTGGTCTCGGTGGGGCCGTAGACGTTGACCGCCTCGACGAGCCCGCGCTCGGCCGCGAGCGCGAGGTCCCGCCACAGGGGCACGGGGATCGGCTCGCCGCCGACGAACAGGCGCAGCGGTGTGGCCCCGGGGTCTTCGAGCAGCGGGTCGCGCAGGACCTGCCAGTGCGAAGGGGTCACGTCGAGGTCGGTCACGGCGTGCTCGCGCACGTGCGCGGCGAAGGCCGCGGGGTCGGAGCGCAGCCGGTCGTCGATCAGGACGAGGGTGTCGCCGCGGCACACCCGGGCCCACTGCTGGACGGACGCGTCGAAGGAGACGCTGGCGTTCCAGCCGACCGTGCGGGGCGCGGCCGCGTAGAGCCCTCCGTGTTCCAGGGCGGCGATCAGGTGCGCCACGCCGCCGCGGGAGACGACGACGCCCTTGGGCCGCCCGGTCGAACCGGAGGTGTAGATGACGTAGGCGGGGTCGTCGGGGGTGGGGGTCGCCTCCGGGCGGCGGGCGGCGGTGTCCGGGGCCCGCTCGTCCACGGTCACCTGGCGGACGCCCGGGTGGGGCGCCGGGTCCGGCCGGTCGGTGACGACCAGGCGCAGGTCCGCGTCCCGCGTCATGTGCGCGAGGCGCTCGGCGGGGTAGCCCGGATCGAGCGGGACGTACGCGCCGCCCGCCCGCCACACCGCGAGCAGCGCGACGACGAGGTCCACCGACCGGGGCAGCCGTACGCCCACCAGCGTGCCGCGGCGCACACCGTGCCCGGCGAGCACGTCGGCCAACCGGGCGCTGCGGTCCTTCAGTTCACCGAAGCTGAGGCAGCGGTGTCCGTCGCGGACCGCGGGCCTGCCCGGGTCGCGGTCCGCCTCCCGCAGGAAGCGCGGGACCGGATCCTCGTGGGGGCCGGGCTCCGGGCCCGGCGGTGTCTGTGCGCTGTCCGTGTCCGCCATGGCGGCCGCCTTCGCCGTACGGGGGGTCATGCGGCAAGGCCCGCGAGGGCGGGCACCGTGGGTCGGCAGTCCTCCAGGCGGACGGGGTCGCCCATCGCCACGAGGATCCTGCGCTCGCCCCGGAAGGCCTGGCGGCCGTGGGCGGCGAGGACGTTGTCCACCACCATCAGGTCGCCGGGCCACCAGCTCTCCCACACGGTGGCCTTGTCGTACGCGGCGTGGATGGCGGCGATGTCCTCCTCGGCGAGGGGCTCCCCGTCGCCGTAGGAGGTGTTGAACGGCAGCCGGTCCGGGCCGAGTTCCTCCAGCAGGACGTCCCGGATGTCCGGGTCGAGGGACCAGGCGTTCCAGAACGCCACGTGGTTGAACCAGACCTCGTCGCCGGTGCGCGGGTGCCGGATGACCGCGGAGCGCCGCTGGGTGGTGCGCAGCGCGCCGTGCTCGTCCCAGCTGTGGGCGATGCGCTGGCGGCGGCAGTACGCGGCCACGGCGTCGGCGGAGTCGGTGCCGAAGGCGGTGCGCCAGTCGAGCGAGAGGTGCTCGTCGTAGGTGCGCGTCAGGGCCCAGCCCTGCCGTCGGAACCGCTCGGTGAGCTCCGGGGGCAGGTGGCGCAGCACCTCCCGGCAGTCCGCGACGGGGGTGGCGCCGCCGTGGTCGGGCGCGGTCAGACAGCCGAACAGCAGGATGCCGGGGAAGGTCAGGGTGTAGCTGTTCTCGTTGTGCGGCCGGATGGGCTGGCTGGGCGGCAGGTCCGTCGAGGAGAAGACGTCGTCGCCGTACGCGGTGCGCGGGGTGGCCTTCTCGCGGTAGGCGGCGTTCTCGGTCAGCAGCCGGTTCCGCAGCGCCGCGAAGTCCTGGGGGGTGGTGAGGGGCAGGCCGCGCAGGCAGACCGCGCCGTACCGGTCGAGGGCCGTGCGCAGGGGTGCTCGCACGGAGTCCAGCCAGGCGCCTGCCTCGGCCACGTCCTGGGTGTGCGGGGCCTGGACGAGGGCGGGTCGTCCGGCCGGCTTGACGCAGTCCACGATTGCCTCTCCTTGTGAAGGGCGGTCGGCCCGGTCCTGGTGACGGGCGCTCAGCCCGGCGTCGGCCGGTGTGCGGTCAGCGCCGCGAAGTGCGTGGGCAGCGCCTCCCAGACCGCCGGGGTGTAGAAGTGGCCGCCCGGCAGCCGGTCGGCGCGCAGGGTTCCGCTGGTCGCCTCGGCCCACTGCCGGTCGGCCCGCGGTTCGATGACGGGGTCGTCCGCGCCGTACAGGACCTGCACGGGCACGCTCGTGCGGGTCTTCGACGGCCGGTAGGAGTCGCGTACCCGTACGTCGGCCCGCATCAGGTCGATCGCCATGCGGCGCAGGTCGGCGTCCTCGAGCGCGTAGTCGGGCAGCGATCCGCTGGTGCGCATCCAGCGCAGCAGGTCCTCGTCGCCGTCCTCGGCGCACGGGAAGCGGTCCCGTTCGGTGACTCCGCGGTACGGGGCGTTGCAGGAGGACACGATCAGGGCCTGCGGCAGGGGGCCGCCCCGCCGTTCGAGGCGGGTGGCCACGTCGTACGCCATCCAGCCGCCCATGCTGTGGCCGAACAGGACGTAGGGCAGCTCGCCCGCGGCGCCGCGCACCGCCTCGGTGGTGTCCTCGGCCAGTGCCTCCCAGCCGGGGGCGAAGTCCTCGGCGAACCGGGCCTCGCGGCCGGGGTAGCACACCAGCGCGAAGTCTGTCTCCTCGTCGAGCAGGGGGCCCCAGCCGCGGTAGGCGCCGGTGCCGCCGCCGCAGAAGCCCAGGCAGACCAGGGTCCGCCGGGCCGCGGGTCGGCGCAGGGGGCGGATCACGGCCCGCCGCGGGTCGAGGCGGGTGGTCATCGCGGTGTCCCCCTCCGCCGGGGTGCTGTCGCGGCCCGGTGTTCCGGGCGTGCGGGCTCGGCCCTGCGGTCGCTCACTTCGGCTCCTTCCTCGTGCCGGGTCCTGGCACGGCGCGGTCGTCGGGTCGTGCGCGTGGATCGTGCCGGTGGGGTCAGATCTCGGTGAAGTCCAGGCCAGCCTCGGCGATCGCGGTGAGTACGCAGGCCAGTCGGGGCGCGTGGCGCTCGTCGAGCAGGGTGAAGTGGTTGCCGGGCACGGTCTGGGTCACCACGTCGGACAGCACCTCGCCCCAGCCGTGGTCGGGCCCTTGGCGCAGCACGGCGTAGGGGTCGGGCGAGGCGCCGGTCTCGGCGGCGCGCAGGAGGTGCACCGGCCCGTCGTAGGGGTGCGGGGTGTAGTCGAGGTACGCGCCGCGGTTGCGCTCGATCGCCCGCCGCAGCCGGGTCAGTTCGTCGGGGGCCTCGTCGCCGATGGCCGAGTCCAGGCCCTCCGTGGCGATGATGTCCAGGTCCAGGAGCGCGGCGCGCGCCGCGGCCCGCTCCACGGGGTCCAGGCGCCGTCCGTCGGGCGGCACCCAGGTGTCCAGCAGGACGGTGCCGGTGGCGTCCTCGCCGCGCTTGTGCCAGGCGCGGGCCATCTCCAGCGCGATGCACCCGCCCATGGACCAGCCGACGAGCAGGACGGGGCTGAGGCCGCGCACGCCGTCGACCGCCTCGACGTAGCGGGCCGCGAGGCTCTCGACGGTGTGCTCGGCCTCGCCGTCCGGGGACTGCAGGCCGAGGACGGAGAAGTCGTCGCCGAAGGCACGGGCGACGGCGTGGAAGGGCAGCGCGGAGCCGGACGTGGCGTGGACGAAGACGACCAGGGGCCTGCCGGGGCGCGGCACCAGGGGCACCAGGCTGGTCTCGGGGGCGCTGTGGGTGAAGTCGAGGCGCTCGGCGAGCCGCCGGACCGTCGGCGCCTCGAACACGTCGGCCACCCGCAGGCGCACGCCGAGGCGGCGCGCGCACACCGCGATCAGCTTGAAGATCTTCAGGGAGTGACCGCCCAGGTCGAAGAAGCTGTCGGTCACCCCCACCTCGGCCAGGCCGAGCGCCTCGGCGTAACTGAGGGCGAGCTGGCGCTCCACCTCGCCCGCGGGCTCCACCCGGGGGGTGGTGCGCGGGAGCGTCTCGCCGAGCCAGGCCCGTTGCAGCGCCCGGCGGTCGGTCTTGCCGTTGACGTTGACGGGGATGGACTCGATGGCCTGGACCCCGGCGGGGACCATGGTCTGCGGGAGCGCGCCGCGCGCGTGGTCGAGCAGGGCCGCGGCGTCGAACGGGGCGCCGGGCGCGGTGCGGACGAAGGCGGCCAGGGCCCGGTCGACGCCCTCGCCCACCGTGACCACCACACATTCGGCGACATCGGGGTGCTGGCGGAGCACCGCCTCCACCTCGGCCAGTTCGATGCGGTTGCCCCGGATCTTGACCTGGGTGTCCAGGCGCTCCAGGAAGGTCACCGTGCCGTCCGGCCGGTAGCGGCACAGGTCGCCGGTGCGGTACATGCGGCTGCCCGGCGGGCCGTAGGGGTCGGGCAGGAAGCGCTCGGCGGTCAGTTCCGGGCGGTGGTGGTAGCCGTGGCTGATGCCGATCGGGGAGCTGAGGTAGGCCTCGCCGGGCACGTTGACCGGCACGACGTTCAGCTCCTCGTCCAGTACGTACATCCGGTAGTGCCGGTGGGGGCGGCCCAGCGGCACGACCGGGTCGCCGGGGGTGTCGGCGAGGCGGGTGCTGACCATGCAGGCGGTCTCCGTCGGGCCGTAGCCGTTGATCAGCTCGGTGCCCAGGGCGGCGAACTTCGCGTAGAACGCGTCGCGCAGGCCCGGTGTCACCACCTCGCCGCCGGTGTGCAGATAGCGCACGGCGCGCCAGCGCCCGGGGTCGTCGATGTGGTCGACGACCGCCTGGAGCAGGGTCGGGGTGAGGTACACGGTGGTCACCGCGTGCCGTTCGACCACCTCCACCAGCTGCTGGGGGTCCTTCTCCGCGCCCGGCGGGCACACCACGATGCGGGCGCCCACGTACAGCGGCCACAGGATCTCCCACAGCGAGGTGTCGAATCCGTAGGAGGTCTTGAACAGCATGACGTCGTCGGGCCGGTAGGCCAGCTGGCGCTGCATCTCCAGGATGTCGGCGACGGCCGTGGCGACCGGGCAGATGACGGCCTTCGGCTTGCCGGTGGATCCCGAGGTGTACAGCAGGTGGGAGACGTTGTGGCAGTCGCCCTGGGCGGGGAGGTCGTGCTCGGCCTCGTGCGCCGCGGCCTCATCGAGGTCCGCGAAGGTGTGTACGGCCCAGGTCCCGACGGGCATCCGGCCGGTGCCGTCCGCCTCGGCGACCACGAGCTGCGGGGCGGTGTCCTGGAGCATGAACGCCAGGCGGGCGTCGGGCAGTTGGGGGTCGAGGGGCACATAGGCCGCGCCGCTCTTGGCGACGGCGTACACCATCGCCAGGGTGCGCACGCCGCGGTCCATGAACAGGGCCACCCGGGTCCCGGGTCCGGCGCCCAGGCCGCGCAGCGCGCGGGCCAGACGGTTGGCCCAGGCGTTGAACTCGCCGTAGGTGAGGGTCCGCTCGCCCACCTCGACGGCGACCGCGTCGGGGGTGCGGGCGACCTGCTGCTCGAAGGGCTCGGCCAGGGTGGCGTACGGGACGTCGAGCGGCTGGTGGGGGTTGAGGCCGTAGAGGATCCGCTGCCGTTCCGCGTCGGTGACCAGGGGGTGGGTGCCGACGGCCGCGTCGGCGTCCGCCGCGAGTGCGGTGCTCAGGTGCAGCCAGATGTCGCGGAACCGGTCGAGGGTCGTGGCGTCGAAGAGGGCCGCCGAGCACTCCATGACGCCGCTGACGCCCTGGGGCGTCTCCGACAGCGTCGCCGACAGCTCCCACTTGGCCGTGCCGTACTCCAGGAGCTTGAGCGGGTTCAGCTGCGCGCCGCGCAGCTGGAGCCGTTCGTCGCTCTGGAAGCCGAAGAAGGTCTGGAAGACGGGGTGGGTGGTGAGGCGGCGCGGGGTGCCCAGGGCGTCCACGATCCGCTCGAAGGGCACCGTCTGGTGGTCCTGGGCCTCAGCGGTGGTGGTGTGCACGGCGCGGATGACGTCGTGGAACGACGCGGCGGCGACCACGTCGGTGCGCAGCGCCACCGACTTCACGAAGCATCCGGCGATCCGCTCGGCGTCGGGGTGGTCCCGGCCGCTGAGGGCGGTGCCGACGACGATGTCGCGCTGTGCGCTCAGCCGCATCAGGAACACCTTGTAGGCGGCGAGCAGCACGACGAACAGCGTGGTGCCGTTGCGCGTGGCCAGGTCCTTCAGGGCATCGACCAGACCGGGCGGCAGCTCGACGGCGACGGAGTGGCCGCTGCGGCTCGGCTCGTCGCCGCGCGGCCGGTCGGCGGGCAGGTCGAGGACGGCCAGGTCGCCGCCGAGCTTGTCCTTCCAGTAGGCGAGTTCGACGGCGGCGCGGTCCGTGTCGGCGGTGTCGTCGAGCCAGGCCGCGTAGTCGAGGAAGCCGACGTCCGGCGGCGGCCCGAGCGGTGCGCCCGCCAGCAGGGCGCTCAGCTCCTCCATGTACGTCGACATGGAGGCGTAGTCGTTGACGATGTGGTGGACGACGAACACAAGGAGCGTCGCGTCGCCGGGCAGGGCGACGGCCGAGACGCGGAACAGGGGCGGCCGGTCGACGCGCAGCGGCACCTGGGCGCTGGCGTTGGCGATCTCCTCGGCGCGGCGCTCGGCGTCCTGGGCGGGCAGCGCGCGCAGGTCGTGCCAGTCCACGTCGGGGTCGAACGGCGGCCGGTCGTACTGGCGGGCCTCGCCGTCCTCGACGGTGATCCGCAGCCGCAGCGCGTCGTGCCGCTCGACCAGGGTGCGCAGGGCGCGGCGCAGGTCGGCCTCGGTGCAGGCCCAGGGGATGCGCAGGTTGTCGAAGCAGTTGTACTCGGTGCTGTCCGGGAAGAGCTGGGTGAAGAACCAGATGCCCGCCTGGGCGGGGGTGAGCGGTACGCCCGTGCCGGGCCGGTGCGCGGGGATGGCCAGGTGGCGGGTGGTGGTGACGCTCTGGCTGAGCAGGCGCCTGATCAGTTCGTGCCGGGCGTCGGTCGTCTTGTCCATCTCAGCCTCCCGAGCCGCGTGCGTTGAGTGCCTCGATGCGCTCGGCGGCCTCCTGCTCGGACATCGAGCCGACGAGTTCGCCCAGGGTCCGTTCGATGAGGGCGGCGAGGCCGCGTACGGTCGGGTCCTCGAAGAACGCGGCGACGGGGACGCGGATGCCGAACAGGGCGGAGATCCTGACCATCACCTGGGCGACCTTGAGCGAATTGCCGCCCAGGGAGAAGAAGTTGTCCGTCGGTCCGACGTCGGGCAGCGTGAGGACGCGGCTCCACAGGCGGCAGAGTTCGGCCTCCAGGTGCGACCGCGGCTGCTCGCCCTCGCCGCGGGCCGCCCTGTCCTTAGCGGTCGGCGCGGGCAGCGCGGTGCGGTCCAGCTTCCCGGAGGCGGTGGAGGGCAGGGCGGGCATGCGGACGTAGACCTGGGGCAGCAGGTGGCTGGTGAGGCGTTTGGCCGCCCACCGGGCCAGCTCCTCGATGTCCACGTCCGTGCCGACGACGTAGCCGACGAGGGTGGCGTCGCCCTGCTCGTCGGGGCGTACCAGGACCGCGCAGTCCCGCACGCCGGGTCCTTCGGCGAGGACCGCCTCGACCTCGGCGGGTTCGACCCGGGCGCCGCGGATCTTGGTCTGGGTGTCGGCGCGGCCCAGGAAGAGGATCTGTCCGTCGGGGGCGTGCGCGCCGAGGTCCCCGGTCCGGTAGAGGCGTTCACCGGGTGCGAGGGCGTAGGGGTGCGGGACGAAGCGTTCGGCGGTCAGCGCGGGCTGGTGGTGGTAGCCGCGGGCGAGGCCGCCGACCCCGGCGACGCAGATCTCCCCGGGGACGCCGTCCGGCACCGGCTGGAGCGCCTCGTCGAGCACGTAGGGCCGGTACAGGCCGACCTGGCGGCCCACCGGTACGTGGGCGGCGTGCGGCGGAACGCCGGTGTCCAGGTGCGGCCGTCGACCCGCCCAGACGGCGAGCTCGCACGTCTCGCTCTGGCCGTACGCCGAGTGGATCTCGGCGTCGCCGAACCGCTGCCGCACCCCGTCGAGGAGCCGCGTCGGCAGGGCCTCGCCCGAGGTCTGCACCCAGCGCACGCCGGGGAACTTCGCGTCCCCGGCCTCGTCGAGGAACACCTTGAGCATGGACGGCACGAAGTGGACGAACGTCACCTCGCCGCGGGTGAGCAGATCGACGAGGTGGGCGACGTCCCCCTCGCCGTGCGGCTCCGCCAGGCGCACCGCGCCACCGGCCGACAGCGGCGCGAGGATCTCGATGACGGCGACGTCGAAGATGAGCGGCGTCTTGTGCAGGGTGACCGTGCCGGGTCCCAGACCGTAGTACTGCGCGGTCCAGTCGACGCGGATCGCGGCGCACGTGTGGTCCGTGACCACGCCCTTGGGGACGCCGGTGGAGCCGGAGGTGAAGTAGATGAACGCGGCGTTGTGCGGGTGCACGGAGGCGCGGGCCACGGCGCGTTCGGCGGTGTCGGTGGTGTCGGTGTCCGGCCGCTCGGTCACGCACGGGACGTCCAGGCCGTCGACGGCGCGGGTGCCCGGTGCGGAGACCAGCAGCTGGGCGCGGGCCGAGCTGAGGACGGTCCGGATGCGTTCGGGCGGCATCCGGTCGTCGAGGGGGACGAAGGGCGCGCCGCACTTGAGGACGGCGAGCAGGGCCACGACCAGTTCCGTCGAGCGGCGCAGGTGGAGGGCGACCGGCCGCTCGGGTCCCGCGCCCAGGGCCGTGAGCCGGTCGGCGAACCGCTCGGCGCGGGCGTCGAGTTCGCCGTAGGTGACGGTGTCGTCGCCGGTGAGCAGCGCGACGCGGTCGGGGTGGCGGGCGGCCTGTTCCTCGAAGGGGCGGTGCAGCGGGTGCGGCGCGGGGGCGGCGGCCGCCCCGGCGTCGGTCGCGGCGATCCGGGCCGCGGCCTGCTCGGCGCTCAGCAGGCGCAGCGAGCCGACGCGGGTGGCGGGCTCGGCCAGGGCGTGGCGCAGCAGGGATTCCAGGGCGGCCGGGGTCCACTGCCCTTCGGGCGCCGTGATCTCCGCCGTGGCCTCTTCGGCTCCGGGCGGGGTGTGCAGGACGACCTGTACGGCGTCCGGGGCGCTCGGTGTGGACGGGGCGGCCGAGGCGGTCGGCGCTGGTGACGCGGAGTGGGCCTGTGCCACGAGGTCGGTGAAGCGCACCGCGTCCGTCACCCGTACCGCCGACGGCGTGCCGCCGGTGATCAGTCGGCGCTCCTCGACGCGGTCGTAGCGGAACAGCGTCGCCGCCACCGCCGCGGCGACGACCGTGTCCGCCTGGCAGCCGTCCTTCCGCGCGAGGGCCGCGACCCGGGCCATGAGGTCCGGCGGCAGGGTCAGCCGCACGGCCGGTCGGTGGGTTGTCACGGGGTGTCCTCCCCCTCCGTGTGGCGGCCCGCGCTCGACGGTCCCGCGAAGCCGCAGGTGAGTTGCGCGGTACGGGCGGTGATGCTCGGGAAGCGGTGCTCGCACTCGCCGATGAACGGGGTGCGGTACGGGGGTGGCAGCCCTTCGAAGGTCTGCTCGCCGTACGGGTACAGGCCGTTGAGGGACACGTCGATCAGCGCGGCGCGCAGTCGCCGCAGCAGTTGGTCGAGCACCTGCCGCTCGGGGACGGGCCTGCGGACCGTCAGGAAGAAGTGGTCGTAGAAGATCGAGCGCACGGCCCGGTCCTGGAGGCGCATGTCCCCCACGGACTGCTGGAGCAGGGACTCGCTGCCGGGCACCAGGCGGGCCGCCACGGCGCCGTGCACGACCTGGTTGACCCTCAGCGCCTCCTCCAGCTCGGGGTTGCCGAGGCCGTCGGCGGCGGTGGGGACCCTGCCGTGGAAGAGTCGGCGCACCGGTCGGTAGTCCGGTGCCCAGCTGCCGCTGAATCCGTGGTGGTGGCGGTGCATCGCCGGGCGGATGACCCGCTCGTAGCTGTCACGGGTGCAGGAGCTGGTGTACAGCATCATGGCGTTGTAGCCCTCGGCGAGGCCCGCGAGCAGTTCGGCACCGGTGCGGGGCGGGTCCGGCGACGGCCGTGGGTCCGGCGCCGACCCCGGCTCCGGCATGCGGGCGAGGACCCGCGCCATCAGGTGCCACAGCAGGAACGAGATCTGGTGCCCGGTGATCCACCGGAACCAGAACACGTCGTCGAGGGTGTCGCGGTCGGCGAGGTGGATCTCCTCCCGCGACAGCCACGCCGTGGCGAGTCCGAGCCTGCGCGCGGCGTGCTCCAGGGCGGCGTGCTCCAGGGCCGCGTCGTCGGCGGTGTCCGGCCCGTCCCGGCCGAGGTCGTCCGGCTCGGGCAGGTGGAGCGGCTCCAGACCGTAGGGGTAGGCGCCGAAGTCCCATTCCGCCACCCGCGTCGCAGTCGTCACCTCACCGGCCCTCCCGCTCACGGGCGCGCACCGGGTAGGTAGGTGAACTCGAACTCCAGGCCGTTGACGTCGAGGAAGTAGAAGCTCTCCACGCCGTCGGCGTCCACCACGACGTCGGTCGCGGTCTCCTGGTCGACGAAGGTGTACGAGCCGGAGTGGAACAGCGCAAGCCAGTGCTCGCGCCAGGCGACCAGCTCCTCGGAGGAGGCCGCCTGGAGGCACACGTGCTGGTACTGCGCCGCCTTGGGGTCGGGCGGCCGCGCGGCGCTGCCCCGCCGGTCGAAGAGGTGGAAGCGCACCGAGCCGCACTCCAGCTCCACGAGGGTGGTGATCCCGGGCAGCCTGCTGAGGGTGAGCGACGAGAACGTGGACAGCGTCCAGTTCGGCGTGCAGCCGAAGAAGTCCCGGTACCAGTTGAGGGAGTTGTCCAGGTCCGCGGTCTGTACGCCGATGTGGTGGAAGGACGGCGCCGTCGCCGGTGGCGCTCCCGGGGCACGGCTCGTGCCGGGCGTCGGCACGCTCATGAGGTCCGCTCCCCGGCCGCGGCCTCCATGCTGCGCCGCAGACTGGCCGGCCGCATGTCCGTCCAGACCTCGGCGATGTGCGTGAGGCAGGCGTCCTTGGGCCGTGGCGGACCGATCACTTCCCAGCCGGCCGGCACGTCTCTGCCCGCCGGCCAGATGGAGTACTGCTCCTCGTCGTTGCGTACGACGACGAAGTCGGGCTCGCTCGCGGCCTCAGACGTAGTGTCCACTGCCGTCACCTCCCACAAGGCTCTCTACGGTGGCGTCGCCGCCCGGGTCCGATGCGGTGCGGCCGTTGTCCAGGGACATGCCGAGCAGCTGGCCGATCAGGTCGCGGTGGTCGGTCTCCGCGGTGTCGGCGAGCGCGTGGGCGGCATGCCGTCGTTCGTGCTCCTCCTGGTCCTGCGACAGCTTGAACCGGCCCACGATGTCGGTGATCTCGACCTCGAAGCCGACGACGAAGTCGATCAGCTTGTCGATGCGTTCGTCGTCGGGCCGCAGCGTCGGCGGGCCCGGGTCGCGCTCCGCGCGCGCGGCCAGTTCGCACATGCCCGCCACGATCCGTTCGCGGTCGCGGACGATCCGGGCCCGGCCGCGGACCTGGACCGTGATGGAGTTCCAGGTCGGCAGCTGGTCCGTCTCGTAGACGGTGGGCGAGATGTAGCTGTTGGGGCCGTGGAACAGGATGGTCACCGGGCGGTCGTCGAGGAGCCGGGCGTGCGGGTTCTCCCGGTCCAGGTGCCCGAAGAGGAACCCCCGGCCGCCTCGCGAGCGGTCCAAGGTGAGCGGGAGCTGGCTGACGACGGGGTCGTCGGTGCCGCGCGCCGAGATCACGGTGGCGAACTTGAAGCGTTCCACGACCGCGTACATCCGCTCGGCGTCGCGCTCCACATGGCGGTCCGGCGGATAGCGCGGCCCGCCGCGGCCGGGCGCGGGGCCGAGCCGGGCCGCGATGTCGTCGACGATCTGCCGGGACCGGAACGGCAGCAGGGACAGCAGCGTGTCGCCGAGCCCGAAGGAGCTCTCGCCCAGGCCCTGGACGTACAGGCCCGCGGTCAGTGGCGGCGTCAGGGCGACGCGATGGGTGGCGGTCAGCACGGGTTCGCCGGTCGCGTCGCGCCGGACGTACGGCAGCACGTCGGCGAACATCTCGCGGTCCAGGCGGCGTTCGTAACCGGTGGCCAGGACCACCAGGTCGCAGGGCAGGGTGGTGGTCGTCCCGTCCAGGCGGTCCTGGACCGTGGCGAGCGTCCCGTCCTCGCCCGGTCCCGCGGCGACGAGGCGGGAGTAGGGGTGGATGAACAGCCTGCGGCGCCCCGCGACCTCGTCGAGGTAGGTGAGGCGGTACAGGTGGTCGAGCAGGCCCTCCTCGACGGCTCCGTAGTTGGAGTTGCGCACGTCGGCGAGTTGCTTGGCCCGGCGCTCGGCGGGTTGCTCCAGGAAGCGGCGCGCGCTGTCGGAGAAGTACTGCTCGTTGACGAAGGGGCTGTTGTCCGTGGGGCGGGGCGCGAAGCCGGAGGCGATCAGGTGGACCTCGATCGCGGGGTACTCCGTGAGGGCCTGGAGCGCGATCTCTCCGGCGCTCTGCCCGTCGCCGACGAGCACGATCCGGTGCGCCCCGTCGGTGTCCGGCAGCCGTTCGGCGAACCGGGGCAGGAACGCGCTGGAGTGGATCACATGGTCGAGGTCGACGCCTTCGGGTATCCGGGGCTTCCCGCCGGGCGCCACGACGACGTTGCGGGCCCGCACGGTGCGGGTCCGGCCGCTGGTCCGCTCGCGGTAGCGCACGTCGAACGACTCCGTGCCGTGCGGGGTGACGCCGACGACCTCGGCGCCGTAGCGGACCTGCTCGCAGAAGTCCTCCGCCGCCCAGGCCAGGTAGTCGCTGTACTCGGCCCGCGAGGGATGGAACTCGTGGAGGTTCACGAACCGTTCGAGTCGGCCGCGGTGCTTGAGGTAGTTCAGGAAGGAGTACGGGCTCGCGAGGTTCCGCAGGCTGACCAGGTCCTTGAGGAACGAGATCTGCATCCGGGAGCCCTTGAGCAGCATGCCCGGGTGCCAGCGGAAGCACGGACCGCGCTCCAGGAAGAGGCACGTGCGCAACGGGTCGATCTCCCGCGCGGCGATGGCGAGCGCCAGGTTCGACGGTCCGAATCCGATGCCGACGACGTCGTACGGCTCGGTCGGCGATGGCCGCGAGGCAACAGCGGATTCCACAGCGTCGTTGAGCAAACCGGGTACCCCGTCCTCTGGTTCCCTTTGCCGGTGCACAACCGCGTCAGCCCATGGGCGGTCCGCCCAGGGGAATCGAGGCATACCACCCGCGCGATCGACTCATGCGCAAAGAAAACGAGGGGGCGGCAAAGGTTCGAATGTTATTGATGCGCCATTTCGAAAACACGGCCTGCTCGAGGGAGGTCCAGACGGAGTAGCCGTCCGACGTGTCCGGCATCGGCCAATTCGGCACCCGCCTTCACCATGCGATCAACATTCAACGAAGCCCCACACTACGGTGATCGAAAATTCCAGTCAACAGTGGAATCAGGACACAGATCCTCTCCCCGGCGGCCTCTCGGGACGAATGCGCATCGACCCACATTCAACGACATGTGTGCTGATGGCAGACGTGGACGGAGATCAATTCACCACCTCGTCGAGGCGCAGGGAATCAGCCCGCATGAACGGGGTGCGAAGCGGTTGACCGCCCAACGATTCGCCTGTCACCGGGGGTGTTGACTGGCGAATATCACCGGGCTACCGTCGCCATGACTCCCGGTCCCGCACCCCGCGTCCGCATCTCCGGGACCCGTGCCCGCTGCGTGGTCGCGCGGAAGAGCCGTCAGGCCACGCGTAGACGAGGCGTGACTCTACATTCATCGGCAATTTACGCTGCCGCTTCTGCCGTCAAAAACCTGTTTCAGGAAGGACTGGCGAGTTTGCACTCTCATCGCGTCAGCACGGTGGAGATAGACGAGGAAAGACTGGCCAAGGAGCTGGAGCAGGCGACGGAGTTCGACTTCGCCGAGCCCTATGACGAGTTCCTGTGCAGCCGCCCGGCACGCCGGCAAGGGCAGATCATGCTCTGGGCGCCCGGGGGCGACAACGGGGACGGCATCATCAAGCACTACGACGACGGCTGCGCGTCGGGTGTCACGGAGTACGGGCGGCGGTTGCCGTACCTCGTACAGATCATGGAAGAGTCGTTGTCCGTGCGGCATCTGCGGTTCGCCCGGCTGGCCGCGCTGACCTCGAACGTCCTGGTCCCGCACCGCGACTACGTCGAGTTCGACACGGCCGCGGCCAGCGACAAGCGCCCCGCGCACCGGCTGCACATCCCGCTGATCACGTTTCCGGACTGCTACTTCAGCGACGACAACGTGGTCTTTCAGATGGCGGCCGGGGAGGTGTGGTTCCTCGACGTCACCAAGGTGCACAGCGCCGCCAATCTCTCGGACGAGCTGCGCCTGCACCTGATCGTCGACTTCGTCGACGCCGAGGACCACGACGAGCTGCTCACCCTCGGCACCGAGGCCGAGCGGGTGATCCCCGACTCCCGCATCGTGCACCGGCCACCGCTGCCGGAGGCCGCACGGCAGGCGCTGTACGGCCTGGCCGACGTGGTCGATCCGGGGAACCTCCGGGAGGTGTTCGGCCTCGTCGCCAAGGCGGGCTTCCAGTACGACGGCGGCGAGAACTTCTTCTGGCGGACGATCGCCGAGATCCGCGACCGGGTCGCCGATCCCGCGATGGCCGCGCGCCTTGCGGAACTGGACGACTACTTCCTGTGCGCACGCGCCACGTGACCGGCGTCCCGGAGCCCGGGCGGACCACGCTGCCCGGCGGCACGGCCGCACCGACCCGCCGGGCGATGCGGCACGGCGTGGTCATCCTGCCCGAGTACACCTGGCCCAGGTCCCGAGACATGTGGCGCAGGGCCGAGGACCTGGGCTTCGACCACGCCTGGACCTTCGACCACCTGATGTGGCGACGGCTGCGCGAGTCGACGTGGTACTCGGGCCTGACCACGCTGACCGCCGCGGCCGCCGTCACGACCAGGCTGCGGCTCGGCACGCTGGTGGCCAGCCCCAACCTGCGGCACCCGGTCTCCTTCGCCAAGGAGCTCATGACCCTCGACGACATCTCCGGGGGCCGCCTCATCTGCGGGGTCGGCGCGGGCGCCCAGGGCTTCGACGCCGAGGTGTTCGGTGCCGCTCCCCTGTCCCCGTCCGAACGGGCGGCGCGCTTCGAGGAGTTCGTCGAGCTGACGGACCTGCTGCTGCGCCGGACCGAGACCAGCTACGACGGCCGGTACTTCCAGGCGCGGGAGGCCCATATGCATCCGGGCTGCGTCCAGCGCCCGCGCGTGCCGTTCGCCCTCGCGGCCGGTGGCCCCCGCGGGATGCGCCTCGCGGCCCGGCACGCCCAGTCCTGGATCACCGTCGGGGTCCCGGGACGCTTCCAGGAAGGCCGCTTCGACCGGATGGCCGGGCTGCTCAGGGACCAGCTCGCGCGGCTCGACGAGGCCTGTGCCGCCGAGGGCAGGGAGCCGTCCACGCTGGCGCGGATCGTCGTCGCCGGTGAACAGCTCGGTGGCGTCCTGGAGTCGGCGCGGTCCTTCGAGGAGGCCAGGCAGATGTTCTCGGAGATGGGCTTCACCGACCTGGTGGTCTTCTGGCCGCGCGCGGACTTCCCCTTCGCGGGTCGCCCCGAGGTCCTCGACGCCATCGCGCCGCTGCTGCACGAGGGCGCCGCCGCGTCCCGGCGCGCCGACACCACGACGCGTCCGGCATGAGCGGCACACCGCCGGGCGACGGCGCCCACGCCCTGACCGCCGCCCTGCGCGCGGCCGGGGTCTCCGTGTGCTTCACCAACCCCGGCACCTCGGAGGTCCATCTGGTGGCGGCGCTCCAGGACACCCCGGGCACCCGCACCGTGATGTGCCTGTTCGAAGGGGTGGCGACCGGCGCGGCCGACGGCTACGGCCGCATGGCACCCGTACCGGCCATGACCCTGCTCCACCAGGGCGCCGGGCTCGCCAACGGCCTCGCCAATCTGCACAACGCCCAGCGGGCGGGCACCCCCGTGGTGAACGTCGTGGGCGACGGGGCGATCAGCCACCGCGGCCTCGGTGCGCCTCTGGAGTCCGACGTCGCGGCCCTCGCCCGCCCCATGTCGCAGTGGGTCCGCAGCAGCGCGCACGCCGCGGACCTGGGAGCCGACGCGCTCGCCGCGCTGCGCGCGGCGTGCGGCCCGCCCTCCGGCGTCGCCACTTTGGTCGTCCCCTCGGACGTGGCCTGGTCGCCGTGGAGCCGGGAGCCACCGGACGACTCCCTCCACCCCACGACGGAGGCGGACCCGGTCACCACCGGGATCCGACAGCCCTCCACCACGATCACCACGATCACCGCGGACACCCCCGCCGACAGCGCCCGCGCGCTGCGGGCGGGCCCCGGCACCCTGCTGCTGCTCGGCGGGCCCACGCTCACCGCCCGCGGCCTCGCCGCCGCCGACCGGATCGCGCGGGCCACCGGCGCCCGGATACTCGCCGAGCCGTTCCCCGGGCGGCTCGAACGCGGCCTGGGCGTCCCGTTCGTCGAGCGGCTCGACTCCGCTCCTGAGGCCGCGCGGGCCCGCCTCGCCGATGTCACCCGGCTGATCCTGGCGGGCGCGGCCCGGCCCGTCACCGCCTTCGCGACCCCGGGGGTGTCCGGCGACCTGGTCCCGCCCGGCTGCGCGGTGACCCGTCTCGCCGATCACGGCCAGGACGTGGTCGACGTACTGGACGAGGTCGCCGACCAGGTCGCCCCGGGCATCCGGCCGCGGCTCCATGGGGCGCTGCCCGGACCGCGCCCCTCCCCCGGGGCCGAGCTGACCGCCGAGACGGTGGCGCGGGTCGTGGGCGCCGTGCTGCCCGAGGGGGCCGTCCTGGTCGACGAGACCAACACGTCCGGCGCGGCCCTGCCGACCGCGACCGCCTCGTCCGCGCGGCACGATCTGCTCACCCTGTCGGGCTTCGCCATCGGCCACGGCCTCCCGCTCGCCGTCGGCGCCCAACTCGCCTGCCCCGAGCGGCCGGTGGTCTGCCTGGAGGCCGACGGCAGCGCGATGTACACCCTCAGCGCGCTCTGGACCCAGGCGCGCGAGAACCTCGACGTCACCGTCCTCGTGCTCAACAACCGCGGCTACGCGATCCTGCGCCGGGAGGCCCGCCGCATGCTGGGGCCGTCCGCCGAGCCGCTGGCGGAGCTCTTCGACCTCGACCGGCCCGACCTGGACTTCGTCCGCCTCAGCGAGGGCATGGGCGTACCGGCGTGCCGTGTCCGGACCGTCGGCGAACTGGCCGACCAGTTGAAAGGGGCGCTGTCCGAGCCCGGGCCGCACCTCATTGACGTGCCGGTGCCCGCGGCCCACTGACCGAGTGGAGTGCCGCGACCGTACGAACGACCAGGACCTGGTGAGGAGCGAGCAGCCCGTGACGACCGAGCCGCACCACGCATCCCGACCGACGGGCGTACCGGAGGAGGCCCTGGCCGCCCTGTTCGCCGAATGCCTCCAGATCCCGTCGGTGGGTCCCGACGAGGACTTCTTCGTGCTCGGCGGCTACTCGCTGACCGCGACGACCCTGTCGGCGCGCATCCGCGGCGCTCTGGGCGTCGAGGTGACCACCGCGGACATCTTCCGCAACCCCACGGTGCGGAGCCTGGGCGCCGCCCTCGGCAGCGGGCGGGAGGCGGCGCGGCTCATCCGGCCCGCCGACCGCGGCCTGCCGATCCCCGCGTCCTTCGCCCAGGAACGCCTGTGGATCCTCGACCAGTTCACCGGCCCCAGCAGCCTCTACAACGTCGCGTTGGTCCTCCGCCTCAGCGGCTCCCTCGACGAGGCCGCCCTGCGTACGGCACTCGGTGACGTGCTGGAGCGCCACGAGGCCTTGCGCACCCGGGTCGTCCTCGGCGAGGACGGGCCCGTCCAGGAGGTCCTCCCGGCACCCCGGGAGGCGCCGCTGCACCCCACGCGCGTGACGACGGGCACGGTGATCGCGGCCGTGCGGGAGGCGGCCGCTCGCTCCTTCCGTCTGGCCACCGAGATCCCGTTCCGCGCCGAGCTGTTCGCCGACGACACCCGCGCGGACGGCTCCGACACGTACGTCCTGCTCCTGCTGATCCACCACATCGCTGTCGACGGCTGGTCCAACAACCGCCTCACCAGGGACATCGGCCTCGCCTACCGTGCCCGCCTCGCCGGGCGCGAGGTGCCCTGGGAGCCGCTGCCCGTCCAGTACGCCGACTACGCGGTGTGGCAACGCACCCAGTACGCCCCGGACCGCCCCTCCCCCACGGCCCTGCGGCAGACGGAGTTCTGGCGCGCCGCCCTGGCGGGTGCCCCGGAGCCGCTGGTGATGGCCACCGACCGTCCCCGTCCACCGGTGCCCAGCGGCAGAGGCGAGCAGCTGCCGCTGGCCTTCGACCCGGCGCTCCACCGGGACCTGCTGAGCGCGGCCCGGCGCTCCGGCTGCACCGTCTTCGTCCTCGTCCACGCCGCGCTCGCCCTGCTGCTGCACCTGCGCGGCGCGGGAGAGGACGTCGTCATCGGCGCGACCGTGGCCGGGCGGTCGGACGCCTCGCTCGACGACCTGGTGGGGTTGTTCGTGAACACCCTCGTGCTGCGGGTCGATCTGTCGGGCGCCCCCACGGTGGCCGAGGCCGTGCGCCGTACGCAGGTGACGGACCTGGCGGCCATGGAGCACCAGGACCTGCCGTTCGACCGTGTCGTCGAGGTGGTGAATCCGCCGCGGTCGGCCGCGTACGGCCCGCTGGTGCAGGTGCTCCTGGCGTTCCAGGCGGGCCCCGTCGAGCCGCCGGAGCTGACGGGGCTGCGCGCCGAGGCCGAGATCCTGCCGCTGAAGGTCGCCAAGTTCGATCTCACCTGGGAGCTGACCGAGGCCTTCGACTCCGACGGCGGACCGGCCGGTGTCACCGGGCACCTGGAGTACGCCGAGGACCTCTTCGACCGGGAGACGGCCCGCGCCATGGTCGCGGACCTGGGCCTGATCCTGCGGGTCATCGCCGCGGAACCGGACCGTCCGATCCATGATCTCCCCTGTGGTAGAACGGCGTTCGCCCCAAGCAGCGGCGACCTTTGAGCGCCGGGCCGACCGATCCAGCGGAGGAGACCGTGCCGAGCACCACCCGACGCCGCGTCCTTGACCGGGTGCCACCGCTGTTACGCCAGACCGCCTTCCGCAGATACTGGACCGCCCAGTCGATCTCCTACCTGGGCGATCAGATCACCTTCGTCGCCCTGCCGCTGGCCGCGGTCCTCGCCCTGGATGCCAACGCGTCCCAACTGGGTGTCCTCTCGGCCGCCGCGTCCCTGCCCAATCTGCTGTTCTCGCTGCACGCGGGCTCGCTCATCGACCGGTCCGGGCGGCTGCGCGCCACGATGGTCGTCGCCGACCTCGTCCGCGCGCTGGTCCTGGTGACCGTGCCGATCGCCTACTGGCTCGACGTGATGACGCTGCCTCAGCTGTACGTCGTCGCCTTCGTCACGGGTACGTTCGGCATGCTGTTCAGCCTGTGCGCCAACAGCCTCCTCGCCGTCGTGGTGCCGCGTGAGCAGTTGCTGTCGGGCAACGCCCTGGTCAAGGGGAGCTACAACTTCTCCTTCGCGGCGGGCCCGGGGATCGGCGGCGGGCTCGTGCAGCTCCTGTCCGGTCCCGTCGCGATCGTCCTCGACGTCGCCTCCTTCCTCGGTTCGGCCCTGCTGCTGCGGTCCTTGTCGTCCGACGAGCCCCGGCCCGCGCCCGCGGGGCGCCGACATCTGCGGGAGGGGTTGCGGTTCGTGCTGCGCACGCCGGTCCTGCTCGCGAAGTTCTTCGCGGACGCCAGCCTCAACTTCTTCTACACGATCTACTTCACCCTCCTGGTCCTGTACGCGGTCCAGGAACTCCACCTGTCGTCCGGCCTCGTCGGTGTCGTGATCGCGGCAGGCGCCATCGGCGCGATGGCCGGGGCGGCGCTCACGACCCGGGCGAGCCGGTCGCTGGGGGTGGGCGGGGCCTTCTTCCTCGGCGCGTTCCTCTACCCGGGGGCCCTGGTCCTGGTGCCGCTGGCCCATGGGCCGGTGTGGCTGGCGGCCACGGTGCTGATCGTGGCCGAGTTCGTCTCCGGCATCGGCCTGATGGTGTGTGACATCTCCGCGACCTCGATCCAGCTCGCGTTGACGCCGCACCGGCTCCGCGCCCGGGTGCAGGGCGCGTTCATGCTGTTCAACAAGGGGTCCCGGCCGCTGGGCGCGCTCGTGGGCGGTGCCCTGGGCAGCTGGCTGGGGCTGCGCCCGACGCTGTGGCTGGCCACGCTGGGCGGCGTCGTGAGCATCCTGTTCATCCTGCCGAGCCCGCTGCGGCGGATGAAGGAGCTGCCTGCCGAGGCGGAGTGACGAGGGGCCGGTGACCCCCCGGCGGAACAGCTCGCCGTCCCGCCGGGGAACCGGCTCCGTCACGGCTCAGCGGCTCACGCCACGGAGCTGAGGGCCTCGGTGGAGGCGACCTGGAGGGTGGGCAGGATCTCCCGGGAGCGCAGCACCATGCCCTGGCAGTAGTTCGCGTTGTGCTCCAGGCTCCGCTGCCGCTGGTACGGCATCTTCTGCCGCCCCCGGTGGTCGATGTGCAGGGTGACCCGCTCGGCCCCCTGGTCGTCGGCTTCGAGCATCTCGCGCCCCACCAGCAGGCGGAGCAGTTCCGCGGACACCTCGACCAGGTAGCCCTTGCCATCCGGCTGGCCGAGCAGGGTGACCTCGGTGAACTCGTAGTCCGGCGTCCGCACCGGTTCGCGGTAGATGTAGGCCCGGGTGAGGAGGTCCATCTCGAACGCCTGGCGCGCCATCGGGTCGGCCCACCAGTCCTGTTCGGCGACGAAGTCGGCCAGCAACCGGTCGAACTCCTCGCGGTGCGAGCTCAGCACCATGTGCGCGGTCTTGCCGGTGTTCAGCAGGTCGTAGTTGCCGAGGTCCTTCGTCGACTGGATGAAGAACTGGCACACCTGTGAGTCGGGCCTGCTCCGGAAGTAGCGGGCCATCTCGGCGAACAGGTCGCCGTAGGAGAGGGTTCCGGTCGCGTCGAGATAGCCCGAGAGCACGAACAGGGCCCGCATGTTGTACAGGGTGTACAGCGCGTGGTTCACCCAGTAGCCCTCGTAGCAGTCCTCCTCGGTCACCCATTTCGTGCCGAGGACGACCTCCGCCTCGGACACGTCGCTGGCCGCCTCGGCGGTCACGATGCCGAGGGCCTCCCGCTGCGCGTACATGGGCGTGTTGTGCAGGAACAGCTGCGGATAGACGATGATGGTGTCGGCGTACGAGCGGCAGAGCCGGGTCAGCCCCTCCTTGAACGAGGTGAGGGTCTCACCGGGCAGTGGCCAGATCATTTCCACGTACGAGCTGATCCGCTTCTCCCGGAGCAGGCGCTGGAGTCCGATGTAGGTCTCCTCGCGGATGTTCTTCCGGTCCACCATCTCCAGCGTCGACTCGTTGACCGTCTGCAGTGAGATGGGCTGGCTCACCATCAGTCCACCGCGTACGAAGATCTCGGTGATCTCAGCCATGCGCTCGGGCCGGTTCTTCGCGGCGGCCATGTGGACGATCAGCGGGTAGCCGTTCTCCTCGCTGCATTCGACGATGTATTCGCTCAGGGCGATGTCGCGGGGCGACAGGCCCCAGTTGGCATCGGCGATCATCAGCGCGTTGTAGCCGTGCTCGCTGACCCATTTGAGCTCGCTCTTGATCCGTTCCTCTTCGAACTTGTTGACCTTGGAGTTCGTGGCGGCGCCCCAATAGCAGAAGGTGCAGCGGAACGGGCAGCCGCGGTTCGTCTCCATGATGGCGAAGCTGAATTCGTGCCCGTCGAAGACGCCGTTGAGGAACGGCGAGGGGATGTCCATCAGGTTCTGGATCCTGGGCGCCGCCTCGGTGGTGACGAGCTCGCCCGCGGACCAGAAGCTGAGCCCCGGCACCTGGTGCATGTCCGGCTTCTCCGCGCCGAGTTGCCGGATGAACTCAAGGGACGTGCGCTCCCCTTCTCCGTTGCACACGTAGACGTTCTCCGCGCCGTCGCTCAGATAGGTCGCGGCGTGGTTCATCACCTGGGGCCCGCCCAGCAGGTAGTGGGCGTCGGGGCGCAGTGCGCGCAGTTCCTTCAGCAGCCAGCGCACCAGCTTCATGTTCCAGATGTAGCAGCTGAACGTGTAGAGGTACGCGTCCTTGTCGGCGAGCTGCCGGAGCAGGTCGCGCCGGTCGCCGGTGACCGGGAGGGACACGATCTCGAAGGTGTGGGCCGCCGCGACCTCGTCGTCGTCCTGGGCGAACGCCTGGATGTAGCCCGAGGCGAGCGGCAGGATGTTCTCGTAGGTGGGCAGTTCCACCAGCACGATCTTCCGGCGGTCCCGTGTGACCGTCCCGGCGGCCGTGGTTCCGGATAATGCTTGGCTTCCCATGCTCGCGCCCCCTATGCCCTCTGCCCGTCGTGACCGCTCACGAGATACGTGGACATGGCGGCCGTGACGGTCGCCATGTTGTCGAGATAGAAGAAGTGCCCGCCCGGCATCAGATGCGTGACGCACTCCGTCGTGCCCAGGTCGTTCCAGCGTTCCGCCTCGGCCGGGGGCACGAGGTCGTCGCTCTCTCCGCCGAACACCACGATGGGCGTGTCCAACCTGCGCCGGACATCGCCGTACGCGTAGTTCCTGAAGAGCCTCACGTCGCCCCTCAGGGTGCGCAGGGCCTGGCTCATGACCTCCGGGTGGTTCCTGAGGTCGTCGGAAACGCCCTCGTACATCCCCAGGATCCCCAGGAGCCACTCGTCGGTGATCTCCTCCTCGGTCGCCGGGTTCGGCCGGTGCCGGTGGGGAGGGACGGCTCCGGAGGCGAAGAGGACGGCGGGCGCGCGTCCCGCCGACTGCTCCCTCCAGCAGAGCTCGTATCCGACGTAGGAGCCCATGCTGTGGCCGAAGACGTAGAGCGGCCCGTCGAGGGTGCCCAGGGCTTCGAGGATCTCGTCGACGATGCGGTGGAGGTCCGCCGCGGCCGGTTCGTCGGCGCGCGACGCGCGAGCGGGGTACTGGGCCGCGAGGATGCGCAGGTCCTTAGGGAGCCAGTCCGCCCACGGGCCGTAGTTCTGCGCCGAGCCTCCCGCGTGGGGCAGGACGAGCAGCGTTCCCTGCCCGGGGCCCCCTGTTCCGGGGCGCATCTCCCACAGGCACGCGCCGGGCCTGCTCGCGCGGGTCGCGGGAGCGGGCGGACCCGCGGTCGGCCGCGCCGACTTCGCCACCCGCTGGTCGATGCGTTCGGCCAGTTCGGCCAGGACCGGCGCGTCGTTCAGCACTCTGACGGTGATTTTGATGTCCCAGTCCCTGCGTACGCGCAGGACGACCTTCGTGGCCAGCAGCGAGTCCCCGCCGACGTCGAAGAAGTCGTGGTCGCGCTTGACCTTGTCCTTGTCAAGGCGCATGACGTCGGCCCAGATCTCGGCGAGCCGCCGCTCGGTCGCTGTCTTGAAGTCGCTGTGGTGCACGCGCCCCCCTCTTCGGATGGTTTCCGTTCGTGCGGTACTCCCCCGTTCCCGGGCCGCGCCCGGGGTCCGTGCGCTGCTCCCGCCGTCCGGCGTCATGGCGTCGGGGGCGCGAGCGCGGCGGTGATGGCGTCCCGGTCGGCCTTTCCGCTGGGGGTGCGCGGCAGTTCCGGCAGGACGGTGAGGGAGACCGGGATGAACTGCTCGGGCAGGAGTTCGGTGAGTGCCTTGAGCGTCCTCGCGCCGTCGAACGCGTCCTCGTCCACGTCCACGGTCACGGCGGCGCGCAGCTGCCGGGAGCCCTCGGCGATGTCCACGACGACCGTGACGGCCTCGACGATCCCCGGCTGCTCCAGGAGGCAGGCGTCCACTTCCAGGGGGTTCACGCGCACTCCGCGGATCTTCACCTCGCGGTCGATCCGGCTGAGGAGGTGCACGGTGTCGTCCTCGACGCGCACCAGGTCGCCGGTGCGGAAGGCGTGGCGGTGCCCCTGCGGTGTCGGCTCGTCGAGGGTGACGTACCGCTCGGCGTTGAGGGCCGGCTGGTTCAGATAGCCCACGGACAGCGGTGCGCCGGCGACCAGGAGTTCGCCCACCGACGGTTCGCCCGGCTCGGTCGGGGCGACGAGGACCTCGCAGCCCGGCAGCGGGCGTCCGATCGGGGGGAGGGTGGGCCACGTGTCGCTCGGTCCCGTGAGCGTGTGCACCGTGACCATGGCGGACTCGCTCTGCCCGTAGTGATTGTTCAACCGGCAACCAGGAAGGCGGCGGAAGAGGTCACGGACCGCCGGGGTGCACACGAGCTGCTCTCCCGCGGTGTTCACCTCGGTCAGGGCGAGGTCCTCCAGGGAGTCCGTGGCTTCGGCGGCCACGGCGAGCATGTGCAGGGCGACGTAGGGCAGGAACAGGCGCTCGACGCGGTGGTCGACGAGCCAGTCCAGGAGGGCGATGGGGTCGCGCCGGAGCGGCTCGGGCATGACGATCAGCGTTCCGCCGCCGCAGAGGGTTCCGAGTACTTCCTGGAACCACACGTCGAAGTTGAGCGGGGCGAACTGGGCCGTGCGCAGGTCCGGGCGCACCGAGTGACGCCACTGCCAGGCCGCCATGTTGTCGACGCAGCGGTGGGGCAGGGCCACGCCTTTGGGCAGCCCCGTTGAACCCGAGGTGTAGATCACGTATACAGGGAGGTCCGGTCGACAGGACAGCCGCGAGAGCGCGGCCACGGCCTCCGCGTCGGCCAGGTCGGGCGCGGCGGGGATGCGGACCGCCTCGGCCTTGCGGTCGAAGGCCGGTTCGTCGCCGCAGTACAGGAGCAGTCGGGCCGCGCTGTCGGCGGCCATGTGCTCCAGGCGCCTGAGCGGATACTCGACGTCGAGGGGCACATAGGTCGCTCCCGCGCTCACGGTGGCCAGCATCGCCGCGACGATCGCGGCACCGCGTGGCCCTGTGACCGCCACCCGGTCGCCCGGGCGAATGCCGTGGTCGACGAGGAGATCGGCGATGCGACCGGCCCAGGTCGCGAGCCGGGCGTAGGTCAGCGCGTGTTCGTCGTCCTGTACCGCGATGTCTTCGCTTCGCTCTTTTACCGTCTCGGCCAACGACTCCAGCAGGCAGCGCACTTCTGCGTCGCCACCCCAGAGCGCGTATGTCCCCCGGCCCGGCGCTGGCGCCCTTGATTCCTCTGTCATTGTTGCCCCCCAGGGCATATCCATGGTGACGGCCAGGTCGCCGTCGGGATCAGCAATTCATCTCTGCTTTCGCCCGGGCATTCCACAGGCCTTGGCTGTGGAACGCGCCGGAAGTCCCGCCCACAGGAATGTGTGTCGGCGGCTCGTGCTATGACGAGCTGTTCGCGGCGCGGCGACGATCCGCGCCGTTCACGTGGTTGCGCTGAGACTCTTCACGGGGACCGACGAAGCCGGACTCTGCCTGCCCGCTCCGGCTCTACGGCCCGTTCTTCCTCGCCCCTCGCCACCGTGGCGACGCGAGGGGAAGGGGACTTGCCGGTGCTTCCTGGAACAGGTTTCTGACGGCAGAGGCGGCAGTGCGCGTGACCCATTGACGCGGAGTTGTGTGTCGTCTTGACGCGGAGTTACGTGTCGTCCTTGCGTGACCTCGCGTCGGGCACGGTTCCTGGATATGCGGACACAAGGTGCGGGACCGGGATTCATGGCGACGTTATCCCGGCCCTATTCCTCAGTCAACACCTCGGCTGCGGCGCCCTGTTGATGCTCAGGCCGTTTCGCACTGCGTCCGTACAGGCCGATTCCGCGCGCCTCGACAAGGCGCCAAATGGCGACCGGACTTTTCGATCACCGCACCATTGGGCGATGCTGAAAGTCGCCTTGGTGGAGAAGGCACGTACCGCATTCATTGATGTATGCGAACTTCTTTCACGACCGGAAGCACCCCACCCGGATGCGGTGCCCCGCACGGAGCGAGCCCGGGGGCCGCCTCGACGGCCGGGGTGCCCCCGGAGATGCGGCGCCTCACCGCACCGACGACATCAGGCCATGCACCCTGCGGCGCGAAAGCAACCATCCGCCGCGGAGCGGGGGGCATGCTACTCCCCCTGATGATGGCCGAAGTTACCCCCTGCGCATCCCTGATGCGCGCGTGTCATGTTTGCATGTGTCCATGATCATTAACGAGCAGCAAACAGCCGCGCCGCGGACGTACGTGGACCGCGTCCTGGAGCACTGGCACAAGGACGAAGAGGCCGAGGCGCTCGTCCAGGGCGTGCAGCGGCTGACCCGGGGAGAGGCGCGCCGACGTCTGTTCAGGCTGGGCCACGCACTGCGTCGGCAGGGGCTCGAACCCGGCGACGGAGTGGGGCTGTTCCTGGCCAATCGCGTGGACTCCGTCCTGGTGCAACTCGCGGTCCACCTCATCGGCTGCCGCGTCGTCTTCCTGCCGCCCGAGCCGGGCCCCGGCGAGCTCGCCGCGCTGGTCGAACAGTCCCGGGCGCGCGTCGTGGTCACCGACCCGCTCTTCGCGGAGCGGGCCGCCGACGCGGCCGGGCGCAGCGTCCACGCCCCCGCCCTGGTCAGCCTCGGCCCCTGCGCACAGCCGTGTCCGGACCTGCTGTCCCTGGCGGCCGACTGCCCGGCGGAGCGCCCCGACGGCGTGCCCGCCCCGGCGACGGACGAGGCCGTCACCGTCCTCTACACCGGCGGCACCCTCGGCCGCCCCAAGCTCGCCGCGCACAGCCACCGGCTCTACGACGCGCTGGTCGACATGGCGGAGGACGATCCGCGGGAGTCCCGCGCCGGGTTCTTCCCGACCATGGACCCGGGCACGGACCGGGTGCTCGCCTCGACGCTGCTCACGCACGGCAGCGGCCACCTCACCTCGATCCAGGCGCTGGTGACGGGGTCCGCCCTCGTCGTGCTGCCGGAGTTCGACGCGGGCGCGGCCCTGACGGTCCTGCGCGAGGAGCGGATCACCGCCACCATGTTCGTGCCGCCGATGCTGTACGCGGTTCTCGACCACCCGGAGTGCGTGCCCGGCGCCCTGCCCGCGCTGCGCCGGATCGTCGTGGGCGGCGCGGCGACGTCGCCCAGCCGCCTGCAGCAGGCGGTCGAGGTCTTCGGGCCCGTGCTCAGCCAGGGCTACGGGCAGTCGGAGGCGCTCGGCATCACCGCGTTCGGCGCGGAGGACCTCGCCGCGGAGGCCGCCCGTCGGCCCGAGCTCTGGCGCAGCTGCGGTCGCGCGATCTGCGACACCGAGATCGAGATCCGCGGTGAGGACAGCACCTCGGCGCTGCCCGTCCGACAGGTCGGTGAGGTGTGCGTGCGGGGCGAGACGGTGATGCTCGGCTACTTCGAGGACCCGCAGCGCACCGCCGAGGCCCTCAGCGACGGCTGGCTGCGCACCGGCGACCTGGGCTACCTCGACGCCGAGGGGTACCTCTACCTCGTCGACCGGGCCAAGGACATCATCGTCACCGGCAGCACCAGCGACAACGTCTACTCCCGGGTCCTGGAGGACTTCCTGCTCACGCTGCCCGGCGTGCGCAACGCGGCGGCCCTCGGCATACCGGACGAGGAGTACGGGGAGGCCGTGCAGATCTTCCTGGCCACGGCCGAGGATGTCGACGTCGACCCCGGCGCGGTCGCCAGGGCGGTCACCGCCGAGCTCGGCGAGCTGTACTCGCCCCGCGGGACCGCCCTGCTGAGGCAGCTCCCGACGACCAAGGTCGGCAAGGTCGACAAGAAGGCGCTGCGCGCCGCGTGGACGAGCGGGGCCTTCGAAACGCCCTAGAAGCAGCTCCTGAGAAAAGTGTTGTCCCCAGGCCCTCCGCCCGGTCTCCCCTCCGTCGGACCGACCGACGATCACCACAGAGTGGAGCGCACATGCACCTGGGCAAGGACAACACCGACGCGGAGCGCGGCCGTCACGGGCGGAGCCGTCGCGGGCTGAGGGTCCGCGTGCTGGCGGGCGGGGCCGTGGCGGCCGCCGCTCTCGCGTCGGTGGGGACGTTCGCCCTCGCGGACAGCTCCGGCGGCGAGAGGCCGGGCACCGCCACCGCGGCGGCCAAGAAGCGCCCGGCGCCGAGCAAGACCGCGCGGTACCAGAAGCAGCTCCTGGTCCTCGTCAACGCCGAGCGGGCGAAGGCGGGGTGCGGGCCGCTGCGCCTGGACCGCCGGGTTCAGGCCGCCGCGCAGGCCCACGCCAAGGACATGGCGGCGCGGAACTACTACGACCACACCAGCCCCGAGGGCAAGAGCGCGGGCGACCGGATGCGGAAGGCGGGATACCGCGCCGGGGCGTGGGGCGAGAACATACACAAGGGCCCGAAGGGCCCCAAGACCGCCATGCGTGACTGGATGCGCAGCTCCGGGCACCGCGCCAACATCCTCAACTGCGCGTACAAGGACTTCGGCGCAGGGGTCAGCCTGAAGGCCAACGGCCCCTGGTGGGTGCAGAACTTCGCCACGAAGCTCTGAGGCCCGGGCGGGTCCAGGGCCATGCGGACAGGCCCTGGACCCGCCACGTCCGTGGGGGAACACCGGCAGGGCAGCCGGGGCTACAGCGAGGTCTTCCGTTCGTCGGCCGTGAGGCCGCGCAGGGCCCAGAGCCCGTACAGGGCAAGGAGCGGCTTGACCACCGTCCACTCCCCCGGGCGGTAGTCGTCCGCGCGCACCAGCCGCTCGGCGAGGTCGGGGCGCTGCCGCCGCACGTACGCGCGCGCCTTGAGGGCGTGAGCGGGCTGGGAGACGATCTTGATGCGGTCGGCGTCTTCGAGCAAGGGGATCACGTTCATGACGTTCTCCCAGGTCGTCCGGCTCCGCTCTTCGAGGACCACCGTGCCGCGGAAGCCGAGCACCGACGTCGCGTAGTCGGCCATCACCGCGGCCTCCGTGGCGCCGCCGCTGGTCGCGCCGCCGCTGAAGATCACGCGCGTGTCACCCGCTCCGCCGTCGGCGGCGGAGCGGATTCCGGCGCGAACGCGCCAGCGGTTGACGACGTTCGCTGTCGCCCGGGGGTTTCGGAACCCCAGCACGACCACGGCCTCGACGCCGCCCGCGCCGCGCCCCACGAGCGTGCGGGACCAGCGCCGGTTCAGCCACTCGCCCCAGGCCAGGGCCGCCGCCCCCGCGATCGCCGCTCTCGTCCTCCGTCGCATGCGGTGACTCTACGACGCTGTCACGCGTCATCCCTCCTTCGGCGGCGCGGGCGGCTTCGGCGCCCCCGGAGGCGGCGCGATCTTCCCGTACGCGGTGGCCGGGGCCGCGGGTGCGGCGGGGGCCTGCTCCTCGCGGGGCAGGAGCGCGTCGCGGCGCGCGCCCGGGTCCCAGCCCGTCTCCACGACCCGCTTCTGCACGACGATGGCCCCGGCCAGGATCACCGCGCCCAAGAGCAGCATCAGGACGACGCCGCCCACCGTCCCGGCCTTGGCGGCGTTGCCGATGAGGGAGCCGAACCAGCCGAAGTCCGCGTCACCGAACGTCGTGTTCTCCTTGCCGAAGGCGCCGAGGACCTCCAGGAGCAGCGCGGGCAGGAACGTGATGAGCACACCGTTGAGGAAGGCACCCGCGACGGCGCCGCGCCGCCCTCCGGTGGCGTTGCCGTACACCCCCGCGGCGCCACCGGTGAAGAAGTGCGGCACCAGGCCGGGCAGCACCAGCGCGAGCCCGAAGGCGGGCTCGAAGATCCAGGTGAGCAGGCCGAGGCTGATCAGGCCGCCGACGAAGCTGGAGATGAAGCCGATCAGGACGGCGTTCTGCGCGTACGGGAAGACGATCGGCGCGTCCAGCGAGGGCACCGCGCCCGGCACCAGCTTGTTCGCGATGCCCTGGAAGGCGGGCACGAGTTCGCCGAGGATCGTGCGGACTCCGAAGAGGATCACGGCGACGGCGATGCCGAACTGGAGTCCCTGCATGATCGACTGCATGACGTACGCGCCGACGTCGGGCGCGGCCGGGCCGCCGTCCGTGGCGAACGCCTTGAACGCGGTCTCCTTGCCCACCTTGGCGAGGAACAGCAGCGACATGATCAGGTAGATGAGCACCATGGACAGGGCCGTGGCGACCATCGAGTCCCGCAGGAAGCGCAGGCCCTCGGGCAGCTTCATGTCCTCGGTGGAACGGCTGCGGCGCCCGACGAGCTGCCCCGTCGCCCCGGCGACGACGTAGCCCGCGGTGCCGAAGTGGCCGATCGCGACGGTGTTGTTGCCGGTGACGCGCTTGGTCCACGGGTGGGCGAAGGCGGGCATCGCCACGAGCAGGATGCCGAGCAGGACACCGCCGACGACGACCACGACCCACGACTTCTGCCCGGCGGCGGCGAGCACCGTCGTCAGGAGCGTGGCCATGAACAGCATGTGATGGCCCGTCAGGAAGACATAGCGCAGCGGCGTGAGACGGGCGAGCGCCAGGCTGACCGCGAAGCCCAGGATCATCAGCCAGGCCACCCGCGAGCCGTACTCGGCCTGGGCGATGCCGACGATGGCCTCGTTCGTCGGGATCACGCCGTGCGCGCCCGTCGAGCCCTGGATCATCTCGCCGAGCGGGGCGAGCGCCGCCACCACGAGCCCGGCGCCCGCGCCGATCAACAAGAACCCCAGCGTCGCCTTGATCGCCCCGCCGAGCACCTGGCCCGCCGACTTGCGCAGCGCGACCAGACCCGCGGCCGTGATGAGACCGATCAAATACGCGGGCTGGCTGAGGATCTCGTCGACCAGGAACCTCGCTACCGATACCAGCCAGTCCACGGCGCCCTTCCTCCCCTGTCGTGTGCGGTGCTGCGGCTCATACGTCGTAGGTGTCCCGCAGCACCCGGTCGGCCTCCGCGGTGGAAGTGAAGTCGTCCACGACCTTCACGGGGATGCCGACGTCGCCGAGGGTCCTGGCGATCTCGCGGGACGTGAGGATCGCGACGGCCTCGGCCGCTTTGCCCCTGGCGGAGATGGTGTCGGTCGCCTCCACGGTCACGTACCGGCCCCACCCCCAGCGTTCGAGGACCTGCTCCAGGGTGTTCTTCAGGAACAGGCTCGTGCCCAGGCCGTTGCCGCAGACGGTGAGGATCTTGTGCACGGTCGGGCCGCCGCTCGCCGCGCGGTCCTGTGCGGGCCCGGGTGGGCTCTCCCCCGCGAGCAGCGCCCGCAGGGCCTGCGGTGTGGGCGCGTTCCGCAGGGCCCGCTCGGTCTGCGGGTCCGCGAGCAGCCGGGCCAGTGAGGCCATCGCCTCGGTGTGCTGCGAGGCGTCCCGCGCGGCCAGCGCCACGACCAGGTCCACCGGGTCGTTCGCCGCGTGCCCGAACTCCACCGGCCGCGCGAGCCGCACCCAGGACATGCCCGTCCGCAGCACCGCCGGTGAGGGCCGCGCGTGCGCGAAGGCGAAGCCGGGCGCGAGCACGATGTACGGGCCGTTGTCCACGACGCTCTGGATCATCTCGGCGGTGTACGCGTCCGTGCCGCTGCCGCTCTGCACGAGCAGCTCACCCGCGAGGCGGACCGCCCCGCGCCAGTCCCCGGCCTCGGCCCCGAGCCGGATCGCCTCCACCGGCAGCAACGCGCTCACAGACACCATGGGGCTGATCGTTTCACAGGCCCAGGGGCCGGGCCGAGGGCTCGGGCCGTGCGGCGTTCCGGCCGACGGCCCGCCCCCCTGCTTAGTTGCTCTGCCGGTCCCAGAACGCGCAGTGGTGGGCGGTGCTTGCGTCCACCGGGCGGATGCCGTCCGAGCCGGGGGCCAGCGACAGCACGGTCGGGCCGGTGGCGGAGCGGGGCCAAGCGGGCGCGCCCGCGGAGTTCGGGTCACCGGCGGTCGCGAACCGGGTCCAGTAGCCGGTCATGCGGGCCGCCAGCGCGTGTTGTGCGGGGGAGAACCGCGGCACCGTGTCCGTAGGGAAGAGGTACGGCAGCTCGAAGCCGTGCGCCGCCCCGTAGGGGTAGCCCTCCACCGGCGGCAGCTCCGCGAGGCGCGGTGCGTTGGTGTCGCGGAAGAGATAGGCGTACGTGGGCACGCGCGCGGCCAGCGCGCGGTTCGCCCGCAGCGCGGGGCAGGTGAACGAGGCGTCGGACGTCAGGGCGGCCCAGGCCGCCCCCGGCGAGGAGTGGGCCGTCAGCGGGTACTGCTTCTCGACGGCCGCAGCCGCTGCGCCGAAGGAGCGGAGGAGGCGGGCCCGGTACGCGCGCGCGTCGGGGATCGGGGCCAGCGACTGCGTCAGGCCGAGGAAGAGCCGCATCTCGTCCTTGTTGGTGCCCTGCACCACCGGTACGCGGTGGAAGCGGCCCTTCTCCAGGGCCCGGTCGGGGCGCAGGGGCAGCCCCGCGCCCCCGTAGGAGACGAGGGAGAACGTCTGCGTCAGCGCGGGCGTGACCAGCTTGTCGGGGCTCAGGCGGCGCAGGCAGTCGAGCGTCCCGACCGGCCGTGCGCAGCCGAGTGCGGCGGCGGCCGCCGTGCCCGCCGTCTCCGTCCGGCTCCTCGGCACGAACGGCTCGTAGCGGGGTTGGAGGGGGAGGATGGCGCCGCGCGGGAACGCGGTCATGCAGGACCCGCTCTGCAGCACCGCCCGGTGGAAGAGCCCCGCGGACTGCGGCGAGGTGAGGTGCGCGCAGGTGCTCAGCGCTCCGGCGGACTCCCCGAACAGCGTCACCCGGCCCGGGTCCCCGCCGAAGCGGGCCGCGTTCGCCCGTACCCAGCGCAGCGCAGCCCGCTGGTCGGCGAGGCCGAAGTTGGTCGCGCCGCGCAGCTCCGGGTGGCCGAAGAAGCCGAGGACGCCGAGCCGGTAGTTGAGCGTGACGACCACGGTGTCGCCCTGGACGGCGAGGCGCTCGGCCCGGTACGGGGAGCCCGAGCCGATGGTGAAGCCGCCGCCGTGCGCCCACACCATGACCGGCCGACCGCGACCCTTCGCCGCGGCGGACGGCGTGGAGGGCACGGTCACGTTGAGGGTGAGACAGTCCTCCGAGCCGGTCACGGGACCGGGCCCGAACTGCGGGAGCTGGAGGCACTTCGGGCCGGGCGCGCCCGCGTCGCGCACCGCGTGCCAGGGCCGCGCCGGTCGCGGGGCGCGCCAGCGCAGCGGCCCGGTCGGCGGCGCGGCGAAGGGAATCCCCTCGAAGGTGTCGTACACGCCGTGGGACCGGCCCCGTACCGGCCCGTGGTCGGTGACGACGACCGGGCCGTCGTCACCCGGGCCGCGCGCGGCCGGTCGGCCGGGGGCCTCGGCGCCCGTGGCCGGTGCGGTCAGGAGAGCGGACAGCGTGAGGACCAGCGCGCACAGCGCGCCGCCTCGGCGTCGTGAGGGACGGGGTTCCGGCATGGTGACGTCCTTCGGCGGCCGGGGGCCCACGGTGGACCCGAGCGCCCTGGTACGTACCCCGGACCGCGCGTGGTCACCTGTTCGGAATGGGCCCATATGGCGGCAGAGGGAAGCCGCGCTCCGCCTGCCGGAACGCTTGTCATGCCGTCGGGGCGGGCGTTGTCTGGGCGTGGACGCCCGGTACGGCAACGCAACGGAAGGAGCGAACGATGCGCCATGGCGACATCGCTTCCGGCCCGGACACGGTCGGGGTCGCAGTGGTGAACTACAAGATGCCCCGGCTGCACACCAGGGCCGAGGTGCTCGACAACGCCCGGAAGATCGCCGAGATGGTGAAGGGCGTCAAGGTCGGCCTGCCGGGGATGGACCTCATCGTCTTCCCCGAGTACTCCACGCACGGGATCATGTACGACCCGGGCGAGATGCTGGACACCGCCTCCCGCGTGCCGGGCGAGGAGACCGAGGTCTTCGCCGCGGCCTGCCGCGAGGCGGGGGTCTGGGGAGTCTTCTCGCTGACCGGCGAGCGGCACGAGGACCACCCGCACAAGCCGCCCTACAACACCCTGGTGCTCATCGACGACCAGGGCCGGATCGCGCAGAAGTACCGGAAGATCTTCCCGTGGTGTCCGATCGAGGGCTGGTACCCGGGGGACTCCACGCGGGTGACCGAGGGCCCCAAGGGCCTGCGGATCTCGCTGATCGTCTGCGACGACGGCAACTACCCGGAGATCTGGCGCGACTGCGCGATGAAGGGCGCCGAGCTGATCGTGCGCTGCCAGGGCTACATGTACCCGGCCAAGGACCAGCAGGTCCTCATGGCCAAGGCGATGGCCTGGGCGAACAACTGCTACGTCGCGGTCGCCAACGCCACCGGGTTCGACGGCGTCTACTCCTTCTTCGGGCACTCCGCGCTCATCGGCTTCGACGGGCGCACGCTGGGCGAGACCGGTGAGGAGGAGTACGGCATGCAGTACGCGCAGCTGTCGGTGTCCGCCATCCGGGACGCGCGCGCCCACGACCAGTCGCAGAACCACCTGTACAAGCTGATGCACCGCGGCTACTCCGGTGTGCACGCGGCGGGAGAGGGCGAACGGGGCGTGGCGGAGTGCCCGTTCGACTTCTATCGGCTCTGGGTGACCGACCCGGCCAAGGCCGCGGAGCGGGCCGAGGCGATCACCCGTGACACGGCCGGTGTCGCGGGCTGCCCGGTGGGCTCGCTGCCCGTGCCGCCCCCGAAGGAGGACTGAGGCCCTCGGTGGACGCGTGCCGGGGCCCGGCGCCGTCGCGGCACCGGGCCCCGAGGGGTTCCGCCGCGGTCAGGGGGTGCCGAGTGCGGACAGGGTCGCTGTCGCGTCGGCCAGGCCCGCGCCGCAGCCGCCGGAGCAGGTGCCCGGCAGTGCGCGGGCGTTGGCCTTGATGGTCGACTCGACCTGGGCCGGGGTGATGCCGGACTTGGCCTCGTACATCAGCGCGGCGAGCCCGGCGATGTGGGGCGCGGCCATGCTGGTGCCCTGATAGGCGACGTAGGTCTCACCGCCGACGCCGCGGGTGCCGGAGTTCAGCGTGGACAGGATGCCGTCGGCGGTGTTCGGCGAGGTCTCCCCGCCGGGGGCGGTGATGTCCACGACGCTGCCGTAGTTGGAGTAGACGGCCCGGTTGCCCTCGCGGTCGGCGGCCGCGACGGCGATGACGTTCTTGCAGCTGGCCGGGTTGAAGTTCGCGGCGTTGGCGTTGGAGTTACCGGCCGCGACGACGACGGTGGTGCCGCGGCTCACCGCCGCGTTGACGGCGCTCTGGGTGCCCGCGTCACAGGCACCGCCGCCGCCCAGGCTCATGTTGATGACGTCGGCCGGGTAGGGGTTGGCCGCGACGCCCTGCACGGTGCCGCCGGAGGACCAGGTGATGGCGTCGATGATGTCCGCCGTGGTGCCGCCGCACTTGCCCAGGACGCGGACGGGCTGGACCTTGGCCCGGTGGGCGATGCCCGTGATGCCCTTGGCGTTGTCGCCCGAGGCGGCAATGGTGCCCGCGACGTGGGTGCCGTGCCAGGAGTTGTTGGTGTCGCGGGCGGGGACGGGCTGGCCCTTGGCGTCGGTGCCGCACTCGCCGCGGTTCATCCAGTCGCCGGGGTCCGCGGCGTCGCTGTCCCGGCCGCCGCCGTCCTGGGCCATCCAGGGGTCGGAGATGAAGTCGTATCCGGGGACCACGTTGGCGGCCAGGTCGGAGTGGGCCACGTAGCCGGTGTCGATGACCGAGACGTTGACGCCCTCACCGGTGGCGCCCTGCGCCCAGGCGCCGGGGACCTTCATGCCGGCCTTGTCCTCGAAGAGGTCCCACTGCTGGGCGTAGTAGGTGTCGTTGGGGTCGGCCGCGGCGTACACGCGGGTGTCGGGGACGACGTACGCGACGTCGGGGTCGGCGGCGAAGGCGGCCATGACGTCCTTGACGTCCTTCGTGCCGAGGTCGTCACCGAGGTCGACCAGGGCGGCGCCGGTGCCGAGGCGCCGTTCGAAGGCGAGGCTCTCGCCGACGTCCTCGCCCTTGGCGCGGGCGTCGGCGCGGGCCTCGGTGTTGGAGGTGGCCTCGTCGGCGCGTGGGGTGTAGCCGACGATGAGGCGCTCGGTGGGGACCGCCTTCGCCACGGACGCGCCGGGCAGGGCGGCGGAGTCCGGGCCCGGGGCCGCGACGACGGTGGTGACTCCGGTGCCGAGCAGGGCGGCGGCGCCGACCGTGGCCAGCAGGGATATGCGTATGCGTCTGGAACCGCTCAAGATGTGCCTTTCACGGGCTGGTCCGGGCATGCCGGACCAGCGGTTCGTGCCGTGCATGACAAATTGCGCCGCGCCTGTGCCGACTGGTGCGTGCGGGGATGTGGGGGCGGCACAGGCGCGACGGCGCGCGGGGCTCCGCGAAGACGCCGCGACGCGCTACCGATCGGGCGCACGCCCGTCCGTCACGCAGGACTCGTACGACCTGCAACAGATGAACGTTCGACCAACCAGTGGCAGGGAACTTATGACCGGAGGAACAGCGCGCCTATCCGGAAGGCCCAACCTACGGATACGCAATTAACCAGGCCCGCGGACCGTGTTGGTCTAGGCCTGACCTGGGGTTTTGGTGATGGCACGGGCACTGGCTCCGCCAACGCGGGCCTCGCCGGGCGGCGTTGGGGTCGCGCCGGAGACCTACGGGGCCAGCTCCTGCCGGGTCGCGGTGCCCAGTTTGCGCATGGCCCGGGCGACGTGCTGTTCGACCGTACGGGGCGACAGGTGCAGGGTGGCGGCGATCTCGCGGTTGGTCAGCCCGTTGCCCGCCAGCTCGGCGACTTCGCGCTCGCGCGGGGAGAGCTGGTCGCGGTAGGAGGGCCGCCCGGGGCGGCGGCGGTGCTTCTCGGGCTGGTGGGCGCGCGAGAGCGCGCGCACGCGCGCCGCGTCCCAGGCCGCACCGAGGTCACTGAACTGCTCGGCGGCGAAGGCGAGATCGGCGAGGCCCTGTGCGCGGGGCGTGTCGGGTGTGTCGCGGCCGTCGGGTGAGTCGCGGTTATCGGGTGCGTCGTGGTCATCGGGTGTGCCGCGGTTATCGGGTGTGTGCGCGTTACGGGGTGTGTCGGCGTCCGCCTCCCGCAGGGCGCAGCGTCCGGCGCCCTCGGCCGTCAAGGCGTGGGCGTAGGGCCGGGGCAGGGCGGCGAACGCGCTCGACGCCCGCTGGTAGAGGGGGCGGGCCCGGGCCGGGTCGTCTCTCGCCTCGGCCAGCGCGGCACGGGTCCACCACAGGGCCGCGTCGGCGGCGGGGGACGCGAGGCCCTTCAGGCCGTCGGCGAAGGTGTCCACGAGCCGGCGCGCGCCCGTGGTGTCGCCGTCGCGGGCCAACGCCTCGACCGCCCAGGGCGCCAGCTCCGCCGCCCAGACGAACACGCCCTTGGTGACGACGTTGTTCCAGGCCCTACGGGCCTGCGCGGCCGCGTCGGCGACGTCCTGCCGCGCCAGGGCGAGGCGGATGAGCGCCCCGGCGAGGGTCGCGCCCAGGGGCGCGGCGGCGTGTTCGGCCAGGGGCGCGTCCTTGCCCGACAGCCACGAGGCCGCCGGGCCCCAGCCGCCGCGGGCGAGGTTGAGCAGCCCCAGGACGGTGCGGGCGTCGGCCGAGATGACGGGCATGTCGGCGGTTTCGCGGACAAACGCCTCACAGCGCTCACCGAGGCCTTCCCACTGCCCGGTCGCCCACTCCAGGAGCAGCCGGGTGCCCATCGCCGTCCGCTCGGTGTAGGGGGCACCGCTGCGCGCGGACAGCTCCAGGCCCTGGTCGAGCAGTTCGCGGGTGCGGTCGTAGAAGCCCAGCCACACCGAGGAGTCCGCGGCGTTGCACAGGCCGCGGGCCGCGTGGCGGCGGCAGCGCGGGTCGGGGCTGTCGACGGGGAGGGCCTTGAGCAGCTCCCAGCCCTCGGGGTTGCCGTAACTGAGGGCCAGGCCCGCCCGGTTCGCGGCCACGGCGGTCTTCACGACCTCGTCGCCGCTCGCCGCGCTGGCCCGCTCGGCGTCCCGCATCCACGCCAGGTGGACGTCCAGGGAGTTGCCCGGCCAGTAGGGCATGGCCAGGGCCGACATCGCCCTGGCCGCGAGCTCCGGCCGCGCCTCGCGCAGCTCCGCGGCGGACCGTTCCAGCTCCGCCCAGCCGTGCGTGCTCATGCCGACCTGGTTGCACAGCAGGAGTCCCAGGTCCAGACGCATCTCGCCGCGTACGGCCTTCGGCAGGTTCTCGTCCCGCACGATCTGCGTGAGCACCTCGACCGTCTGGTCGGAGCGCAGCGCGACGACGGCGCTGGCGGCCAGGACGGGGGCGAGACGCGCTCGCGCGGGGTGCGACACGAGCGGCGAGGCGAGGGTGTCCTCAAGCAGCGCGATGACTTCCTGGTGGTGGCCCTCGGCCGCGAACTCCCGGGCCGCGCGTTCCACCGCCCGCAGCCAGGCGCGCATCTCGCCGCCCGCCCTGCGGTACCGGGCCAGGGCCGCCCAGGGCACGGGGTGCCTGCGCTGGAGCAGTGCGGCCGCCCGGCCGTGCAGCTCTTGGCGCACGGGTCCGGGGACCGTCTCAAGCACGGCCTCGGCCGCGAGCGGGACCGGCAGGGCGTAGCGGTGCTCGGCGTCCTCAAGGAGGGCGGCTCGCGCGAGGGCGGCCACCAGCGCGTCACGGCCCTCCTGGCCTCCCGGCTCGCCGTCGCCGCCGCGGTCGTCCTCCGCTCCCTGAGCCGTACGCGCCTCAAGCCCGGCCACGGTCAGCAGGTCCGCCCCGGACGCCGGTTCGCCGAGGACCGCCGCGGCCCACACCACGCGCCGTGCGGGGCCGGGCAGGGCGTCGGTGCGGTGCAGCATCAGCTCGGCAAGGCGTACGGGCACCCCCGCGGCGTCGACGTCAGCGGCGGTGCAGCGCTCCCCCGCGCTGTCCCGCAGCACGGCCAGCAGGTCGACCACCACTTGGGCCACACCGCCCGACCGCTCGTGCAGCCGAGCCACGGCCTGCGGGGCGCACCCCTCCCCCAGGGCCTCGCTCGCCGCCTCGGCGACCTGACCGGCGCCCCACGGCAGCACATGGTGGCGAAGTATCACCAGGTCGTCGGGGTAGCGAAGCGGCGCGGGACCGAACGGCAGACCGGGCCGGGCCAGTTCTTCGGGGCGGTAGGTGACGACGACGGCTGTTTGCGGCCCGGCCTCCGCCACCAGGCCCCGTATCCGGGCCAGAGCCTCCTCGTCCGCCGTGTGTACGTCGTCCACCAGCACCAGCGCGGGGGCGTCGGCGGCGATGTCCGGCGGCTGACGGTCGCCGCAGCGCCAGGGGGTCACCGCGCCGACGGCCTCCGGCAGCTCGGCCAGGCGCCGCAGCAGCCAGCTCTTGCCGGTGCCCGCGGCTCCGGCGACCAGGACGAGGACGGGCCCGGCGCCCTTCTCGGCCAGCGTCCGCCGTATCCGGCCTTCCCAGAATTCCTCACCCTGCGTGACCACGCTGCTCCTGTACGCCGTCTACCAGGCCTTCCGGCCTTCTTTGCGTATCCGTATTTCGCCGGGCACTGATTGCTTTTCGCCTGCCGTGGTTGACAGCGTGCTAAGCGCCCGTGATGCGACGCTCCGGGCACGGCAGCGGGAGGACCGCATGATCACCGCCCAGTACGCGCAACCGTCCGGAACGGGCACCGGTGCGCTCCCTGCCACGTCCGCGGCGCCCACTGGCCCGGCCACCGCGCACCGCGAGTCGCAGGCCACGCTGGCGGCCACCGCCGCCGCGGCTCCCGCCCTGCGCCGCTTGGCGACGACGTCCGCGCGGGCTTGGCACCTCGGTGCCGCCACCCGCGAGGCGCTGGCGCTCGTCGTCACTGAGCTGGTCACAAATGTCATACTGCACAGCGGCAGCCCCCGTGTCACTCTGCGGCTGCGTCTGCTTCCCGGCGTCCTGCGCGTCGAGGTCCACGACACCGGCTGCTGGCACCGCCGTGTGACGCGCCGCCCCGTCCGGCACACCACCGCGCCGGGCGACGCCACGGCGGACCTCCTGCACGCCGAGTCCGGCCGCGGCCTCGCCCTCGTGGAGGCCTACGCCGCCCACACCACGATCCGCCCCTCCCGCACGGGCACGACCGTCCTGGCCGAACTCCCCCTGCCGTGAACAGCAGGTTCCCGCAGGTCGGGGCCCCGCGTACTCGACTTACGGGCGGATCGACGCGGTGAGGCGTCGCAGCGCGTCCTGAGCGGGCGGCCCCCAGGTCGGCTTGCCCCCGGGACGACCGTGGACCCCGGCGTGCCCGATGTGGAGGCAGGCGAGGGCGCGCAGTACCGCCCAGCCGCGGGCGCGGCGCAGGGTCGCGGCGTCCGGGCCCGGTCGACAGGCCGCGTGGAAGAGGTCGAGGGCTCCGTCCGGCAGCAGGATCCAGGCGGCGGCGAGGTCGAAGGCCGGGTCACCGGCGAAGAGGTCACCGAAGTCGATGACGCCGCAGAAGGTGCCGTTCGAGGTCAGGACGTTGGCCGGGTGCAGATCGCCGTGGAGCCAGAGCCGTGGTCCCGCCCAGCCCGGCGCGGCGGCGGCGTCCTCCCAGACCGCGCGGACGGCCTCCGGGTCGCGTACCAGCCCCAGTTCGGTGGCCGAGGCGAGGCCTTGGGTGAACGCTTCGGCGGTGTCGGCCAGCGCGCCGCCACGGTCGCGGCCCACCGGTGCCCCGTCGGGCGCGGGGCGGTGGAGGGCGGTCAGGAAGGCGGCCAGGCCGACGGCCGCCTCCGCGACACGTGTGACCGGGGCGTGGTCGGCGGGCTCGCCCGGCACCCAGGTGGTGACGAGCCAGGGCCGGGGAAACCGTGCGGTGGGCTCACCGAGACGCTGCGGTACGGGAACAGGCAGGGGCAGGAGCGGGGCGAGGGCGGGCAGCCAGGCGTACTCCTTGCGCAGCAGGTCGTCCGCGGACCGCGTCGCCCAGGGCACCCGCACGGCGAGGTCGTCGCCGAGCCGCCACACTTGGTTGTCCCAGCCACGCGCCCCGAGCTTCAGGGGGCGGTCCGCCAGGTCCGGGTGCTGTGCCCGCAGCAGATCCCGGATCAAGTCCTCGGTGATGTCCGTGTCGGGTGCCGTCATGGGGAGCAACGGTAGTGGGGCGGCGGTCCGCGCGGCTCGCGGGTCGGTCCGGGTCACGTCCCGGTGCCCGAGGGGCTTTCGAAGCGGCCGATCCGGCCCGGCCGCCCGAGTCCGGGAGCCCTCGGTCGCCTACGCGTCGTCCACGGCCTGGGCCTCGACGATGCTCAGGACGGTGGGAGTGGGGACGACCCGGGTCAGCCGCAGGCCCGCCTCGGTCAGCACGGCGCGGAAGTCCTCGTACGTGCGCTCACGCCCCACCAACGAAGCCATCATCAGCAGGTCCAGGTCCTTGGCCTGATGAGGGCGGTTGTCGGGTGCGATGACCGCGTCCACCACGAGGACCCGCCCGCCCGGGGCGAGCGCGCGGCGGCAGGCGCGCAGCAGGCGGACGCACTGCTCGTCCTGCCAGTCGTGCAGGATGCGCTTGAGGACGACGACATCGCCCCTGGGTACGTCGGTGAAGAAGTCGCCCTCCGCGGTGGACCAGCGTCCGGCGAGCGCCGCGTCGTCGGCAAGGCGGTGCCCGGCCACGACGTGGGCCTGGTCGTACAGCACACCACTGAGCCCCGGCCCGGCCCGCAGGATCGCGGCGAGGAACCCGCCCTGGCCGCCGCCGACGTCCACGACGGTGCCGGTCTTCGGGAAGTCGTAGGCTGCGGCGATCGGTCCGTTCTCCACACGGGACATGGCGGCCATGCCGTCGTGGAAGACCGCCGCGGTCTTGGCGTCCTGGGCGAAGTGGTCGAAGAACGGCCGCGTGAAGATCTCCTCGAAGACGGATCCGCCGGTGCTCAGGCAGTGGTCCATCCGGCCCGCCGGGAGCCAGAACGTACGGTCGGTGATCATGAGGACCCCGTCCCGCACCGAGCCCGGGACGTCGGAGCGCAGTGCTTGCCCCGCCGCCTCCAGGCGGAAGTGTCCCTGCTCGTCCTCGCTGAACAGGCCCCGCGTGGCGAGCAGCCGGAGCACGCGGGTCAGGGCCGCCGGGTCGGTCTCGGTGGCGGTGGCCAACTCGGCGGGGGCGCGCGGCCCGTCGGCCAGGTGGTCGGCCACGCGCGCGAGCGCGGCCGCCCTGAGCGCGGCCGGGAACACGAAGCCGAGCGCCGCGTCGATGAGCGCGGCGCCTCCCCCGTCGAGTGCGGCACCTCCCCCGTCCCCGCCGTGCGCACCCCGCTCACCAGCAGTGCCCGTGTAGCCCATCGCCCCGGCTCCCTCCGCTCCCGTGCCTGGTCGAGCACAGCCGTGCCCCACGGCCCACGCCCTCAACCCCGGTGTCCGCCGCACGGGTCACCAATGGCGCGTTCTGAGCGTCACAGACCGGGCCGGGCCGTGGCTTCATCGGTCAGGACGAGGTGAGGCCCGGCTTCCAGTCCTCGACGAGGAGTCCCAGCAGCACCTCGTCGACGAACTCCCCCATCACCCAGGCCGAGGAGCGCAGCACCCCCTCGCGGACGAAGCCGTTGCGCTCGGCGGAGCGCAGCATCGCGGCGTTGTCCGACAGGGTCTCGATCTGCAGGCGGTGCAGGCCGCGCACCACGAAGCCGTAGTGACACAGGACCGCGACCACATCCGTGCCGTAGCCCTTGCCACGCGCGGACGGCAACATTCCGAGGCCGATGTGCGCGGACCGGTTGTGGTGGTCGATGTTCCACAGCACCGCGTCGCCGACCAGCGCGCCGCCCTCCAACTCCACGACGGAGAAGGTGGCGTGGCGCTGCTCCTTGTCGTCCACCGCGAAGGGCGACTCCTTCGAGCCGGGCGTGATCGGCCGCCACGGCCGGGTGTCGGACCGCGCCTGGTTGACCACGTCGTCGTGGAGTTCGGCGTGCAGGACGGGCATGTCGTCCTCGTGCCGGGCCCTGAGCCCGACCTTTCTCCCTCGCAGCATGCGAGCTTCCTATCCGACCGTGCCGAGCCGCGGCAATCCAATAAGTCGGCGCGGGAACCGAGTTCACCGCGCACGCTCTGCCGTAAGAGTTCTGTCCGGAACAGCACCCCGCGGAGCGCCCCGGGCGCTGCGTCCGCCGATCAAGCCGCTAGCCTCCGTACGCATGACCGATACACAAACCCACGACCCGCGCGTCGGTGAACTCGTGAGACCGCCTGCCCACCGCGTCCTGTGGTTCACCGCGGGCGCCACCGCGTTCTTACTCCTCGCCGACCTCGGTACGCGTGCCTACAACCACTACGACTCCATCCCGACCATCCGCAGGTTGGTGAACGTCGACGTCGAGGCCAATCTGGCCACGTGGTGGAACAGCACGCTCCTGTTGGCCGTGGCGGGCGTGGCACTGGCCGCGGCCCTGCTCAGCGGGCGCGACACGCGCCCCGGGCGGCTGTCGTGGCTGGGCCTGGCCGCCGCGACCGCGCTGCTCAGCGTCGACGAGACGGTGTCGCTGCACGAGCGGCTCGGCGAGGTCGGCAAGTCGTGGAAGGAATGGGCGGGGGGTGCGCTGCCCACGCACGCCTGGGTGCTGCCCGGGGCGCTGCTCGCGGCGGCGGGCACCGTCTGCGCCGTGCTGTGGGCGCGAGGGCTCCCGCGCGATCTGCGCAACGGGGTGCTGAGCGCGCTGGGCGTGTATCTCGGCGGGGCGCTGGTGACCGAGGCGTTCAACGGCTGGGCGCTGGAGAACGGCCACAGCGTCGTGCTCATGCTGGGAACCCTCGTTGAGGAGGGTCTGGAGATGGGCGGCTGCATCGTCGCCCTCGCCGTCCTCAGCCGTTACGTGCTCCTTGAGCGTGACCCCGCGTCGGGGCGCAAGGTGGTCCGGCTGCGGGACGGCCGGAGCGCGTAGCGGCCGCACGGGGGTGTCTGTCCGGGTATTCAGCTCCTCGACTATTCTGGATTCCGTCATAGTCGGTGAAGCGGAGGAGCGACCTCGGTGGCAGCACACGCGGCAGCCCTTGGGACGGCGGCCTGGACCCGGGCGGCCCTGCCGCTCTGTCTCCTCGGAGTCCTCGACAGCGAGGCCAAGAGCTATGGGTACGCCCTGCTCAGCCGCCTCGCCGACGCGGGACTCACCGGCGTGAAGCCCGCCGCCCTCTACCCCGCCCTGAGCCGCCTCGAAGAGGAAGGCGCCGTCGAGATCGAGTGGGGCGCGGGAGAGGGCGGGCCCGGGCGCAAGTACTACCGGATCACCGAGGCGGGGCGGCAGCGGCTGCGGCGGGAGCGGGCCGCGTGGCACGCGTTCACCGCCAGGGTCGCCACGCTCGCCGACGGTGCGGGGGACGAGGAGTAGCCGTGGCCACGGCACAGCACGAGTCACAGAAGCAGACACGGAAGCACAACCTCCGTTGGGACCTCGAAGACGACGCGGACTGGGCGGCGACGGTCGAGCTGCGCCTCGTCCTCGACCACGACGCGCCCGCTGGACTCGCCGACGACGTCCTCGCCGAGGTGCACGAGCTGGTGCGCGAGGAAGGGCGGACCGCCCGCGACCTGTTCGGCACGCCGGAGGCGTACGCGCGCGCCGTCGCCGAGGAACGCGTCAGTGAGGAGTACCGGGCGCGGACCGACACCCACGGCCTCACTCCCGGGGAGCGGTTGCTCGCCGCGTTCGGCACGCTCGGTGTGGTCGGTGCCATCCTGTGCGCCGTCGACTGGGTGCGTGACGGACTGTGGGCGGGCGTGAGCTGGCCCGGCGTCGTGGGCGTCACCACCGTCGTCCTGGCCGTGGGGCTGATCGCCGTGGCCGTCGTGGCGCGGTCCGCCGGGCGGTTCAAGGGCGCGTACGCCGTCGCCGCCGGTGTGCCCGCGGTCATCGCGGCCGGGGGCGGGGTCGGTGTCGCCGTGCCCGAGGGGCAGTTGTTCAGCGTGCCCGTGCCGGTCCTGATGGCGGGGTGCGCGGCCTGGGCCGTGGGGGCCTTCGCCGTCCCGGAGCGCGTCGTCGACCGGTGGTTCGCGGTGCGCCCGCCCGCGGGCCGTGACGACGCCGCGTGGCTCGACCGGCTCGGTGGACTGCTGCGCGGGCGGCACGGCATGACGGCGGCCGAGGCGCGCGGGCACGTGCGCGAGGCACGGCAGCACCTCGCCGCCGTGGAGCCCGGCGAGCACGCCGAGGACGTCTTCGGGGACGTCGAGATCTACGCCCTCCGGCTCGCCGACGGTCCCCGCAAGAAGGAGCGCGCGGCCCGCCGCAAGATGTACGGGACGCTGCTGCTGCTCGGCGTGGTCACCCTGCTGTTCGTGGACCACGTGCTGGACTCGCAGGCGCCCTTCGACTTCTGGCTCGCGCTCTACACCGGCGTGGTCGGCAGCCTGGGCTGGACGGCGGTCAGCGAGTGGCGCGCCAGCCGCCGCCCGGACGCCGCCGGGCCCGACAGCGCCGACTAGCCGCCGTCGCCGCCCGGCCGCGTCGGCACTCGGCTCGGCGCCGTCCATTCGGGCCGTCCGCTCGGCGGCGTCCGGCAGGCACGTGACGTCAGTGCAGGCACAGGCAGAACGGATGCCCCGCCGGGTCCGCGTAGACACGCCAGTTGGCCTCCGGGCGGAGCTGGTCCGTCCGCTCAAGGACCGTGGCGCCGAGGTCAAGGGCCCGCTTCTCCTCCGCTTCGAGGTCGTCGACGTCGAAGTCCAGGTGGAGCTGTTGCGGGTGCTGCTGGCCCGGCCACTCGGGCGGCCGGTAGCCGTCCACGCGCTGACAGGCCAGCGGTGTCCCCTCGAACCCGTGCACTTCGACCCAGTCGGAGTCCTCCGGGTCCGCGACCACTCGGCCGCCGAGCAGCTCCGCGTAGAACGTCGCGAGCCGTACCGGATCCGCACAGTCCAACGCGACCGCTTGCAGCTTTCGAATCATGTCCAGCGCCTTTCGCTCCGAGGGCACTTCGGTGATGTTCCGTACGGGACGGCTCGTACCCACTGGGGCGCGGGTGTACCGCGGGGTTCACTCGAAGCGAAGGCACCTCACCGCATCGGCCCCCGGTGGTCGCCGGGTGCCCGCACCTCGTGTCGGGGGCCGGACGGAGGGCCCGTACGCTGGTCTTCCGTGGAAGCACGTACACACAACGACCCCGTTCCCGCGCCCGCTTCACCGCTGCGGGTCTTCGTCCTCGACGACCACGAGGTGGTGCGGCGGGGCATACGGGACCTGCTGGACGCCGAGCCCGACATCGTGGTGGCCGGGGAGGCCTCGGACGCCGCCGAGGCGCTCGCCCGCGTCCCCGCCGTCCGGCCGGACGTCGCGGTCCTCGACGTACGCCTCGGCGAGGGCGGCAGCGGCGACCACGCGGGCGTGGAGGTGTGCCGGGAGCTGCGCGCCCGCATGCCGGACCTCGCCTGTCTGATGCTCACGTCGTTCGACGACGACGAGGCGCTTTTCGACGCGATCATGGCGGGCGCGGCCGGTTACGTGCTCAAGCGGATCGACGGCTCGGACCTGGTGAACGCCGTGCGCACGGTGGCGGGCGGCGCGTCGATGCTGGACCCGCGCGCGACCGCCCGGGTGATGGCGCGCCTGCGCGAGCCGGAGCCCGAGCCCGCCCGCTCGCCAGAGCTGGAGCGCCTGTCACCGCGCGAGGCGGAGATCCTGGCGCTGATCGGCGAGGGCCTGACGAACCGGCAGATCGCTGACCGACTGTTCCTCGCCGAGAAGACCGTCAAGAACCGGGTCTCGTCCATCCTGACCAAGCTCGGCGTCGGCCGCCGCGTCCAGGCGGCGGTGATCGCCGAGCGACTGCGGGAGCGGCAGGGCGCCCGGCGCTAGTGCGTTGTCCGTGAATCCTCACCGGGTGGGTGTACGTGGATCTCTTCCTGGGATAGGAGTTGGTCATCAGCCCTGTTCCGGGAGGAGGCCATGATGGCCGCTCCGGTACGTGACCGGCGGCTGAGGGACGAGGAGGGCCGCGCCCTGCGGCGCATCGTGCGGCGCGGGCGGCAGGAGACGGTGGTCCGTCGCGCGATGATGGTCCTCGCCTCGGCCTGCGGGAACACTCCCACCGCGACCGCCGCGCTGGCCGCGGCCGACCCCGATACCGTCCGGGATGTCATCCACGCCTTCAACGACACCGCACTGGCCTGCCTGGACCCGCACTGGGCCGACGGCCGAACACGCCGCATCACCGCAGGCGACGAGGCGTACCTCATCGCCGTCGCCCGAACTCGGCCCCGCGCCCTCGGGCTTCCCTTCACCCACTGGAGCCCGCGCAAGCTGGCCGACTACCTCACCCCGTCCACCCGACGACGGGCGTGCCGTGCCCCTCCGCCGCGAGCGCCTGCGAGTGACTGAGCCGAAGCACGATAGGTGTCACCGTTGCGCTCCGCTGACCTGGGGGTGAACGCGGCGCGCAGCAGGACGGTTGTCACCAAAGAGGCAGCGCTGTTGTCACCGACGCCGAATGTGCAGGCTTGTTGTCACCGCTTTCGGCCGCCGTGTGAGTTCTGACCTGTGATGGACTCGACCTGTCCCGTGCTTGCCGTGACGGATGACGCGGGCGAGCTTGTGGCGGGACCCCTGGCCGCCGGGCCGCAGGAACCGGGGGCTGTGAACGGCGGGTTCGTGGCGCGGCCGAAGCGGTAGAGGGCCGAGCTGGCTTACGGGGCCTGCCCCCATCGGCATCGTGCGCGTCAGACAGCAGCAGTATGGCTGCCTGTGTCCGTGAGGGTGGGGGCGTGCGAGTGGAGTGGAGGGATCAGTGGGCCGTGTCAGCCGGCTGAAGGGGTGAGACTGGTGCGGTCGAACGGGCCACCGTGCGCGGTGGCGTACGTGATGGCGTCATTGACGGCGTCGAGGCCGAACGACCGGACCCGTTCGGGGGCGAGGTCCAAAGTGCCCGAGGCGAGGAGCCGGATGATGCCGACATTGGCTGTGCGCGGGTACATCCACTGCCCGCGCACGGTGACCGAGTTGCGCATGATCCATGGGTACGGGAGCGCGAGGTCGTCGCCACCGAGCATGCCGACGCCGCCCATGAGGACGACGCGGCCGTACTCGCGCACGGTCATGGCCGCCGCACGCGAGGCCGAGCTGGGGGCGCTCGGCGGGAGCAGGTCGATCACCATGTCGATCGGGCCACCGGCCGCCGCGGACATCGCCGCGCGGTCGGTGGCCTCATCCCCGGTCAGCGGGACCGGGCGCAGACGCGGGCCGAACCGGTCGGCGAGGAGGTCGAGCGCGGCCTTGTTGCGGCCGGGGGCGACCACGCGGCCCGCGCCCAGCGCGAGCGCAAGCGCGACCGCGCTGCTGCCGAGGTTGCCGGTGGCCCCGCTGACGAGCAGCGTCTCGCCGGCCGCGAGCCTGCCTGCCAGAAGCCCGCCGTAGGAGATGGTGTGCACGGTGAGCGCGGCCCAACGGGCCGGGTCCTCCCCGGCCGCGGCGGGTAGCGGGTAGACGTTCTCTGTGGGGACCCGCATGAGCTCGGCGAACGCGCCGTCGTGCAGGTACTCGGCGAGCCGCGCGCCGCCCTCGCCGCGCGAACTCCAGCCCTGGAGCGTGATGTCGGGCGTCAGGGCGTCGTCCCGCGAGCGCACCGTAGAGTCGCACCACACCAGGTCGCCGGTTTGCAGCCGGGTGGCGTCCGGGCCGACGTGGAGGATCCGCCCCACCGCGCTGACACCGGGTACGACAGGGGGGACAAGGGGGTAGTTCCGTTTGCCGCTGAAGACTTCGGCCGCGTAGGGCGCCACGCTGGCGGCGAGGACCTCGACCACCACCTCACCGCCCCCGGCCTCGGGGTCCGGTACCTCCCGCACCGCGAGTGGGGCGCCGAACCGCGTCAAAACTGCTGCTCGCACGTGATGACCTCCGTGTTGTCCGTGCTCTTGAGATCGACACTAGGAGCGGGGCGAGCATGCGGGAAGCGAGGATCCTGCATCTGTGGTATGCGTATCCCGCATGGACATCTCCAGCACGGGACTGCGGGTCCTGCGGCAGATCGCCGAGTCCGGCAGCTTCACAGCGGCAGCTGCCCGGCTCGGATACACGCAGTCGGCCGTCTCCCGCCAGGCCGCCGCCCTCGAACGCAGCGTCGGTACCGCCCTGTTCGAACGCCGCCCGGACGGTGTACGGCTCACTCCTGCCGGCTTGACCCTGCTGCGGCACGCCCACACGGTCCTCGCCTCGCTCGCGGCGGCCGAGCGTGAGCTCACCGGGAGCGTCCCACGGACCGAACCTGTACGGCTCGGGGCAGTTCTGAGCGCGGGTTCGGCGATCCTGCCCGCCGCACTCGTACACCTCGCGGCGGCCGACCCGCAGATCACGGTCACCACCCGCGAGGGCACTACGCCCACCCTGATCCGGGCGCTGCGTGCGGGCTCGCTCGACCTCGCCGTGCTGACATCCCGTCCACCCCACCGTCCCTTCGACGGCGACTCGCCGCGTCTGCACCTCGAGGCCGTCGCGGACACCGAACTGGTCGTGGCGGCGCCTTCGACCGGAGAGTTCGCCGGGCGCACCACGGTGCACGTCGACGAGCTGGTCGGTGCCGCTTGGATTGCCACCCCGTCATCAGGCGGCGAGCCGCTGCTCGGCGTCTGGCCCGGCCTGCCCGGACGGCCGCGCATCATCCACTCCGCGCGCGATTGGCTGACCAAACTCCAGCTGGTCGCCGGCGGCTTCGGCGTGACCACAGTGCCCTCCCCCCTCTCGCCGGTACTGCCGCCGGGGGTAAGCCTGCTGCGCGTCGAGGGCGCACCCCCCGAGATCCGTCGCGTACTCGTGGCGCGCCTTGGCGGCCACCCCACTCCGGCGATCACGGCCGTCACCCGAGCGATCACTGCGACCGTCTGAACCGCCGCCACGGCCGGACTGTTCTTCGCGGTACTGACGCCCGGCTCCGCCGCCGTCACAGGCTGGCATCACGTACATGACGGTCCAGCCCGCGGACACGCCAGCGAGCTGGTCCGGGCTCGCAGCCCGGGGCGGGCTACTACAGCGAATCCAGGTGCTCCACGCTGCCCGCGGCTTCGCCTGAGCAGTTGCGTGGACAAGTCGAGGGGAATCCGGGCCGCTGCCCGTACAAGGCGAAACGGCCCGAAACCGCCTGCCCCAAGCCGAAGAATGGGAACGCTCAAACGGCCGAGTCGCAGCTCACCGGCAACTTCAGTCACTCAGTCGCACCAGCCCGGTGCCCTCTGTCTGAGGGTCCTGGTGACAACACGCTGCCTCGGTGACAGCTATCGTGCTTCGGCTCAGTGACCAACCGGCACCGCGACCGGCGCTTTCGCCTTCGACCAGTTCGGCACGGTCAACATCCAGCCCAACCACGGCACTTGCTGGTCGCAGGGGTGCCGACCTCAGCGCTGCGCAGCGTCCGGGCTGCCCGCCCCGACGGCGAGCCGATCTACGTCATCCTGGACAACTGGTCAGGCAACAAGACCCGGAAGATACGCCGCTGGGCGGCCCGACGCGGCGTCGCGCTGCGTTTCAAAAGCGAACGAGGGCACCGCTGGGGCCGTCCCCACCGCACCGCCACATGATCAACAGCCCCGGCTAGGCGGCCTACGCGGTTGTGGCGATGCCGCCGTCGACAGGGATCACGGCGCCTGTCAGGTATGCGCCTGCCCGGCTGGCGAGGAACACGGCGACACCCGCCATGTCGTCGTCACGGCCGATCCGGCGTAGTGGAGCCGACGCCGCGATCGCCTCGCCGAACTCATCGAGGGTTGCAGCCATCATCGTCGACGGGAACGGTCCCGGCGCCACGGCGTTCACGGTGACGTGCTGCGGTCCTAGTTCCTTGGCGAGCACTCTGGTGAGTTGATGCAGTGCGGCCTTGCTGCTGGAATACGAGTAGTTGGGCCGCTGGGGGATGTGGATGGCGGCGATGCTGCCGATGTTGATGATCCGCGCGGGATCGTCGACGGTGCCCGCCCTGCGCAGTGCGGGCAGCAGCGCCTGGACTAGCCAGAACGGCGACTTCAGGTTGAGGTCGACGACCGTGTCCCAGGCCGCGTCTGGGAACGTCGCCAGCGGCTCGTCCCACATGGCGCCCGCGTTGTTGACGAGGATGTCGAGATGCTCCGAGTCGGCGGTGACGAGGTCGGACAGTCGCCGACACTCGTCGTGGCGGGACAGGTCGGCGGGGATGGCCCACACCTCACCGAATTCGGACAGCTGATCCTGCGCCTGAGCGCACGCTTCTGCGGTGCGTGAGCTGATGACCACGCGGACGCCCGCCTGGAGAAGGCCACGCGCGATCATCATTCCGATGCCTCGGGTACCACCGGTGACGAGCGCGCGCTTTCCACGCAGATCGAACAGTTCTGCATGCGTGGTGAATGGGGTGTCTACCACTTGCCGCCTTTCCAGTTGGCCGTGCGGGATGCTGCGTCGACGCGTTGGGGGTTCGGTTCTGCTGTCTCAACGCTATGGCCTTGGAGTGCACTCCAAGCAAGCGGATCCCGGTCCCGACGGACCGCGTCCGCAGCCGTCTCAAGCGCGGATCGTGAGGGGGGGACGGCCGCCCAAGTTCGAGGAGCGCGCGAGTTCAGTCGCCGGGCAGCGGCACCCGCCACACGATGCGGGTGCCGCCCGTGTCCGGGGACTCGACGGTCAGGGTGCCGGCGTACTGCTCGGCCCGGGAGCGCAGATTGGCCAGACCGCCGCCGCGCCCCGTGGAGCTGCCCGGCCCGCGGATGCCTGCCCCGTCGTCCGTCACCGTGAGGGTGAGCGCGTCCCCCGTGGCCGGAACGGCGAGCACCACGTCCGCCCGACCGGCCCGGGCGTGCCGGGCGACGTTGCTGAGGGCCTCGGCGGCCACGGCGAGGACGTGCTCGGCCACGTCGGGCGGCACGGTGGAGTCCACCGGTCCGTCGATGCGCAGGGACGGGCTGAAGCCCAGGGACTGGGCGGCTAGGCGGGTGGTCTCCGGCAGTCGGTGGCGCAGCCCGGGGCCGCCCCGGTCGTCGCCCGCGGACCGCAGTTCGAAGATGGTCGAGCGGATGATCTCGACGGTGGTGTCCAGGTCCCGCACCGCCCGTGCCACGCGTTCGGCGGCGTCCGGATGCTCGACCACGCGGGTCGCGCTCCGCAGGGTCATGCCGGTGGCGAAGATGCGCTGGATCGCCAGGTCGTGCAGGTCGCGGGCGATGCGGTCGCGCTCCTTGAGGACGGCGAGCTCCTCCGACTCGGTGCGGTGCCGGGCCAGTTCGAGGGCGATCGCGGCCTGGTCGGCGAAGCGCGAGACCAGCGGCACTTCGGTGGCGTCGAAGGCCGGGCGGCCGGATCGCCTGCTCAGGCGCAGAGCGCCGGGGGCCGAGGCGCCCTGGGGCAGCGGGACCACGATGGTCGGGCCGTACGCCGCCGCGCCGAGTGGGTGGGCGCGCGGGTCGCTGTCGACGTCCGCGGTGGCCACGGCCTCGCCACCGCGAGCGGCGAGCCCGGCAAGCGAGCCCCGCGCGGGCAGGGTCACGCCCTCCATGCGGGCGGCGCCGGGGCCGTGCGCCACCTCCACGGTGAGCAGGTCGCCGCCCTCGGGGGCCGGGAGCAGCACGGCGGCGAGGTCGGCGTCGGCCACCTCGCTCGCGCGGCGGGCGATCAGGCGCAGGACCTCGCGGGACGCAGTCCCCGCGAACAGACTGCGGGTGATCTCGCTGAGCGCCTCCAGCCAGCGCTCGCGCCGTCGGCTCTCGTGGTAGAGGCGGGCGTTGTCGATCGCCACTCCGGCGGCGTTGGCCAGCGTCGTCAGGACGGCCTCGTCGTCGGCGTCGAATCCGGCGCCGCCGCGCTTCTCGGTCAGGTAGAGGTTGCCGAACACCTCGTCGCGCACCCGGATGGGCACCCCGAGGAACGTGCGCATCGGCGGGTGGTGCGCGGGAAAGCCGAAGCTGGCCGGGTGGCGGCCGAGGTCCGTCAGGCGCAACGGCGCCGGATTTCTGATCAGTTCGCCCAGGATGCCGCGTCCGCAGGGCGCCTGCCCGATCCGGGCGGCAAGGTCGTCGGCCATGCCCACCGGCAGGAACTGCGAGAGGCGGTGGCCGTCACCGATCACGCCGAGGGCCCCGTACTCGGCGTCGGTGAGCGTGACCGCCGCCTCCACGATGTCGCGCAGGACCTGAGGGAGTTCGAGGCCGTGCCCCAGGTTCATGACGGCGTCGAGGAGGTTGTGGATGCGGTCCGGCACGTCGAGGCGCAGACGTGCCGACGCTGCCGCCGGGGGTGGTGATGCGGGCATAGGGGGGAACTCCTGAGTGGTCGGTGCTCCGTAGCGTACGGCCGCGTCCGCAGCCCGAGCGCACGGCCCCCGCTTCCCGCCGATGCCGCGTTCGTGCTGGTCAAGGGCGCGAGGGCAGGGGCCATTGGACCCTATCCGGAGACCCTCGCGGGGACTGTTCGGCCCTAGCCGGGTCCGGTGCCCCACCGGCGATCATGTGGCTGCGGCCGGGAAGCGCCGCCCCGTCCCCCCGTGTGCACGGCGCTTCCCGGACGCCGACGACATGAGCTCCAGCGGAGGGACGCCGTCCGGTGGACGAGGCGCGGATACGGCAGGTGACGGCCGCACGGCCCCGGGGCGGGTCGCCGGTGGCCGCCGAGGCGCACCGGCCACCCTGGGGCCCGCGCCGCCGTGTGGCGGCGCCGCGAGTCACGGGAGGCTGCGTACCACTGGGCACGGTTGCGGGTCGGCCCGCCCCGGCCGGACGGGGTGACTCCCGGAACGTCGTGGCAGTCCTGGTCGGCTGCCCGCTCCCCCGTCCCAGATAGGGCCGAAGGACCCCATGGGGAGGGCCGTTCGGGCGGTGGGGCCCGGTGCGAGACTCGCGGAGCGCTCCTGGGACGGGTGGGAGCGCACTCCACGGAGCCAGAGCAGGAGAAGCCGCTGTGCAGACCGACCCCACCGACCAGTTCGAGGAATACCGCGTCCTGCTCGCGCGCCAGGAGGCGAAGCGGCTGCGGCAGAGCCTGCTGGGCCCCGCCCCCACCGGTGCGGAGTCGCCCGGTGGGGTGACCGGCGGCGGCCCTCACGACGGGGCGGACGACCACCGGCTCATCATCGAGTCGCTGCCCCTCGTCACCCCGTTCGACCGGCTCATCTCGGAGCTGTACGCGGCGATGTTCGACCAGCACCCGTATCTGCGGGGCCTCTTCCCCGAGTCGATGGACTTCCAGCGGGCCCATCTGGAGCGGGCCTTCCGCTATCTGATCGACCACCTGGACCGCCCGGACGAGGTGACCGCCTTCTGCCACCGCCTCGGCCGCGACCACCGCAAACTGGGAGTGCGCCCCGTGCACTACGAGGTGTTCGAGGCGGCCCTGGTGGAGGCGCTTCGCCGCCGTGGCGGAAGCTGGTGGCGAAAGGACGCGGAGGAGGCGTGGCGGCGCATGCTGCGGCGGGCGGTGGCAGCCATGGTGCGGGGCGCGGAGGCGGCTCTCGCGGAACGGCCCTTCTGGCACGCAACAGTGACGGGCCATCAGCGACGGAATCCGGACCTGGCCGTGCTGAGGGTCTCCCCCACCGAGCCGTTTCCGTACCGCGCGGGCCAGTACGCCCTGCTCCAGTCGCCCCTCCTGGCACGGGCCTGGCGCCCGTTCAGCATGGCGTGCGCCCCGCGCCCGGACGGCGAGCTGGAGTTCCACGTCCGCCGCACCGGCCCGGGCGGGGTGAGCGACGCCCTGGTGAACCGCACCCACGTCGGGGACTCGCTCCTCCTCGGTCCCGCGCAGGGGACGATGACGCTCAGGGAGGACGACCTCCGGCACGACGTGCTGATCGCGGCGAGCGGTACCGGCTGGGCCGGTGCCAGAGCGGTCCTCCAGGACCTGGCCCGGCGCCGTCTGCCGGGGCGGACCGCCCAGCTGTTCCTCGCCGCGCCCACCCGTGACAAGCTGCACGACGCGGCCGCCGTGGCCGAGCTGGAGAGCCGCCTTCCATGGCTGCGTACCGTCACCGTGGACGGTACGGCCGCCGAGGGTGACGCGCTGGCCGAGGCCGTGGCCCGGTGCCCGGCCTCGGCGCGCGGGATCGTCTTCGTGAGCGGCCCGCCCGCCCTGGCCGCCACGGTGCGGCGCCTGTCCGCCCTGGGCCTGCCCGCCGACCGAATGCGCCACGACCTGACCGCCTCCGCACCGCAGGGGCTCGGGGTCTGAACCCAGCGTGCGTCCCGGAACGGGTGACCGGGACGGACGCGACGGATCAGATCGTGTCGGTGAGCGGGATCAGGATCATCTTGGTCACGGTGCCGTCGTCGCCCACGACGTCGCGCACGTGCCGGGCGTTCAGGCGTCGGCACAGCGCGAGGCTGGCGGCGTTCTCCGCGCCGACCATGCCGTACACCTCCTTGAGGCCGAGGTTCTCGGCGGCGTGCCGCATCAGGCCGTGCACGACCTCGGTGCCGAACCCCTTGCCCCAGTACGCGGGAAGCAGCGCGGTGATCAGTTCGTAGCCGTCGACATTGCCGGTCTTCTTGCACTCCGCGTGACCGATGTACGTGCCCTCGTGCCAGACGCCCCAGACGTCGAAGAGGCGTTGGGGATACACATCGGTGAAGATCGCCTTGTACAGGTTGCGCAGGTCGGGCTCGGGAACCTGGTCCTGGCCCATCCAGCGGCAGACCACCTCGTTGCGCAGGAGGGCGACGAAGTGGTCCTCGTCCTCGGGGCGGTAGGGCGTGAAGTCCAGGCGCTCGGTGCGCAGGGGCGGCGTGGTGGGCGTCGGCGTCGGCAGCGTCATCGGGATGCTCCTTGGTCCATTCGCTCGCGCAGGCTGCGGGGGCGCATGTCGGTCCACACCTGGTCGACGTATGCGGAGCACTCGGCTTCCGTGCCCTCCTTGTCCGTGCGATGCCAGCCCTCCGGGACGTCGACGTCTATCGGCCACAGCGAGTACTGGTCCTCGTCGTTGCGCAGCACCTGGTAGCGGGTGTTCTCATCCATGGTGTTCTCCTCTCGTGGGTGCGGTGTCGCCGCCCCGGGGCACCGGCGGTGCGGGCGCCCCGGGGCGGAGCGTGGGTCACAGGCTGTCGCGGGCATGCCGGGCTATGTGGTGCAGAGCCGTGGCGAACTCCTCGGCGACGCGGCGTACGGTCTCCGTGTCGTGCAGTCCCGTGCGGTGGTGCCAGGTGAAGGCGAGGCGGCCGTCCTGGACGGCGCCGACCACCTCAAGGGGGTGGGATCCGCTGTCCCGTGGGTCGTGGTCCTGGCCGAGGGAGCCGTGTTCGGCGCGCACGAGGCCGGTGCCGGGCTCCGCGGGCCGGGCGTCCCACTGCCCGAGGTAGTTGAACACCACCTGGCCGTGGGCCGCGGCGCCGAGCCGCTCGCGGACCTCGGGCGGGCCGAAGGTGCGCAGGGCGCCGTAGCCGAGGCCGTTGCCGGGCACCACGCGCAGCTGGCGGCGCACGGACTTCACCAGGGCCCGCCAGTCGCGGGAGGCACCGAGGTCCTCCGGCTGTGTCACCTGGAGGGCGACGGGGTGGACGGTGGTGAACCAGCCGACCGTGCGGGACAGGTCCACGCCGTCGAGCAGGTCCTCACGGCCGTGCCCTTCCAGGTCGAGGCGGACCCGGTCGCCGCCGGTCCAGCGGGCGAGGGCGAGGGCGAGGGCGGCCAGCAGGACGTCGTTGACGCGGGTGCGGTAGGCGGTCGGCGCGGCCCGCAGCAGCGCCGTCGTGTCCTCCTCGGTCACCTCCACGGTGACCTGCCGGGCCTCGCCCTCGTCCACTCCCGCCACCTCGGCGGCGGGCGGCGGCTCGGCGGTCACCGTCTCCTCCCAGTACGGCAGTTCGTGGTCGAGGCCGCCCTCGGCGACGTGCGCGGCGAGCCGTCGGGACCAGTCCCGGAAGGAAGTGGTGCGCTCCCCCAGGGCGATGGGCTCGCCCGCGGCCGCCTGCCGGTAGGCGGCTTCCAGGTCGTCGGCGAGGATCCGCCAGGACACCGCGTCCACGACCAGGTGGTGGCCGACCAGGAGGAGGAAGACGGGGCGGTCCGCGTCCCCGGTGAACAGGGCCGCCCGCAGCAGCGGGCCGCGGCCCAGGTCGAAGCCGGTGTGCAGGTCGTCGGCGGCCTTGCGCAGGGCCTCGTCGGCCTCCGCCTCGGCCAGGCCGCTCAGGTCGTGCTGGACGAGCAGGCCGTCGGCGGGGGTGTCGGCGGGCGGCGGGTTGAACTGCCGCCAGCCCTCGGCGTCCTGGGTGAAGCGCATGCGCAGCGCGTCGTGGTGTTCGAGCAGCGCCTCCAGGGCGGCGCGCAGGGCCTGCGGATCGGGGGCCCCGTCGAGTTCCAGGAGCGCCGACTGGTTGAAGTGGTGGTGCGCGGCGCGCGGGGTGGTCAGGAACCACTCCTGGATGGGGGTGAGCGGTACGTCGCCGCTCACCGGGCCCTCGCCGGAGCGCTGCGGCGCGGTCCTGACGACGGCGGCGAGTTCGGCCACCGTCTGGTGGGTGAACAGGTCACGCGTGGCCAGGTGCAGCCCGTCGCGCCGCAGCCGGGACACGACCTGCATGCTCAGGATCGAGTCGCCGCCGAGGAGGAAGAAGTTGTCGTGGGCGCCCACGTCGTCGACACCGAGGACGTCGCCCCAGATGCGGGCGACCCGGCGTTCGGTGTCGGTGCGCGGTGCGACGTGCGGCCCGGTGGCGGTGTGCGCGGGCCCGGGCGCGGGCAGGGCGCGCCGGTCGGCCTTGCCGTTCGGGGTGAGCGGCAGCCGCTCCAGGGGGACGAACACCGACGGCACCATGTGCAGCGGGAGCAGCCCGGCGAGGTGCTCGCGCAGCTCAGCGGCGGGGAGCTGTCCGGTGTCGCCGCCGGTGGGCACGACGTACGCCACGAGCCGCTCGGAGCCGCCGTCGGCGCGGACGACGACGACCGCGTCGCGCACCCGGTCGCTGCGGCGCAGGGCGCTCTCGATCTCGCCCGGCTCGATGCGGTAGCCGCGCAGCTTGATCTGGTCGTCGGCGCGCCCCGCGAAGCGCAGCGCGCCGTCGGCGCCCCAGCGCACCAGGTCGCCAGTGCGGTACATGCGCTCCCCCGGCGGGCCGAACGGGTCGGCGGTGAAGCGCTGGGCGGTCAGGCCCGGCTGGTTCACATAGCCGCGGGCGAGGCCGGGCCCCGCGACGTACAGCTCGCCGGTCACGCCGGGCGGGACGGGCCGCAGGGCGGCGTCGAGGACATACAGGCGGGTGGCGCCCGCCGGGCGGCCGATGGGCGGGGCACCCGCTCCCGGGGACAGGGGCCCGGTCCAGGAGGCGACCACGGTCGCCTCGGTGGGCCCGTAGGAGTTGATCATCCGGCGGCCGGGGGCCCACTGCTCGACGAGGTCGGGCGGGCAGGCCTCCGCGCCGACGATCAGGGTGCGCAGGTGCGGCAGGCTGCCCGCGGTCTCGGGTGCCACCGTGGCCAGGGCGGCGGGCGGGATGAGGGTGTGGCTGACGTGCCGCTCGGTGAGGACCTGGGCGAGGCGTTCGCCGACCAGCGGGCCCTCCTCGCCGGTCACCAGGGCGGCGCCGCTGAGCAGCGAGACGCACAGCTCCAGGACGGAGGCGTCGAAGCTGGGCGAGGCGAACTGCAGGACCTTGTCGCCGGGGCCCGCCGCGTACTGCTCGGCGGCGGCCGCGGCGAAGCCCGCCAGGCCCCGGTGCGGCACCACGACGCCCTTGGGCGTTCCGGTGGACCCGGAGGTGTAGATGACGTACGCGGGGTGGTCGCAGGTCAGTGGTGCGGTGCGGTCGGCGTCGGTGGGCGCGGTCGCGGGCCCGTCGGCGGCCCAGACCTCCGCCGGGTCGGCCAGGGTGAGCCAGGCGCCCGCGTCGTGCACCATGAACTCCCGCCGCCGCTCGGGGTAGGCGGGGTCCACGGACAGGAAGGCGCCGCCCGCCTTGGCGACCGCGAGCTGCGCCACCACCGCTTCGGCGGTCCGGGACAGGGCCAGGGCCACCACGCGCTCGGGGCCGACGCCGCGGCCGATCAGCTGGTGGGCGAGGCGGTTGGCGGCGCGGTCGACCTCGGCGTACGTCAGCTGCCGGGAGCCGTCGTCGAGCGCCACCGCGTCGGGCGTGCGCGCGGCCTGCCGTTCGAAGAGCCGGGGCAGGGTGACCGCGGGGAGCGGCCGGGCCGTGCCGTGGCCCTGCTCCAGGAGGGTCTTCAGCTCGGCGTCGGAGGACAGGGGCAGGGCGCCCAGGGGCCGGTGCGGGTCGTCGGCGACGGCGGTCAGGAGCGTGCCGAGCTGGTCGGCCATGCGCTCGGCCGTCGCCGCGTCGAACAGGTCGGTGTTGTAGGTGAGCAGGCCGTGCAGCGCTCCGGAGTCCGTCTCGGCGAACTCCAGGGTGAGGTCGAAGGCCGCGTGCTGGAGCTCCGACTCGATGTCGCAGACGTCGAGTCCCGGCAGGTCGAGGTCGCCGGTCGGGGTGTTCTGGAGGACGACCATGACCTGGAAGAGCGGGGTGCGGCTGGTGTCGCGCACCGGCTGGACCTCGTCCACCACCCGCTCGAAGGGCACGTCCTGGTGCGCGAAGGCGTCGAGCACGGTCTGCCGGACGTCGTCGAGGAACTCGGGGAAGCCGCGCTCGGGCTCGACGCGTGAGCGCAGGACGAGGGTGTTGACGAAGAAGCCGACCAGGTTCTGGACCTCGGGCCGGTCGCGGCCGGAGGTGACGGTGCCGACGGCGATGTCCCGCCCGCCGGACAGGCGCGCGAGGTAGGTCTGCGCGGCGGCGACGAGCGTGGTGAACAAGGTGGCCCCGCGCTCCCGGCCGACCTGGGCGAGGCGCCGGGCGGTCCGGGGGGCCAGGGTCAGCCGGGCGGTGCCGCCGTGGTGGGTGCGCACGGCGGGGCGCGGCCGGTCGGTGGGCAGGTCGACGGGTTCGGTGTCGGCCAGGTGCTGCTTCCAGTAGGCGAGTTGGGCGTCGGCGTCCGCGCCGTCGGCGGTGCGCTGCCAGTGCGCGTAGTCGGCGTACTGCACGGGCAGCGGCGGCAGCTCCCCGGTGCCGGTGCCGAGGGCCTGCCGGTAGAGGTGGGCCAGGTCGCCGGTGAGCACGGCGGTGGACCAGCCGTCGGTGACGATGTGGTGCAGGGTCAGCGCGAGCACGTGGTCGTCGTCGCCGAGGCGCACCAGGGCGGTGCGCAGCAGCGGGCCGTGGCGCAGGTCGAAGGGGCGGGTGCGTTCGTCCGTCAGGAGGCGGTCCAGCTGGGCCGCGCGGTGCTTCTCGGACGTGCCCGACAGGTCGTGCGTCGGCAGCGTCGCCTCGCGGGGCGGGTGCACGACCTGTACGCCGTGGCCGTCGACGGTGTCGAAGGTGGTGCGCAGCGAGGCGTGCCGGGCCACGAGGCCGGTCAGGGCCTCGGTCAGGGCGCCGGTGTCGAGCCGTCCGCGCAGCCGCAGCGCGAGGCCCGTGACGTACTCGGCGGTCCCGCCGGGCGCGAACTCCGCGAGGAACCACAGGCGTTGCTGCGCGTACGACATGGGGGCCGTGGCGCGCGCGACGGGCACGATGGCGGGGCGGGCCGTGCCGGGGGCCGGGGCGGCGGTGACCAGGGTGGCGAGCGCGGCCGGGGTGGGGTGGGTGAACACCGCGCGCGGCGAGACCTCCGTGCCGAACTCCTCGGCCAGGCGGGACGCGAGGCGGATGCTGAGGATCGAGTCGCCGCCCAGGGTGAAGAAGTCGTCCTCCGCGCCGGGCAGGGCCACGCCGAGGACGTCGGCGAAGACGGCGGCGACGCGGCGTTCGGCGTCGGTGCGGGGCTCGACGCGCGCGGCGCCGCCCGCCCCCGCGTCCGGCTCCGGGGCCGGGAGCGCCGCCCGGTCGACCTTGCCGTTGGCGCTGAGCGGCAGGGCCGCCAGCGGGACGTACGCGGAGGGCACGAGGTAGTCGGGCAGCGCGCGGGCGGCGAAGGACCGCAGCTCCGCCGGGTCTGCGCCCGCCGGGCCGACGAGGTAGGCCACCAGGCGCCGGGCGCCGGGCCGGTCCTCGCGGGCCACCACGGCGACGTCCACGACGCCGGGGTGCGCCGCGAGGGCGGCCTCGGCCTCGCCGGGTTCGACGCGGAAGCCGCGGATCTTCACCTGGTCGTCGGCGCGGCCGAGGAAGGCGACGGTGCCGTCCGGGTGGCGCCGGGCCAGGTCGCCGGTGCGGTACATGCGGGCGCCGGGCGGCCCGTAGGGGTCGGCGAGGAAGCGGCCCGCGGTCTCTTTGCCGCGGCCCAGATAGCCGCGCGCCACGCCCTCGCCCGCGAGGTACAGCTCGCCCGCGCAGCCCGGCGGCACGGGCCTGAGGCGGGCGTCGAGGACGTGCGCGCGCATGCCGTCCAGGGGGTGGCCGATCGGCACGGTGTCGGGCACGGCGGCGGCGTCGGCGAGGGCGAAGGAGGTCGCGAAGGTGGTGGTCTCGGTGGGGCCGTAGCCGTCCACGACGGTCAGGCCGGGGCAGGCGGCGAGGACGCGGCGTACGGCCGCCGCGGGGACCACGTCGCCGCCCGTCCAGACCTGGCGCAGACCGGTGAAGCAGTCCGGGGCGTCCTGGGCGAGGAGCCGGAAGAGGCCGGCGGTGAGCCACAGCGCGCTCAGGCCGCCGGTACCGGCGAGCCGCCGCAGCAGAGCCGCGTCCACCGCCCCGTCGGGGGCGACGACCACGCGGCCGCCGGTCAGCAGGGGCGCCCACACCTCGAAGGTGACGGCGTCGAAGGCGACCGGGGAGTGCAGCAGGACGCGGGCGCACACGCCGTCCGCGAAGCGGCTGTCGGTGGCCAGCGCGGCCACGTCGCGGTGGCGCACGGCGACGGCCTTGGGCAGGCCGGTGGAGCCGGAGGTGAACATCACGTAGGCCAGCTGGTCGGGGTCGGCCTGCCCGGCGAGGGGTGCCCCGGCGGGGCCGGTGCGCGCGGCCTCGACGTCGTCGGCGGTGAGCCGGGCGGTGGCGCCGACCTGGTCGAGCAGGGCGCGGCGGCGCTCCTCGGGCGCGCGGGTGTCGACGGGCACATAGGCGCCGCCCGCCTTGAGGACCGCGAGCTGCGCGACCACGAGGGCGGCGGAGCGGTCCATGAGCAGGGCCACGCGGTCCTCGGCCCCCAGGCCATCGGCGCGGAGCCGGGAGGCCACCCGGTCGGACCAGTCCGCGAGTTGACGGTACGTCAGTGACCGGTCGCCGTCCTGGAGGGCGACCGCGTCGGGGGTGCGGCGGGCCTGCTCGGCGAAGAGGGCCACCGGGGTGCGCGCGGGCGCGCTGTCGGAGGGGGTGGCGTTCCACCGCCGCAGGAGGTCCTTGTCCTCGGCGGTGAGCAGGTCCAGCTCGTCCACGTCCGCGTCGAGGCCCTCGGCGAGGCGGGTGAGCAGGGTGGTGAGGCGGTCCGCGGCGCGTTCGACGGTGGCCCGGTCGAAGAGGGCGGGGTCGTAGGCCAGGTCGAAGCCGAGCCCTTCGGCGAGGTGGGCGCGCAGGCACAGCGGGAAGGTGGTGGCGTCGTCGGCGCGCACCTCCTCGACGCGCACGCCGGTCCTGGCCGCGGCCCGCTCGTCGACGGGGTAGTTCTCGAACACCACCATGCTGTCGAACAGGGCCTCGCCCGACGGGAGCTCGCTGAGGGCCTGGATGCGGGGCAGCGCGAGGAAGTCGAAGCGGCGGGCGTCGCCCTGCCGCTCCTGGAGGTCGCGCAGCCAGGGCAGCACGCCGCCGCCGGGGACGCGTACCCGCGTCGGCACGGTGTTGATGAACATGCCGACCATGGAGTCCACGCCGGGCAGCTCGGCGGGGCGGCCGGAGACCGTCGTACCGAACACGACGTCGTCGCGGCCGCTGTAGCGGGCCAGGAGCAGCCCCCAGGCGGCCTGCACCACGGTGTTGACGGTCAGTCCGGCGCGGGCCGCCGTCTCCCGCAGCGTGCGCGAGACGTCCGCGTCGAGTGCGCGTGCGACGGCTTCCTCGGAGCGGGCGCGGTGGGCCTCGGCGGGGACGCGGTCGTACGGCAGCGGGGTGCGCGCGGCGCATCCGGCGAGCTCGTCGGCCCAGTACGCCTCGGCGAGGGACTCGTCCTGCTCCGCGAGCCACTGGAGGAAGTCCGCGAAGGGGCGCCGGATCGGGGCGGCGGCCTGCGGGCCGCCGGTGAACGCGGCGTAGCGCTCGCACACCTCGATGAGGAGCTGACCGCTGCTCCAGCCGTCGAGGATGAGGTGGTGCGACGACCACAGCAGCAGGACCTCGTCCCCGGGCAGGGCGGCCAGGGTGATCCGGGTGAGCGGCGCGGTGGTCAGCTCCATGCCCGCGGCGCGGTCCTCGGCGAGCAGCCGCTCGACGGCCTCGGCGCGCCCCTCGGGCGTCAGTGCGCGCCAGTCGAGGTGGGTGACGGGCAGCTCCGCGCGGTGGTGGACCACTTGCACGGGCCGCGGCAGGCCCTGCCAGTGGACGCTGGTGCGCAGCGCCGGGGTGCGGTCGGCGACCTGCTGCCAGGCGGCGGCGAGCGCCCGCGGGTCCGTGACTCCGGACAGGCGCACCGCCGTGCGGTCGAAGTAGGCCCCGGCGGTGTCGACGAGGCCGTGGAAGAGCATGCCGGCCTGTAGCGGGGTCAGCGGCAGGACGTCCGCGACGTGCCGTCCGTCGCCGACGAGCCGGTCCAGGTGGTCCTGGGTGAGCCCGGCGAGTGGGAAGTCGGAGGGCGTGCGGCCGCCCGCGTCGGGGCGGGCGCAGTGCCGGGCGATGTCACGCAGGGCCGCGTGCGTCTCCTCGGCCAACTGGCGCACCGTGGCTTCGTCGTAGACGGCACTCGGGTACGTCCAGCCGAGTTCGAGGCGCCCGTCGTGGACCACGCCGGTGATGTCGAGGAGGTAGGGCCGGGTCTCGTCGGGGTCGGTGTCGCGGCCCGCGGGCGGCAGGGCGGCGCCGTACAGCACGCCGTCCCGGGGGCCTGCGGTGCCCCACTGCCCGTGGTAGTTGAACCCGACCTGCGGTGCGGGGCCTTCGGCCAGCGGGCTCTCGGGCAGCAGGTGCCGCAGGGCGCCGTGGCTCAGGCCGTGCAGCGGGACCGCGCGCAGCTGCTCCTTGACCGAGCGCAGGGTGTCGCGCCAGTCGGCGTCGGGGGCGACGGTCAGGGCGAGGGGGAACTCGGCGGTGAACCAGCCGACGGTCCGCGACAGGTCCACGTGCTCGAACAGGTCCTCGCGGCCGTGGCCCTCCACGCCGATCAGGACGGTCTCGCGCCCGCACCAGCGGGCCAGGGTGCGGCCAAGGGCGCTGAGGAGCACGTCGTTGACCTGGGTGCGGTAGACGTCGGGGACCTGGCGCAGCAGGGCGTCGGTCTCCTCGGGCGTCAGCGTGACCGTGAGGGTGGCGGCGCCGCCGTGGGTGTTGGGGCCGGGGCGCCCGGCGGGCAGCTCGGCCGGGGCGGCGGCGGTCCGCCGCCAGTGGGCGAGGTCGGCGTCCAGGGCGCCGGAGCGGGTGTGGGCGTCGAGCCGGGCGGCCCAGTGTCCGTACGCGGTGCCGACCGGGGCGAGCTCGACGGGCCGTCCGGCGGCGGCCGCGCGGTGGGCGCTCTCCAGGTCGCCGAGCAGGATGCGCCAGGAGACGCCGTCGACCGCCAAGTGGTGCACGGTGAAGACGAGTTGCGCGGGCCTGTCGGGGCCGCGGTCGAAGACGAGGACCCGGACCGTCCGGCCCTCGGTGGGGTCGAGCGAGGCCTGGGCGGCGTCCGCCGCGCGCTGCACCTCCGCTGCAAGGGCCGCCTCGTCGAGGCCCGTCGCGTCGTGGGCGGTGAACACGGGCCCCGGGGCCTCGGCGAGGAGTTCCTGGCGCCAGCCGTCGCCGGTGTGGCAAAAGCGGGTGCGCAGCGCGGCGTGGTGGCGCACGACGGCGTCGACGGCCTGCTCCAGGGCGGCCAGGTCGGTGCCCGGGGCCAGTTCGAGGCGCTGGGTCATGGTGAAGCGCAGCGCGTCGCCGGGGCGGCGGGCGTCGAGGTACCAGCGCTGGATCGGGGTGAGCGGCGCCTCGGCGGGCGGGGCGGCGTCCGGGGCGGATCCGGCCGGGTCCGCGGCGGTGGCGCACAGGGCGAGTTCGGCGACGGTCGGGGCGCGGAACACGTCCTTGGTGGTCACGGCGAGGCCCGCGCGGCGGGCCCGGGAGACGATCTGGATGCTGAGGATCGAGTCGCCGCCGAGCGCGAAGAAGTTGTCGCGGGCGCCCACCCGGGCCACGCCGAGGACGTCCGCCCAGATCGTGGCCAGGCACTCCTCGGTGCCGGGCCGGGGCGCGACGTAGGGCACCTGGGTGTCGGGCTGCGTGGGCGGGGCGGGCAGGGCGCGGCGGTCGGTCTTGCCGCTGCTGGTGCGCGGGATGCGCGTCAGCGGCACGAACGCCTGCGGCACCATGTGGTCCGGCAGTGTCCTGCGCAGCCGGGCCCGCAGGTCGTCGCCCGTCGGGGTGCGCTCCCCCGCGGGCACCACGTAGGCCACGAGCAGGGTGCGGCCCGCGTGCTCGTGGGGCGTCACCACGGCCTCGGCGACATCCGGATGGGCCGTCAGGGCGGCTTCGATCTCGCCGGGTTCGATGCGGAAGCCGCGGATCTTGACCTGCTCGTCGGCGCGGCCGAGGAACTCCAGGAGCCCGTGGTCGTCCCAGCGGGCGCGGTCGCCGGTGCGGTACATGCGCGTGCCCGGCGCCCCGTAGGGGTCGGCGAGGAAGCGGGCCGCGGTCAGGCCCGGCCGGTTCAGATAGCCGCGGGCCACCTGCGCGCCCGCCAGGTACAGCTCGCCCGGGGTGCCGGGCGGCACCGGACGCAGCGCGCCGTCGAGGACGTAGGCGCGCAGGCCCCGGCCGGGGCGGCCGATGACCGGGCGCTCGGGCCGCTGGGCGCACGGGCCGTAGACGGCGTCGACGGTGCACTCGGTGGGCCCGTACACGTTGTACGCGGTGACGCCGGTGTCCTGTGCCGCGCACAGCTCGCGCCAGGTGTCGGCGCCGAGCGCCTCGCCGCCGACCAGGAGCACGTGCGGGTGGTGGCGGCCGGGCGCGAGGAGGCCCGCCGCGGTGAGTTCGCGCAGGAAGGACGGGGTGACGTTCACCAGGTCAAGACGGTGCTCGGCGACCTGGGCGCAGAACGCCTCCGGGTCCAGGCGCACGTCCTCGTCGACGAGGTGGACCTCCTGGCCGAGCGCGAGGAGCAGCGGCCCCTCCCAGGAGGTGTCGAAGGAGAACGACGCGCTGAGCGCGGCCCGCAGCCGACGGCCGTCGGTGGTGTGCGGGGCGACGATCCCCTCCTGGTGGTCGTGGCAGAGGTTGACCAGCTGGCGGTGTTCCACGGCGACGCCCTTGGGCCGCCCGGTGGAGCCGGAGGTGTAGATGACGTACGCGGTGGTGGCCGGGCGCAGCGGCGCGAGGCGGTCGGCGTCGGTCGGGTCGTGGGCGGGCAGCCGCTCCCAGGGCACCGCGCGCAGCGCCTCGGCCGTCAGGACCGTGCGGGGCGCCGCGTCGGCGGTGAGGTAGGCGACGCGCTCCTCGGGCAGGTCGGGGTCGAGGCACAGCAGGGTGCCGCCCGCCTTGAGGACGGCGAACAGGGCGACCACCTGGTCCGAGGTGCGCGGCAGGCGCGTGGCGACGGTGCGCTCGGGGCCCACGCCCTGGGCGATGAGGTGGTGGGCGAGCCGGTTGGCGCGGTCGTTGAGGGCGGCGAAGTCGAGCGTGGCGTCGCGGGCGACCAGGGCGGTGGCGTCCGGCGTGCGCGCGGCCCGTGCCTCGAACAGGGCCGGGAAGGTTCCGGGCGCGGCCTCCGGCGCGGGCGCGGGGCCGCCCTGCCACTCCTGAAGGACCTGCCGCCGTTCGGCGGGGGTCATGAGGGGCAGCGCGCCGACCTCCTGGTCCGGGTTGTCGGCGACGGCGTCCAGGAGCAGCCGCAGCTGCGCGGCGAGGCGTTCGGCGGTGCCGGGGTCGAACAGGCCGGTGCTGTACTCCAGATGGCCGGTGACGCCGTCGTCGTGCTCGACGAAGTCGAAGGCGAGGTCGAAGGTGGCGCCCCGCACCGGTGGGGTCACGGCCTCGACGTCGAGGCCGGGCAGGGCGGGTGCCTCGGTGCCGAGGTTGTGCAGGGCCACCATGACCTGGAACAGGGGGGTGCGGCTGGTGTCGCGCTCGGGCCGCACCGCGTCCACGACCCGCTCGAAGGGCACGTCCTGGTGGGCGAAGGCGTCGAGCGTGGTGGTGCGCGCCCGGTCAAGGAGGCCGCGGAACGACTGGCCGGGGGTGACCTCGCCGCGCAGCACGAGGGTGTTGACGAACATGCCGACCACGTCGTGGAGTTCGGCGCGTTCGCGGCCCGCGGTCACGGTGCCGACGGCGATGTCCTGCTGGCCCGTCCACCGGGCGAGGAGGACCTGGCAGGCCGTCAGGAGGGTCATGTACAGGGTGGCGTCGGCCTCGCGGCCCCGCTCCCGCAGCCGCTCCACGAGCGCGGCCGGGAGCGGGAAGGTCACCAGGGCGCCGTCGCGGGTGCGCACGGCGGGGCGGGGCCGGTCCGTGGGCGGCTCCAGCGGGGCCAGGCCGTCCAGGACGCGCTTCCAGTGGGCGAGCTGCCGCTCGGCCTCCTCGGTGCGGCCGCGCTGCCAGGCGGCGTAGTCGGCGTAGCGCACGGGCAGTTCGGGCAGCTGGGGGTCGCGGTCCTCCAGCGCGGCCGTGTACAGCTCGCCGAGGTCGCGGCCGAGGACGCCGAGGGACCAGCCGTCGGTGACGATGTGGTGGAGGGCCAGGACGAGCACGTGCTCGTCGTCGGCCAGGCGGGCGAGGCGGGCCCGCAGCAGCGGCCCGGTGCTCAGGTCGAAGGGGGTGGTGGCCTCGCGTTCCAGGAGGGCCTCCAGCGCGTCGGCCGCGGCGGACGTGAGGTCGTCCACGCGCAGGTCGGCGCCGTGCGGCGGGGCCACGAGCTGCCGGGCCGTGCCGTCCTGTTCGGCGAACGTGGTGCGCAGGGCCTCGTGCCGGGCGACCAGGCCGTCCAGGGCGGTGCGCAGGGCGGTCTCGTCGAGGGCGCCGCGCAGGCGCAGGGCGGACACCGTCGTGTACTCGGTGCTGCCGGGCTCGAAGCGGTCGAGGAACCACAGGCGCTGCTGGGCGTACGACAGCGGCGGCGCGGTGTCCGGGTCGGCGGCCGGGATCACGTCGGGGGCCGCGGCGCCCGACGGGTCGCCGAGGGCGGCGGCCAGGGCGCTCACGGTGGGGTGGGTGAACAGGAGCCGGGGTGAGACGTCCGTGCCGAAGGCGGCGCGCAGCCGGGAGGTGACGCGGACGGCGAGGATGGAGTCGCCGCCGAGGGCGAAGAAGTCGTCGTCGGCGCCCACCTCCGCGGTGTCGAGGACGTCCGCCCAGGCGGCGGCGACCAGGCGTTCGGCCTCGGTGCGCGGCGGGGTGCGGTCGCTCCTGGTGGCGAAGCCGTCGGCGCCGGGGGCGGGCAGGGCGCGCCGGTCGAGCTTGCCGTTGGCGGTCAGGGGCAGCGCGGCCAGCGGGACGTAGGCGGCGGGCACCATGTGGGCGGGCAGCAGGCCTTCCAGGTGCGCGCGGAGCGCGGCGGCCGCCGGGGCGCCGTCCGCGCCCGAGCCGACGACGTGGGCGACCAGGCGCCGGGTCCCGGCGGAGTCCTCGTACACGCCGACGGTGGCGGCGCCGACGCCGGGGTGGGAGTGGAGCGCGGCCTCGATCTCGCCGGGTTCGATGCGGTAGCCGCGGATCTTGACCTGGGCGTCGGCGCGGCCGAGGTACTCCAGGGTGCCGTCGGGCCGCCGCCGGGCCCGGTCGCCGGTGCGGTACATGCGGGCGCCGGGCGGCCCGAAGGGGTCGGGCAGGAACCGGGTGGCGGTGAGGGCGGGCAGGCCCAGGTAGCCGCGGGCCAGGCCCTCGCCCGCCACGTACATCTCGCCGATGGCGCCGGGCGGTGCCAGGGCCAGGTCGTCGTCGAGCACGTGGACGCGCAGGTCGGGGATGCCGGTGCCGATGGGGCTCGCGGTGCCTCTGCGGGCCGTCGCCCGGTCGAGGGGGGCGTAGGTGACGTGCACGGTGGTCTCGGTGATGCCGTACATGTTGACCAGGCGCGGCGCGTCGTCCGCGTGGCGGGCGTACCAGTCGGCGAGCCGGTCGACGTCGAGGGCCTCGCCGCCGAAGATGACCTGACGGAGCGTCAAGCGCTGGCTCAGCTCGGGGAGTTCGGCGTCCGCGCGGGCCAGCGGGTAGAAGGCGGACGGGGTCTGGTTGAGGACCGTGACGCCTTCGTCCGCGAGGAGGCGCAGGAAGTCCTCCGGGGAGCGGGCGGTGTCGTCGGGGACGACGACGAGGCGGCCGCCGTGCAGCAGCGGGCCCCACAGTTCCCACACGGAGAAGTCGAAGGCGTAGGAGTGGAACAGCGTCCACACGTCGTGCTCGTCGAAGGCGAACCAGTCACGGGTGCGCGTGAACAGCCGGACGACGTTGGCGTGCGGGACGACGACGCCCTTGGGCCTGCCGGTGGAGCCGGAGGTGTAGATGGCGTAGGCGGGGCTCTCCGGCAGCGGGCGCCGGGCCGGGTCCGGCCCGGTGGCCGGGCGGCGGTCGAGGTCGGCCCGTACCCGCGCGTCGTCCAGGAGCAGGACGGGCAGGGCGGTGTCGTCGGCGCGTACGCTCGTGTCCGTGGTGGTCACGAGCGCCACCGGGGCGGTGTCGCGCAGCAGCTGGGCGACGCGCTCGGCGGGCAGCTTGGGGTCGATCGGCAGATAGGCGGCGCCGGACTTCAGGGCGGCGACGACCGCGACGACCAGGTCGGTGGAGCGGGGCAGGGCGAGGGCCACGAAGCGCTCGGGCCCGGCTCCGGCCTCGGCGAGGCGGTGGGCGAGGCGCCCGGCCGCCGCGTCGAGCGCGGCGTAGTCGAGGCGGTCACTCCCGCAGGTGACCGCGGTGGCGTGGGGCGTCCGCGCGGCCTGGGCCTCGAAGAGGTCCACCAGGGTGTGCGCGGGGCGCCCGTGCGCGGAGCCGGTCCCCTCGGTCAGGATCCGGCGGCGCTCCTCGGCGGTGGTGACGGCGAGCTCGCGCAGCGGCCGGTCGAGGCGGTCGGCGAACTGCGCGAGGAGCAGGCACAGCCGGTCGGCGAGCGCCCGTGCCGTCGCGGCGTCGAACAGGTCCGGGTCGTAGGCCAGGTCGAAGCCGAGCCGTTCGCCTTGGTAGGCGCGGAGCACCAGCGGGTAGTTGGTGGCGTCGCGGGAGGCGACGTCCAGGAGCCGAACGCCGGTGGTGGCCGCGCGGGCCTCGTCGAAGGGGTAGTTCTCGAAGGCCACCATGCTGTGGAACAGCGGGGTGCCGGAAGGCACGTCGCTGAGCGCGGTCAGCTCGGCCAGGGAGACCGCGGAGTAGCGCCGCGACTCGGCCTGCGCCTCCTGGAGTTCACGCAGCCACACGTCGGCGGTGCGGGCGCTGTCGACGGGGACGCGGGTGGGCAGGGTGTTGATGAACATGCCCACCATCGACTCCACGCCGGGCAGTTCGTCGGGGCGCCCGGACACGGTGGTGCCGAACACCACGTCCCGCTCGGCGCCATGGCGGGCGAGCAGCAGCGCCCAGGCGCCCTGGACCAGGGTGTTGGCGGTGAGCCCGGCCGCCCGTGCGGTGCGGGCCAGGCGCGCGGACACCTCGTCGGACAGGCCGGTGGTGTGGACCCCGGCGGAGCGGGCCTGGTGCGCGTCGCTCAGGGGGCGGTCGACGGGCAGCGGGGTCGGCGTGGCGAAGCCCGCGAGGACCTGCTGCCAGTGCGCGCGTGCGGCCGTGCCGTCCTGCTCGGCCAGCCACCGTACGTAGTCGCCGAAGGGGCGGCGGACCAGCGGCCGGGCGGCGCTGCCGCTGGTGAGCGCGGCGTAGCGCTCGCCGACCTCGGTGAGCACCTGGGCAAGGCTCCAGCCGTCCAGGATCAGGTGGTGGGAGGTCCACAGCAGGTGCAGGCGCGCGTCGGGCAGCCGGACCAGGGTGAGCCGCATGAGGGGGGCCGTGGTGAGGTCGATGCCGCGCGCGAGGTCGTCGGCGCGCAGCCGCTCGAACCGGGCGGCGCGCTCGTCCTCGGCCAGGTCCCGCAGGTCCACGTGGGTGACCGGGACGCAGACCTCGCGGTGCACGACCTGGAGCGGGGCGGGGACGCCCTCCCAGACCACGGACGTGCGCAGGGTGGGTGTCTCGTCGGCCACCTGCTGCCAGGCCAGGGCGAAGGCGTGCGGGTCGGCCACGCCCTCCAGGAGCAGCGCCGCCTGGTCCACGTACACGTCGTCGGGGCCGCCGACGAGGCGGTGGAAGAGCATGCCTTCCTGGAGGGGTGTCAGCGGCAGCAGGTCCTCCACGCTCCTGCCGTCGCCGACGAGGCGGTCCACCCCGGCCTGGTCGAGGCGGGCCAGCGGGAAGTCGGAGGGGGTGCGGCCACCGGCGTCGGGGCGGGCGCAGTGCTCGGTGATCGCGGTGAGGGCGGTGACCAGGCCCGTGGCCAGGTCCTCGACGGTGGCCGCGTCGTGTGTGTCCTGGCTGTAGTGCCAGGTGATCTCCAGTTCGCCGTCCGCGACCACGGCCGTGACGTCGAGCAGGTGGTCGACGGGCACGTCGGCGGCAACGTCCCGGCCGGGCACGTCGGCGACGGGGGTGAAGTCCCCGGTGCCGGAGGTGTCCCACTGGCCGTGGTAGTTGAACGACACCTGGGGCAGCGGCAGGTCCCGCAGGGCGCGGGCCGACGGGTCGGGCGAGCCGAGGCGGGCCAGCGCCTCGTAGCTGAGGCCGCGTCGGGGCACGGCCCGCAGCCGCTCCTTGACGGCCTTGAGCGTGGCGCCCCAGTCGGGCGCGCCGGGCGGCCCGACCGGGGCGAGGGTGACGGGGTACTGGGTGGTGAACCAGCCCACCGTGCCGGACAGGTCGAGGGTGTCGTCCTCGCGGCCGTGGCCCTCCAGGGCGACGGTGACGCGTTCGGCGCCCGCCCAGTCGGCGAGGACCCGGCCGAGGGCGCTGAGCAGCACGTCGTTGACCTGGGTGCGGTAGACGCCGGGCACGCGGCGCAGCAGCGCCTCCGTGGTGGCGCGGTCCACCCGGGTGCGCACGGTGCGCACCGATCCGGCGAGCGGGGCGGCCGTCCGGTCGACGGGCAGCGGGGTGCGGGGCTCGGCGGCCTCCGCCGTCCAGGCGGGCAGGTCGCCGTCGAGGCCGCCGGACCGCACGCGTTCGGACAGGTGCCAGGACCAGTCGGCGAACGGCGTGGCGGCGGGCTCCAGGCGGACCGGCTCGCCCGCGGCGGCCTGGCGGTAGGCCCGCTCCAGGTCGGCGAGGAGGATCCGCCAGGAGACGCTGTCCACGGCCAAGTGGTGGGCGGTCAGGAACAGCTGCGGCCGCTGCCCGGCCGGGGGCTGCTTCCCCGTCGTGGATCGCTCCCCCGCCGCCGGGCGCAGCAGCGCCGCGCGCAGCAGGGCGCCGGTGGCCGGGTCGAGGGCGGCGCGGGCGGCGTCGGCGGCCGCTCCCCGGGCGGTCGCGGCGGCGTCGGTGTCGGCGGGCAGGTCGTGGCGGGTCAGCAGGCCGGTGGCCGGGCCCTCTCCGGGGTGCTGCCGCCAGCTTCCCCCGGTGCTCGCGAAGCGCGTGCGCAGCGCCGGGTGGTGGGCGGCGAGGGCTTCCACGGCCCGTTCCAGGGCCTGTTCGTCGAGGGCGTACGGCAGGTCGAGCAGGAGCGACATGCTGAAGTGCCGCCGGGCGCCGTGGGTGGCGAAGAACCACTCCTGAACGGGGGTCAGGGGGGCGGGCCCCTCGGTGCGCGGCCGTCGGGGCGCGGGCTCGTCGGCGTTCCGCCGGGACGCGGCGGCGGCCAGGTCGGCGACCGTCTGGTGCCGGAACACGTCCTGCGAGCTGAGGCGCAGTCCGGCGGCGCGGGCGCGGGAGACGGCCTGGATGCTGAGGATGGAGTCGCCGCCGAGCTCGAAGAAGTTGTCGGTGACCCCGACCCTGCTCGTGCCGAGTACCTCCGCCCAGATGGCCGCGAGGGTCTCCTCCTCGGGGGTGCGCGGGGCGACGAACTCCCGGTCGCGGGGGCCGGATTCGAGGTCGGGGGCGGGCAGGGCCCTGCGGTCCAGCTTGCCGTGGGCGGTCAGCGGCAGCGCGTCGAGGACGGTGAACGACGACGGCACCATGTGGTCGGGCAGGACGCGGCGGCACGCGCCGCGCAGCTCCGCGGCGGCGGGCCGGGCGGCGCCCGCGGCGGGCACGACGTAGGCGGCGAGGCGCTGATGGCCGTGCGCGTCGGGCACCGCGACGACCGCGGCTCCGGAGACGTCCGGCAGGTCGAGGAGCACGGCCTCGATCTCGCCCGGCTCGATGCGGTGGCCGCGCACCTTCACCTGGTCGTCGGCGCGGCCCAGGTAGTCGAGTTGCCCGTCGCCCGTCCAGCGGGCCAGGTCCCCGGTGCGGTACATGCGGCTGCCGGGCGGTCCGAACGGGTCGGGCAGGAAGCGGGCGGCGGTGAGGCCGGGGCGGCCCGCGTAGCCGCGGGCCACCTGCTCGCCCGCCAGATACAGCTCGCCGCCGACGCCGGGCGGCACGGCCTGGAGCCGCCGGTCGAGGACGTAGGCCCGCACGCCCGGCAGCGGGCGGCCCACCAGCGGCCGCCCGTCGCCCTCGATCCGGCAGGCGAGCGCGTCGACGGTGCACTCGGTGGGGCCGTAGAAGTTGTACGCGGCCACGTCCCGGTGTCCGGCGAGTTCGCGCCACAGGGCGGGGCCGATGGCCTCGCCGCCGAGCATCAGGATCCGGGGGTGGTGGCGGGGGTCGCTCAGCAGTCCGGCGGGCAGCAGCTGGCGCAGGTACGAGGGGGTCAGGTCGAGGAAGTCGACGCGGTGCGCGACGACGTACTCGACCAGGGCGGCGGCGTCCAGGCGGGTCGTCTCGTCGACCAGGTGCAGCGGGTGGCCGTCGGCCATCAGCAGCACGCCCTCCAGCGAGGTGTCGAAGGAGAACGACGCGGTGAGGGCGACGTGCAGCGGGCCGCCGCCCGCCGCGGCGACGAAGCCCTCGCGGTGGCCCGCCAGGAGGTTCGTGAGCGACCGGTGCGACACGGCGACGCCCTTGGGGCGCCCGGTGGAGCCGGAGGTGTAGATGACGTACGCGGTGGTGTCCGGGTCGAGCGGCGCGGCCGGGAGGGGGGCGGCGGGCCCGGTGTCCGGCACGGCCGCGAGCGCGGCCTCGTCGAGGACCAGGGCCGGGCGGGCGTCGTCGAGGAGGAACCGTACGCGCTCGTCGGGCAGCGCGGGGTCCAGCGGCAGATAGCCCGCGCCGGACTTCCACACGGCGAGCATCGCCACGATCATGTCGGCGGTGCGCGGAAGCCGCAGCGCGACCAGGTGCTCCGGCCCGGCGCCGTGGGCCAGGAGGTGGTGGGCGAGGCGGTCGGCGCGGGCGTCGAGCGTCGCGTAGTCGAGGCGGTCGGCCCCGGCGACCAGGGCGGTGGCGTGCGGGGCCCGGGCGACCTGCCGGGCGAAGAGCTCGGGGTAGGTTCCGGCGGCCTCCGGCGCCGCGGTGGCGTTCCACTCCTGGGTGATCCGCCGGGTCTCCTGCGGGGAGAGCAGCGGGACCGTGCCCAGGGCGCGGTCCGGCTCGGAGGCGGCGGTGTCGAGGAGCCGCACCAGCTGGTCGGCCATCCGCTCGGCCGTGGCGGTGTCGAACAGGTCGGTGCGGTACTCCAGGAGGCCGACGAGCTGGTCGCCGTCGGGCACGAACTCCACGCTCAGGTCGAAGGTGGAGGCTCGCCGGGGCACGGTCACCGGGGAGGCGCTCACCCCGTTCACGCCGGGCGCCTCGGGCGGGGCGGGGTGCAGCAGGACCATGACGTCGAACAGGGGGTTGCGGCCCGCCTCGCGGGTCGCGCCCACGGTCTCCACCAGGCGCTCGAAGGGCGTGTCGCCGTGCGCGAAGGCGTCGTTGACCGTGTCGGCCGCGGCTCCCAGGAGGTCGCGGAAGGACCCGGCCTCCGCCACGGGGGTGCGCAGCACGACGGTGTTGACATAGAAGCCGACGGACCGTTCCAGGTCGGTGTGGGAGCGGCCGGGGGTCAGCGAGCCGATGGTGATGTCGTCCTGCCCGGACCAGCGGGCCAAGAGCGCCTGGCACCCGGCGACCAGGGACGTGAAGAGGGTGGTGTGCCGCTCCGTGGCGAGCGCGCGCAGCCGGGCCGTGGTGTCCGCGGACACGGCGAAGGTGTGCACGGCGCCCGCCCCCGCCTCCTCGCCGCGGCGCGGCCGGTCCAGGGGCAGGCCCGGCGGCACGGCACCGGTCAACTGCTCGGACCAGTAGGCGAGGTGCCGCTCCAGGCGCGCTCCGGAGAGCCGCTCGCGCTGCCACACCGCGAAGTCCGGGTACTGCGCCGCCACCGGCGGCAGCTCCGGTGCCGCACCCCGGGCCAGCGCGTCGTACGCGGCGCACAGCTCCTCCAGGACCACGCCCATCGACCAGCCGTCGGTGACGATGTGATGGGCGGTCAGGAGCAGGACGTGGGACACGTCGGCGCCCTCCGGCTCCCGCAGCAGCAGGGCGCGCAGCAGCGGCCCGCCGGTCAGGTCGAACGACCGCTCGTACTCCGCGAGGAGGGCCTCCTCCAGGGCCGCCGTGCCCGCGGCGGGCAGGTCCCGCACGGGAAGCGGCACCGGCCCTGCCGGGTGCACGGTCTGTGCCGGTCGCCCGTCGGTCTCCTGGAACGTGGTGCGCAGCGCCTCGTGCCGCGCCACGACGGTGTCCAGGGCGCGGGAGAGCGCCGCGCGGTCCAGGGCGCCGGTGAGCCGCAGCGCGACGGCGCTGTTGTAGCGGGAGTCGCCGGGCCGCAACCGGTCCAGGAACCACAGCCGCTGCTGGGCGAAGGACAGCGGCAGCGGAGTGGAACGGTCCGCGCGCGGGATGCCCGGCCGGGCGGCCGGGCCCGGCGCCCCGTTTCCGGCCGCCGTCGTTCCCGCCGTGCCACCGGCGCGCCCGGCGAGGCGGCGGCGCAGCGCCTCCTGGAGGTCCTTGGGCAGGGCCGCGGCGCGGTCTCGCTTCGAAGACGTCATGGTCTGGCAGTCCTCACCGTTCGTCGTGGTCGCTGTCGCCGCGTGCGGCGTCTTCGAGTTCGCTCAGCACCTGCTCCTCCACCAGGTCCGCCAAGGCGGCGACCGTGCGGTGGACCAGGACGTCGCGGGGCGTGAGGGTCACGCCGAACGCGTCGTTGACCCGGGAGGCGATGAGCAGGGCGCGCAGGGAGTCGCCGCCCAGGGAGAAGTAGTCGTCCTCCACGCCCACCACCGTCTGCAGGACCTCCTCCCACAGGAAGGCGACGGCCTCCTCGGTGGGGGTGCGCGGGACGACGTGGCCGGACGTCTCCTCCTGGTCCGGTGGCGGCGCGGGCAGCGCGGCCCGGTCCGTCTTGCCGTTCTCGGTGAGCGGGAAGCGGTCGAGGACGACGTACGCCGAGGGGACCAGAGGCCCTGGCAGGGTGCGGGCGGCGAGGGTCCGCAGCTCCGCGGCGGCGGGCGGCTCCGCGTCGGGCGCGGCGAGCAGGTGGGCGACCAGGCGCGGCAGCCCCGGCTCGTCCTCGCGCACCGTGACCACGGCGTCGAGCACCGCCGGGTGCCGGACGAGCACCGCCTCGACCTCGCCCGCCTCGATGCGGTGGCCGCGCAGCTTGAGCTGGTGGTCGGTGCGGCCCAGGTAGTGGAGCTCGCCGTGGGCGTCGCGGCGCACCAGGTCACCGGTGCGGTACATCCGCGAACCGGGCGGGCCGAACGGGTCGGCCGTGAACCGCGAGGCCGTAAGACCCGGACGGTTCAGATACCCACGAGCCAAGGCCGGGCCACTCAGCCACAGCTCCCCCGCCACCCCGTCCGGAACCGGCCGCAGCCGCGCGTCCAGGACGTACACGCCCGTGTCCGGCAACCGACGCCCGATGGGCGGGGCGACGCCGTCCGCTGTCAGCGGCGCCGACCAAGTGGCGACGACGGTGGCCTCGGTGGGCCCGTAGGAGTTGACCAGGCGGTGGTGCGGCGCCCAGCGGGCCACCAGGTCGGCGCCGCAGGCGTCGGCGCCGACCGTGAGGGTCTTGAGGTCGTGCAGGGTGCCGGGCGTGTCCGGCGGCAAGGTGGCGAGCGCGGCCGGGGGCAGCAGGGTGTGGGTGATGCGTTCGGTGCGCAGGACCTCGGCCAGTTCCGCGCCGAGCAGCGGCCCGGGCGCGGGCACGACCAGGCTCGCACCGAGCGGCAAGGACATGCAGAGCTCAAGGACCGAGGCATCGAAACTCGGCGTGGCGAACGCCAACACCCGATCCCCCGGCGCCACTTCATAGTGCGCCGCCTCAGCGGCCGAGAAGCCCGCAAGACCCCGATGCGTCACCACCACACCCTTGGGCGTCCCCGTGGAACCGGATGTGTAGATCACATACGCCGGGTCGTCCAGGCGCAGCGGACGGACCCGGTCCGCGTCCGTCGGCCGATGCTCCGGTGCGCCCTGGGCCGCGAGCAGTTCGGCGACCTCGTCGGCGTCGAGCGTCACCGCGGGCGCCGCGTCGCGCAGCATCAACGCCACCCGCTCCGCCGGATATCCCGGATCCACCGGCAGGTACGCCGCTCCGGCCTTGGCCACGCCGAGCTGCGCCAGGACCATGTCGGCGGAGCGCGGCAGCACCAGGGCGACGAGGTCGCCGGGGCCCGCGCCACGGGCGATCAGCTGGTGCGCGAGCCGGTTGGCGCGCGCCTCGACGTCCGCGAAGGAGAGGGAGAGGCCCGGTGCGACCAGGGCCGTCGCCTCGGGCGTGCGGTCCACGGCTGCCTCGACCAGCGCGGGCAGCACCTCCGGTACGACCGGGGTCGGCTCGGGGCGCGCGGGCCCCCGCAGCAGCCGCGCGCGCAGTTCGGGCGGCAGGGAGTCCACCGCGTCCAGGCGCGTGTCGTCCGGCGCGGCGACCAGGGCGCGCAGGGTGTGGACGAGCTGGGCCGCGAGGGAGCGTGCGGTGGACTCCTCGAAGTAGCGGGGGTCGTAGCCGACGACGACACCCATCCGGCTGCCCGGCAGGATCACCACGGTCAGCGGGTAGTTGGTGGATTCGTGGGCGTCGAGGTCGCGGACCCGCACGCCGTGCGCGCCCGCGGTGTCGTCGCCGACCGGATAGTTCTCGAACACCAGCAGGCTGTCGAACAGCGGGGTTCCCGCGGGCAGTCCGCTGGCGGCCTGGAGGTCGGTGAGCGGTACGTGGTCGAAGCGGCGGTCCTCGGCCCGCGCGGCCTGCGTCTCGCGCAGCCACGCGGCGCACGGGGCGGCGCCGTCCACGGTGACCCGGGCGGGCAGGGTGGTGATGAACAGACCGGCGATGGTGTCGGCGCCCGGCATGTCCGCGGGCCGCCCGGAGACGGTCGTGCCGAAGCACACGTTCCGCTCGCCGCTCCAGCGGGACAGGAGCAGCGCCCAGGCGCCCTGCACCACGGTGTTGAGGGTCAGCCGGTGGCGCCGGGCGAAGTCCGCGAGGTCGTCCGTCTCGGCCTCCTCCAGGTACTCCGCGAGCCAGCTGCCGGAACGGGCCGGGGCGCCCGGGGCGGGCCTGCGGTCGTAGGGCAGCGGGGTCGGAGCGGTCAGGTCGGCGAGCGCGCCCGACCAGTGCTCCGCGGCCCGCGCTGTGTCGCGGGCCGCGAGCCAGGCGGCGTAGTCCGCGAACGGCCTGCGCTCCGGCAGCCGCGGCTCCTCGCCCCGGGAGAGCGCCGCGTGGCTGGCCACCACGTCCCCGAGGACGTGGAAGACGCTCCACCCGTCGAGCAGGGCGTGGTGGAAGGTCCACACCACGCGCACCTCGTCCGGGGCAAGGCGGATCAGGGCGACGCGCAGCAGCGGCACCCGGTCCAGGTCGATGCCGCGGGCCTTGTCCTCGGCGAGCATCCGCTCCAGCTCCGCCGCGCACGCGTCGGGTGCGAGACCGCTCCAGTCGTGCTCGGTGACGGGCACCGTGACGTCACGCCGCACCGCCTGGAGCGGGACGGGCGTCCCGGCCAGGACGACGGCGGTACGCAGCACGGGGGTGCGGTCCACGACGTGCTGCCAGGCGGCGGCGAGGACGCGAGCGTCGGGCACGCCGTCCATGACGAACGTGATCTGCTCGACGTAAAGACCCTCGGCGGGCTCGTCCATGCCGTGGACGAGCATGCCCGCCTGGGTCGGGGTGAGCGGGTAGAGGTCCTCGACGTCGCGTCCCGTGCCCACGAGGCGGTCGACGGCGGCCTGGTCCAGCGGGGCCAGGGGGAAGTCCGACGGGGTGCGGCCCCCGGCGCCGGGTTCGGCGCAGTGCCGCACGAGGGCCCGCAGTTCGTCGGTGAGCTCGGCCGCGAGCCGGGCGACGGTGTCACCGCGGTGCACGTCGCGCGAGTACGACCAGGTGAACTCCAGGCGCTTGTCCGTCACGCGCCCGATGACGTCGAGGAGGTGCGGGCGGTCCGCGGCCGTGTCCATGCCGCCCGCCAGGTCGCCGAGGGGCGCGTGCAGCAGGTCTCCGGTGGTGTTCCGGTCCTGCTGGCCCAGGTAGTTGAAGGAAATCTGCGGCAGCCCAGGCAGCCCAGGCAGCCCCGCGCCCGCGGTCGGGTGCAGATGGCGCAGGGCGCCGTAGCCGATGCCGCCGTGGGGCACCGCGCGCAGGCCCTCCTTGACGGACTTCAGCGCGGTGGCGGTGTCCGCGTCGCGCGGTACGTCGAGCGCGACGGGGAACACGCTGGTGAACCAGCCGACGGTGCGGGAGAGGTCGACGTCGTCGAAGAGGTCCTCGCGGCCGTGGCCCTCCAGGGTCACGGCCACCCGGTCCCGGCCCGTCCAGCGCGCCAGGACCCGGCCGAGGGCGTACAGCAGCACGTCGTTGACGCGGGTGCGGTAGACGCCCGGTACGTCCTGGAGGAGGCGGCGGGTCTCCTCGCTGTCGAGGCCCACCGTCACGGACTCCTCACTCGCGGCGGTGTTCGCCCCGGCGAGGTCGGTCGGCAGGGCGTGGCCGTCGGGCACGCTCCGCCAGTGGCCGAGCTCGCCGTCGAAGCCTCCGGCCTCGGTGTGCGCGGCGAGACGGCGGGCCCACGCCTGGAAGGAGGTCGTCTTCGGGCCGAGGTCCGGCGGGTTTCCCGCGCGCAGGGCCCGGTAGGCGGTGTCGAGGTCCTCCAGGATCAGGTGCCAGGACACCGCGTCCACGACCAGGTGGTGCGCGGCGAGCACCAGGACGGGCCGCCGCTCGTCGCCACAGCGGCACAGCGCGGCCTTGAGGAGCGGCCCGGTGTCCAGGTCGAAGCCCGCGCACAGGTCGTCGACGAGGGCGGCGGGCACCTCCCCCGGCAGGTCGTGCGTCTCCAGGTGGACGGGTGCGCCCGGCGCGCTGCCGTGCTGGCGGCGGGCCCCGTCGGCGCCCGCCGGGTAGCGCAGGCGCAGCGCGTCGTGGTGGTCGTGGACGGCGGCGAGGGCGGCGCGCAGCGCGGTCTCGTCAGTGTCGCTGGCGAGGTGGTGGGCGACGGCCTGGGTGAGGCGTGCCGGGTCGCCGGTGAGGGTGTCGAACAGCAGGTGCTGGACCGGCGTGAGCGGTGCCTCGCCGACGACGGCGCCCTGTTCGGCCGTCGTTCCCGCGGCGGGCAGGTCCGCCGCGGCGGCGGCGAGCTCGGCGATCGTCTGGTGCCGGAACAGGTGCCTCGGCGTCAGCGCGAATCCGGCGCGGCGGGCCGCGGCGACGATCTGGATGCCGAGGATGGAGTCCCCGCCGAGCGTGAAGTAGTTGTCCTGCGCGCCCACGTCGGGCACGCCGAGGACCTCGGACCAGATCGCGGCGAGCGCCTTCTCCGTGTCGGTGCGCGGCGGCACGCCACCGATGTCGGCCGGGGCCGACCAGGCGGGTTCGGGCAGCGCGTTCCGGTCGAGCTTGCCGCTGGCGCCGAGCGGGAGTCGCTCCAGCGGTACGACGGCCGCGGGGACCAGGTGGTCGGGGAGGGTGCGGGCGAGGAAGTCGCGCAGGGCCGCGGGGTCGGGGGCTTCGCTCCCTCGCGGCACGGCGTAGGCCACGAGGCGGCGGTGGCCGTCGCGCTCCGACACGCGGGCGGCGGCCGCGGCCACGTCCGGGTGCCCGGCGAGGGCCGCCTCCAGCTCACCCAGCTCGACGCGGAAGCCGCGCACCTTCACCTGGTGGTCGGTGCGGCCCAGGTAGTGCAGTTCGCCGTGGGCGTCGCGGCGCACCAGGTCGCCGGTGCGGTACATCCGCGAACCGGGCGGACCGAACGGGTCGGCCGTGAACCGGGAAGCCGTAAGACCCGGACGGTTCAGATACCCACGGGCCAGGGCCGGACCGCTCAGCCACAGCTCCCCCGCCACCCCGTCCGGAACCGGCCGCAGCCGCGCGTCCAGGACGTACACACCCGTGTCCGGCAACCGACGCCCGATGGGCGGCGCGGTCCCCTCCACGGTCAGCGACGCCGACCACGTGGCGACGACGGTGGCCTCGGTGGGCCCATAGGAGTTGACCAGGCGGTGGTGCGGCGCCCAGGCGGCCACCAGGTCGGCGCCGCAGGCGTCGGCGCCGACCGTGAGGGTCTTCAGATCCGGCAGGGTTCCCGGGGTCTCCGGTGGCAGCGTGGACAGCGCGGGCGGAGGCAGCAAGGTGTGCGTGATGCGCTCTGTCCGGAGCACCTCCGCGAGTTCCGCGCCGAGCAGCGGCCCGGGCGCGGGCACGACCAGGCTCGCACCGAGCGGCAAGGACATGCACAGCTCAAGGACCGAGGCATCGAAACTCGGCGTGGCGAACGCCAACACCCGATCCCCCGGCGCCACTTCATAGTGCGCCGCCTCAGCGGCCGAGAAGCCCGCAAGACCCCGATGCGTCACCACCACACCCTTGGGCGTCCCCGTGGAACCGGATGTGTAGATCACATACGCCGGGTCGTCCAGGCGCAGCGGACGGACCCGGTCCGCGTCCGTCGGCCGGTCCTCCCCCGGGCCGTCGCTCAGCAGCTCGGCGACCTGCGCCGCGTCGAGCGTCACCGCGGGCGCCGCGTCGCGCAGCATCAACGCCACCCGCTCCGCCGGATATCCCGGATCCACCGGTACGAAGGCCGCACCGGCCTTGGCCACACCCAGCTGCGCGAGGACCATCTCCACGGAGCGCGGCAGCACCAGGGCCACCAGATCGCCCGGGCCCACACCGCGGGCGATCAACCCGTGCGCCACCCGGTTCGCGCGCACCTCGGCCTCGGCGAAGGACAGGGAGAGGCCCGGTGTGACCAGGGCCGTCGCCTCGGGCGTACGGTCCACGGCGGCCTCGACCAGGGTGGGCAGCACCTCCGGTGTGACCGGGGCCAGTGCGGGGCGTCCGGGCCCGCGCAGCAGCCGCTCGCGCTCCTCCGGAGCCAGGACGTCCACCGCGTCCAGGCGGGTGTCGTCCGACGCGTCGGCCAGGAGGCGCAGCGTGTGCAGCAGCCGCGCCGCGAGGGAACGCGCGGTCGACTCCTCGAAGTGACCGGGGTCGTAGTCCAGGATGACCGACAGGATGTCCCCGGGGGCGACCACCACGTTGAGCGGGTAGTTGGTCGGCTCCACGTCGCGTTCCTGCTCGATGGCCAGGCCGTGCCGGGCCAGGGCGCCCTCGTCGAACGGGTAGTTCTCGAAGACCACGATGCTGTCGAACAGGTTCGTACCGCCGGGCACCTCGCTCCAGGTCTGGAGCTGGGCGAGGGAGACGAAGTCGTGCCTGCGGGACTCCGACTGCGCGGCCTGGAGCGCGCGCAGCCACTCCAGGAGGCCGCGACCGCCGTCGATCCGGACGCGGGTGGGCAGGGTGTTGATGAACACCCCGACCATCGAGGTCACTCCGGGCAGTTCGGCGGGGCGCCCGGAGACGGTGGTGCCGAACACGACGTCGTCCCCGCCGCCGTACCGCGACAGGAGCAGCGCCCAGGCGCCCTGCACCATGGTGTTGACGGTCAGCCCGGCCCGCTGCGCCGTCTCCCGCAGCCGCGCCGACGTCGCGGCGTCGAGCTCCGCGCCGACGGTTCCCGAGGACGACGCGCGGTGGGCCTCGGCGGGCCGCCGGTCCCTGGGGAGTTCGGTGGGGGCGCAGAACCCGGCGAGGGTCTCGCGCCAGTACTGCTCAGCCCGGGCGGCGTCCTGCCGCGACAGCCACTCCAGGTAGTCGCGGAAGGGCGCGCGGTCGGCGACCTCCGGGCGGCGTCCGGCGGTCAGCGCCGCGTACCGCTCGCACACCTCGTCGAAGACCTGGGCCGCGCTCCACCCGTCGAGCAGGACGTGGTGGAACGTCCACACCATCCGTACGCGGTCCGGCGTCAGACGGATCAGGGTGAGGCGCATCAGGGGCGCGGTGCCCAGGTCGATCCCGGCGTCGCGGTCCGCGTCGAGCAGCCGGTCCATCTCCCGCGCGCACCGGTCGGCGGGCCATCCGGTCCAGTCGTGGTGGGTGACGGGCACGGTGGCCCGGTGCCGCACGGCCTGGAGCGGCTCGGCGGTCTCCTGCCACACCAGGCCGGTGCGCAGCACGGCGTTGGCGTCGGCCGTGCGCTGCCACGCCTCGGCCAGGGCATGCGGGTCGGTGACGCCGCGCAGCACCAACTGGACCTGGTTGACGTACGTCCGCGCGTCGGGGTCCATGAGGCTGTGGAAGAGCATGCCCGCCTGCATCGGCGTCAGCGGGTACAGGTCCGCGACCGCGCGGCCGTCGCCCACGACGCGGTCCAGGGCCTCCTGGTCCACGCGGGCCAGCGGGAAGTCCGAGGGCGTACGGCCCCCGGCGTCCTCGCGGCAGCAGTGGGCGACGAGTTCGGTGAGCGCGCGCAGCATGCCGTCGGCGAGGCCCGCGACGGTCTCCTCGTGGTGCAGGGTGTGGCTGTAGTGCCAGGTGATCTCCAGCTCCCCGCCCTCGACGCGGGCGATCACGTCGAGCAGGTGCGGGCGCGCCGCCTCAGGCGCGTCGGCCCCACCGAGGCCGCCGGGCACGCCGCGCACCAGGGCGCCGCCGCTGTCGGCCGACCAGTCGAACCGGCCCAGGTAGTTGAAGCTGATGCCGGGCGTCGGCGCGGTGGTGAGCCGGTCGTCCCCGGCGAGACGCGTGAGCGCGCCGTGGCCGATGCCCCGCTCCGGTACCGCGCGCAGCTGTTCCTTGACGGACTTCAGGGCGGTTCCCCAGTCCGCGTCCGGCACGTGCAGGGCGACGGGGTACAGGCTGGTGAACCAGCCGACCGTGCGGGACAGGTCGACGTCGTCGAAGAGCTGGTCCTCACGGCCGTGGCCCTCCAGTGTGACGGCGACGGTAGAACGTTCGATCCAGTCGGAGAGGGTACGGCCGAGGGCGGTCAGGAGCACGTCGTCGACGCGGGTGCGGTAGGCACTCGGCACCTTGCGCAGCAGGTCGTCGGTGCGCTCCCGGTCCAGGCGTACGGTGACCGCGCGTACGTCGGCCATGGTGGTGCTGTCCGGTGCCGCGCCGGTGTCCAGGGGCAGGGGCGCGGCGCAGTGCCGTGCCACGTCCTCCCAGTGGGCGCGCTGGCCGGCGAAGCCGCCGGACGCGGTGCGGGCGCGCAGGCGACGCGCCCACTCCTGGACGGACGTGGTGCGCTGCGGGAGCCGTACCGGCTCGCCCGTACGCGCCTGCTGGTAGGCCGTGTCCAGGTCCTCCAGGAGGATGCGCCAGGACACGCCGTCGACGACCAGGTGGTGGACGGTCAGGAGCAGGCGCGGGCGCGCGCCGGTGAACAGGCGGGCGTTCAGCAGCGGGCCGGTGGCGAGGCGGAACGCGGCGTGCGCCTCGGCGGTGCCGCGGGCCTCGGCGGCTTCGGCGTCCATGCCGCTCAGGTCGCGGACCTCCAGGAGGTCCGGGGCCGCCTCGTCCGGGCCGGGGCAGTGCTGGTGCCAGGACCCGTCGTCGCCCTGGACGAACCGGGCGCGCAGGGCGTCGTGGTGGGACCACAGGGCCGCGAGGGCGCGGCTCAGGGCCTCCGCGTCGACGTCCGTGGCCGTCTCGACGAGCAGGCACTGGTCGAAGACCTCGGGGCGGCGCGGCCCGGGGTCGAGGAACCAGTGCTGGATGGGCGTGAGCGGCACCTCGCCGGTCACGGGGCCGGTTCCGGCGACGGCCCCGGCGGAGCCGCTGGCCGCGGCGAGGGCGGCGACGGTGGGGTGGCGGAACAGGTCGCGCGGGGTGAGCCCGAGCCCGGCGGCGCGGGCGCGCGAGACGACCTGGATGCTGAGGATCGAGTCGCCGCCGAGGGTGAAGAAGTTGTCGTCGGCGCCGACGCGGTCCACGCCCAGGAGGTCGGCCCAGATGCCGCTGAGGACGCGCTCGGCCTCGGTGCGGGGCGGGCGGTAGGCGGTGTCGCCCGCCGCCGACCAGTCCGGTGCGGGCAGTCTGCCCCGGTCGACCTTGCCGTTGGCGGTCAGGGGCAGCTCCGGCACCGTCACGAAGGCGGCGGGGACCATGTAGTCGGGCAGTTCGGCGGCCACGTGGGCGCGCAGTTCGCTCACGGTCGGCGCGGCCGTCACGGAGGCGGGCACGAAGTGGGCGGCCAGGCGCTTGCGCCCGGCGTGCTCGCACACGGACACGACGGCCTCGGCGACGCCCGCGTGCACGGTGAGGCGGGCCTCGATCTCGGCGGGCTCGACGCGGAACCCGCGCAGTTTGATCTGGTCGTCCGCACGTCCCACGAAGTGCAGTTCGCCGTCGCCGCCGAAGCGGACGATGTCGCCGGTGCGGTACATGCGGGAGCCGGGCGGGCCGAAGGGGTCAGCCACATAGCGGGCGGCGGTCGCCCCCGACTGCCCGGCGTAGCCCCGGGCGAGCCCGGCCCCCGCGACGTACAACTCCCCTGGAACGCCCGGCGGTTGGGGCTGGAGCGCGGCGTCGAGGACGTACACGCGGGTGTTGTCGAGCGGGCGTCCGATGGGCAGCACCGGGGGCAGCGGGTCACCGGCGCGGAAGGGGCGCCGGGTCGCGAAGGTGGTGGTCTCGGTGGGGCCGTAGCCGTCGACGACGGTGAGGTCTGGACAGGCGTCGAGGACGCGGCGCACCACGGCGCCGGGCACGGCCTCGCCCCCGGTCCACACCTCCCGGGCGCCGCGCAGGCACGTGGGGTCCTCCTGGGCGAGGAGGCGGAACAGGCCCGCGGTGAGCCACAGGAACCGCACGCCTCGCTCGGTGATCGCGCTCCGGACGACGGCGGCCTCGACGTCCCCGGGCGGGGCGAGGACGGCCGTCCCGCCGCGCAGCAGGGGCACCCACAGCTCGTACGTGGAGGCGTCGAAGGCGTGCGGGGAGTGCACGAGGACGCGGTCGTGCCCGGCGAAGGCGCGGTCGAGCGCCAGGGCGGCGACGTCCCGGTGGCGCACGGCGACGCCCTTGGGAGTGCCGGTGGAGCCGGAGGTGAACATCACGTACTGGACGGAGTCGGGGTGCACGGCCGGGGTGGCGGGAGCGTCCGGCGCGCCGCCCTCGGGCTCGCGGTCGGGCCGCAGCACGGTCCCGTCGGGCAGCACGTCCCGGGCCGTCCGCTCCCACTCGGCGTCCGTCAGGACGAGGTCCGCGCCGACCTCGGCGAGCATGCGCCGCAGCCGCTCGCTCGGCGCCCGGCCGTCGAGGGGGACGTAGACGCCCCCGGCGAGGGCGAGCGCGAGCTGGACGACGACCAGACCGGCCGAGCGGTCCATGAGGACGCCGACCGGCACTTCGGCCGTGACGCCGCGGGCGGCGAGCCGGGCGGCGAGTGCCGTGGCCCGGACGTCCAGGTCCCGGTAGGTGAGCCGGTCGGCACCCGCCTCCAGGGCGACGGCGTCGGGCGTGCGGCGCGCCTGTGCCGTCCACAGCTCCGCGACCGTCGCCTCGGGGAGGGCGGTGGCGGTGTCGTTCCACTCGTCGACGACCTGGCGGCGGCGGGCGGGGGTGAGCAGCGGCAGCCGCGCGGGCGGGCGCCCAGGTTCTGCGGCCATGCCGTCGAAGAGCACGGTGAGGTACTCGGCAAGGCGGGCGACCGTGGCGGCGTCGAAGAGCGCGGGGTCGTAGCCGAGGCGCAGGCCGAGTTCCGCACCGGGGTAGGCGACCAGGCTGAGCGGGTAGTTGGTGGTCTCGATGCCGTCGAGGTCGCTCAAGCGCAGCCCGTGGGCGGCGGCGAGGTCGTCGTCGACGGGATAGTTCTCGAAGACGACGATGCTGTCGAACAGGGCGGCCCGCTCGGGGAGTTCGGTGAGGGCCTTCAGCCGCGTGAGCGGCACGTGGTCGAAGCGGCGGTCCTCGCTCTGGTCGTACTGGAGGGCGCCCAGCCAGTCGGCGAGGGTGCCCTCGCGCGCCACCCGGACGCGGGTGGGCAGGGTCGTGATGAACAGGCCGGTGATGGAGTCGGCGCCCGGCAGCTCGGGCGGGCGGCCGGAGACGGTGGTGCCGAAGACGACCTCGTCCCGGCCCGCCAGACGGCTCAGGAGCAGCGCCCAGGCGCCTTGGACCAGGGTGTTCAGGGTCAGGCCCGCGGCCTTGGCCAGGTCCTCCAGGGCACGCGTCGTGGCCTGCGGCACCGTGACGCGGACCGCCTCGGTGGACTCCGCGTGGTGACTCTCGCGCGGCTCGCGGTCGTAGGGCAGCGCGGTGGCCTCGGCCAGGCCCGCGAGGCGGTCGCGCCAGTGCCGCTCGGCCCGGTCGTCGTCGCGGTCGCGCAGCCAGGCCACGTAGTCGCTGAAGGGGCGCCGCACGGGCGGCGGGTCGCCCTCGTCCGCGGAGCCGGACGGCCTCGCGTGGCGGGCGAACACGTCGGACAGGACCTGGAACAGGCTCCAGCCGTCCAGGATCAGATGGTGGAAGGACCACACCACGCGGACGGAGCTGTCGGAGAGCCGGGCCAGGGCGATGCGCTGGAGCGGGGCGCACGCCAGGTCGACGCCGCGCTCGCGGTCCCGGTCGAGCAGGTCCCGCAGCGCGCTGCCCCGCTCGTCGTCGGTCAGCTCGCGCCAGTCCAGGTGCGTGACCGGCACGGTGGCGTGGCGCCGCACCACGAGGAGCGGTTCGGGCACGTCCTGCCACACCGCGCGGGAGCGGAGCACCGGGGTGCGGTCCGTCACGTGCTGCCAGGCCGCCGCGAGGGCGGCGGGGTCGGGCACGCCGTCCAGGACGAACGACACCTGCTGGAAGTACACGCTCTGGTCGTCCTGCGACAGGCCGTGGAAGAGCATCCCCGCCTGGGTGGGGGTGAGCGCGTGGACGTCCTCGACCGCGTCGGGGTCGTCGCCCACGACGCGGTCCACGGCCGTCTGGTCGAGCCGCGCCAGGGGGAAGTCCGACGGGGTGCGGCCGCCGGTGCCGGGCCGGGCCGCGTGCCGGGCGATCCCGGCGAGGGCGTCCGCGAACGCCGCGGCGAGCTCCGCGACGGTCGCCTCGTGGTGCAGCGCGTCGGAGTAGAACCAGGTGAACTCCAGTGCGTCGCCGTCCAGCTGTCCCACGACCTCCAGCGGGTGCGGGCGCGCGGACAGCGGGTCGGCGTCCAGTTCGAGGGGGCGGAACGGTTCGCCGTACAGGCCGTCCGGTGCGTCCGGGAGCCCGAACCGGCCCAGGTAGTTGAAGCTGACCTGCGCGGTGGGCGCGGTGGGCGCCGTGCCGGGCCCGGTCAGATAGCGCAGCACGTCGTGCCCGAGCCCGTGCCGGGGCACCGCGCGCAGTTGCTCCTTGACCTGCTTGAGTACGGCGTCCCAGTCGGCGTCGGCCGGGACGGCGAGCGCGACGGGGTGGCGGGTGGTGAACCAGCCGACGGTCCGGCTGGTGTCGACGTCGGCGAACAGCTCTTCGCGCCCGTGCCCCTCGACGTCCACCAGGACCCGCTCGTGGCCGGTCCACGCGCACAGGACGCGGCCGAGCGCGCTCAGGAGCACGTCGTTGACCCGGGTGCGGTAGGTGTCGGGCAGCGTGCGCAGCAGCGCGGTGGTGTCCTTAGGGGTGAGGCGTACGGTCACCGAGCGGGCCGAGGCGTAGGTGTTGGGGCCCGCCCCGTCCGTGGGCAGGGCCGCCTCGGCGCCCGCGAGGGCGCGGGTCCAGTACGCCGTCTCGTCGGCGAAGCCGCCGTCGGCCGCGTGCGCGGCCAGGCGCTGTGCCCAGTGGCGCAGCGGCGAGGACTTGGCGGGCAGGGCCGCCGTGGCGTCGCGGCCCTCGCGGCGGGCGCGGTAGGCCAGGTCGAGGTCTTCGAGCAGGACGCGCCAGGAGACGCCGTCGACCACGAGGTGGTGGACGGCCAGGTGCAGGACGGGCGGCAGCCCCGCGCCCCGCTCGTGCAGGACGGCGCGCAGCAGCGGGCCCTCGCGCAGGTCGAAGGGGCCCAGGTGCGGCGCGTCGGCGTCGGGGCCCGTGTGGCGTGCCAGGCGCAGGCGCGGGGTCCGTTCGCCGATGTGCCAGCGGGCGGTGGTGGGGCCGTCGGGGCTCGCGGAGCCGTCGGTCACGAAGTGGGAGCGCAGCGCGTCGTGGTGGGCGACCAGGTCGTTGAGCGCGTCCTCGAGGGCCGCCGCGTCGACCGGCTCGCGCAGCTGGGCCGACAGGGTCTGGGAGAAGTGGCTGGACCGGTCGGCGGCGCTGTCGAACAGCCAGTGCTGGATGGGCGTCAGCGGCGCCGGTCCGGTGGCCGCCGCCTGGACGGGGGCGGCACTCTTGCGGCCTTCCGCGGTGTCCGCGCGGCGGGCGAGGTCGGCCACCGTCTGGTGCCGGTACACATCGCGGGAGGTGACCGTCAGGCCCTCCTGCCGGGCGCGGGCGACGACTTGGATGCTGAGGATGGAGTCGCCGCCGAGCGCGAAGAAGTTGTCGTCCGCCCCGACCCGCTCCACGTGCAGGACGTCCGCCCAGATCCCGGCGAGGAGCCGTTCGGTGGGGGTGCGCGGCGGCACGTGGCGGGTGGCGCGCCCGACGGGCCCGGGGTCGGGGAGCCGGTCGCGGTCCAGCTTCCCGTTGGGGTTCAGGGGCAGCGCGCTCAGCCCCACGACGACGGCGGGGACCAGGTAGTCGGGCAGGGCGCGGCCGAGTTCGCGGCGCACCGCGTCCGGGTCCACCCGCGTGCCCGGGGCGGGCACGACATAGCCCACCAGGCGCCGGTGTCCTTCGCTCTCGCGGGCGGCGGCGGCCGCCTGTGCCACGCCCTCGCAGCGCAGCAGGGCCTCCTCCACCTCGCCCAGCTCGATGCGGAAGCCGCGCACCTTGACCTGCTGGTCGGTGCGGCCGAGGTACTCCAGTTCACCCGCCCGGGTCCAGCGCACCAGGTCGCCGGTGCGGTACATCCGGTCCCCGGGGGCGCCGAAGGGGTCGGCGAGGAAGCGGGTCGCGGTCAGACCGGGGCGGCGCAGATAGCCGCGGGCGAGGCCGCCGCCGCCGAGGTACAGCTCACCCGTCACACCCGGGGGCTGGGGGCGCAGCAGATGGTCGAGGACGTAGGCGCGGGTGCGGGCCACGGGCCTGCCGATCGGCGGGGCCTGGTCGGGTGCGATGTCGTCGGCGAACCAGGCGGTGGCGTAGACCGTGGCCTCGGTCGGGCCGTATATGTTGGCCACTTCGCAGAACGGCATGGCCCGCCGCAGGTCGCGCACGGTCTGTGCGGGCAGGGCCTCCCCGGCCAGGACGAACGTGTCCGAGGCGATCGCCGTGTGGCCCTCGGTGAGCAGCCGCGCGATCACCGACGGCACGCCGCTGACGAGCCCGGCGCGGCGCAGGTCGGGGGCCTCGGCGAGGGCGGCGAGGTCCGCGACCACCTCGATGCTGCCGCCCGCGAGCAGGGGGCAGATCAACTCGAACACCGACACGTCGAAGTTGAGCGACGTCGAGGCGATCACATGGGCGAGGCGCTCGGGCCCGAACCGCTCCGCCACCCACTCGGCGAGCGCCGCCACGCTGCGGTGAGCGACCACGACGCCCTTGGGGCGGCCGGTCGACCCCGAGGTGTAGATGACGTACGCGGGATGGTCGGGGACGAGCGGGCGTGCCAGGTCCGCCGCCGTCAGGTCCGTGTCCCCCGGCAGGTCCGCGCCGTCGGCCAGGCAGTCCTCCAGGAGCAGCGGCTCGCAGTCCGCGGGGAGCGCGCCCGCGGTCTCGCGGCCCGCGAGGACGAGGGCAGGTTCGGCGTCGGCGAGCATGAAGCGGACGCGCTCGGCGGGGTAGCCGGGGTCGACGGGCAGATAGCCCGCGCCGGACTTCAGGACGCCCCACAGGGCCGGGACCAGGTCGGCGGTGCGCGGCAGGCACAGGGCCACCAGCGTCTCGGGCCCGGCGCCGCGGGCGACGAGCTGCCGGGCGACGCGGTTGGCGCGCCGGTTCACCTCGGCGTAGTCGAGGCGTGTGGTGCCGCAGTCCACGGCGGTGCGCTCGGGGGTGCGGGCCACCTGGGCCTCGAAGAGCGCCGGCAGGGTGCTCGCGGTGTCGTCGTGCCCGGTGCGCGCGGGCGGGTTCCAGGTCTCCAGGAGGGTGCGCCGCTCGCCCTCCAGGAGCAGGGGCAGCTCGGCCAGCGTGCGGTGCGGGCCGTCCGCCATGCCCTCCAGGAGGCAGTGCAGATGGCGGCTCATCCGGGCGACCGTGTCCACGTCGAACAGATCGGTGTTGAACTCGACGGTCAGCTCGCGGCCGCCGTCCGGGCGCGGCGCGAACTCCAGGACGAGGTCGAAGCGGGAGGCCGGGCGCGGCAGCGGGTGCTCCTCGACGCGCACCGCACCGGCCCGCGGCGGGTGGGCGGGGGCCGTCTGCTGGACCACGAGCGCCTGCACCAGCGGCGTACGGCTGGGGTCGCGGGGCGGTGCCAGTTCCTCGACGACGCGGTCGAAGGGCACCCCGTCGTGGGCGAAGGCGTCCAGGACGGTCGCGCGCACGCGTTCCACGAACCGACCGACGGTGGTGGTGTCGTCGACTTCCTCGCGCAGCACCACGGTGTTGGCGAAGAAGCCGGTCACGTCCTCCAGGTCGCGGCGCCCGCGCCCGTTGGTGACGGTGCCGAAGGCCACGTCCCGCTGGCCGGAGTACCGGGAGAACAGCACGGCCGCCGCCGCGGCGAACAGGGTGAACAAGGTCGTGCCGCGGCCCGCGGCCAGCTGCCGCAGCCGCTCGACGAGGTCCGCCGGGATCGGGTGGCGGTGCGCGGCGCCGACGGTGGTGCGCACCGGCGGCCGGGGCCGGTCGGTGGGCAGGTCGAGCTGCTGCATGCCCGTCAGACGCCGCTTCCAGTACGCGAGGTCGTCGCTGTCGGTGCCGGAGGAGCGCTGTCGCCGCTCCCAGACCGCGTAGTCCGGGTACTGGACCGTCGGCGCGGGCAGGCCGTCGGGGGCTCCGGTGGCCTCCGCGTGGTAGAGCGCGGCCAGTTCGCGGGTGAGCAGGCCCACGGACCAGCCGTCGGTGACGATGTGGTGCTGGGCGAGGAGCAGCAGGTGGTCCCCGTCGGTGACGCGGATGAGGAGTGCTCGGGTGAGGGGGCCCGTGGCCAGGTCGAAGGCGCGGCCGAGCTCCTCGGTGAGGAGCCGTTCGGCGACCTCGGCGCGCCGGGCGGCGGGCACGTGTGCCACGTCGGCCGTGCGCAGGGGCAGTTCGGCTGCCGCGCTGACGTGCTGTACGCCCTGTCCCTCGACCGTGGCGAACGTGGTGCGCAGCGCGTCGTGGCGGGCGGCGAGCCGGTCCAGGGCACGGCGCAGTGCCGCGCCGTCGAGGTCGCCGCGCAGCCGCAGCGCCACGCCGGTGTTGTACTCCGTGCCGCCCTCGGTGAGGTCGTCAAGGAACCACAGCCGCTGCTGCGCGCTGGACAGGGGCAGCGGGCCGTCGCGCGGGGCGGGCGGTATCGGCTCGGGCGGTGCGGCGGCGGACGGGTCGCCGAGGAGCGGGGCGAGAGCGGCGACGGTCCGGGCGGTGAACACGTCCCGCACCGCGAGGCGTACGCCCAGTTCCTCGGTGATCCGTGACAGCGTCCGGGCGGCGAGGACGGAGTCGCCGCCCAGGTCGAAGAAGTCGTCGTCGGCGCCCACGGCGTCGACGGCGAGGACCTCGGCCCAGATGGCGGCCAGTGCCTCTTCCCGCGGGGTGCGCGGCTGGGTCCAGCCGTCGGCGCTCTCGCGGACGGGGGCGGGCAGGGCGCGGTGGTCCACCTTGTGGTGGCTGGTGAGCGGGAGTTCGTCCAGGACGACGACGGCGGCCGGGACCATGTGCGCGGGCAGGGTGGTGGCGGTGGCCGCGCGCAGCGCCGTGGGCTCCGGGGCCTGTTCGGCGTCGGTGGGCGTGACGTAGCCGACGAGCCGCCGCCGTCCCGGGTCGTCCTCGCGCACCACGACGACGGCCTCGCGCACGCCGGGGTGGCGCAGGAGTACGGCCTCGATCTCGCCGGGTTCGATGCGGAAGCCGCGGACCTTGACCTGGCGGTCGGCGCGGCCGAGGAACTCCAGCTCTCCTTCGGCGTTCCGGCGGGCGCGGTCGCCGGTGCGGTAGAGCCGGGCGCCGGGCGGGCCGAAGGGGCTGGCGACGAAGCGGGTGGCGGTCAGGCCGGGGCGGCCGTGGTAGCCGCGGGCCACGCCGTCCCCGCCCACGTACAGCTCGCCGTCGGCGCCGGGGGCGACGGGGCGCATCGCCGCGTCGAGGACGTGTACCTGGGTGCCGGACAGCGGGGTGCCGATGCTCGGCGCGCCGCTGCCCGCGGTCAGGGGTCCGGTCCAGGAGGCGACGACCGTCGCTTCGGTGGGGCCGTAGGAGTTGATCATCCGGCGGCCGGGGGCCCAGCGGTCGACGAGGGCCGGCGGGCAGGCCTCCGCTCCCACGATCAGGGTGCTCAGGTGGCTGCCCGCGGCGCCGTGCGCCGGGTCGGGCAGGGTGGCGAGGGCGGCGGGCGGGATCAGGGCGTGGGTGATGCGGTGCTCGTCGAGGACGGCGGCGAGTTCGTCGCCGAGCCACGGCCCGTCGGGCGGCACCACGAGGGTGGCTCCGGACAGGAGGGAGCTGCACAGTTCGAGGACGGCGGCGTCGAAGCTGGGCGAGGAGAACTGCAGGATCCGGTCGCCGGGCCGCACGGCGTACTGCTCGGCGCAGCCGCGGCTGAAGCCCGCGATGCCCCGGTGGGTGACGGTCACGCCCTTGGGGGTGCCGGTGGAGCCGGAGGTGTAGATGACGTACGCCGCGTGATCGGGGCCCACCGGCCCGGGCCACCGGTCGGGCACCGGCCCGGCCGCGTCGTCGAGGACGGCGCGGACCCGGGCCGGGTCGTCGAGGACCACCACGGGTGCGGCGTCGGCCAGCATCAGCGCGCGCCGCTCAGCGGGGTAGCCGGGGTCCACGGGCAGGAAGGCGGCACTCGCACGTGTCACGGCGATCTCTGCCGCGATCAGTTCCATCGACCGCGGCAGGACGAGCGCCACCGTGCGGTCCGGTCCGGCCCCGCGCCGTACGAGGTCGGCGGCGAGGCGGTCGGCTCGCTGTGCCAACTCCCGGTAGGACCACGTCCGTCGGCCGTCGGTGACCGCGGGCGCGTCGGGCGTGCGGTCCACCCATGCGGCGAACAGCTCACCGAGCGAGGGGTGCGGGTGGGCACCGGAGCTCCCGCTTCCGCCGCCCGCGGCGGCGTGGTCGGCCGACGGCGGGTGGGTCGCCGGGGTGGGCTTGTCATGCAGGTCCGTCATGGGGGGATGTCCTTCGGCGCGGGGACGGTGCGGGTGCGCGCGGGCACGGGTTGCTCCCCGGCGGGGCAGGGCCGGGGCGTGCGCACGCCGGAGCTGGGTGTGCTCAGGAGGTGCGGGTGCGGCGGGCGGTGCGGCCCGAGATCTGCACGCGGTCGACGGTGCCGGTGGCGGCGTCGCGGTGGAAGCGTCCGCCGGGCTCGCGGCGACCGGTGGCCGGGTCGACCAGGTCGCACGTCAGGTCGGCGTAGCAGACCAGGGGCAGCGGGAGGTCGCCGTCCACGGACAGCGCTGGGGAGCCGTCGACGTCGAGGGTGATCCGGTATTCGAGGGCGCCGTTGCGGTAGGTGCCGACGCACTCGGGGAGGGCGATGGGTTCGCCCCGCCGTGCGGGTGCCGGAGCGGTCGGCACGCGTACACCGGTGAGCCGGGTGAGGTCGTCGGCGAGGTCCTGCCACAGGGCGGTGGCGCCGCCGGCGTTGCCGGTGAAGGCGACGACCACGCCGCTGTCGGGCTCGGCCCGCAGATGGCAGGAGGTGCCCTGGGCGTTCCCGTCGTGGCCGCACCACCAGCGGCCGTCCTCCTTGAACAGCGCGACGCCCAGGCCCCAGGCGTCCGCGAGGACCCCCGGGTCGGCGCCAGGTACGGGGGTCCGCATGAGCGCCGCGACGGCGGGCGGCAGCACGGCGGACCGGCCTATCAGGGTTCTCCCGAGGGCCGCCAGGTCGAGGGCGCTGGCCAGCAGGGCGCCTGCCGGTGCCTCGACGGGGGCGAGGTTCTGCCGGGCCGGGCGCGGCTGTCCGGTCGCGGTGTTCAGCGCGTGGCCGACGGCGGCCGTGCGGGCGGGGGCGGGATCGCCGAGGTAGGCGGCCGTGGTGCCGAGGGGCTCCAGGAGCAGGGCCCGGACGGCCTCCTTCCAGGTCATGCCGGTGACGGACTCGATGATCCGTCCGGCGGCGATGTAACCGGCGTTGGAGTACGAGAATCCGGCCCCGGGCGCGAACAGCGTGTCCCGGGCGGCGCAGGCCTCCGCCAGGTAGCGCGAGACGGTCGTCCCGGCGGCGGTGTCCGAGTCGGGCCCGGTGGGCAACCCGGCGGTGTGGCTGAGCAGGTGACGTATCGTTACCTCAGGTAACGCGCGTAGCTCGGGTATGAACGAGGCCGCGGGGTCGTCGGGCTCCAGATCGCCGTCGTCGGCGAGGAGCATCACGGCGGCGGCTGTGTAGACCTTGGTGACGGACCCCAGGGGCACGGCCGTGTCGGCGGTGAACGGAGTGCCGGTGGAGGCGTCGGTGGTGCCGGTGTGCACGCTGACCACGTCCGTCCCGGTGTCCACGGTCAGGTGGGCACCGGGGACCCGGTGGGTGCGCGCGAGCACGTCGAGACGGTCCTGCAGGGCTTCGCGTAAGCGGGACGGCGACCGCTCGATGATCGTGGCGGCGGTGGTGTACGGCATGACGAGGTGGCTCCCGTTAACAGTGGCTCAGGGCGGGTGGCGCGACGGCCGGCGGGCTCCGGGCCGGACGTGAGGGCGCGGGTGCTTACGGTCTGACGACGTCGACCGGCAGGTGGCGGACGCCGACGAGGACGGCCGGGTTCTGGTACGTGACGTCGCGGTAGGAGGAGACGGAGAGGTCGCGGAAGCGGTCGAGCAGCATCCGCAGCGCGATGCGGGCCTCCAGGCGGGCCAGGGGCGCGCCGAAGCAGAAGTGGATGCCGTGGCCGAAGGTCAGATGGGGATTCGGGCTGCGGGTCACGTCCAGGACGTCCGGCTTGGTGAAGCGGTCGGGGTCGCGGTTGGCGGCGCCCAGGTGGGCCATCACCAGGGTGTTGGTGGGCAGTTCGTGACCGCCGAGGACCACGGGGCGGGTGACGCGGCGGCCCAGTTCGGGGAAGGGCGGCAGCCAGCGCAGCACTTCCTCGATGGCGTCGGGCAGCCGGGCGGGGTCGGCGCGCAGGGCGGTGAGCGTGCCGGGGTTGCGGTCGAAGGCGACCAGGGCGTTGCCCAGGAGGGCGGTGGTGGTGATGTGTCCGGCCACGAGGAGCAGGGCGACGAACCCGACCATCTCCTGGTCCTCCAGGCGGACTCCGTCGACCTCGGCGGCGATGAGCTTGCTGATGAGGTCGTCGCCGGGCTCGGCGCGACGGCGGCGGATGTGGTCCAGGACGTAGCCGTTCATCTCGCGCACGGTCGGGGCGATGGCTTCGAGGGCGCGCTCCAGGTCGGCCATGTCGGGCGACTCACCGAGCTGGTCGCCGCCGAAGAGGGTGGCCGCCCACTCCTGGAACAGCGGGTGGTCCTCGGTGGGGATGCCGAGGAGTTCGGCGATCACGATGATGGGCAGGGGGTAGGCCAGCGCGTCGACCATGTCGATGCGGTCGCGGTCGGCCACGGCGTCGAGCAGACGGGCGCACACGGCTTCGATGCGCGGTTCGAGCCCGTGCACCACGCGCGGGGTGAACGCCTGGCTCACCAGGGTGCGGAACTTGCGGTGCTCGGGCGGGTCCATGCCGACGAAGTTGCCCTGCCTGAAGGCTTCGAAGTCCTCCTGGGAGGGGGCGATCGGGGTCATGTCCGAGGAGTACGTCGCCGAGTCGGCGAGCACGGCGGCAACCCCTTCGTGGTTTACGACGTGCCACACTCCCTGCGCCTCGTCGTGGCGGACCGGGCCGGCCTCGCGCAGGGATCGCCACTGTTCGGTCAGCGCGTCGAACAGTAAGTGGTCCTGTGCCGAGGAGCTGTTGGTCGAATTGCTGGTCACTTCTCTCCCTTGGGTGGGGGGATGCGGAGGCACGACGAAAGCAGGGGGTGGGGCGGTCGCTCGGGCTGAGTCGACTCCGGCACACGGGGCGGGGCCGCCGTGGCCGTGCGCGGGCCGCACGTCACCGCGCGCGCCGAAGGACCCCACGCGGTGAACGCGGTGTGCGGGCAGGCCGATGGAGCGTCCGTCACGGAGGGCGGGCAGGCCCTAGCGGCGGGCGGCGGTGTCCTCACCGACCCGCACGCCTGCTCTCCGCCGTCACCGGGGCCGCTTGGCCTGGCTCAACACGTCCGCCCCTTCGCACTTCGGCTTTCCGTCCGCCCTTCGGCGAAGGGCGGCACCTCGTGTGCGAACCAAGCCGACATCACTCATCCCCCAGTGAAACGATCCTCGCGGCTTTTGCGCGAGATTTCCCCTTGCTCGTACGAATCGGTGGCCCGGGCCCGCGAAGACGGACTCCCAGCTGCGGACGACAACATACGCACATCCCATAGATGCGGTCCTGTGCTGTGCACCACGCATATTCAGAGCACCCTCGCCACAGTCTTCACGGTGGGTCACTCGATAGCAACCCCCAGAAGTTGAACGAAGGGTGCTTCCGCCGTCTGTTTTGCGTAACCGTCGAGTAGCTTTCGAACGGTGTCGTTCGAGCCTCAACAATCCAGTACGGACCGCCGCCACGCGTGTGCCCCGCCGCCCCATGGCCAAACACCCAACCACAGAAATCGCCGCCTTCCGTCCACCCGCATCTGGCCAGTAATGCCTTCGACCAGGCACAGCAGCCGGGCTCCGGCCATGAACGACTACCGGGATGGAAGATGCTGACCGAATTCGCACCCCCGTTGCCCACTTACCCTCCATCCCACGACATGGACCGATCAGGGATGTCCAGTCCCCAGACGGCCCACCGGGCCAGGGCACGGGTGTGGCCGAATTCCATAGGGGGCGCACAGGGGCGCACGGTCACGCATTGTGCGCGGGCTCACGCTTCCGGCAGAAGCTTCTCCTCTTCTTCACTCCTGCGGAATTCTCTCCGCTTAACGGCGAATGTCGGGTTGACGGCCAATGCCTTGGCCAATGCTTGGGATATGCACGCGACAGTGGCTGACCTGTTCTCAGTGATCGCTACCGCGTCCCTCCAGGTTTCCGTCATCGCCCTCCTGCCGTGCTTCGACGGCGCCGCTCTCCCGCAGGCGGCGGCGCAGTTGTTCCAGGCCCCGGCGCGCGTGGCTCTTCACCGTGCCGAGCGGCCAGCCGGTGACCACGGCGATCTGCGGCTGGGTGAGGTCGTCGTAGAAGGCGAGCCTGAGCACGCGCCGTTGGGCGGGTGACAGACGGCTCACCTCGTGGCTGATCAGCACGCGGTCGAGCACGGCCTCCGGGAAGTCGGCGCGCCGGTCCGTGGGCGCGGGAGGCATCGTCGCCACGAGCGTGACGAGGTCCGCCCGGCGGGAGCGGGCCGCGAGGGCGTCGGCGATCTTGTGGCGGGTGATGCCGACGAGCCATCCGGGGAACGTGCCTCTGCCGACCGTGTAGGTGGCGCGCGCCCGCCAGGCGGCGAGGAACACCTGCTGGGTGACGTCCTCGGCCTCGCGCGCGTCGCCCAGCGCCCGCCGCGCCCGGGCGTAGGCCAGGGGTCCCCAGCGGTGGAAGGCGGCGGCGAGGGCGTCCTCCTCGCCGGACACGAAGCCGCGGGCGATGTCCTCGTCGCGCAGCTGCCCCTCGGCCGTCCGTCGGGCGATGGGGGTGGAGGGCATGACTGCGGCTCCTTACGCAGAGGGCTGGACCGGCGCGGCGCACGGCCGGGCCGCCCGGGGCACGGTCCACCCGAAGGGGTGCGACCGGACTCCCATCGTCCGCAGGCCTCGCCGAACGGAGCAACATGCGTCGTTTGTGCGTCGTATGGTGGCCGCGTGGTCGACGAACAGCGGGAGGACCGGGACGGGGACGACGGTGCCGCCATGACGACGGGGGCCCTCGCACGGCACCTCGGCGTCTCGCCGACCACCCTGCGTTCCTGGGACCGGCGTTACGGCCTGGGCCCCGCCGTGCGCGCGGACGGCAGGCACCGCAGATGGAGCCGCCGGGACGTCGCGATGGTCGAGGACATGTGCCGCCTCACCGCCACGGGTGTACCACCGGCGGAGGCGGCCCGCATCGCCCAGGAACGCGGATCGGCCGAGCGGACGGGTGGGGCGGCCACGGCCGCCCCGGTCGCCGGGGGCGGACCGCCGCTCGGGGACGTGCGGCAGGAGTCCAGGGGCCTGGCCCGCGCGGCGGTGCGGCTCGACGCGCCGGAGGTGCAGAGCCGACTCAACGCCCTGGTCACCGGGCACGGCCTGAGCGTCACCTGGGACGAGGTCATGGTGCCGACCCTGCGGGCCGTGGGCCGCAAGTGGGCGTCGTCCGGGGACCGTTACGTGGAGGTCGAGCACCTGCTGTCGTGGCACATCTCGACCACGCTCCGCAGTGTTCCGCTGCTCGTCCCGGCGGGGCCGCCCGTCGACGCCGCCCCGGTGCTGCTGGCCTGCGTACCGGACGAGCAGCACACCCTGCCGCTGGAGGCGCTGCACGCCGCCCTGGGGGAACGGGGCGTGCCCACGCGCATCCTCGGCGCCGCCGTACCCGTGGAGGCGCTGCTCGCGTCGGTGCGCCGCGTCGGGCCGGTCGCCGTGGTGCTGTGGTCGCAGGCGCGCTCCACGGCCAGCGTCCCGCTCGCCCAGCACCTCACCGCCATGGAGTGGGGCGTGAAAGGGGCGCGGCGCAGCCCGGTGGTCCTGACCGCGGGCCCCGGCTGGGCGGGCAGGGCCGTGCCGGGGCTCGTGCGCTGTCACGGCCTGGTGGACGCGACGTCGACGCTGAGCGCCCTGTACGGCGACCTCCTGGACCCAGCGGCTCCGGGAGACCCCGCGGCCGGCGGCTGACCACCGCCCCGGCCGCGGGGTCACCGTGCCCGGCCGCGGGGGTCACCGTGCGTGCCGCCCGCACGCTCCCCACTTCTTCACTTCTTCGGCATCAGAACGGTGTCGATGATGTACACGTTCGCGTTGGCGGTCCTCACGTTGCCGCACACGACGTCGGCGGAGCCGTTGACCTTGTACGCCCCGCCCGACCCCGAGGTGCGGATCGTGCCCTTCTCCAGGGTCGGGAAGGAGCCGTCCGCGAGGTCCGCGGGGGCGAGCCGCTTCCCCACGACGTGGTAGGTCAGGATGCTGGTCAGCTGTGCCTTGTCGTTGAGGACCTTGTCCAGGTCCTCCTTGGGGATCTTCGCGAACGCGTCGTTGGTGGGCGCGAAGACCGTGATGTCCTTCGCGTTGTTGAGCGTGTCGCCGAGTCCGGCCTTCTTGACCGCGGTGACCAGGGTCGACAGGGCCGGGTTGTGCGAGGCGGCCGTGGCGACCGGGTCCTCGGCCATGCCGTCGAAGCTGCCCGCGCCGTCCTTGGGAACCGAGGCGCACGCGGGGCCGAACGGCTCGTCCGCGCTCTTCGTGCCCTCGGCGGAGGCGTCCTTGCTCGCGTCGTCCCGCGCGGCGGTGGACTTCTTGTCGGCGGCGCTGTCCTTGCCGCCGCCGTCGTCCGAGCAGGCGGAGAGGGACAGCGGCAGAACGGCCGCCGCGCTCAGGGCCAGGGCGACACGGCGGATGCGGAAGGTGCTGCTCATCATCTGCTCCTCGATGGCGGACCTGCGGAAGCGGAACCTCTGGTGAGCTCCGCACGCCTGTGATTCGAAGCTGCGGCCCTTCCGGCTTGGCGATTCACCCGAGGAGATCAACGCGCTCCGGATCCGTGCAGGTCAGCGAGGAGCCGTCGCCGGGATTCGGAGGGCGCGGCGCGGTGTACTCCGTCCGAGGAACGGCACCAATCCGTCCCCGGGAGCGGCTACGGATGTCCCGTATGAGCGATGAACTGGGAACCTCTGGGCGCCGATCGGCCCTCGGGCGGGTCACCTTGGGGGCGTTGAGCGGACTCCTGTCGGGCTACACGGCCCTGGCCGTGGCCGAGCTGGTGTCGGCCGCCGTGCGCCGCGAGGCCGGGCCGGTGGTCGCTGTCGGCGGTGCGGCCATCGACCGGACCCCGGCGTCCCTCAAGACGTGGGCGATCCGCTCCTTCGGCGCGAACGACAAGCTCGTCCTGCAGCTGGGCATCCTCGGCGTCCTGGCCCTGTTCGCCCTCGTCCTGGGGGCCTTGGCCGCCCGGTACCGGCGGGTCGGCTCCGCGGGCGTCCTCCTCTTCGGAGCCGTCGGGGCGCTCGCCGCGACTAGCCGTCCGGACTCCGTGGGCGCACAGGACGCGCTGCCTTCCGTCGTGGGCGCCGTGGTCGGCGCGGCGCTGCTGTACTGGCTCGCCGGACGGCTTCGGCCCGCGCCGCGCGCCGCCGGGCCCGGGGGCCCCGGCTGGGACCGTCGCCGGTTCGTCGTCGCCGCCGCGGCCGCGGCCGCCGCGTCCACCGGCGCCGGGCTGCTGGGCCGTTCGCTGCACGGTGCGGGCGCCGAGCGGGCGGTGAAGGCCCGCGACCGCGTCACCCTGCCGCCGCCGTCCTCGCCCGCCGCCCCGGTGCCTCGGGGAGCGGCGCTGCGCGTGCCGGGCATCAGCCCGTTCACCACGCTCAACGCGGACTTCTACCGGGTGGACACCGCCCTGGTCGTCCCCAAGATCGTGCCGTCGTCCTGGAGCCTGCGCATCCACGGCAAGGGCGTCACCCGCGAACGTCAGCTCTCCTACGACGACTTGCTGCGCATGCCCCTCATCGAGCGCGACATCACCCTCACCTGTGTGTCGAACGAGGTCGGCGGCCCCTACGCGGGGACCGCGCGCTGGATCGGCGTGCCGCTGGCGGAACTCCTCGCCCGGTGCGGCGTCGAGCCGCCGTCCCGGGGCGGGCCCGCCGACCAGTTGGTCGCCCGCTCGGTCGACGGCATGACCCTCGGCACGCCCGTGGAAGACGTGCTGGACGGCCGCGACGCGCTGCTCGCGCTCGGCATGAACGGCGAACCGCTGCCCTTCGCCCACGGCTTTCCGGTCCGCATGGTCGTGCCCGGCCTCTACGGGTACGTGTCCGCCTGCAAGTGGATCGAGGACATCGAACTCACCACCTTCGACGCCTACGACACGTACTGGGTCAAGCGGGACTGGGCTCGGCGGGCCCCCGTCAAGACCCAGTCCCGCATCGACACCCCCCGGCCCTTCGCCCGCCCCGAGCCCGGCACGGTCATGATCGCCGGTGTGGCGTGGGCCCAGCACCGCGGCATCGACAAGGTCGAGGTCCGCGTCGATGACGGCCCCTGGCGCCGGGCCGACCTCGCCGCGGAGGACACCCGGGACACCTGGCGCCAGTGGTCCCTCCCCTGGCGGGCGACGTCCGGCAGCCACACCCTGACCGTGCGCGCCACCGACCGCACCGGCACCCGGCAGACGGAGCAGCGCACCCGCACCGTCCCCGACGGCGCGAGCGGCTGGCACTCCGTGCTCGTCACCGTCCGCTGACACCTGCCGAGGCGCTCAGGCGGGGAAGTCCACCAGAGCCACGGGCGCTGAGGTCGGCTCGGGCGAACCGCCCGCGGGCTCCACCGTGATGCCCATGCCAGTGGCCCCGCCGACCGGGCCCGTCAGCAGGACCGCCGCGGTCGTGCGGTCGGGGTCCATGAGCCCGGCGGGGCGCATGGAGCCCTGGTCGTCGAACCACAGCTGGTAGACCTTGCCGCGCGGCGGCCTCGCCATGCCGGACGCCAGGAGCGCGGCCCGGTCGCGGCTGCTGGAGACGACCACCGTCGCCCGCGCCCCGCCGGGGAGCTTCCCGGTGCGCGCCCGCGCGTCGGGCGCGGCCAGCAGGGCGGCCAGGTCCTCGGACCGCGCCTGGGCCCGGCGGGCCGTCTCGCGCGCCTCGTCGGCCTGCCGGTGCTGCCAGACGGCGGTGCCGCCAAGACCGGCGGCCGCGGCGACGCAGGCGGCCAGGGCCCATCGGGACGCGCGGCGGGCCCGGTGCCACGCGGTACCGGACTGCGGTACCGGCCGTGGCGGCGGCGCTTCCTGGCGGACCGTGGCGAGGCGCCGCAGCACCTCGTCCTTCAGCGCGCGGCGGGGGGCGACAGCCGCGGCGAGGCCGAGCCGCGCCGCGGCGGCCGTCAGTTCCCGCACCTCCTGGGCGCAGGACGGGCACCGGACCAGGTGCTCCTCGAACGCGCGGCGCTCGTCGTCGTCCAGGGCGTCGGTGGCGTAGGCGCCGGTGAGCGTGTGCGGATCCGCGCCGATGGTCATGCGCTCGCTCCCAGGCAGTCGCGCAGCCGGATGAGTCCGTCGCGCAGGCGGGTCTTGACGGTGCCCAGGGGCAGCGAGAGGAGTTCGGCGACCTGGCGGTAGGTCAGGCCGCGGTAGTAGGCGAGCGTCACAGACTGCCGTTGGACCTCGGTGAGCGTGCGCAGGCACCGGCGGACCTGCTCGCGCTCGAGGCGGGTCTCGACCTGCTCGCTGACCTCGTCGTACTCCGGGGCGTGCGCGAGCAGCGCCGCCTTGTGCTCGCGGGCGGTGGCGGCCTCCACGGAGCGGACGCGGTCGACCGCGCGGCGGTGCGCGAGGGTCAGGACCCAGTTCATGGCCGTGCCCCGGTCCTGCCGGTAGCGCGGCGCGGTGCGCCACACCTCCACCAGGACCTCCTGGGTGACTTCCTCGGACTGGGCGTGGTCGCGCAGCACGCTGCGCACCACCCCGAGGACGGCGGCGGCCACCGCGTCGTACAGGGACGAGAACGCCTGCTGGTCGCCGCGGGCCACCCGGGCCATCAGCTCCTGGAGGTCGGGCCCCGGCGCCGCCCGGGACCCGATGTGCACGACTTCCTTCACTCGATGGCCTCCCGGAGAGCGGTGGATGTTATTCCGTATTCCGGAGCCGACGGCCTGATGGATTGGCCTGACGCACGATTTTTCGCGGCACCGCCCGACCTGCCCCGGGCCCCGCCCGGCCGTGGCGCACGCGGGTGGCGCTCCTGTCACTCGCGCAGGCCCCCGTGCCGGGCGCATCCGTCCGGCACGTTCGCACCGTAGAAGGAGTGACGGACGCTACGGCGACGACGGATGACGAGCAGGCGAGCGGCGGGAGCCACGATGAGTGACGACGACACCACCCCGGCCGGGCGGCGGGCCGGTGGTGGGCGCACGTGCCTGGTGACCGGGGCGAGCGGCTACATCGGGGGCCGACTGGTCCCGGAGCTCCTCGACGCGGGCCACCGGGTGCGCTGTCTGGCCCGCACCCCGGAGAAGCTGCGGGACCACCCGTGGGCCGGGCGGGCGGAGGTGGTCCGGGGAGACGTCACGGATCCCGCGTCGGTCGCGCGCGCCCTGAGCGGCGTGGACGTCGCCTACTACCTGGTGCACTCCCTCGGCACCGGGCGGGATTTCGAGGAGACAGACCGGCGGGCGGCCCGCGTGTTCGGGGAGCAGGCCCGCCGGGCCGGTGTCGGCCGGATCGTCTACCTGGGCGGCCTCACCCCCGACACGGTGCCCGAGCGGGAGCTGTCACCGCATCTGCGCTCCCGTGCGGAGGTCGGCCGCGTCCTGCTCGACTCGGGGGTGCCGACGGCCGTGCTGCGCGCCGCAGTGATCATCGGCTCCGGCTCCGCCAGCTTCGAGATGCTGCGCTACCTCTCCGAACGGCTGCCGGTGATGGTCACCCCGCGCTGGGTGCGCACCCGGATCCAGCCGATCGCCGTGCGCGACGTCCTGCGTCTCCTGGTCGGCTGCGCGGGGCTGCCCCCGGACGTGAACCGCGCCTTCGACGTGGGCGGCCCCGAGGTCCTCACGTACCTCGACATGATGCGCCGTTACGCCGCCGTCGCCGGTCTCCCCCGGCGGCTGATCCTGCCCGTCCCCGTCCTCACCCCCGGTCTGTCCAGCCACTGGGTGGGCCTGGTGACACCGGTGCCGACCCGGATCGCCCGCCCGTTGACGGAGTCCCTGCGGTACGAGGTGGTGTGCGGCGAGAACGACATCGCGCGGTACGTGCCCGCTCCGCCGGGCTCCCCCCTCGGTTTCGACCGTGCCGTCGCCCTCGCCCTGCACCGCGTCCGCGAGGCCGAGGTCGCCACCCGCTGGTCGTCGGCCGCCGTGCCCGGCGCGCCCAGCGACCCGCTGCCCACCGACCCCGACTGGGCGGGCGGCAGCCTCTACACCGACGTACGCGAACGGGCGACCGAGGTCGCGCCGGAGGCGCTGTGGGACGTCGTCGAGGGCATCGGCGGGGAGAACGGCTGGTACTCCTTCCCGCTCGCGTGGGCGGTGCGCGGCTGGCTCGACCGGCTGGTCGGCGGCGTCGGCCTGCGCCGGGGCCGACGCGACGCGCACCGGCTCAGGGCGGGCGACTCGCTGGACTTCTGGCGGGTGGAGGAGATCGAGCGCGGCCGACTCCTCCGGCTGCGCGCCGAGATGCGCCTGCCGGGCCTCGCCTGGCTGGAGATGCGGGTGGACGACGACGGGGCCGGGGGCGTGCGCTACCGACAGCGGGCCCTGTTCCACCCGCACGGCCTCCTTGGGCAGCTGTACTGGTGGAGCGTCTCGCCCTTCCACGCGGTGGTTTTCGGCGGCATGGCCCGCAACATCGTCCGCGCGGCCGAGCGGGCGGATCCCCCGGCGTCCGGGGGCGCGGCTCTCCCGGCATCCGGGCGCGCGGTTTCCCCGCCCACCGAAAGAAGCTGACACTCATGCACGTCTCGGTCGTCCTGTTCACCTCCGACCTGCGCCTGGCCGACCATCCACCGCTGCGGGCGGCCCTCGACACGGCGGACGCCGTGGTGCCGCTCTTCGTCCGGGACAGCGCCGTGGAGGCGACCGGGTTCGCGGCGCCCAACCGCGCCGCGTTCCTCGACGGCTGCCTGGCCGATCTGGACTCCGCGCTGCGCGACCGGGGCGGGCGGCTCGTGGTGCGCTCCGGCGAACTGGTGGAGCAGGTGTGCCGGGTGGTGACCGAGGCGGACGCCGACGAGGTGCACCTGTCGGCGGGGCACACCCGGTTCGCCACGCGGCGCGAGGAGCGGCTGCGCTCGGCCCTGGAGGCCGCGGGCCGTCGGCTCTTCGTGCACGACGCGGTCACCGTCGCCGTGCCGCCGGGCACGGTGACCCCCGCCGCGTCCGATCACTTCGCCGTGTTCACCCCGTACTACCGGCAGTGGGCGCGGGTGCCGCTGCGGCCGGTCGTCGGCGCCCCGCGCCGAGTGCCCGTACCCGATGAGGTGGGGGGTGAGAAGGTGGGCGCGCGCGACGCGAGTTCCGAGGTGTCACCGGCGCTGCCACCCGCCGGGGAGAGCGAGGCCCGCAGGCGGGTGAGCGCGTACTGGCGCCGCGGTCTGGACGCTTACGACGACATCCGCGACGACCTGGCGGCCGACGCCACCTCGCGCTTCTCGCCCCATCTGCACTTCGGCACCTTGTCCCCGGTGGAGCTCGTGCGGCGCGCGCACCGCCACGGCGGTCCGGGCGCGGAGGCCTTCGTCCGGCAGCTGGCCTGGCGCGACTTCCACCGCCAGGTCCTCGCCGCCCGGCCGGACGCCGCCCACGCCGACTACCGCACCCAGCACGACCGCTGGCGCACGGAGCGCACCGCCGCCGACGACATCGCGGCCTGGCGCGAGGGCCGTACGGGCTACCCGCTCATCGACGCGGCGATGCGGCAACTGCGCCACGAGGGCTGGATGCACAACCGGGCGCGGCTGCTCACCGCGAGCTTCCTGACCAAGACCCTCTACGTCGACTGGCGGGTGGGCGCCGAGCACTTCCTGCACTGGCTGGTGGACGGCGACGTGCCCAACAACCAGCTCAACTGGCAGTGGATGGCGGGCACCGGCACCGACACCCGCCCCCACCGGGTCCTCAACCCGGTCACCCAGGCCAAGAAGTACGACCCCGACGGCACGTACGTACGGCGCTGGGTGCCGGAACTCTCCGGTGTCGAGGCCCCGTCGGTGCACGAGCCGTGGAAGCTGCCAGGGCCGGACCGCGCGGCCCTCGACTACCCCGACCCGATCGTCGAGCTCTCGTACGGGCTCGACCGCTTCCGACAGGCGCGCGGCAAGCAGCCGTAGCGGCCGCGCACACCTCCCGGCCCGTCGCCCGCCCGGTGAACGGCGCCGCGGTCACCGCAGGCGGCGCGGGGCGTGGGCCCGGACCTCGAAGTGGATCTCGGCGTGGAGCGTCCGGGGCGCCGTGGCCGCCCGTGCCTCGGCGAGGGCGTCGCGGGTGAGCCGCTGGAGGACGGCCTGCGGTGCGACGCCCGGCGCGAGCGTCACGGTGACGTGGGCCCGCAGGTGCCGCGGGCGGCCGAGGAGGCGCACCCGGGCCCGGTCGACGCCGGGCGTGGACCGGGCCCGGTCGGAGACCGCCGTCGCGAGGGCCGTCCCGGAGAGGGTGATGTCACCGTGCCACGCGTGCCCCAGGTCTCCGAGGGGCAGGTGCCGCGCGGGCCCCGGGTCCCCGAGGGGCAGGTGCCGCAGTCGGCCCGTCCGCACTTCGTACGCCGTCCAGGCCGCCGTCGCGAGCACCCCGAGCGCGAGCGCGGCGATCACGGCTGCGGCCCACCAGCCGTGTGCCCGCCACCGGTCCAGGGCCGCCCCGTCCAGCCAGACCCGGTCGGGGTCCAGGCGGGGCAGGGCTTCGGGCAGCCGCCGTCGCACGGCGTCGGTCGTCGAGGCGAGGGCCGCGCCGCCGAGCACGGCCAGGGCCCCGGTCACCAGGAGAACCGTCCTGTTGGCGGCGGAGCGCAGGCCGCTCATTCCGGCGCCCCGCCGCCGCCCGGCCCCGGCCGCAGGCGCACGCGCAGCCGTGGAGGCCGGGCGAGGCCGCACCCGGCCAGGGCGTCCTCCGCCGCGCGCGTCACCGCTTCCACGGCACTGCGCCGGTCACCGAAGGCCAGCTCCGCGCGCACCCGGACCCGACGGCGGCCGACCCGCACCCGGACCCGGGCGACCCCGGGCAGCGCGGCGACGGAATCCCGCACCAGCACGGCCACCGCGCCCCGAGGGAGGTCGGCGCGCGTGTACGCGTCGGGCGGCGTCATCGGCAGGCTCGCCCGGCGGCCCGGGGTCAGGGCCAGCACGACCATCCACAGGCCGAGCAGGATGGTCCCGGCCGCCGCGATGCCGGTGACCGTGCCGCCGTCGGGCCCGTGCGCCGACAGCCACGCGACCAGGCGGACCCGCCACGCGGCGGGGGCGCGCCCGGCCGCGTGCACGGCCACCACGTCGTACAGGAGCACCGCGCACCCGGACGCGACCGCCAGGGCGCCAAGGGCGACCGGCAGGCGGCGCGGGGACCAGGGCCGCCGGGCCCGGCGGCCCGCGGGGTGCGGGCCGGGCTCGGCCAGGGTCACGGGTGGGGCTCCCTGCGGGCCGCCCGGCTCCTCGGGGCCCCGCTCGGGCCGGTCCAAGGCCCGTACGCGCACGCTGACGGGCGGCACGGCCAGGCCCGTGAGTTCGGCGGTGCGCGCGGTGACGTGGTGCTGCACCGCCAGGGCCGAGGCGTCGAGGCCGCCCGGGTAGGGCAGCGCCACGGTGATGCCGACGCGGACGTTCGCGCCCCGCACGGCCGCCGACCCGCCGTCGGCGCGGACGCCGCCGGGCAGCGGTGTCTCCGTCGCGGCGCGCTGCGCGACACGGCGGACCGCGCGGGCGGCGACGGTCGTCGTGCCGCGCGACGCGGCGGGCGTACGGGACGCCGACCGGCGCGGCGGCGCGGTCACCGGCGCTCCGAGCCGCGACCGGTGAGGAACTCGCGCAGACCGACGCCGTCGTCCACGAGCCGCCCCACCACGAAGCCCACCGCGCCGAGCGCGGCCACCAGCAGGAAGGCGCCGAAGCCGCCGAACCAGCCGGCGAACCCCAGGGCCATGCCCACGATCAAACCCACCAGGGCTGTCCTCACGCTTCACCTCATGTCAGGGGCAGGACGTCACGGCCGACGGGGGCGCGGACCCTCACTCCACGCGGGCCGGGCCGTTGTCGGCGCTGTCGTCCTCGGGCAGGTGCACGTCGTTGACGGCGACGTTGACCTCGACGACCTCCAGGCCGGTGATGCGCTCCACGGCGGCGATGACGTTCTCGCGGACGTCGTGGGCGACGTCGGTGATCGGCACGCCGTACTCGACGACGACGTCCAGGTCGATGGCGGTCTGCCGCTCGCCGACCTCCACCTTCACGCCGCGCCCCACGTTCGAGCGGCCGCCGGGGACGCGGTCGCGCACGGCGCCGATGGCGCGGGACAGGCCGCCGCCCATGTCGTACACGCCGGGGATCTCACGGGTGGCCATGCCCGCGATCTTGACCACGACCACGTCGGCGATGGACGTCTTGCCGCGCGTGGCGGCCGGTTCGTCGGCTCCGGTGCGGCCGGTGAGGGTGGTGACGCCCGGCGCGTCCTGCCGGGGGCCGCCGGTGTGCTCCGCGGTCTGGGGCGTGTTCGCCTTCGCGGACAGCTCTTGTGTCGCCATGGGGGCCCTCTCCTCGTCTCGCGGTGTCCGTAGGTGCCTTCCTTCTGCTCTGACCCGTGTGCCCAGCCGGTTGTTACGCATCCGCGCGCACTTCTTCGACCGAATAGGAATCGGTCAGGGTCGCGTAACATCCGCGCCCCCGGCCGGGTCGTAGGGAGAGGACCACCAGAGAGGAGCCAGCGTGCCCGGGGACGAGGACGGGACACCGTGGGAGGCCGACCCTTCCGCCCGGCACGACGACGCGTTGCTCGCGGTGCGTGCGGCGGAAGGGGACGAGGAGGCCTTCGAGGCGCTCGTCCTGCGCCACGGACCCCGGCTGCTGCAGCTGGCCACCCGGCTGCTCGGCAGCCCGACGGAAGCGGAGGACGCCGTGCAGGAATCGTTCGTGAGCGCCTGGCGCAAGCTGCCCGAATTCCGCCGCGACGCCCGCTTCGGCACCTGGATGCACCGCATCGTCACCCATCGGTGTCTCAATCTGCTCCGCGCCCGGCCGCGCGTCGCGGGCCTCGACGACGTGCCCGAGCCCGCCGCGCCCGAGCACCAGGTCTCGCCCCCGCGGGCCGTGGAGGGCATCGCCGCCGTCGAGGACCTGAGGAAGGCCATGGAGGGCCTGTCGGTGGAGCAGCGCGTGTGCTGGGTCCTGCGCGAGCTCGACGACATGCCGTACGAGTCCGTGGCCGAGACGGTCGGCATCACGACGGGAGCGGCCCGCGCCCGGGTCTTCCGGGCGCGCCGCCACTTGATGGAGACGATGGCGGCATGGCGGTGAACGAGCACGGCGCGCCCGGACCGGGCGACGAGACACCGGTCCCGTACGAGGGTGACGGGCTTGGGCCCTCATGCGACGGGGACGGGCCGCGGCCCTCGTACGACGGCACGCGGGACGACGGGGCGGCGCCCGAGGACGAACGGCTGCCCTGCGGACGCCGGTTGGCCGCCGTGTGGGAGGCCGGGGAGGCGGGCGAGCCGGATCCGCACATCGTGGACTGCCCATACTGCCTCCCGGCTCTCGACGGCTTCTACGAGTTGCAGGACGTGGTGTGGCGGGCCCGCGACGCGCAGCGCTCCGCGTGGCCCACGGACGCCTCGGCGCTCAGCGCGCGGATCATGGACGTGGTCCGCCTCGAACTGCGGCCCGGCCGCACGCTCCCCCTGGGCGAGGCGGACGAGGACGCGTGGATCGTCGAGGCGGCGGCCGCGCGCACCTTCCGCGCGGCCGCCGAGACACTGCCGGGCGTGCGGGCGGGCAGCTGCCGCGTGGCCCCGGCGGGGCCCGGCGGGGCGGCGCGCGCACCGGTGACCGTGCGCATCGAGGTCCAGACCGCACCGACCTGGGACCTTCCGGACGTCGCTGACCGCGTACGGCACCGGATCGCCGAGGCGGCCGCGGACGCCCTGGGCCTGCGCGTGGCGGCTGTCGACGTGGTCATCACCGATCTGCTCGACGGGAACGGAGACGACGCATGGTGACCCGGGCACACGACGAACGGCGACTCGTCGAGGCCGTCGCCGCGGCGGTGGGCGAGGTCCCCGGGGTGGCCTTCCTGCGGCCGGGCCTCGCGGCACGCCTGCGCGGCACCGCGGCGTCCGCGCGCCGCGTCAACGGCGCGCCGACGGCGTCGACTTCGGGCATCCGCGTCCGCGGCGCGAGCGGCACGCCAGGCGCCCGCGACGCCGACGGGCTCGCCCTGGAGGTGTTCGTGGTGGTACACCGGGGCCACCGTGCCGTCGACGTGACCCGCGCGGTCCGCGAGGCGGTGACGCGGACGGCGCGCGCCTCGCCGTCGGCGCCGGTCCCGGTCCGCATGACGGTGACGGTCAGCGGCATCGTGTGACGACGTCCAGGGGCGGACCATGGGCCGTACGCCCGTTCATAGCGGCGGCATTGCAGGACGGCGAGGCCCACGTCATCCGCAACGCGGGCGGCGTGGTCACCGATGACGCCTTCGCACGGCAGCTGGAGGAGGAGACCGGGGTCCGCCCGCCCTGGGCCGCCGAGGCGTTCCCCGACCTGGAGGACGACGTACGCCGGTCCGTGCGGCGCATCACCTCCAGCCCGTTCGTCCCGCACACCGACTCCGTCCGCGGCTACGTCTTCGACGTCGCCACGGGCCGCCTGGCCGAGGTCAAGTAGGTCAGCGTCGCTCACCGGCCAGCCACCCGGCGAGCCCCAGCATCGCGACCCCGGTGCACGCGTCCAGCGCTCGCCGGGTCCGCCGGGTGATGCCCAGGCTCTTCAACCGCCCGCCCAGGACGGCGTAGCCGCACGCGCAGAGGAACTCCACGGCGATGTACGCGGCGCCGAGGAGCAGCAGGGGCACCGCCGCCCCTTCGGCGCCGTTGCCCAGGAACTGGGGCAGGAACACGGCGAACAGAAGGAGTGCCTTCGGGTTGGAGGCCGCGACGGCGAACTCCTGCCGGGCGAGCCGTCGGCCCGTGCGCCCACCGCCGCCCTCGGCGGGAGGGACCTCACGCTCCGGGTACGGAGTGGGGCTCGCGCCTCGCTGTCGGCGCGCCGCCGTGAGCACCGTGCGCCCGCCGAGCCAGACGAGACAGACCACGCCGCACCACTTGATGACGTCGAAGGCCACCGCGGAACCGGTCAGCACGGCTCCGAGGCCGGTGGCGACGGCGACGACCATCAGCGCGAACGCGCTGAAGCGGCCCGCGAGCGCGCCCACGGCGGGACGCGGACCGTGCCGCAGTCCGTTGCGCAGGGCCAGCAGTTGATTCGCCCCGGGGGTGGCGGCGAGCAGCAGCGCGGCGGGGAAGAAGGAAGCCCACTGGATACCGGAGACCATGCGACTCCGTGTACCCCGCGGGCGCGTGGGGCTTCACTCGTGCCACGGCGAACTCCCGGCCGTGGCGTTCAGCCGTCGCGCGCGGGGGCGGCCTGGTCGGCGTGCGGTGCGGCCGCGTGCGGGGTGTCGACCCGGGCGAGCATGCCCAGCAGGGAGGCCACGGTGAGCCCCGCCTCGGCGGGGTGCCGCAGGATCATTCCCGGCTCGATCTGGTACGCGTTGGTGCGCCCCTGGCGGGTGTGGGACAGATAACCGCTGTGCTCCAGGTCGGAGATGATCTTCTGCACGGCGCGTTCCGTGAGTCTGCAGTGAGCAGCGATGTCCCGGACCCGCGCGTTCTGGTTGTCGGCAATGACTGCGAGTACCCGCGCGTGGTTGGTGATGAACGTCCATCCCGTGTGCGGTTCCGGTGCTCCACCCATGGGCAGATCGTACGCCAGCCAGTTCCGGCAAGAAAATACGTGAACCGTATTTCGTGTATCCGTTGACGTGGATCCGCTGGGCGGCGAACCTGGTGGCGGCAGATACACAGGTGCTCCACCCCAGGGGAGAAGACCATGCCGCAGGCGGCGCAGTCAGGAACCGGGCAGGCCGACAGCCGCGCGGCGCTCGCCGACCCGCGCGGCCCGGCACCACGGTCCGAGCTGACGGTCCACCTCCGCCCCGAGGGCGACCGCCTCGTGGTCGCCGTCCACGGCGACCTCGACCTCGACACGGACCAGGAGCTGCGCCGCGAGCTGCGCTCGGCCCTCACCCGCTCCGTCCGGGGCGTCGACGTGGACCTCAGCGGCGTCGCGTTCTGCGACTGCTCCGGGCTCAACACCCTGCTGACCCTGCGTCAGCAGGCCCTGGACGAGGCGAAGACGGTGGCGATCCGCGCGCTCAGCCCGGCCGTGGAGCGGGTCTTCGCGCTCACCGACGCCCTGCCCCTGTTCACGCCGGAGGCCGACGCCGAAGCGGGTGACTCGTCCACCACCGACGGCTCGGACGACTCCGAGAACGGCCTGCGCGTCAAGGTCGTACAGCTGCGGCGCGCGATGCAGACCCGGGGCCCCATCGACACGGCCCGCGGCATCCTGATGGCCGTCTTCGCCCTCGGCGAGGAGGAGGCGTGGGACGTCCTGGTCATGACCTCGCAGAACACCAACGTCAAGCTGTACTTGCTGGCTCAGCGGGTGGTGGGATCCATCAAGGGCGCCCCGCTGCCGGACGCCGTCCAGGCCCAGCTGTCCGCCGCCGTCACCCACGTCACGGCCGTGACGGGCCGGGCCGAGCGCGGCGAGTGAACCGCCGCGTCCGGCACGGCGACGGGCCGAGGTCGCGCGCCCCGCGGGCTTACGCGGCGCCGACGATGCGCGCCGAGACGCAGAGGTCCTCGTCGCGATAGCCGAGCCGGTCGTACAGCCGCCGCGCGGGGACGTTGTCGGCGATCTGCCACAGGGTGCAGAAGCCGTGCTCGCGCACCGCGTACCTGGTCAGCCAGGCGGTGAGCGCGGCACCCAGGCCCTGGCCGCGCTGGGCCGCGTCGGTGGCGACCGACGCCATCAGCGGCGCCCCGCTGTCGCGCAGGCTGCTCAGGGCGCCGCAGGCGACGAGCCGCCCGTCGGCGTCGCGGATCCCCGCCCAGAGGCTGACGTCGGCGGATCCGGGGCCCGTGGAGTGGCCCGGGCTGTGTGCGCGGAGGAAGGCGGCCAGCTCCTCGTGGTGCTCCGCGCCGAGCTCGACCACGCGCTCCTCGTTGCGCGTCACGGGCGGCTCCACGAGCGTCCAGCGGAAGACCCACTCCACCACGTCGGAGAGCTCGCGGCGCTCCCCCACCAGCGCGTCGCTGCCGCGCGGCCCGGTGAACTCCCGTACGGCACCAGGCAGTTCACGCTCGGCGTGCAGCACGAGTTCCGCGGCCACCGCCGCGTCGCCGACGCTCCACACGTGTCCGCGCCCGGCGTCCAGCCAGGCGACCGCGCCGTCGCCGGACCAGCCGGTCCGGTCGTCCTGGCGGCGCCGGGCGGCGCCGAAGCGCAGCAGGGCGGCGCCGGACCGGCGCTCCAGGCCCTGGTCGAACAGGTCGGCGGTCCGGGAGACAAGGGTCGTAGCCTGCATCGTTCTCTGCCAAGGAAGGGGGTACGGGTACACGGGAACGTCAGGCGCGCGGCCGACAGGACGGCCACTGTGACATACGGGCCCCGGGGTGGGGCAAATCGGCTCTGACGTGGCCATATGTGAGATCGCCCGCATCGGAACGGTGCACGGGTGACCCCGCCGGACCCACCCTCGCTCGACCGTGCGTTCCCTCCGCCGAATGGTGTGCGAACCGCCCTACCCACACGGGTGATAACGGGAGTCGGCCCTTCAAAAGACCTTGAAATCAGCGGACTCTCGCGGACATAGGGCCTTTCGTACGGACGAAGGCTCAGAAAGGGGGAACACACCATGGACACCACGAGGCGTACCGGGCGACGTGCCGCGAAGGCCGTCGCGGCCGTCGGCAGTGCACTCGCACTCGTCACCGGCCTCTCCGCCCAGGCGCAGGCGGCCAACGGCACGCTGAGCTTCCGTGACGCGAGCGGGATCGACCACGCGAGAGACAACCCGACCAACGGCGTCTGCTACAGCTTCACGGCGGAAGCGGTCAGCGTCGCCAACCTCACCGACACCGACGGCAGGCTCTTCACCGGCAGCCTCTGCGAGGAGAACACCTTCCTCATCCCCATCCACGCGGGATCGTCCCTGGTCTTCGGTGCGACGAAGCCCCGCAGCGCCAAGCTGGGAGCGTGACGGCCATGGACGCCAGCCTGCGCCGCGCGGGCCGGGCGGTCCTCGCCCCGGCCCTGTCCTTCGCGCTCCTCGCCGGTTTCCCCGGTGAATCCCTCGCGGCCGTCGGGGTCCTGAAGTACACGGACGCACAGGGCGTGGAGCACCGCAAGGAGAATCCGCCGGACGGGATCTGCGCCTACTTCGAGTCCCCGGCGGTGAACGTCACCAACGGCACGGGGACGGACGCCGCGCTGTACCGGGACCAGGAATGCACCGACTTCCTGATCTACATCTTCAAGGGGACACGCCTTGAGTTCGGCGGCGACCGGCCGCAGGGCATCAGGTTCGGCTGACCGCATCGACGGAGCCACCGGTCTCGGTGAGCCGCGCCAGGCGCTGTCGCACGTCCTCGCGGGCGCCGTCGCCGCCGGTGACCCGGGTCCGCAGGCTGAGCAGTTCGGTGCCCAGCTCGCGGATCCGGCCGGTGTCGGTGACCCGGTGCCAGGCCTGGTGGGCGCGGTCCACGGCCTCAGCGACGGCCGGGTGGCTCTCCGGCTGCTCGGCCATCAGGCGGGTCACGGCGCCGCGCATCCACAGCTCACAGGCCCGGTCGAAGGCGCCCTCGGCGAAGGCCAGGAAGGCGCGGACCTCGATCCAGTGCGCCACCTCGGGCGAGGTCGCGCCGTGGCCGCGCAGGGCGTTCTGCTCGCACGCGGCGGCGATGGCGGCGGCCTCGGCGTGCCGCCCGGCCCGGCTCGCCTCGCTGATGGCTCGGTGCGGATCCGCGACGGCCAGGGCCGCGGCGGGCGGCGCGGGGGCGACCGCCATGACGGGCGCGGCAGGCGCGACCGGCGCCGCCCCGGGCGCGGGGACACCGAGCGGGGGCCGCGGCGCCGTGCCTGCCGGAGCGATGCCTCCCAGCCAAAGAGTGGTGGCGGCGTCGACCTCGGGAGCGGCCGCCTCCACGGCCTGCTCGTGCAGTACGGGCGCGGGAGGCGTGGCCGGAACCGTGCGCAGGATGTGCGCGAAGGCCCGCGTGTAGGCGGGGGCGGGCCGATGGTGACGGTCCTCCCACTGCACGGCTCCGTACAGGGCGTAAGGGCCGTCGAGCACCTGCTCACGGCGGACGAGCGCCTGCCAGACGGCGGTGTCGGCGGCCAGGTCGGCGACCACGGTCGTCGTGCCCGGCGGCCGGTGCCGCAGCTCGGCCGTGAGCCAGTGCCACGGCAGGGCCGTGTAGCGGACCGTACGTGCCGTGGTGCGGGCCAGCGCCAGGTGGAGCAAGTGCTGGCGGGTGTCGACGACCAGGTGCCCGGCGACGTGGACGAGCAGGTGCCCCTCGGCGGCCGCGGCCGTCCGCAGACACGTCAGCACGGTCTGGGGATCCTCGGGATTGGCCAACTGGACCGCGCTCGCCTGCCGGGTGCCGACGAGCCGCGCCGGCGGCAGAGCGGCGAGGGACGGCAACTGGGCGGTGACGGCGAACGGGTGGCGCACCGGTGGCTCGGCGGCAATCAGCAAGGCGTAACCGGGCAGGTCGTAGTCGGTGCTCGTGCTGTTCGCCATGCCCAGCACCGTATCTGGCCAGCCAGTCGGCGCCAGAGCCTTTCGTACGACTCCCCCGCCGCGAGCACGCCACTTGTCTCCTTCCAGGCCGAATGGTCCAGAACGCGGCGGGCTCGGCACCGGAGACACTCGGCCAAATCCGAAACCCGGGACGCATGGTCGGCGCTCGCTCGGGCACACTGATGGCCGGGCCCGCCGTGCTCCCCCGTCGCGGCGGGCCCACCTCTCGGCCCGGCCCTCCTGCGGGCAGCACGGCCGTCGGCCTCCCCGGAGGACCGACCGTCTCAGTCCACCTCGTAGGCCGCCCTCGCCGCGACGATGTCCGGCACGTGCGTACGCGCCCAGTCGCAGGCGACGTCCAGCGGCTGAAGGAGCGAACGCCCCAGGGCGGTCAACTCGTACTCCACGCGCGGCGGGTTCTCGTCGTGCACGGTCCGGCTCAGGAAGCCGTTGCGCTCCATCGAGCGGAGGGTCTCGGTGAGCACCTTGGGGGTGACCCAGTGCAGCGGGACCCGCAGCTCGGTGAACCGGCGAGGGCCGCCCTCCAGACAGCGCAACACCATTCCGGTCCACTTGTCGCCGACGCGGAACGGCGCCGCGCGGTCGGAGCAGCCGGGATCGTCGAACATCTCCGCGGACAACGGCGTCCGCGCGGGCGAGGGCGGCTGTGCGGGCAGGGGCAACTGTGCGGGCAAGGGCTGGTTCACCCGCCCGACGCTAGCCCAGTACCTTTGCAGTAACCAGCCACCCCCGTCCTAACGTCGGCGCCATGAACAACGACCTCATCATCTTCGGAGCGGGTGGACGCGTCGGCCGGGCGGCGGTGGCCGAGGCGGTGGCGCGCGGCCACCGCGTGACAGCGGTGGTCCGCGACCCCGCCAAGTACCAGGACCTGAGCGGCGAGCGGGTCACCGTCGTCCAGGGTGACGTGACCGATCCGCGCTCGGTGGCGGCGCTCGCCCCGGGCCACCGTGCGGCCCTCAACGCGTCGGCGCGCCTCGACATCGGCTCCGAGGACTACTTCACCGCGGCGGCGAGCGCGCTGATCGCGGGGCTCGCGGAGGCGGGGGTGCGACGGCTGCTGGTCCTGGGCATCGCCACGACACTTCAGACCTCCCCCGGCGTACGGATCATGGACGGCGCGGACTTCCCCGCGGAGTGGCGGGCCTTCGCCCAGGGGCACGTCGCGGAGTTCGAGCTCCTGTCCACGGCGGGGCCGGAGCTCGACTGGCTGATGGTCGTGCCACCGCTCGACCTCAACGCCGACGCCGAACCCACCGGCGGCTACCGGACAGCCGTCGGCACCGTCCTCGAAGGGCCGGGGCGGATCTCCCACGCGGACCTCGCGATCGCCCTGCTCGACGAGATCGAGACGCCCCGCCACAGCCGCGTGCAACTGGCGGTGACGGCGGCCACCGCCCAAGAGGTCTGACACGCACGGCCCGCTCGTCGACCGGCGGGGTGCTCCGCGTGCCAGCGGTGGGGTTGCGTCCCTATGGCCGCCGCCCCACCGCGTCGAACCACCGCACCACCTGCGGCGCCGACACCACGAACGACCGGACATGGTCCACGGCGCCCTGGTTGACGATCCGCGCGGGCGCTCCGTGGCGGGCGAGTCGGGCCGCGCAGCTGCGCGCGTTGGCGATCGGGACGTCGGTGTCGGCCGTCCCCGCGTACAGCCGCACCGGCAGGTCGGCCTTCCAGTCGCAGGTGCGGTCGTTGTCGCGCGCCGCGTCCAGCAGGCCGCCGCTCGGGTGCTTGAGCCTTTCGTAGAAGGACGGCGTGAGCAGGTCCTTCACCGTGGGCGCGAGCGCGCCGATGATGTCCTCCTCCTCGTGCGCGCCGTCGAAGAGGCCCTCGACGCGGTGCGCGTACGGCTCCCGGAACGCCTCGGCCGGGTCCTTGTAGATGGCGTGCAGACGGTTCTGCGCGACCAGCCAGTAGGACATGTAGAGGACGCCGCTGACGTCGTTGACCCTGCCGTCGTACAGGGCCGGGAGCTCCTGGCCCTCCAGGTCGTACGGACCGCTGACGGGGGCGAGGGCCCGGAGCCTGAAGTGCCGGTCCGCGCCCTCCCGCAGCGCCCGCCCGAGCCCCATCGCGACCTGGCCGCCCTGCGAGAAGCCGGTGGCGTACACGTCGCCGTTGAGCGGGCGCCCCAGCTTCCCCGCCGCGGCGCGGGCCGCGCGCAGCATGTCGACTGAGGCGGTGACGGACGAGCGGGTGTCCATGTACGGATGGCGGCCCGGCCCGCCGCCGAGCCCGAGGTAGTCGGGCGCGGCGACGGCCCGGCCCGCGGAGGCGTTCAGATACGAGGCGACCCGCCCGAAGTCCTCACCGGCGGAGGGCGCGTAGTCCCGGTTGACCATCGTGCCGTGCGTGTCGGAGACCACGTCGAGCCGGTGGGCCCCGCCCTTGGGCAGGCTCAGCAGGCCGGTCGCGGTGGTGGGACGGCCGTGCGGGTCCACGGTCTTGTACGTGAGGCGGTAGGCCCGCACGCCGTACCGCGCGGGGCCGCTGTCGACGTTCCGCCCGCCGAGGAAGGCCCGGACCTCGGTGAGGTCCCGGTCGGCGACGGGCGTGAGGGTCAGGAGGTCGCCGCGCCCGGGGCCCCGGTCCCCGGCGGCGGCGACCGGGGCCGCGGCCAGGCCCGCGAGCAGCAGCGCGGCCGCTGGGGCAAGTCCCCGCCGTACGCGCCGACTCGCCCTGTGCGCACGGGCTTTGCGTGTGTCATCGCTCATTCCCCGAACGCTACGGACGCACGGCTCGCCTCGACATCCGAGTGTCCCCCGTGCCGGGGGTGGACCTGAGTGCACCCCCGGCCCGTGCCGGGGGTCAGCGGCACAGGGCCGTGTCCACGACCTTCTCCACGCGCCGCACGTCCGCCTCGGCGTCCGGCAGCCTCGTCACCGCGACGTTGGCGGCGCGGCCGTCCTCGGTGACGCCGCCACGGGTCTCGTAGCCGTCGATGTCGCCGCCGTGGTTCCAGGCGACGCCGCCGCACGACAGCGGCCTGCTCACGAGCCCGAGGCCGTAACGGGCGCCGGGGCCGAGGGCCTTGGCCGGGATCGTGGTGCGCATCTGGGCCAGCTGGGCCTTCGGCAGGAGGTCACCGTCCAGGAGCGCGCCGAAGAACCGGTTGAGGTCGGCGTTGGTGGAGATGATCTGGCCCGCCGCCCAGGCCCAGGAGGGGTCCATCTCCGTGAAGTCGCGCAGCGGCCCGTCGTCCGGATCCTTGATGTAGCCGTGGGGGTGCGGCTCCCGGATCGTCTGGTCGCCCACGGCCGGGAAGTAGGTGTGGCGCAGCCCGGCGCGCTGGATGACGCGCTTGTCGATCTCCTCGGCGAGGGGGCGCCCGGTGACCTTCTGGATGATCAGCCCGGCGACGACGTAGTTGGTGTTGTTGTACTCCCACTTCTCGCCGGGGGCGGAGCGGGCCTTGTGCTTCAGGGCGATGTCGAGGAGGTCGCGGGGCGCGAAGTACCGGTGCTGGATGGCCGGGAAGTCGAGGTAGTCGGTGTAGTTGGGCAGCCCGCTGGTGTGCTGGAGCAGCTGACGGACGGTGATGCGGCGGCCGTCGATGCCGTCCCCGCGGACGAGACCGGGCAGGTAGGTGTCGACGGAGGCGTCGAGGTTCACCTTCTTCTCGCCGACCAGTTGCAGCACCACTACCGCGGTGAAGGTCTTGGTGTTGCTGCCGATGCGCACCTGTCCGTCCCGGGGCACCTTCGCGCCGGTGGCCAGGTCGCCGACGCCCGCGGTGTAGCGGCGGGTGCGGCCGTCGCGTTCGGTCACGCTCGCCAGGGCGCCGGGCGGGCCACCGTCCCGCACCAAGGCGTTCAGGCCCTTCTGCACGGGGTCCGGCCGGGTGGCGGGCGCGGCGGAGGCCGCCGACGGCGCCAGGGCGCCGAGCGACAGCACTCCGGCGGTCACCGCGACCGCGGCCCTCGCGAGGCCGCGGCGGCCCCTGTCTCGCCGTCCGCTCCGCTGCCGACCGGGAGCACGGTATGCCTGTCCTGCCTGTCCTGCCTGTTCGCGCACGGGTCAACTCCGGGGAAATCGTAGGGATATCGACGGTCGGTGCCGACATCCAGCATGTCCGGAAGTGATCACTCAGGACGATCCCGCTACCCACCCGGCTCAGCCGGGGGCTAACCCCCGACGCGACCTCGCCTTCTTCCGTGCGGGAACCGAGGCCCGGGCTCAGCCGGTGCGGCAGCTGCCCAAGGGCCGGTCCGCGAGGGCGGGCAGCGCCTCGGGGTCGACGGCCGCGTCGCTGACGACCTGGTCGTCCGCGCGGGAGTGCGCGAAGGTGTCGTCGTAGACGGCGAACCCGCCGGGAAGGCCCACGACGCGCCCGGCCTGACGGCGGGCGAAGGCGGCCAGGAAGGCGTGGATCCGCTGGAGTTCCGATCTCGGCATGGCGGGAGCCTGGGCAGCCGTTGCCCCCTGGCCGCCCCTTCCCGCCGGTTCACACCAGCGGCGCGGTGAAATGTCGTCTGAGCAGCACCGACGCAGAGTGCCTGTCAGCGCCGTGCACATCCAGTGCACGGCGCTGGCTGTGAGACCCGCACGAGCGGCGCAGCACTGGCCGACGAAGTGGCGTCGGCCCGCTCGCTGGCAGCCAGTCTCCTGCTGGACGCCGAGCCCGCCCAGCTTCCGCAGCCTCCAAGGCTGGATCACCTGCCTGCCGATGGGCCTGGACCTGCTGAAACTGCGTCGCACGTTCATCACAACGCGTCTCGCAGGCCTACCTTCAGCAGCACGTCGACAAGTCGCGCCGCGGCATCCGGGAGCCCGAGGGCGGCGGCGTTGCGGGCCATCTCCTGGCGACGATCCTGTGAGGTGAGGATGGGTTCCAGGGCGCGCTGGAGTTCGTCAGCGTAGGCCCGGCCGTTCACCAACGCGATGGCGGCGCCAGCCTGCTGGAGGTGCAGGGCGTTGTACTCCTGCTCATTCCCGGCCAAGGAGGCGAGCTGGATCAGGACGGAGGGTTTGCTGAGGGCGGTGAGTTCGGCGATGGTTCCGGCGCCGCTGCGGGAGACGACGACGTCGGCCAGGGCCAGGACGTCGGGGAGCTCGGGGCCTACGAAGTCGCTCAGCCAGTAGCGGCTGCGCAGGGCGGGCGGCAGCGTGTCGGCGTGCTGGAGGGAGGACTCCAGGGAGGCGGCGTAGCCGGGCAGTGCGAGCGCGGCCACCGCCATGTCGGCCTGGCCCGTGAAAACGGCGGGGCGGACGGGGTTGCCGGTGACGATCGCTTTGGCCTTGCCGTCCTTGAGCAGGGGCAGGATGGACTCCGAGGACACGGCGATCGCGTCGGCGAAGCGGGCGAGCGCGCGGTTGGCCAGTCCGACGCGGACGGTCTGCTCGTGCACGACCAGCGGCGACTTGGTGGTCCTGGCCGCCAGGCCGACCGGCACGGAGACGTAGCCGCCGGTGGAGAGCACGACGTCCGGTTGGTGAGCGGAGACGATCTTGCGGGCCTCGGGAACACCCTTGACGACACGGCCCATGTCGCGGATGTTCTCGCGGTTGATCATCGCCAGCGGGTTGGAGGACCCGTCCTGGCGATCTACGGCAACGCCAAGGCGACAGAGCACCTGTCCTTCGAGCCGCGCTCCCGCGATCAGGTGGGCGCCATCGTCGACCGGTCCATCGCGCTGGCCGCCGCGGCCCCGCGTGTGGAGTACAGCCTGGCGGTCGTGGAACAGCGCAGCGACGAGCTGATCGGATTCGGCCGCATGGCCATGGACCCCCACCAAGAGCGCGCCGCCACCATGGGGTTCGCACTGCGCCCTGAGGCCTGGGGTGCCGGGTACGGCGTCGAGACCGTACGACTGCTGCTCGGCCTCGGCTTCGAAGAGCTCAACCTCCACCGCGTCTGGGGTGCCCGCTCCCCGCTGAACACCGCCTCCGTCAAGACCATGGCCAAGGCAGGGATGACCGAGGACTACACGATCCGCGAGCACATCCAGAAGGGCGGCAAGTGGCGGGACTCCGGGCGCCGGTCGAGCCGCACCAGCCGGGCCCCCAGGAGCCGGAGGCAGTGACCTTGCCTCTCTTCGCCGAAGCGGTGTACGCAGGTCGACGGGTGGCGCCACGATGATTGTGGGGACCGAACCACTGGCCGGGCGAGGGAAGGCGGGATGTGGTGACCACGATGATGTGGGCGACGGAGTTCGGGCCGTCGCACGAGGGCAGGGCAGCGGCAGTCCTGGCCGACGGCAGCGAACCGAAGCCCGCGGTCTTCGACGCGGGCAGTTCCGCGAACATGCACCGGACCAGCGACTGGTGGGTCTACGACGGCACTCTCGGGACACCACGGGCCTCCGAAGTGCGGGCAGCGTGCTCGTGCGGCTGGCGCGGAGAAAGGCAGGTCGCCATCGACTGGGAGCGCGTCGACCCCGATGCTCCCGACGCCTATGAGCTGGCTGCCCCGTACAGCGACTGGAAGCAGCACATCCGTGAGGTCGAGCGGCGGACGGTGCCCGTACCGACCGACGTGCAGGACCTCCTAGACCAGATCTGGCAGCGGCTGACGCTGCTGGCCAAGGATGCGCCCCTGGCCGCGCTGCGGGCTGTGGCGGCCCTGGAGGAAACCCTTGCCGAGACAGGGCGGAGCTCCGCGGTCTGGGCGTGGCAGGACGAGCAGGACTGGGGCGTGATCGCCACGAAGCTCGGTCTGTCCGAAGACCACTCTCGCGCGCTCCTTCGCAAGTACAGCCGCCTGTACTGACACGCGTTCAAGACACTCGTGTGCGACGGGTACGGGTCACGTTACGGCGGCCTGCCTCCTCGACCACAGCTGAGTGGTGTGATCGGCCCGGGGCGAGGGGGTGGTCTTTCGACCAGCCCCACGCCCCGGGCCAACTTCACCCACCGACGCCCCCGTGGCTCTCAGCTTGACTCCGTCGGGAATCTTGGGATCCCGCTGACCCACGATGCCTTCCACCAACTCCAGCCCTGGCGGGCGGTCTCCCGCCTGGGAGAACTCCTCATGGCCTGCGGAGTCCTGCCCGCGGTCGACAAACACCTCTGTTCCTTCCAGCGCTGGCTGCGCGGCCACCTGGCTGACATCGCCGAACCCGAGCACGCCCGCACCCGCCTGAGAGGCTTCTCAACTGGGCCATGCAGGAGTCATCGTCCTCCATTACGCACCGAGCCCTTTCCACTCTCGCGCTGCCGTGAGGGATGGCGGGGGCCTCGCAGTGCGGCCTTGGAAGCAGCAGAGCTCTTGAGGTTCCGAGGAAATCCGTTGGGCTGCCCGACCCGTTCCAGTCATGATCTGCTCATGGATGTCTATCTGGAGACCGAGCGTCTGGTCCTGCGGCGCTTCACTGCCGATGACGCCGACCTGCTGATCGAGCTGGACAGTGACCCGGCGGTGATGCGCTACCTGACCGGCGGCCAGCCGACCGACCCGCAGGTCGTCCGAGAGCAATACCTGCCGCGCATCCTCGCCGGCTACGAGCGGTGGGACGGCGAACTGGGGCTCTTCGCCGCTTACGAAAAGGACGGCGGTGCGTTCATCGGCTGGTTCCACTCCCGTCCACAGCCAGAGGGCCCGCTGGACGAAGTCGAACTCGGCTACCGACTGCGGCAGGCGGCATGGGGCAAGGGCTATGCGACCGAGGGCTCGCGAGCTCTGCTGGCGAAGGCATTCACGGAGCTCGGTGTGCACATGGTCTGGGCCGAGACGATGTCCGTGAACCACGGTTCGCGCAACATCTTGGAGAAGCTCAAGATGACGCTCACGGACAACATCCCCATCCCCTCCGACATGCAGATGATCGAGGGCTCCGAGCACGGAGGCGTACGGTACGAGATCACCCAGGAGCAGTGGAAACAGTGAGCCCTCCCCAAGCTCGCGGCTCTGACCGCGAGTTGGACAGCCCTGCGCAATGACGAAGCTCCTGGCAGACGGGTTCTCGGCCAAGATCACCCGTGCCCGCCAGGAGTTTCGCGCGCTTATCTGCTCATCCTCGATCGATCTGTCCAGCCGCACCTTGCGGTTCCTGACCGGACAACTGACAGCCAGACGGCAGGAGATCGGCACCCGGTGGCGATGCCTTCCCGCCGCACGACAGGCTCTCCTCGCCCTGACCCACCTGCGGTGCGGTGACACCTACGCCCAGCTGGCGACCGGGTTCGGCATCGGGATCGCGACCGCCTTCCGCCACAGTAGTAGGTGTCGCCGAACCTGATGATGTTCGGGTCAGCGGTGAGCCCTGGCAGGGCTGGGCTCCTCATGATGGCCTGGGTGTTCTGCTCGGCGGACGGGAGGTCTCACGCTGCGCATGGGTCACATCCCTGAAGAAGACGTGGCTGTGGCGAGGCGTGTTCGGGCGTCGGGGTCGCCATGAGGGCGCCGCAATCCCTGTCGGCGTCGGTCAGCTCGTCACGCGGAAGGTGGCGTCGCTGCGGGCCGTCGCGGTGGTGATCGGGTCGAGGCGGAGTTGGTAGGCGTAGTGGCGGATGTAGCGGTCGGGGTGGTTGTACGACTGGAAGGACGACCAGTTCGAGTCGGCGAGCCCGGCGACCTGGCGGAAGGTGGCGTCGGCGGCGAACTGGGGGGTGCCGTCGTTATAGGCCAGCTGGAAGTCGGAACCGGAGTGCCGCAGGAAGTAGCCGGGGTAGTTCACCGACTCGAAGGAGACGGTGCCGGAGCCCGCCAGGCCGGGCCTGAGCCGGAATTGGGCGTCGGGGCCGGTGATGTTCTGGTCGATGCGCACGTCGAAGTCGGCGTGCCGCACGTACCGGTCCTGGAAGTTGTACGACTGGAGCCGCTTGGCCGGGGTGTTGGCCCAGCGGGCGAGGACGCGGCTCTCCTCGGCGGCCGTCAGGTTCAGGATCGAACCGTGGCGCTTCTTCGTCCCGCCCATGTTGTAGCTTCCCGACGCCGGGAGCTTGTAGGTGCTGGAGGCGGAGGGGTCGGTCGTCGTGACCGGCATGTACCCGCGGCCGGAGGCGTACTGGTCGAGGTAGAGGGTCCACTCCTTGCGGTCCCGGAACTTCATCCACATCGGGCCCTCCACCTGCGAACCGGTCAGGCCGATACCGGAGAGGTTGCCGAGGTTCGTCCACGTGCCGAGGATCGAGTTGCTGCCTTCGAGGGTGATCTGGCCGTCGCCGGAGGCCCGTACGTAGCGGTAGTCGCCGACGCCGGTCGGCATCTCGACGATCTGGGTGTCGATGATTTCCTGGGTGCCGGGGCGCTCGATGTAGATCTGCGGGGTGGTGAGGGTGCGGAAGTCGCGGGTGTGGGCGTAGTAGATGCGGTGCTTCTTCACGCCGTTGACTGGCTTGTTCGTCGCCCAGTACAGGACGTAGTCCTTGGTCTCCGGGTCCCAGATCGCCTCTGGCGCCCAGGCGTTGCGCCCGTCGGGGATCGCGCCGGCGACGTTGAGCAGCCACGGCTTCGACCAAGTGACCAGGTCCGTCGACTCCCACACCACGAGGTTGCGGCTGCCGTTGTTGATGGCCTGGTCCCAGTTCTGCCCGCAGTCGATGCACAGGTCGGTCGCGATGATCCAGTACTTGCTGCCGTCGGGGGATCTCACCAGGGCGGGGTCGCGTACCCCCTGCGTTCCGACCGTGGAGCGCAGGACCATGCCGCCGCCGTTGAGGTCGTTCCAGTGGCGGCCGTCCGTGCTGTGCGAGAGGTACATCTGCTGGTTGGCCGCCCCCTCCCCGGTGAAGTGCACCATCAGGTAGCCCGGGTCGGCGGCGGCTGCCCGGTCCGGTGCGGTCAGGGCCTGGCCGGTGAAGAGGAGGCACGCGGCGAGCAATATCGCCGACAGCCGGGTGCGAAGCGCGGACATGCACATCTCCTGTCGTTCTGCCGTGGTGACGGCGGGGCCGGACGATGCGGTTGGCTGATCCGAGCGCGGGTGGTCGCTGCGCAGCAGGAGAGTTGGCGGTTTCTTGGCGACAGCTGTCGCGCTCGGCGCGTTCCCTCCCGGTGGTCGACCCGGGGCGGCCTCCGCAGCCAACTCGCCGTCGCGCCAGTCGAGTTGTGCGGTATATCGAATGGCGTTCGTAAGATCGGGCAGACAATAAGTGGGCGAAACAGGGTGCGTCAATACATCCGACCCGACCGAGTTCGGGCGCCGAACCCCTTCCCCCGCCACAGTCGAGACTTCGGACCGCCTTGTGTGACGCAAGCGTTGACCCGGGCGGGTGCAGGATCTATGTTCTGGCCGAGTTTACGAACGGCGTTCGAAATACCGGCAGCAGAGGGAGCATTCCGTGAGACCTGCGCTCACCCGTCGAAGGGTCCTCGGCATGATCACCGGCTCGGCCGCCGCCACCTTCACCGGTGTCTCGACCGGTACCGCCCACGCCGCCGCGCCCGCGTCACCCGGTGTCACGTACACGAACACCATCGCCGAGCAACGGGCCGACCCGCACATCTACAAGCACACCGACGGTTTCCACTACTTCACCGCCACGGTCCCGGCGTACGACCGGATCGTGCTGCGCCGAGCCACCACGATCCAGGGGCTCACATCGGCCGCCGAGACGACCATCTGGACCAAGCACTCCACCGGTGAGATGGGCGCCCACATCTGGGCCCCGGAGATCCACTTCATCGACGGCACGTGGTACATCTACTTCGCCGCCGGCGCCGCGAACGACATCTGGAGGATCCGGCCGTACGTCCTGGAGTGCACCGCCGCGAACCCGATCACGGGGACCTGGACGGAGAAAGGGCGTATCGCGTTGCCGCTGGACACCTTCTCCCTGGACGCGACGACCTTCGCCGTCAACGGCACCCGCTACCTCTCCTGGGCGCAGCACGACCCGTCCGTCGGCCGCGGCACCAACATCTGCATAGCGCGGATGTCCAGCCCGTGGACCATCACCGGCACCCCGGTCATGATCAGCCGACCGACCGCCTCGTGGGAGACCGCCGGAGGCCAGACGGTCAACGAGGGCCCGGCTGTGATCCAGCGGGGCGGCAAGGTCTTCATGACCTTCTCGGCCAGCGCGACGGACGCCAACTACTGCATGGGCCTGCTCACCGCGTCCGCCTCGGCCGACCTGCTGAGCGCGTCATCGTGGGCCAAGACCGCGCACCCGGTCTTCGCCAGCTACGCCGCCACCAGCCAGTACGGCCCGGGGCACAACCAGTTCACGGTCTCCGAGGACGGCAAGTCGGACATCCTCGTCTACCACGACCGCGGCTACAAGGACATCAGCGGTGACCCTCTCAGGGACCCCAACCGCCGCACCCGCGTCCAGAAGATCTACTGGAAGGCCGACGGCACACCCGACTTCGGCATCCCGGTCGCCGACGGCCTCACCCCGATCCGGCTCTCCTCGTACAACTTCCCCGACCGGTTCGTCCGGCACTGGGAGTACCGCGCCAGGATCGAGCCGAACGTCTCGCCGCTGGCCGACTCGCAGTTCTGCGTGATCACCGGTCTCGCAGGCAGCGGCACCGTCTCCCTGGAGTCGGCGAACTTCCCCGGCTACTTCCTGCGCCACAAGAACTACGAGGTGCGGCTGGAGAAGAACGACGGGACGTCGCTGTTCGCCGGTGACGCCTCCTTCACCGCCCGGGCCGGCCTCGCGGACTCCGCCGGCGTCTCGTACGAGTCGTACAACCTCCCGGGCCGCTACCTCCGCCACTACGACTACCTGCTGCGGGTCCAGGCCCTCGGCACGGCGACCGACCGAGCCGACGCCACCTTCTCCCTCCAGTGAGCCACCACTGCTGCCCCTTACCCCTCGGGGCTTCGGCGGACTCTCGTCATGAAAGGTGCAAGATGTCCTCCCCCATCAGCAGACGGCGCCTCCTGCAAGTAGCCGGGGCCACCGCCGCCGCCTCTGCCACCGGATCCTTGATCGGCGGTTCTCCCGCCCACGCGGCCATCCGCCGAGCAAAGGCCGACATCGGGGTCTCCGCGCACCCCTTCGAACTCGGCCAGGTCCGGCTCACCGCGAGCCGGTGGCTGGACAACCAGGACCGTACGCGGAACTACCTGCGGTTCGTCGATGTCGACCGGCTGCTGTACAACTTCCGCGCCAACCACCGGCTTTCCACCCACGGCGCGGCCGCCACCGGTGGCTGGGACGCGCCGGACTTCCCCTTCCGCACCCACGTCCAAGGGCACTTCCTCACGGCATGGGCCCAGCTGTACGCCGTGACCGGGGACACCACCTGCCGGGACAAGGCGACCTACATGGTCGCGGAGCTGGCCAAATGCCAGGCCAACAACAGCGCCGCCGGTTTCAACGCCGGGTACCTCTCCGGCTACCCCGAGTCCGACTTCACCGCTCTCGAGCAGGGGAACCTGAGCAACGGCAACGTGCCGTACTACACCCTCCACAAGACCCTCGCCGGTCTGCTGGACGTATGGCGCCACATCGGCAGCACTCAAGCCCGGGACGTGCTGCTCGCCCTGGCGGGATGGGTCGACTCGCGCACCGGCCGACTGAGCGGCGAGCGGATGCAGGCCATGCTGCGAACCGAGTTCGGCGGTATGAACGCCGTGCTGACCGATCTCTACCAGCAGACTGGCGACGCGCGGTGGCTCACCGTCGCTCGGCGGTTCGACCACGCCGCGGTGTTCGACCCCCTGGCGGCCAACCAGGACAAGCTCAGCGGACTGCACGCCAACACCCAGGTACCCAAGTGGATCGGGGCCGCCCGGGAGTACAAGGCCACCGGCACGAGCCGCTACCGGGACATCGCCGCCAACGCCTGGGACATCTGCGTCACCTCGCACACCTACGTCATCGGCGGCAACAGCCAGGCGGAGCACTTCCGTGCCCCGAACGCCATCGCCAGCTACCTCAACAAGGACACGTGCGAAAGCTGCAACACCTTCAACATGCTCTCCCTCACCCGGGAGTTGTTCGCGCTGGACCCGAACCGGGCCGAGCTGTTCGACTACTACGAGCGGGCGTGGCTGAACCAGATGATCGGCCAGCAGAATCCGGCCGACCACCACGGCCACGTCACCTACTTCACCCCGCTCAATCCGGGTGGCCGACGCGGTGTGGGCCCGGCGTGGGGTGGCGGAACCTGGAGCACCGACTACGGCACCTTCTGGTGCTGTCAGGGTACGGGCCTGGAGATGCACACCAGGCTGATGGACTCCATCTACTTCCGCAGCGACAAGACGTTGATCGTGAACCTGTTCGTGCCCTCGGTGCTCACCTGGTCGGAGCGCGGAATCACGGTCACCCAGACCACGTCGTACCCGAACAGCGACACCACGACCCTGCGCGTCACCGGCAACGTCAGCGGAACCTGGGCGATGCGCATCCGCATCCCGAGCTGGACGACCGGGGCCACCGTCAGCGTCAACGGCACGGCGCAGAACATCTCCACCACGCCCGGCAGCTACGCCACCCTGAGCCGCTCCTGGGCCTCCGGTGACACGGTCACCGTCCGCCTGCCCATGCGGATCGTCATGCGAGCGGCCAACGACAACCCGAACGTCGCCGCGATCACCTACGGCCCGGTGGTCCTGTCCGGCAACTACGGTGACTCCGCGCTCAGTTCCCTCCCATCACTGGACACGTCCTCGATCAAACGGACCAGCGGCAGTTCGCTCGCCTTCACCGCCACGGCCAACGGCTCCCCCGTCAACCTGGGTCCGTTTCACGACGCGCACGGCCACAACTACACCGTCTACTGGAACACGAGCGGCAGCACCGTCCGTCTCACCAACGTGGGCAGCGGTCTCGTGCTGGGCATCCAGGACATGTCCACGGCCGACGGTGGCCGCGCTCTGCAGTGGCACGACTCGGGCACCGCTGACCACGACTGGCACATCATCATCGACGGCAACGCGGTCCGCTTCCGCAATGCCCACAGCGGCAAGGTGCTCGGCGTCCAGGACATGTCCACCACGGACGGCGCGACCGTCTTGCAGTGGTCGGACAGCGGCACCGCCGACCACAAGTGGACGCTGCTCGACCAGGGAGACGGGACCTACAAGATCCGCAACGTACACAGTGGCAAGGTGCTCGCCATCGCGAACAACTCCAGGGCTGTGGGCGCGTTCGCGGTCCAGGACTCGGACGACGGCACCGCCGACAACCGGTGGCGCATCGTGAGGGACTAGGGGGTGTGACGCCGTCGTTGTCCCGAAGGGGAGGTGGTGGCTCGAGCACAGGTCTTCCCTCAGCCACTGTTCGGTGTTGCTCACGTGCAGCAGCGCGGCGGCCTGGCTGAGGACCGCGTCCCGGGCGGACGGGGGGGGCGAAGATCGCCTCGTGCTCGGCGAGGGTACGGCCCGCGGTCCTGTCGTCGACCAGGCCGCGCCAGACGCGGGCGCGCAGGGTGCGGCCGGAGATCCCTTCCGGGAGGGTGAGGAGGGTCTCGTTGCCCGTGGCCGAGACGATGGCACGGTGGACGGCGGCGTCGTGGGCGTTGAGCCGTTCGACGTCGTCACGGGTCTCGCATGGCGTCCAGGTGCCGCTTCGGCTCGGCCAGCTGCTCGTCTGAGATCCGGGTGGCGGACAGTGCCGTGGCCGTCGGTTCGAGGAGCCGCCGTACCTCCATGAGGTCCCGCAGCGCCACCGAGTCGCCCTGCAGCAGCTCCACCGCGCCGCCGAGACCCTCCAGGAGCAGGCTCGGCTGCAAGCTGGTCACATACGTGCTGTCGCCCCGTCGGACCTCCAGAACCCGGGCGACGGCCAGCGCCGTGGCCGCTTGCCGGGCGAGACCCATGCTGGGCGCCACGGTGACGGTGACCACAGCGGGAGTTCTCGCCCACCTGGTCATGGGGTTGCTCCCCGACCGGAAGGAAGAGGCAGACCCTACCGCCGCAACGCCCGTCGCCACCGACCAAGTGAGGACTCCCCCCACCGCCGGAGGCGAGCACCCCGACCGCGCCGGGAACGCCGAGTGCGACCGGCACCCCTGCTCCGACGGCCAGTGAGATAGCCACCGCCCCGACACGACCGTCAGCGGCCGGGATCAACGGTGAAGCCGCCTGTGGTGACGTCCCCGTGCGCCAATCGTTCGGCGCTCGACGCGTGACGGCCAGTCTCCGCTCATGGTCAACCCCTCACTGCAGCAGCCGAGTTCACCACGACACGTTACCTGATGACCCGTCAGGCCGCTGCTGGTGAGTCGAGGGGTTCTCGGGGCGCCGAAAGCGGCCGCGCATGACGTCGGCGAGTTGGGCCTCATAGCGCACCGCCCACGACCCCAAGGGCGAGAGAGCCACCAACAGGTCGCGGCCCGAGCCGGTCAGCGAGCAGCGGGCGGCAGAGGCGAACCCTCGCCCCCTCCCTTCATGCGCAACCACGCCGTCGGTGGACAATCGACGCAGGGTGCCCCACAGCACCTTGTCCGACAGGTGCCGACGACCGATGATGTGACGATTGCGATCGACGTCCTCATTGATCGCCAAGGCAAGCTCCGTGGGGCGCAAGGGGCCGTTACGCAGGGCCGCGATAACCGAGAAGCTCCAGCGTAGACGGAGCATCGTGAGGGCTACGCCGAGATTGCGCCAACGCTCCTGACTAAGAGTTGTCCCGTAAATGATCTACGGCATGCCGGGGGACCTGCTGGTTTCTGCGTCACCCGGCAACGACGAGGTTGTGCAGGCGGGCGATGCCGAGCATGGCGTGGTGAACGCCGTCGCCTTTCAGGCGGCAGTCGTGGAGGATCTTCCAGCCCTTCATGCGGGCGAAGGCGTGCTCGACGCGGGCGCGGACCTTGCGATGGGAAGTGTTGTGTTCTTCCTTCCATGCGGGGAGTTCGGCCTGGCCCTTCTCGCGTCGGTGCGGGATGACCAGGCCGGTGCCCCGGTAGCCGCCGTCCGCGATGACGGTGGTGTTGCCGACGGCGTCTTTCGCGCCGGAGAGTTCCCATGCCTTGCAGTCGTTGCGGTTGCCGGGCAGTGGTCGGCCGACCGCGACGACAAGCCGGGTGTCGGCGTCAATGACGACCTGGTGATTGGTGGAGTACCGGTAGTTCTTCGACTGCTCGGCGATGGTGTGATCGCGGGTGAGGACCAGGGTTCCGTCCACGATCAGCACGGTGTCCTTGGCGAACCGCTTGCGCTGCTGGAGGGCGAGTGCGGGGCCAAGGTGGTCGATGATGCGGTCGGCGGCCGACTTCGATACCCCGAACAGCGGCGCCAACTGCCGCAGCGTGAGGTTGGTCCGTCAGTACGCGGCGACCAGCAGGACCCGGTCCTCCAGCGGCAGGCTCCAGGGCCGGCCCTTGCGGACCGGGTCCGCACCCTCACGCCGCAACGCGGTGATCACCTTGCCAAACTGACGTGGGCTCAGGCCGGTGAACGGGGCTATCCAGGACGGCTCCGATGCCGTGATCACACCAGACACGGCGAGATCATCTCACCCGTGACCAGCAGTTACGGGACAACCCTTAGGCGTGCGCTTGCCACCCTCGAACTTCAGTCGGCGCGCGGGCGCAGGGCCCGCGGAGCTCACACCCCGGCGGTCCCGCAGGTTCGCCAGCAGAAGGTCTGCGTGTCTCGTCGCCCATGCCGCCGGCTCATGAAGCGCCTCCAGCAGTTCCTCCGACATGGGCGTCAGCGCTCGAGCCGCACTCTTCACCTGCGGCTCAACCAGCTGCTGTCGCACAATCAGCCCGTCACGCTCCAGTCGCCGCAGCGTTTCGAGCAGGGTCTTCTCGTGCAGGACCCATTCATTCAACAAGTCCGCATTGCGCACATTTCCCCGGTTTATGTGTGCTAGAAGTTCCGTCGGGCTCATCGGCCCGTCCAGCAGGGCGACGAGCACCGCGTACGTCCACTTGTTGCGTATGAGCTCGATAGCCATGCCGATTCCGTGCAGGTGACGGAGCTCGTCGTTGAGCAATGACCTACCCCCTTGAGCGGGCTCTGCCCGCGCATCCTGCTACGCCAGCTAGAGGAAGCATAGGAGCGCGGCGAGAAAACCCGATGTCCCCCACACTCGCGAGTTGCGCCAGCGCCGCTGGCTTGAATTCGCCGAACTGGCGGCACTGGCTTTGAAGTTAGAGTGCTCCGGCGGTGTAGCACTTGGACGTGGCCGAGATGGCCGTGCCAGCCTCGGCCACGTCCAAAGATCGAAAGAAAGTAGCGCCATGCATGACAGCGGATGGGGAACGTCACTGCCTCCATAGCGAGAGGAAGTCAGGACGGATCAAGAGAAAGAAGAATCCCTCGCCCTCGAGGGTACGGAAGTTGACAGAGGGAGCACGTCAAACCCCTCTCCCCGAAGAAGACCAAGCTGGCTACGTCGCAACAGCACCGGCACCCCGGCGCGGCGCAGGCTCGTGCAGCCGCACCCACGGGCTTGCAGAGCCGCGCAGATGGAGCTGGTCAGGGAAAGCCATGCCTAAGAACTCTAGTGGCTCAAGCACCTCACCTACCGGGAAATGGCATATCCGCCTCACCTCCCGCCTACCGCTCCCCCGGCACCCCGCTCCTGCCGGGGTAACACCAAACGATGAGCAATACCTTCGGAGGGTCCACGACTTCCTTCGCCTGCTGAACGGCGAATGGTATTGGGATGTCTTTGTCGCTCTCAACGATGGGCCGCTGCAGTACACGGACCTCCTAGCCACGATGCGCGCACAGATTCCCACCAACAACTGGCCGGGGCGTGCTCATCGCAACCTTCAGGAAGGCACGTTGTGCCGCACCCTGCAACGTCTAACGCAAACCGAGTTGCTCGACCGCGAAAGAGCAGCGCGCTTCCCATTCCCCACTACGTATCGACTGACGCCCCCGTCACAGGAGCTCCTGACCGCGATGGCACCGGCTGCCACATGGGCGGACGCACATGCGGCACTCCTCGTTCGCGCGCAACGAGGGCATAAGGCACCAGCCGAGTAGCGGTCACAGCCCGTTCGCTGCCGGCATCCTCCCGTCCGCGGCGAGGGCCCGCGGTGCCGTCATCGCGCCTCTGCAGCGGCCGCTGCTCGCGTGTCCACCTGCTACCTGGTGGGGCATCCACCCAGGTCGGCTTCGGGGATCCAGCAGTGCGCCCGTACTCACTTCGAAGTTGGTTTGCCCGCGCATCTTGCAGTCGGGCACCCCGGCAGGAGTACTTGCTTTTCCCACACCTCCGAGCTCCCTGCTCCGGTGTCCCGGCCGAAGACGCGTCCGACTCCCCCCGCGCTGAGGCTGTGCACACCGGAGCAGGGGCCCTCTTGCCCCCAAGAGGCCAACCCATGTTGATCACTCTTGACACGCATCCCGCCAGAAACGACGAAGCGCTACGGCATGTACTCGAGGACGCCTCGATGGGCCGCTGGGAAGGGCCACGAGACATGCTCATCGCCACCGGGCCGGACTGGGACCGGCGGATCTTCCGCCTCCAGGTCCTGGCCGAGGCCGGAGCCCGCCTCAGGTTCGCCGACACCTGGGCGGAGGCCGAGCCCCACTCCCCGCACGCCCTCTCCCTACTCGGTAACGTGCAGGCCCTGCGCGCGATGATCGCTGGTCGCGTGAAGGGCCAAACCTTGATGGAAGAGGCGTGGGCAACGTGCTGTGCCGCGCTGGACGTGTGGCCCCAGGACGTGGCGCCCCTGGTCGTCATGCTGGCGCTGCTGCGCACCCACGCCCCTGACCGCAGCACGCTGAACCATGTGTGGTCAGAGATCAAGCAACGTGATCCCTGGAATCGCGAGGCCCACCACGAGCTGGTCACCTACCTCTTCGTCCGTCATCACGGCGAGCCCGGCGAGGCGATGTGGTGGGCCGAGGAGCAAGTCTCCATGGCCCCGAAGGGCCTGCCCCTCGCGGTCCTGCCCTTGGTCGTGCTCGCCGAGGCCCACCGCTGCCGTCAGACGCAGAACCAGGACTCGTACGGCCTCATGATCCACCCCTGGGTCGAGTGCCCTCAGATCGACCAGGTGCTGGAGCGATGGTGGCGCTACCGCGCACCGCATCCGCACGCCTGCTTCGCCGACGACGCCGACTACCTGGCACACGCCCTGTCGTTCGCGAACCGCCACCACGAGGCCCAGGAGGTCTTCGACGCGATCGGCCCGTACGCCACCCATGTGCCCTGGGCCTACTGCGGCGATGCCCGCCGACTGTTCCTGCGACACCGGGCCTGGTCCTACAGCCCTCCACGGCGCCGGTACCGCTGACGACTCGCCGTCTCCGAATCCCGCAGCAGGAAGGACGGAAAGACCGTGCCCCTTGATGTATCCCGCGTCTCCGACGAGGAGCGCCTCAAGCAGCTCGGCTACCGCCAGACCCTGTCGCGCTCCATGTCCGGCCGCGCCAACTTCGGCGTCAGCTTCACCATCATCTCGATCCTGTCCGGCTGCATGACGCTGTACGGCTACGGCATGAACACCGGCGGCCCCGCCGTCATCATGTGGGGCTGGCTCTTCGTCGGCCTGATGACCCTGTTCGTCGGCCTGTCCATGGCCGAGGTCTGCTCCTCCTACCCCACCAGCGCGGGCCTGTACTTCTGGGCCCACCGCATGGGCCCGCCCCGCACCGCCGCCGCGTGGGCGTGGTTCACCGGCTGGTTCAACACCCTCGGGCAGATCGCCGTCACCGCGGGCATCGACTTCGGCGCCGCCACCTTCCTCAACGCCCTCCTGGACCTGCAATTCGGCTACGAAGCCACCCCCGGCCACACCATCACCCTGTTCGCAGCCATCCTGGTCCTGCACGGCGTCCTGAACACCTTCGGCGTACGCATCGTCGCCTTCCTCAACGAGCTCTCCATCTGGTGGCACATCGCAGGTGTCCTGCTCATCTGCGGCGCCCTGGTCCTCGTCCCCGACCACCACCAGTCAATCCGCTTCGTCTTCGGCGAATCCGTCAACAACACCGGCTTCACCTCCAGCCTCTACGTCGTAGCCATCGGCCTGCTCATGGCCCAGTACACCTTCACCGGCTACGACGCCTCCGCCCACATGACCGAGGAAACCATCGACGCCGCCACCGCCGGGCCCAAGGGCATCGTCCGCTCGATCGTGGTCTCCCTGGTCGCCGGGTTCGTCCTGCTCTTCGGCTTCACCTACGCCATCCAGTCCTACACCGGCGCCCTCGACTCCGACACGGGCGTACCCCCGGCCCAGATCCTCATGGACGCCCTCGGCACGGCCACCGGCAAGTGGCTCCTCGTCGTGATCATCGTCGCCCAGCTCTTCTGCGGCATGGCCTCGGTGACCGCCAACTCCCGCATGATCTACGCCTTCTCGCGCGATGGCGCGCTGCCGTTCTCCCGGGTGTGGCACAAGCTCCACCCCGGCACCCGCACCCCGACCAACGCCGTCTGGCTCGCCACCGGCGGCGCCTTCTGCCTGGGCCTGCCCTACCTGTGGAACTCCACCGCGTACGCGGCCGTGACGTCGATCGCGACGATCGGCCTGTACATCGCCTACGTCATCCCCACCTACCTCCGACTACGGCAAGGCGACCGCTTCGAACGCGGCCCCTGGCACCTCGGCTCCTGGTCCACCCTCATCGGCACCATCGCCGTCGCCTGGGTCGCAGTGATCACCGTGCTCTTCATGCTGCCCCAGGCCTCCCCCGTCACCGCCAAGACCTTCAACTACGCCCCCATCGCCGTGGGCGTCGTCATCGCCTTCTGCACCACCTGGTGGCTGGCCTCCGCCCGGAAGTGGTTCCTCAACCCCTCGGACCCCCGCAACGTTGCACCGCACAGTGCACAGGTAGCCGGCCAGCAGCAAGCGCCCAACCCGTAGGCCCAAGGCAGGTACTGGTCGCCCTGTGCAAGGCCTGCCAGGCGCTCCACACGAAGGCCCCCTTGTTTGAGAGGGACTTCAGCGTTTCCGGGCGCTGCTCCAGGAGCGGGTCCGCTGCCCGACCGCGCCCGGGCAGCAGTACCAGCCCGGTCGGGCTCTCCAGGGCGGCTTCGGGACGCGCTCTCCTTCGCCGTTGTGGCCTTCTTCGCCGCGGTCTTCCCAACAGTGGTCTTCTTCGCGGCGCGCCTCGGCTAGAGCTCGTGCACATCGGCTTCACCACAGGAGGCGCAGGTCCGCTGCACGGACTGCTCCAGCGCCACCATCAGGTCGACCAACGCCTGCAGTCGAGGACGGAGAAGAGGCCGTGCTGAACACCTCCGCGGATGCGGAGCGGACCCCTCTCGCCCCGTCACGACGTTCGTGATCGGCGGGACACCTCCGCGAGCGCGGAGCGGACGCCCATATGGCGTTCCAGCGCCGGGCCGGGGGCGGGACACCTCCGCGGGCGCGGAGCGGACCCGGCCGAGCGGGGCGAAAGGTTCCATGGTCACGGGACACCTCCGCGGGCGCGGAGCGGACGCCTTGCGGCCGTCGGCCGTGCCGTGGGTGGTCGGGACACCTCCGCGGGCGCGGAGCGGACGAAGGCGGAATTGCCGCCGTGCTGACGCCGTCCGGGACACCTCCGCGGGCGCGGAGCGGACGGTGCAGTGTATGAAGGTTGGGCGCCCCCCTACGGGACACCTCCGCGGGCGCGGAGCGGACTCCCTCCTGGTGTACTGGTGGGGCTGTGACTGCGGGACACCTCCGCGGGCGCGGAGCGGACCCGAGGCCGTACAGGTGCGCCTGGACGCGGTACGGGACACCTCCGCGGGCGCGGAGCGGACTGAGATCGATTCCCACGTACTTGCGACCCAACGGGACACCTCCGCGGGCGCGGAGCGGACACCAGCGAGGAGGCCGCCGCCATCGCGGGCGCCGGGACACCTCCGCGGGCGCGGAGCGGACATGGCCGGACTGCACCCCGAGGTCCTGTCGTCCGGGACACCTCCGCGGGCGCGGAGCGGACGCTGACCTGCACAGGCCCCACCCGGCGTTGATCGGGACACCTCCGCGGGCGCGGAGCGGACCGCTGGTGGAGCAGGCCCGCGTCGCCGAACGGCGGGACACCTCCGCGGGCGCGGAGCGGACCGTCGCTTCCGCCTGGTCATGGACTGGAACCACGGGACACCTCCGCGGGCGCGGAGCGGACCCCTTCCTGACCTGGACGTCTAGGAGGGGTTTGCCATTGCTTGACTGTTGGTGGTGCGCTGGAAGGCGATGAGGGTGAGGCCGTCGAAGTCGATGGGGTCGCGGCGTTGGGGGCCTGCGGTGTGGAGGGTGAAGCCTTGTTCGTTGGCGGCTGGGTAGGCGAGTACTGCGCTGCCGTCGGTGAGGCAGTCGGTGAGGTTCTTCCACAGTTCGGTGCGTACCCGGGCGGAGATGGTGCCGATGTAGAGGGTGGGGGTGACTTCGAGGAGCCAGCGGGTGAGGGCGCCCCGGAGGTGGTCGGGGACGGCGGTGGCGGAGATGACGGTCATGGCGGCCATAGGCGGTGCCTCCGGTCAGGTGGGGGCGTGGTTGGTGCCGCCGGGGATGGGCCCGGTGACGGGGTCCCACAGGTCGACGAGCTGTTCCTCGGGGTCTTCGCCGAGTGGAGTGGGGGTGGGGGCGAGGAGGTTCTGGAGGTCGCGGACGATGCGCGGCATGAGGCCGAAGAGGCGCAGTTCGTCGCGGAAGGACCGGCGGGCTTCGGCTTCGGGGTGGCTGGAGGCGTGGAGGGAGAAGGCGAGCGGGATGGTGAGTTCGGCTTTGTAGAGGTCGGCGATGTCGTATACGAAGGCTTGTTGGTTGCCGCTGTGGATGAAGCCGAGGGCGGGGCTGCAGCCGAGGGCGAGGATGGCTGCGTGGACGATGCCGTAGAGGCAGGTGTTGGCTGCGGACAGGGCGAGGTTGACGGGGTCCTGGGTGTCCCAGGAGTCGGGGTCGTAGTTGCGGCGGAAGCGGCCGATGCGGTGCTGGGTGGCGAGGAGCTTGTAGAGGGCCTTGATGCGCTGGCCTTCGAGACCGCGTAGTTGCTGGAGGGTGGCGCTTGGTGGGGCCTGGCCGGGGCCGAAGCGGTGTTCGTACATGGCGGTGGCAACGGCGAGGCGGCGGGTTTCGTCGGCCCAGGCGGACGCCTGGTGTTCGAGCCAGGTGGTGGTGAGGTTCGCCGGGATGGTGGCGGCGTAGGTGCGCACGCCGCCCATGCCGGTGATGACGACGGTGGTGCCGTGGCGGGCGAAGGTGGCCAGGGCGGGGGCGGTGATGGAGGTGCCGGGGCCCATCAGGACGCAGGCGAGGGCGGCGGTGGGGAGGTAGACGGTTTCCCGGCCGCGGCTCTCGGTGGTGATCTCAGCGCAGACTCCGGTGTCGTCCTGGTGGATGCGGACGACGTCGAGGTAGAGGAAGGACAGGGAGTCGATGACGCGCGGGAGCATGGCGATGGTGGGTGCGGCCAGGCGTTTGCGGCCTTGTCCGGGCTGGGTGTGGGGGCGGGTGCTCATCGGGGGTCCGGGGCGAGGGCGATGCTGAGCAGGCCGCAGCCGTATGCCTTGCCCCGTCCGATGCCGTCGCGGATCGCGTGGTGCAGGAGGCCGGGGTCGGTGATGGTGGCGGTGCCGTCAAATCGGACGCGGTGATGATGGATCCGATTGCCGACCGCCAGGTTCTTCGTGTCCTGTGCGGCGGGGGTGGGGCGTTGTCGGTCGTGGACGGTGGCGGCGGGCTGGGAGTGCAGGGTCAGGGGCTGGAGTCCTGCCTTGTCGGCCTGGCGTTGCCACCATTCGTCGGCGGGGGCTCCGTGCAGGGGGACGACGGCGGGCAGGTTGTAGAGGCTGCGGGTGGTGGCGCCGGGTTTGCGGACCGGGGAGGCGATGCAGCGGTAGCGCAGGGTCCGGCCGGGGGCGAGGGCTTTGAGGAGGTCGTCCAGGGTGCGGGTGGTGAGGGTGCCGTAGCCGTCGGGCAGTCGGCCGGGGTCGGGGGGCTGGTTGCTCTGGATGAGCAGGTGGGCGCCGCGGGCGGTGTCCTCGATGCGGAACAGGACGCCGAAGCGGGTGCGGGCCTGGTCGGATGTTCCGTCGGGAAAGAGGGACATGACCCTGCGGTGCAGGGACGTCTGCCCGGTACCGCCGAGTTCGTGCCGGGCCAGGCGGGAGGCGGGGCCGGGGGTGAGGCGGGTGAGCCACAGCGTCATGTCACGCTCCCTTGGCGGGCTGCCGGGTGGTGGGCGGGGGTGTAGGTGGTGGAGGTGTAGGCGGCCAGTGCGTTCAGATGCTCGATGCCGTATCCGGTGCACTGGGTGCCGGGCAGGGTGAGGGTGCGCCGGTACAGGGGGCGGGCCCGGTAGCGGCGCCGGTGGGCGGTGAAGGCGAGGGGGACGTCCAGGACGCTGGAGTGCTCCTCGCCCGCGTCGCTGTTCGTGCTCTCCTCGTGGGTGGGGAGAGCGGTGAGGGGCTGGTCGGACAGGAAGAGCACCTCGACGTCGGCCGTGGAACGGGGCCGGGTGAGGGGAAGGTGCAAGAAGTCGTGCAGGACGTCGGTGCTGTGGCCCAGGAGGAGTGGTCCTGCCGGGGGGCAGGAGCGGCGGCCGAGGTAGAGGGGCCAGCGGGGTGTGTGCAGAGCCTCGGTCCAGGCGGCGGGCGGCGGGGTGTGGTCGGGGCGGGTGAGGGCGAGGGTGAAGGCGGCGTCGGCCAGGTACCAGCGGGTGCTGGTGAGGGTGGAGGTGTCGCCGCTGCGGCGGCCGCCGTCGGCGGTGACGACGGTCTGCTGGCCGGTCAGTCCGCCTCCTACGGTGTGGAAATCGCGCAGGCGGGTCCCGGGCCGGTCGACGCGGACGGTGATGCTGATGTCGGCCAGGTCGTCCAGGGGGTGCTCGCGGGGGCGGCCGAGGGCTGCGGCGAGCAGGCCGGTGACGGCGGAGCGGGTGGGAAAGGACAGGGTGTCGCGGTCGTTGAAGTGGCTGTGCTCGCCCCAGGACTGCAGGGGCCCGGCGAGGCGCAGGAGCAGGCCGGGGACCGGCCGGGGCGGCCTGGCGGATGCGGTCATGCGGGGACGCCCTCGGCGGGGGCACCTAGCGCGCTGTGGGTGATGCTGGTGATGAGGGCGTCGAGGCTGTCGGCACGCGCGCCCAGGGCGTTCTTCGCCTCGCCGGGCAGGTCCTTGATCTCCGGGCTGGTCCAGGCGCGGGCCAGGAGACCGCGGGTGCCGAGGAAGGCGGCGGTGGCATCCGCGTAGCCGGTCAGGGCCTGCACCGAGGGAGCGGCGTTGCCGCTGTGGGCGGTGGTGGGGCGCACGGGCTGTTCGAAGGCCGCGGCGTAGGAGACGGGCCGGTCGGCTCGGACGGCGAGGTGGACGAGGTGGGGCAGCGTGTGGGGAGCGGTGGAGTTCTTCTTCGCCTGCGGCACCGCCAGGGTGAAGGCGGTCAGGAAGTCAGCCAACAGTGTCTGAACGTCGGTGGTGGAGCCTGCGAGGTTGCCGGTGAGTTCGTCCAGGTCGATGGTGGCGTAGCGGTAGAAGGTGCCGGCGCTGAACTCGGCGTGGCCCATGTGGGCGCTGCCGGTGCTGTCCTGCCAGGCGGAGGTGATGTCGTCGACGGCGGTGAAGTAGTCGAGGTCGGCGTCGGTTTCGTGGGCGGTCATGGCGTGGGCGACCTGCACGGCGCCGTCGACTCCGGCGCGGTCGACTTCGGCGAGCATGCGGCCGAAGAGGTTGATGACCGCGTTGCGGCTGCGCAGGACCGCGTCCACCTTGTCCTTGGGCATCACGGAGGCCTTGGTGTCGCCCTTCTTGACGATGTCCTTGGCCTTCTCCAGCACCGCGCGATGCTCATCGGCGAGGTCGGCCAGTTCCCTCACGGCGATGTGGGGGACGTAGATCATGGCGTTGGTGACGACCCGGTTGGGGACGGCCTTCTTCGGCTCGCCCTCCTCGGCGAGTTCGAACTTGCCGACGGCAGCTGCGACATGGGCTGCGGCGCGCTCGGCGAGATCCTGCGGCCAGTCGCGCCCGGCGAGTTCGGCGGCGACGGCGGTGGCGATGCGGCGGGTGCGCAGGGTGCTCTCCCCCGTGAGCCGCTCGAACTCCATGCGTGTGGCGCGCTTCCAGCACTGGCTACTCACCCGGGTACGCAGGGCGTTGCCGTACAGGACGGTCTTGACGGAGTCGGTGTCGTCGCGGTTGAGATTGGCGAACGGAACGGACTGCAGGATGTGGATGTCGAGGAAGCGGGCGCGTGAGGCCATGAGCTGTCTCCTTGCACGGCGTAGGTGTGGAGCCGGTAGGTCGGGGGGCGGGTTGTGGCCGGTCAGGCGCCGTCGGCGGGGGCGGCGTCTTCTTCGTCGTCGCGGGCTTTGTACTGCTCTTCGATGGGGGAGCGGCGCAGGCGGTAGTAGTCCTGCAGCCAGCGCCTAGCGGTCTGCTTGGAGTTCTGCGGCCAGGTGGCGAGGTCGCTGAGGAGGAGTGCGTAGTCGATGTCGGCGCCCGCGTCTCGCAGGTGCCGGATACTGCCGGGCAGGTGTCGGTGCAGGCCGGAGAGGCTCTGGCGGGTCAGGAGGTTGAGGCGGGCCTCGGCGGTCTCCTCGCGCAGCCCTCGGCCGGCCCGGGCGAGGACCGCGCGGGCGTAGGAGGCGCCCAGACTCTCCCGGCGCACCCGCGCAGGCGAAGTCGCAGTCTCTGCTTCGGTTGCCGGGGCGGCCGGGGGTGCGTCCTCGGTTTCAGTCGTGTCCGCCGGTACGGTCTCGTCCGTGTCCGTGTCCGTGGTGGTGAAGGTGTGCCGGGGGCGGTCGGCGATCATCGCGGCGATCGCGTAGAAGGCACGCTCCTCGGCCTGGGAGGGGTGTTCGGGCAGCCAGGGCGCGACGATCCGGTGCAGGCCCCGTACGTTGTTCAGGTCACGGCGCAGTCCGCGGCGCAGCGCTACGCGGACTCCGGGGTCTCGCGCGCACAGGGTCTCGATCCGTGCCACGAACTTCTGGTACTTGCCGGGCCGGGAGAATGGTTCCGCCCGGCGTTTGGTGCTCTGCTGGGGAATGCTCATGATGACGGCTCCTGGGTCAGGCAGGGGTGGTGGCAGCGGCAGCTGGGCGGGTCGTTCGCCGGCCGCCGTAGAGCTCGGTACGGGCGTCGGCGACGGCGCGGGCGCCGCGCTGCGTGTGGCACACCGGGTGGGTGACGGTGTCGAAAGCGGCCTCGGCGATCCTCAGGAACGCCCGCCTGGTCTGCTTACGGTCGAGTCCCGCGTCGACCAGGAGAGCACCGGTGCGGTCCAGGCCGGTGAAGCGGGACCAGAACTCCTCCTCCGCCTGCGGCCAGTACAGCGCCGACGCCTGCTCCGCCCAGGCGTCGGCTTGCTTCGGCTTCGCCTCTCGCATGTACAGCGAGCAGGCGCGGCGCACCGCGTACTCCGCCCGGCGCCCGTACATCTCCCCGCAGCGCCGCAGCCAGCCCACCGCGGGCGCCGTGCCCGGCTCCTCCCTCTCCGCGGCATCGAGCACCGGCGGAGTGAGCCCAGCGACGAACTGCCGGTCCTTGGCCCGTCCGTCCTGGTCGAAGCCCAAGGCCCGCACCGCCAGAGGGCGCTCGCACGCATCGGAGAGCTCCAGGGCGCTGTCGAAAACCTCGGGGCGCCGGGCCTGGACCGTGCCGCCCGGTTGGGCGAGCAGGAGGGCGTCCAAGTCGCGCCACAGGGCACGTCCGGCGTCCGCGGGCCGGGGGTAGGGCTTGTTCTCCTGGCTGATCTGCCACATGAGGTAGGGGTCGGTGCGGGGCAGGCGGCCCTCGCGGTGTGCCCAGGTGATGAACGCGTCCGACACCGTGTCCGGGCGGTGCGGGACGGGGACGAGGAGGAGGGCGTGCTGGGAGACGGCCGTCAGCCGTGAGCACGGCCCCTGAGGTGCGCGGGCGGGCCCGGCAGGGTCGGGCAGGTCCGGCTGTTCCCACGGGCAGCGGTCCGTCTCGCGCCGCACCCGCGGATCGGGGCGCAGGAGGCCGGCGAGAAGCGACGCGAAGAGGGTGGTTCCCTCCGGATGGTAGGAGAGCGAGCCGCGCAGGGGGCCGGCCATCATGCTGGCGGTGCTCTCACCGTTCACCTTCCGGGCCGAGCCGCGGCCGGCAGGGCCGTAGTAGTGCCAGGTGAGGAGGCTCAGGGCGGCTTCATCGGCGGGGACGGGATCAGGGTCGGCGTCCTGGACATGGCCGAACCAGGAGTGGTTGTTCCCCGAGGCGCGGGTGGTGACCAGCTTGTTCACGCCAGCGGAGCGTGCCGGGTCGCACTGTTCGGCCAGGCGCGGATCCTGCATCCACGGACGGACGGGGTCAAAGAGGTCGAAGCGGTGCGCCCAGGCGGTGAAGTAGGCGTCGATGCCCTCGGCAGGCAGGCGCCCCGCCTCGAGGATGTCCAGACGCCGCTCGGACCAGTCGATGCCGCTGCCGTCGTCTTCGACGTCCAGGGCGCTCACCCGCGCGGTCAGCGGGTACAGCACCCGAAGCACCGACGCGTAGGCGGGCGGCTCGGTAATGGCGAGCGCGCTGATCTCATGGCTGCGCTCCAACACGGTACGCAGGCCGACCCGTTCAGGAAGATCGCCCTTCGCTGCCGCGAGGGCGTCGGGGGCCCACCGGGGCGGCAGCAAGGCGGCCGTGTCGAGGGGATAGGGGTGCACCGTTCAGCTCACGCTCCTAAAATGATCGAACCGGGAGAGAAGGCTCCGCACGCGCGGAGGTGTTCCCAGCGAGTCGTGGACATAGCCGCCGCCTCCGCCCCCCCTTCGGCCCGCGCAAGCGGGCCCCACTCCCCCAGCGCCCCGGGACGCCGGGGGAGCGCACTCTCAGTAAAGAGTGATTCGTGAACAGCCTGCGACCTGCTTGGGGGACCCGGTCAGATTCGTTCAAGTCCGGTCACAGAGCCGAACTGGACTTCCCGGTCCGCGAGTTGGCCGGACCAGGACCTCGTGTCGCCGAGGCTGCGGGTGAGGGGGAGCAAGACGAGGTCACGCAGATGGGACATGGCCTGCCAGGCCTTCGGCAGCTCGGGGCGGGCCGCGGCTGGCGGCAGCCAGGTCCCGGGCACCGAAACGGTACGGGCGACGATCCGCCGCACCACGGCCCGCACCGGGCGGCCTCCGGCAGGCAGAGGCAGTACTCCGTTCTCGTCGAGCGAGGTGCTGCCGTCGTCCTGGGCGAACAGCAGGAGCACACGGCCCGTATCGGCGCCCAGCCGTGTGGTGAGCAGCTCCCCCACGCCCTCGGCCGTCCCCTTGCTCAGCAGGGAAAGATCACCGCGTACCTGGTAGGGCGGGCTGATTCCCGTCATCGCGGCGAGGGTCTCCTCGGCTACGCGCTCGCCTTCCCTGCGCTGGTCCAGCACGCTCAGCCTCCGCGCCGCGCTCTCGGCATCCGCGCGGGCCGTCTGCTGCAGGTGCTCGGTGAAGTCCTCGGCGTAGACGGCGTCCACGAGGCGCTGAACGTCCCCGGGCACCGCGATCCCGGAGCCGGTCTTCTGCCGCAGCAGGGCCGCGCTGCGCAGTAGCAGACTGTGGTCGTAGACATCTCCCCAAGTGCGGGGAGGGTCGGTGGCTCCGTCGCTGTCGACGGGTTCCAGGACGACCAGCGGCGGGCGTTCCTCACAGGCCGCCCACGCGGGCCGGCCCGCAGCACCGCGGGCATGCCGCTGGCCCCGCCCCGCGCGCTGCAGCAGCAGAGCCAGCGGCGCCAGATCGCTGACGACGAGGTCGAAGTCGAAGTCCAGGGACTGCTCGACGATCTGGGTAGCCACCAGAACCGACCCCGGCCGTACCGTCACCGGCAGGCCAGCGGCAGGCTTTCCGTAAGCAGCCTGGCAGTCGGCGGTCACTTCCTGGCGCAGCAGACCGGGGAAGCGGGAGTGCAGCAGCCTGATCCCGCCCTTGCGGCGGGCGAGTTCAGGAAAGGCCCGGCAGAGGTCACGGTAGGTGCGCTGGGCCTCGGCGACGGTGGTGCAGCACACCAGAGCCGTCCCGCCGTGCTCTGCCACCGGCGCCAGTACCTCGCGCAGCGCGTTCCTGCGTCCGCCCTCCCGCGGCTGGACAGCGGTGTCGTCGCAGTCCCAGGCCACGGGCCGCACCGTCAGATCCAGGGCCCGCTTCCGGGCTGTCCCCACCTCCCGGACTTCGCTGACCTGCCCGGTACGTGCACCAGCGAACAGCCAGCCCGGATAGGCCGGCTGCACTCGGCAGGGCTCGGCGAAACCGGCTCCGCGCCGATAAGCATCCACCAGCGCAGTCACCGTGCGCCCCGTCAGCGTCGCCGACAGCAAAACCACCGGCGCCCGCAACGCCCCCAGCCACTCCAGCAGCCGCACCATCAGCGTCTGCATCCACGGACCGTACGCATGCGCCTCGTCCACGATCAGCACCTTGTCGGCCAGGCCGAACAGGCGCAGCGCGTTGTACCGCACGGGAAGAACCCCGGCCAGGACCTGGTCGACCGTGCCTGCGCCCAGTGGGGCGGCGAACCCGCGACGGTTCTGGCGCAGCCACGCATCCGCCTCCACCGCCGTCGCCGGTTCAGCACTGAACTCCGCGTCCTGTGAATCTGGTTGAGCAGGCCGGGCGGGCGGGTCGGGAGACGGCGGTGCGTGGTCCAGGTGCCAGCGGTCGACTTCCTCCTGGCCGGTGGCGGGCGTGCCGTCCATGACGGTGCTCAGCCAGGCCGCACCGTGCAACAGCAGCAGGGCCCGCTCCCCCGTGAGTACCCGCTCCGCGAACTGCCCCACCCGGGGGAACATGGCGTCGGCGGTGGCCATGGTCGGCAGCGCGAAGTACAGCCCGCGCGCCCCCGACGCGCGCCCCAGGACCGTGGCCGCGAACAGTGCCGCCTCGGTCTTGCCGTCCCCGGTAGGGGCTGTCACCACGACCAGCCCCGAACCCTCCCGCTCGACCGCCGACGGCAGCACCTCCGCCACGTCCCGCTGCAGCGCGTTGGGCCGGAACCGGAACAGATCACCGAACGACAGCCCGTCAGTCGAGGGAAACCCGGCCCGGCCCAGCCGCGCCGCACGCACCACCCCCGGCGCTGCCTCCACCGCCTGCCCAAAATGCTCATCCAGCTGCCCCGGGCGGCCTTCCCACGCTGGCCCCGGCAGCAGCGGCGCGATCCAGCCGGTGTCACTGGCCAGCCAGTCCGCCAGCACCAGCAGCCCGTACAACCGCACCGCGGTGGCCGCCGTCAGCTGGCCCGCCGGTACCGCCTCGGCCCCCACCACCCGGCGCAGCTCCAGCAGATGCAGACGACGCTGCTCCTCCCAGCCCGCCTCCCCCAAACCGGGCTGATACCGGCCAGCAACAGCCGCATGCCGCGCCAGCACCACGTCCGCGAAACACCCGTGATGACCGCCCAGCCACTGCGCCACCTGATGCGGCAGACTCCCCGCCTGCCGCCGCGCCACCGGATAGCCGATCTCAGCCAGCAACGACACCAGCACCCAGTGCGTCGCCAGCTCGTGCCGCAACGTCAGAGCCGACGCACCCGCAGCCGCCCGATACGAAGCATCACCAGCCACCGCCCCGAACGCCCCAGGCAGCTGCGCCTGAAACGGCGGAATGATCTTGCCCAGATCATGCAGACCTGCCCAGAAAGCCACCACTGCCCGCGCAGCCGCCTCATCCAGCCCCAGCGCAGCGGCAATCTCCCGCCGCTCCCCCGACCCCAGCAGCACATCCCACAACGCCTGGAACACCGCCGCCGTATCCAGCAAATGGCAGATCGCCGGATACGGAGCGCCCAAGCCGCGCTCCTTGCCCCACAGCCGTACGTCGACTAACGCAGCATCCTTGCCTTCGCCCATGACGCCAGGTTCTAGCACCCCCCACTGACAACGCATCCCGACCTGCGGTCCACCAAGCCCCCCGACGGCACAGACCCGATAGCCTCAACCGCACCACCGCCGAAGCAAGGCCCAACCCACATGATCCCCTGGCGCGCATCAGCAGTAAGGACTGGCCCAAGCCCCGCGTACAGTAAAGGAATTATCAAGCCCCTCTAACACCGCAGGTGGCGAAGTGTCCTCTCCGCGCGAGCGGAGGTGTTCCGCCCCGGGACGAGACGGCGGAGAAGTTCACGCGGTCCTCTCCGCGCGAGCGGAGGTGTTCCGGACCGCCCGGACTACGGGAGTCCGTCGCGGGCGTCCTCTCCGCGCGAACGGAGGTGGTCCGGTGTTCGCCCTCCTGGAGGCGCAGTGCGTGCCGTGCTCTCCGCGCGAGCGGAGCTGGTCTCAACAACCCCGGCGACTCCGCGCGTTGGATCGCATCACACTCGTGTGAACGGTGGCGTTTCGACTTTGCGCTCCTCCGAGGTGCTGGAGCCGAAGCTCCCCCTGCCAACACCAGCCGAGAAAGTCCAGCCAAGGCCCGTGATCCGGACCAGTACCGGACCAGCTCAATGCCCGGCCAGAAGTCAACTCTTTCCCTGCAGGCCAGAAGGGCTGCACATGGTGTACCACCAGCAGACCAAGAATCTGCCGGTATGCGCCGCAACGCACAGCAGGTCCGGCTGAGCCAGCCCCACCCCAGCCAGATTGTCGCCCTTCTACAACTCTGCAACCTCCCACTGCGAGCGCTCCCACGCCTCGTGCCATCGAGTCAGTATGAATCCAAGCCCCGGCCCCGCCCCCACGCCTCCCGCGCGCCCGCGACCAGCCGGAACAGGCCCGGAACAAGAGCTGACATAGCATCAGCAAAGTCAGTATTAGGTCAGCAAGAGTCCGACTAAAGCCGACCACACCCGCCCACAGACTGGAATCACGCTCGACGCCGCCGAGGTCACGAGAGAGCGACAGAAGGCTGGCGCTCCGTGGGTCCGGCGACCGCTTCACCGGTCGCGTTCACCAGCTGCCCAGAATCGCCGCTCAACCTCATTCCCGCAGCTCAGCGCACCCTCCCCCGAGGCTTCAACGGCACCCCTGGCAGCGCGGGCGCGGGCAGCGGCGCCCCGTGGTAGCCCTTCACCTCACCGAAGCGCGTGCCCGTCATCCAGTCGGTGCGGGCCTGTTCGATGTCGGCCTGGGTGCGTCCGATGAAGTTCCACCACAACCACGTCGCTGACCAACGGCCCCGCGTTTGGACTCGAGGCTGATCCCTCACCATGACGTGACAGCAGCACTACCGAAACCATGCGACCCGCTCCTCACTCCGTGGATCGCCTTCCCTTTCTCCTAGCCCCATCACGATGTACGCCGTCGCTCTGACGCCACCGCACCAGAGCGGCCAAGCGCCTGGAACGAGCCGCGCCGACGCGTAGTTCCTTGCGCAGGGTCTCTGCGGAAACAGGACGCTGATGCGCCTCCCGATGTCGGGCATCCAGCACCTGCGCCTTCACCAGCAGCGGATCCTCGTCCTCGTCCGTTCGCTCGCCGTCTGTGGAGGCGCTCTTCTCCGGGCGCAGCCGAGCCGTCTATCGGGGCACTGGGACGGTGGACCAGAAGCTCCACCGCCAGCAGCAGCGCGACCGGAGGCCATCCAGCGACCAGCACTGGCTGCCACTCCAGGGCCGGAGCAGCCGCGATGTTCGCGGCCAGCGAGACTGCGATCCCCAGCATGAAGGCCGACCACACCGCGCTGCGCGCTCGACGCGTGACAGTCGTAGAGGGCCTCAGCAGGCCTGCCGTCGCCAGAAGCAGCAGGCCGTCAACCGACAGAGGCCACAAGGAGGCACTGACCACGTCCGCTCCCCCCTGCAGAGAGAAGGCCCGCTGGTGCACGTACGACGCGTATGCGGCGACCCCCGCCACGACAAGAGCACACGTCGGCCGGATCCAGGTGTCGGTGGAAAGGCTCTGCTTGCAAGCGGTCTCCTCGCCAGCCTCAGGAAACTCATTCATCGCAACCGTCACTCGTCTCGAGCCACCGGCTGCACCGCTCGACGGGCGAACAGCCACCTCGCGTGCACCCTTGCCGCAGGATCGAGAGCAGAGGGCGTGCACATCGCGTGCACACCCACACGGGAACTCTCAGGAAACCCCAGGTAGAGGCAGGAAGGTCTCTATCGCCGGCAGGCGTTCCGGAGTTACCGAAGGGCCAGGTCAGAGCTCCGCAAAGGGTCAACTCAGCGTGAACCCCCGGATCAGGCCTTCTTGTCGCCCAGCTTCCCGACGAAGCCCTGCGCCTTGTCCACGGCCGTGTCGATCTTGTCGCTGTGCTTGCCCTCGGTCTTGCCGTCGATGAAGTCGCCGACCTTCTCCAGGCCGCCCGAGATCTTGTCGCCGTGGGTCTGGGCCAGGTCCTCGGCCTTCTCCTTCAGGTTCTTGAGGTTCTTCAGGGCGTCGAACATGTACTGCCTCATCCTTCCTTTTCCGGTTTCCCCTGGTCAGAACCATGATCGCATGTGATTGGCCGAATCAGGCGGCCGGGGGCGGGCCCCCGGGGGGCGACCCCGCGCCACCCCCGATCGGCAAGATCCACTTCGTGTCACGCCCACGTCAGGGAAACATCGCCGGAGCGTTCCCGCTGGTTCACATAGCGCTGGTGAAGTGTCCGACAAGTCCAGTACTCGATCGAGGAGTCGTGCATGTCCAGACCGCGCCGGTCCCCCCGTACTCTCATAGTCGCCGCTTCCGTGGTGGCCGCCACCGCCACCGCCGCTGTCGCGGTCACCGCCGCGGCGGGGGCCTCGGGCGGCAAGGAGCAGGCGCAGGCCGCGATCAAGGGCGGGAAGGCGAAGAACGTCATCCTGCTCATCGGTGACGGCATGGGTGACTCGGAGATCACGCTCGCCCGCGACTACACCGTGGGGGCGTCCGGCCGCCTGAACATGGACAAGTTCCCGCTCACGGGCAGCTACACGACGTACGCCGTGCACCCCGACGGCTCCCCGGAGTACGTGACCGACTCCGCCGCCAGCGGCACCGGCTGGGCCACCGGCCACAAGACCGTGAACGGCCGCATCTCCAAGACGCCGGACACCGACAAGGCCGTGCCGACGATCCTGGAGCTCGCGCAGCGCAGGGGCTACGCCACCGGCTCCGTGACCACCGCCGAGCTGACCGACGCCACCCCCGCGGTGCTCGCCTCGCACGCCACCGACCGCAGCTGCCAGGGCCCCGCCGACATGGCCAAGTGCCCCGCCGACACCATCGCCAAGGGCGGCCCGGGCTCCATCGCCGAGCAGAGCGTCAACCACAAGGTGGACGTGCTCCTCGGCGGCGGCAAGCAGCGCTTCGACCAGAAGGTCACCGACGGCAAGTACAAGGGCCGCACGGTCACCGAGCAGGCGAAGCAGCTGGGCTACCAGGTCGTCACCGACAAGGCCTCGCTGAAGAACGCCAAGCCGGGCAAGCCCGTCCTCGGCCTCTTCGCCGACGGCAACGTGGCCACGGAGTGGACCGGCAAGCCCGCCGCCGTCGGCGGCACCGACCCGCAGCGCTGCGTCACCTCCAACCCCAACCGCCCGGACGGCACCCCGGCGCTCGCGGACCAGGCCACGCAGGCCATCAAGCTCCTTGAGGCCAAGCAGAAGAAGCAGCACGCGAAGCAGGGCTTCTTCCTGCAGATCGAGGGTGCCTCCATCGACAAGCAGGACCACGCGGCCGACCCGTGCGGCCAGATCGGTGAGACGGCCGCGTTCGACCGCGCGGTGAAGGTGGCGCGCGCCTACGCCGCCAAGCACCCGGACACCCTCGTGGTGACCACCGCCGACCACGGCCACACCAGCCAGATCGTGCCGCTGGACGCGCAGCCGCCCGGCCTGACCTCCACCCTGGTCACCGACGAGGGCCAGCAGCTGAAGGTCAACTACTCGACCAACACCCCGGGCAAGTCCCAGGAGCACACCGGCACCCAGGTCCGCATCGCCGCCCAGGGCCCGCAGGCGTACCGCGTCCTCGGCGTCACCAACCAGACCGACCTGTTCACCACCATCCGTGAGGCGCTGCGTCAGCGCTGACGCGACCCGAGCACACGCGTACGGCACACGACCCGAGGGGTGGTGTGCCGTACGCGCGTCCGGGGCTCACCCGACGGGCGAGAGAGCGGACACGGCAGCGGAAAGAACGTCGCGCTGACCTGTCACATTCGGCTGCGCAGCCGCGTCAGACCCATGACGGCGACGCCAGCAAGGCCGGAAGGCAGCCGTCGTCGCCAGCATCTGATCCGCTCAGCAGTCCCCGAGGAGTCCCCCATGTCCACCACCGCCGTCACCGTCACCGTCCTCACCGCCGCCTGGGTCGGCTTCTCCGGCTTCTCGCTGCTGCGCAAGGCCGCCTTCGTCACCGAGCCGCTGACCGAGTACGGCGTCCCGCAGTCGTGGTGGACCCTCCTCGGCCTGGCCAAGGCCGCCGGAGCACTCGGCCTCCTCGTCGGCCTCGCCGTACCCGCCATCGGCATCGCCGCCGCGATCGGCCTCATCCTCTACTTCGGCGGCGCGGTCATCACCGTGCTGCGCGCCCGCTCGTACAAGACCGTCGCCTTCCCCGTCCTCTACCTCGCACCCGTGGTCGCCGCCCTCGTCCTCGGCTACGCCGCCTGATCGCACGTCCCCCTCCCCCGCAGCACCCCAGCCCGCGACCGGCCTGCCCCGCCGATCGCGGGCTTCGTGCTGCGAGGCTCCCGTCAGGCGTCGTTCACGCGCCCGACTGCGCGAGCAGGCGCCGCAGCCAGCGGGTGCGGGCGTCCCGGGCGTCCCGGCTCACGGCCGCCTTCGGGGCGATGCCGTCGAAGCCGTGGTAGGCGCCGGACCACACGTGCAGCTCGGCCTGGCCTCCGGCCCGCCAGATCGCGTTCGCGTACGCGATGTCCTCGTCGCGGAACATCTCGGCCGAGCCGACCTCGACATAGGCCGGGGGCAGCCCGGAGAGGTCCGTGGCCCGTGCGGGGGCCGCGTAGTACGGCAGGTCCGCGGTGCCGTGGAGGTCGCCGAGGGCCGCCTTCCACACGGTCGTGTGCGAGGTGAGGTCCCACAGGCCGCGGCCCGACATCTGGTGGCTGGAGAGCGTGCTGTTGCGGTCGTCGAGCATGGGGCAGAGCAGCAGTTGCCCCAGTACTTCGGGGCCGCCGCGGTCGCGGGCCAGCAGGGCCAGGGCCGCGGCGAGCCCCCCGCCCGCGCTCTTGCCGCCGATGATGACGCGGTCCGGGTCGACGTCCAGGTCGGCCGCGTGCTCGACCGCCCAGACGAGTCCGGCGTAGCAGTCCTCCAGCGGTCCCGGGTACCGCGTCTCCGGCGCGAGGCGGTACTCGACGGAGAGCACCGCGAGGCCCAGCGGCAGCGCCCACTCACTGAGGACGCGCGGCAGCACGGACCAGGCGTTGCCCATGACCATGGCGCCGCCGTGCAGGTAGTACAGCAGGGGCAGCGGGCCCGCGAGCCCCGCGGGCCGGGCGCTCACGAGCGTGACGTCGGGTGCGCCCGGCGGCCCCGGCACGGACAGCTCCGTCACCTCGAAGCGGCCGTCGGCGCGCAGGGCTTCGACCGTCGGCCGGGGGCGTGACGCCGCGTCCCGCGCTCGTCGCTCCTGGAGGTTGTCCGGGGTGACCGGCTCTCTGGGGCCCGTGGCCAAGGCCGCGAGGGCGGCGCCCAGTTCGGGGTCGAAGGGGGGCGCGGCATACGTCTGCGGGTCGCGGTCGGGCGGGTTCGGCGCGGGGTCCTCGCTCATGACGCGCCCTCCGTCCGGACGGCGGAGCACCCGGCCGCCTCCCCGCGACGCTCTCCCACCCCGGCGCACGCGCGCCCTGTGAACACTTGTCTGAGATCCATACGGCGTACCCCATCACACCTTTCGCGCCGCGCCCCGTCGACGCGGGCCCGGCGCCCGCGCGGGCCTGGGGGTCGGCCGTCCGGGCGACGGCCGGTCGTCCGCTGAGGCGGGACTGTTCGCGCAGGTCAGGCGGACGTTCACGGGGCTCTAAACCCGCCGGGGGCGTTACTGAGTACGTTCGGCGTCAGTCCGAAATTCATCTCGCTCGGGACGTCTCGGGAGGCCCCAGTGAGCTTCATCTTCCACCGACAACTGCCGGACGAACGGGCCGTGTTCACGCTGTTCCGGGACGTCTACCTCGGTGGGGCACCCGTGTGGGACGTCCAGGGGTGGGTGCGGAAGGAGGCGGCCGCGTACCACGCGTCCGAGGCCCGCCGGTTCCGGTCGAACTGGGTCGAGTTCCGGGGCAGGACCATCGCCAAGGCGCGCAAGCACCGGAGCGCGATCCTGTCCGGCGGCCCGGAGCCCGTCACGTTCTATCTGGAGCATCTGCCTCCGCTGCTTGCGAGGCAGCTCGACGAGCATCTGAACGACGCCGACCTGCCGCCGGGGTGGGATCCGGCCGAGAAGAAGCAGACGATCCTCGGCGGCCTGCACTACGTGAGCGACGGAAACCTCACGGAGCGCCAGAAGGAGGTCTTCCACATGGCCGGGGTCATGCGGATGCCGCGGCCCGAGATCGCGGCCGCCATGGGGATCACGACCGACTGCGTCAAGGCCCACTTCAGCAACGCCTGGAAGACCATGACCGAGGACCAGGTCGACGTCGACGGTCTCGAGTGGCTCCTGTCCGGGCGGCGACGCGAGCCCGTGCCCACGTGAAGCGGCACGTGAGTGACGAGAGGGAATCGATGACCAGGCCCTGCACCACCAGCACCGCCAAGGAGGAGGCTCCGATGGGTGAGTTCCGTACGTATTCGTTCGACCCGGAGAAGCATGTCCGGGCCTACGCCGACACCGTCCACAAGGCCTGCTGCGACGAACGCCGGGCCACCCGGGCCCGGACGCACAGCACGATCGCCAAGGTGCCGAACGCGGCGATGCCGCTCGGCGCCGTGATGGTCAGCATCTGCATGACCGTCACGATGCTGCTGTTCTGGGGGATCTCCACGGCGGTGGCGCTACAGCTGGGAGCTGGGATGGCGACGCTGTACACCGCGACGAACGACGTGCGGATCTCGGTGGTCCGCAACAACCCGGGCTGGCGGCAGCGCCATCGGATCCTGGCGCGCCTCATCCCCCAACACCCCGGGGACTGACGGCGGCGGCCCCGCCCAGCGCCTCCAGGATTCCGAGCCCGTGGCAGACGCTGAGCGGCTACGGCCCGTCCACGACTCCTGTTGCCACTCCTCGATCTCATCACGGAAGAGCCGATGCCCTCATTTTCATCGCGGTCCCTCGCCCGGAGGACGGATGACCGGGAAACACCTCAGTACGCACGTTTCCGCGTGTCCGCCGGACCGGAGTCGACCACGTCGCCCCCCATGCCGTCCGCGCCCCGGCGGCCGCGCGCGATAGCACCGTCCGACGGGGCGCGACGGCCCTGAACGACCGCGGCCCCAGGCTTGGTGGAGCCCGAGGCCGCAGCTGAGACGTGCGCCGTGTCACCGCCGCACGGAGAACCTTCAGACGCTCGTCGGCCGATCTGTCCAGGACCTGGCCGCCGGGCATCCTCCTAGTTCCCGGTTAGGACATCCTCATGGTGCCCCCCTGCTCTTCGTTTCCGTGGAAAAACACGGATGACCCCTGCGAGAGCGGTCTGTTTCAGGCCAACACGGCGGCTTCGGGCGGCTTCGACCACACGTTCACCTGGGTCGCTCTCCTCACCGCGGTCGGCCTCGTCGCCGCGGCCGTCTACCGCTGGCGCGACAAGCGGGCCAAGCTCCTGGAGAAGGACTACGTGGTGCTCGACAAGGTCGTCGTCGAGCTCGACACCCTCCAGTCCCTGGCCGCGACCCATGCCGATCTGGACGGTCTGAAGAGGGAACTCAGCCTCGTCAGGCAGGCGCAGAAGCGCTTCCCGAAGATCCCCTTCGGGGCCGTCGTCGCCACGATCGAGGCGTATCAGACGACCGTGTTGAGCACCGAGTGCGCCAAGAGGCTCACCAAGCGCATCTCCGACAAGAAGTCGGTGACCGAGGCCCTCGAACTCTCGCGCCAGCAGGGCGCGAAGATCGCGGACATCCGTGTCGCGATCAACTCCGCGCAGCGCGTCATCGACCGCAGGCTCAGGCGGTGACCTCGCCTCGGCGTGCGTCCGCGGGTCCACCACGTACCGGGTCTGCGCGATGACGTGGGCGCGCGTGACGCCGACGTCGCGCTCGGCCCGCACGTCGTACCGGAAGACAAGGACCCCGGCGGCAGCGGGCGGACCGGATCCGCCGAGGCGCTCTCTTGTGGTTACTCGGGAACCGTAGGAGAGTGAGCGCCGATCGGGAAGAACGCACTTTTCCGTAACGGGGGAACCAGATGGTGACCAAGCAACAGCTCAAGGGCCTGCCCGAGGACGCCGATCTGAGGCGGGCCGACTCCCTGGCGCGGGAGATCTTCTCGGACATCGCCAACAAATGGGCGCTCCTGATCATCGAGGCGCTCGGCGAAGGCACCCTGCGCTTCAGCGAGTTGCGCGACGAGGTCGAGGGCATCAGCCACAAGATGCTCACCCAGAACCTGCGCATGCTGGAGCGCAACGGCCTGGTGGAGCGGACCGTGCACCCCACCGTGCCGCCACGGGTCGAGTACACCCTCACCCCGCCCGGCCGGGCCCTGCGCGCGGTGGTCGACGGCATGTGCGGCTGGACCCACGCCCACCTCGGCGACATCGAGGCCTCCCGCGACCGCTTCGACGGCTGACGGCACGGGCCGGGCACGCCCGTCAGTCGAGCAGCAGGGGGTTGGGCAGCCGCGCCGCGGGGTGCATGCGCAGGAGGGTGTGGAGCACTCCCGCGAGGCCGGACATGAGGCTCGGTGAGAACGCCTCGCGGGCCAGGCCCCCGACCGGGCCGCGCTGTTCGAGGCCGGTCAGGATCTCGCCGTCGAGGCGCTGGGGGTCGTCGGCGCCCAGGGACGTCAGGAACTCCCAGAGGCCGAGGTCGCCGTGGCACAGGGTGTGGCTCCAGCCGAAGCCCTCGGCGGCGCAGGCGCGTGCGGCACGCCGGGCCATGTCCAGCTGGGCCGGGTCGCCCGTGCGCCGGTGGAGGTCCAGCAGGCCGATGCCGATGCCCGTGCTGCCGTGGCACCAGCTGGTGAAGAAGTCCTCCTCGGCGCCGATGCGCACGTCGAGCCAGTTGCCGTGCTCGGGGCGGTAGAGGGACTCCTGGTAGGCGAAGGCCCGCTCGGCCAAGTCGGCCCAGCCGCGTCGCTCGCCGGGCGATCCGGCGTCGGTGAGGGCGAGCCGCGGCAGGGCCCAGCCGATGCCGGTGGCGCCGTGGGCGAAGCCCCCGATGCCCTCGGGGTTGAGCCGGGTCGTCCAGCGGGCACCGCTGTCGTCGACGACGGCCAGGCCACAAAGGCGGCGGCCGATGCGCGCGGCCGCGGCCAGCCAGCGGTCCTGCCCGGTCGCCGCGGCCAGGCCGAGCAGCGGGACGACGCCGCCCGCCGCCCCGTTGAGGAGGTCCACCTCGACGTCGTCGTCGACCAGCGGGCCCTCCTCCAGGAGGCGGGCCCGGCCGGCGGCCCGCTCCAGGAGCCAGTCCTCGCCGAGCACCCGGTGCAGCGCCAGCCACGTCCACACCTGTGACGCGGCACCGCTGAACGCTCCCGCCGACGGCGTCGGCGTGACGTCCTCGGTGCTCACCAGGACCCGCAGGGCCCCCGCGAACGTCTCGGCGACGCCCGGCACCTCCTCCGCGCGCCCGGCCCGCACCTCCTGGTCGTACTCCGCGAGCGTCAGCGCCACCCCGCCCTGCCCGGTGTAGAGGTCGGCGGGCAGCACCCTGATGGACCATCCGGCGGGGGTGAACACCGGGCTGATCCAGGTGACCGTGCCGTCGTCGCCGCGCACCGCGCCGTCGCACAGCCGCCGTACCATCCGCGCCGCCAGCGCCCGGCGGCGGCGCTCCCGGTCGCGGGCGTGCGGGTCGTGGGCGGCGGCCCGCACGCGCGGGGGCAGGGACCGCTCGTTGAGGTACGCGCCCACCAGGGCGTCCTGGATCACCGACTCCTCCAGGGCCAGGTCGGCGGTGCGCCAGTCCTCGACAGTGGCGCGGACGACGGCCGCGTCCACGCAGAAGACGACCATCGGCACGTCGCCGACCAGGAGGTCCGCGATCTCGCCGTCGATGGCCGCGCGGTCCGTCGGCGCGCCCGGCAGCACCTCGGCGTTGCGCCGCAGGATGTCGCGGGCCCGCTCGACCGCGGCGGGCTCGTCGTGCAGCGACGCCGGGTGCCACAGCATCCGGCCGATGTCGACGTACGCCTGCGTCGGCCGCAGGATCCGCCGCGCCCGCGTGCCCTCGAAGCGGCGAAGCAGCGCGTGCGGGTCGGTGCCGGGCCGCCGCAGGTGCGCGGTCATCTCGCGGAAGCCCGCGAGGACCCGGTCCCAGTACGTGCTCAGGACCGGGGTGGGGCTGGGGTGGTTGCCCGCCGCTGGCATGGCCACCAGGTCCACCTCGAAGCGGGCGGCCGCGGTGCCGCCGTCCGCGATCACCGGGTGCGGGATCAGCGGCTGCTGGCCGGGCAGCGCCCCGACTCCGGAGATGTCCACGCCGCCGAGCGCGAAGCCCGTGCCGCGCACGGGCAACAGTCCGGTGCGCAGTACCGTGCGGCGGATGGCGGCGGCCGCCACGTCGACCGCGTCGCCCCGGCCGCTGGGCGGGAAGGGCGCGGGCGCGTCGAAGAGCGTCTCGGCGTCCACGATCACCGGGACCGGACCCGCGGCGATCATGTTCTCGGCGTGCATGTCGGTGCCGCCGGTGCAGCGCAGGACGGCCAGCCAGTGTCCGACGCCCCGGTAGAACGCGGCGAGTTCGGCGTCGTCGGCGCAGTAGCGGTGGGGCACGAACTCGGCCCAGCCGTAGCCGTCCCGGGCCAGCGTGCGCGGCACCCGGATCCGCTCGTGGGGCGGCGGGGCGTCGGGAAGGTCCGCGAACAGCTCGTCGAGGAGCGCGCCCAGGGCCACGTCGGCCGCGGACGGCCGTGGCTTGTACATGACGCTTCCGGCGGCGAAGTCCACCCGGCTGACGGTCAGTCCGCCCCGGTGGCTGTCGCCCGCCCCGAACGCGACGGCGCGCGCCTTGCCCGTCGGCGCTCCGAGCAGCGGCCCGAGCAGCTCGCGGTCCGTGGCGAGCCGCTCCGCGAAACGGGCGGTGGCCGCGACCGAGAGCCGCGCCACCGACGCGACCCGGGCGCCGAGGGTCGGGTAGCGGTGGGCCAGAGCGTCGAGGTAGCCGTCCGCGCTCGCCTGCTCGATGAACGCGGTCCAGGTCCCGTCGTCGGGTCCGGCCGCCGCGCCCGCCTCAGTCCGGCCCGCGTCCGCCGCCATGCGCAGCGCGTGCAGTTCGATCAGGAAGAGGCGCGACAGCTTCGCGTGCAAGGAGGTGAGCAGGGCGGTGTGCCCGGCCTCCAGGATCACCTCGCGTTCGTGCCCGCCGAGCGCGTCCACGGCGGCGAGGCGCCGGGCCAGCTCCTCCCGCCAGGGGCGGGCGAGGTTCCGCACGGGCCGGGCGAACCACTGGGCCTCGTCGCGTTCGCTTGCGGCTCCGTCCTGCCGTCCGGGCTTGTGCGGTGCCGATCCGCTCACGGGTCACTGCCCCATCCCGCGCCGCGCTCCGGCGCCTTCGAGCCGCTTGGACGAGCAGCGGGGAGCCGCGGGGCCCGGCGCGCTCCCCGTCAGGGGAGTGCCGTGACCTGCGGCTCCCCGCGGGGAGTCAGCAGCACCAGCTGCCGTGCGACCCGCTCGGGCTGGAACAGAAGCCGTACAGCGCGTCACTCGGGTCGGTCAGCGCGGCCTCGGCCGCACTGCCGCCGACGTAGAGCGGCCCCGCGGGGTTGGCCTGGCCGTACGCGCTCTCGGCGCCCGACAGCCACGCTTCGAGAACGGCGTTCCGCACACTGGTCTGGGGCATGAGCGGCCTCCGGAGGTAGGAGTCGGGGACGGATTGCCGAGACCTGAGTATCACCGGACGCAAAGGCTCCTCAGCCGACCGATCCAGCCACAGTCACACGGGATGCGTGGGCTCAGAGCACCCTCTGGGACAGGCGCGACCGACCGCACCCGGCCCGCGTCCCCCGGCTCCACGCCCCGCCTCAGGCCACGGGTACGAGCCCGTCGCGCCGCAGCATCGGCAGGATCTGCTCCGCCACCGCCGGAGCCAGCTGGATGTCGGTCTCGGTGCCTGTGATCCACCGCAGATGGGCGAGTTCGGCGGCGGGGCGGGGCACTTGGCTGAGGCCCGCGGTGAAGACCGTCAGCTGGAGGGGCACCCCTTCGAGGGCGGCCGTCGACTCGATCTCGGCCAGGAACTCCGGTGCCACCGGCCGGGCACCCAGTTCCTCGTCGAGCTCTCGGGCCAGGGCCTCCAGCGGCTCCTCCCCCGCGTCGGGCTTGCCGCCCGGCAGATAGAACACGTCCGGCGCCGCCTTCTTGCTCACGACGAGCAGCCGCCCCTCCTGGACGACCACGGCGGCCACGACGACCAGGGAGTCCGGCGTGCCGTGGCCGCCGTGAGCGGCCGGGTAACCCCACGTGTCACGGCCGCCGTCAGCGGCCGGGGAATCCCACGCGTCGCGGCCGCCGCGGGCGACCGCCTCACCGATATGTGTCATACACATCATTCTCTCAGGCGCCTGCCGCCACGCCTGAACCGCCCGGTCACAGCCGACCGGTCACATCCGACCAGTCACAGCCGGGCGTCTCGATGGGTCGGCTCGCCGTCGACGACGGTGAGCAGCACCGGAAGGTCCGGGAGTTCGGTCGCGGCGGTGGTGAGCGGATCGGCGGCGAGGACCGTCAGGTCGGCGCGGTGGCCGAGCGCGACGCGGCCCGCCTCGTGCTCCGCACCGGCCGCGTAGGCGGCGTTGACGGTCATGCCCTGGAGCGCCTCCAGAGCCGTGAGGGCCTGCTCCGGGCCGTGCGGGGGCCGACTGAGGTCACGGCTCGGGCGGCGGTGCCGGGCCCCGGCCATGACGCCGAGCGGCGGGGCGGGCGCGATGGGCCAGTCGGAGCCGAGGACGACGACGGCCCCCGAGTCGTACAGGTCGCGGCAGCGCCAGGCGCGGGCGGCCCGCTCCTCGCCGAGGCGGCGCGACCAGTTGTCGGTGTGGTCGGCCCGGGTGAAGTCGCAGCAGTGCGTCGGCTGCATGGAGGCGACGACACCCAGTTCGGCGAAGCGGCGCAGGGTGTCGTCGGGGACGGTCTCGATGTGCTCGACCCGGTGCCGTGCCGCTCGCCAGTCGTCGGCCTGGGCCTTCTCGACGGCGTCGAGGACGTGCCGTACCGCCGCGTCGCCGATGGCGTGGGTGGCGGTGGGCACTCCGGCGCGGTGGAGCACGCCGATGACGCGGGTGTACTCCTCGGGGTCCGGCCAGAAGGCGTGCCGGGACTCGCCGTGACAGTCGGGCCGCTCCAGCCACGCGGTGCCGTTGTCGATGGTGCCGTCCATGAAGATCTTCACGCCGTCGGTGCGCCACAGACGGCCGCCCTCACCCTGCTGGTCGATGAGCGCGCGCAGGCCGTCGGCGTCGGTCCCCGGCTGGCACCACGGGGCGACCCGCAGCCGCAGCGGAAGTTGCCCGGCCGCGTCGAGTTCGGCGTAGAAGGCGAGGCTGTCGCCGCCCGCGTCCATGACGTGGCCGCCGGTGAGGCCCGCCGCGGCCAGGGTCCGCAGCGCGGCGGCGACCCGGGCGCGGCGCTCCTCGTAGGTGGACTGCGGGGCGACCCGCGTCACGAGTTCGCAGGCGGCCTCCTCCAGGAGCAGCCCGGTGGGGCGCCCCGCGGTGTCGCAGACCACCTCGGCGGTCGCCTGGTCGAAGGTCCGCGGCCCGTCGACCCCGGCGAGTTCGAGGGCACGGCGGCTGACCAGCATGGAGTGCGCGTCGAAGAGCAGCAGTTGGGCGGGCACGCCGTCGAGCACGGCGTCGAAGGGGGCGCTCTCGACGGGGGCGCCCGCGAACACGTTGGGGTCCAGGCCCCAGCCGCGCAGCCACGCGCCGGGGGCGAGGTCCCGTACCTCACGGGCGAGCGCGGCACGCACCTGGGCCACGTCGGTGCAGGCCGACAGGTCCAGGCCGCGGGTGAGTTCGGCGCCGGTGACGGGGTGGATGTGCCCGTCGACCAGGCCGGGTGTCACCACGGCGCCCTTGAGGTCGATCACCTCGGTGGCGGGGTCCGCGAGCGCGCGGACCTCCTGGTCGTCACCGAGGGCGGTGATGCGCCCGCCCGCCGCGGCGAGCGCGGTCTGCGGCAGGAACGCGCCGGACTCCGGGTCGAGCAGACGGGCCGAGAGCAGGATGAGGGAGGTGCGCACGGGGGTCTCCTTGCGGGGTCGTCGGGTGGATGCCGCGCCGCGCCGGGCGTGCCGCGGGAGGTCGGCGGCGCTCGACTCGTCGTGGGAATCGGCGATCTGAGGGGGGCGGCACGCCGTGTTGCCAGGACGCCGAGGGCAGCACGGACGAGGGGGCGCCAGGCGTGCCGCCGGAACGTCAGTCGGGGGTCACCTCACTCAGCGAGCCCGGTTCCAGGCCGAGTTCGCGCTCAGCCGTGGTGACGGGCAGGCGGAGCACCTCGGGCGCGCTGTCGACAACGTCACCGCTGTTCACCAGCGCGCCGAGGCCGTCGAGGACGATCAGGATCTGCGCGGTCGTCACCACCGGGTCGTCGGTGCGGAACTCCCCCCGTGCGACGCCGTCGCGAATGTGCCCTTCGAACCGGTCGCGCCAGGCGGCCTCCTGCGCACTGACGCGGGCGCGCAGCGCGGGCCGGTAGCGGCTCAGGTGCCGCGCGTTGAGCCAGAGGCGGCTGAGGTCGTCGTAGGCCTCTCCGGTGGTCCGGGCGAAGAACCGTGCCAGGTGCTGGACGCAGGTGGCGCCGGCGCGCTCAGCCGGGAGGAGCGCGTCGAGCTCGGCGCCCGCGGCGGTGCCGTAGGCCTCGGCCACCAGGTCGTCCACGGCGGGGAAGTAGTGGCTGATCAGCCCCGGCCGCACGGCGAGCTCCTCGGCGACGCGCCGCAGGGTGATGCACTCAAGGCCCTCAGCCAGAGCGACCCGAGCCGCCGCCGCAACGATTTCCGCATGTCTTTCCGCTGGAGACTTGCGGATTCGCTTGTTCTGAAGCCTTGACGTCATGGAAACCATGCTATTGAGTGTGCGACCAATAAACAAGCAGGTGGGTTTCCAGCATCCGGAGGGGCCGCATGGCGTCCACGCTTCCCGACCCGCACGAAGTCCCCCCGAGCCCCCGGACGGCACACCGGGAGGAGCCGCCTCCGGCGGGCGGGGCGGGCCGCGTCGAGGCCCACGGCATCGACCACATCCCCGAGCACGAGCGCCACGGCCACCCCCGGCGCCTCTTCTCCGTCTGGGCCGCGGCCAACGTCACCTATCTGAGCCTCGTCGTCGGCGGCACGCTGGTCCTGATGGGCCTGACCCTGTGGCAGGCCCTCGCCGTGATCGTGACGGGCAATCTGTTCTGGTCGCTCACCGGGCTGCTGGCCATATCCGGCCCGGCCGCGGGCGCGCCGAGCGAAGTCATCACGCGCGCGATGTACGGAATCCGCGGCAACCGGGTCAACAACGCGGTCGTCGGCTGGATGATCTCCGTGTCGTACTTCGCCCTGAACCTCGCCGCCGCCGCGACCGCCGCGTTCTCCCTCGTCGAGAAGACCGGTGTCACCACCGGCACCGGCGTGAAGACCGCCGTGGTCCTCGCCATCGCCGCGCTCACCCTGACCATCGGCGTCTACGGCCACGCCACCATCCTGCGGCTGTACCTGCCGATCACCCTGACGCTCACGGCCGTCTTCGCCGTCGTCGCCGTCCACGTGTTCCAGCACGCCGACTACGCCTACGCGCCCGCCGAGCCGCTGACCGGCACCCGTTTGTGGGCGGTCCTCATCTCCGGCGTCACCCTGGTCGGCTCCGCTCCGCTGTCGTACACCACCAGCGCAGACTTCTCCCGCTATCTGCCGCGCACGACGTCCGCCAGGGCCGTCCTCGGCTGGACCGCCCTCGGCGGCTTCGTGCCCGGCGTCGCCGTGTGCTCCCTCGGGGCGCTCGCCGCGACCTCGGTCGACATGACGGACCCGCAGGCGGGGCTCCAGCGGATCCTGCCGGGCTGGTTCCACCCGGTCTTCCTGCTCGCCCTCGTCCTCGGCACGATCGCGCTCAACGCCCTGACCTCCTACAGCGCCGGGCTCGCCCTCCAGGCCGTCGGCATCCGCATCCGCCGCTCCCTCAGCGTGATCGCCGACGGCGCCGCCGCGGTCTCCCTCACCCTGTACGCGCTCCTCGTCTCCGACTTCCTTGACACCGTCAGCGACGTCCTCCAGCTCACCGTCGTCCTGCTCGGCCCCGCCACCGCCGTCTACGCCACGGACATCGTGCTGCGCCGCAACCGCTACGACGGCCCGGCCCTGATGGACGAGACCCCCGCCAGCCCCTTCTGGTACACCGCCGGGGTCAACCCGGCCGGTGCCCTGGCGCTGGCGGGCGGCGTCACCACGGCGGCCCTGTGCGTCGACACCGCCTACACCGGACCGGTCGCCCACGCCCTGGGCGGCATGGACCTCTCCCTGCCCGTCGGCATCGTCGCCGCCTCGTCCCTGTACGCGGTCCTGACCCGGGCCACGGGCGGTGCGCGCGTCCCTCGCTGAGGAGGCGGCAGGTGTGCCCGCTGCCGTCCGGGGCAGGGGCGAGGGCGGTGACAGGAGGTGTGCATGGTCCATCTGGCGGTGCCCCTGTGGGGCTTGAGGAGTGGGCAGGGCCCACGACAGCTGACCGAACTCGGCCTGGCCCTGCTCCTGTCGAGCCTCATCGGATGGGAGCGCGCGGCACGGCACAAGAGCGCCGGGCTGCGCACGCACACCCTGGTGGGCATCGCCAGCGCGCTGATGATGGAGGTCTCCCGGCACGGCTTCGCGGGCGCGCTCGACCTGCCCGGCGTCTCCTTCGACCCCTCCCGGGTGGCCGCGCAGATCGTCTCCGGGATCGGCTTCATCGGCGGCGGCCTGATCTTCGTACGCCAGGACGTCGTGCGCGGCCTCACCACCGCCGCCACGGTCTGGCTCACCTGCGCGGTGGGCATGGCCTGCGGCGGCGGTTTGCCCGTGCTCGCCCTGGCCGCGACGGCGCTGCACTTCCTCGTCGTCCGCGGCTATCCACGGCTCGCCGCGCGTCTGCTGCCCCGCGCGAGCGGCTCCGCCGTCGAGCTGCGCATGACGTACCGCACGGGCACGGCCCTGCTGCCCCAGCTGATGGAGGCGTGCACCCGCCGCGGCTTCCGCATCCTTGACGTCAAGGTCGACCGGCTGCCCGGCGGGGCCGACCCCGAAGCCCGCGTCCTGCTGGCGCTCGAAGGCACCGGCGACACCGGACAACTCACCGCCGAACTCTTCGACCGCGACGACGTGATCGAGGTCGAGGTGACCGCTGCCACCGATGACGAATAGTCAGCCGCTCCTCAACCTCAGCCGCTCCTTGACCTCAACCGCTCCTCGGCCTCAGCCGCTCCTTGACCTCAACCGAACTTCACCTATGAGTCTTGGCGGCATGACACACGACACCACCGCTCCTCAGCGCTCGCTCCCCTCTCCCTCGACCCCCTCCGACCAGCGGTCCGGCGGCTCGGGACCGCTGTCCGACGCCACGCTCGACACCCTCGCCGAACGGCTCGCCGCCGGGGCCGACATCGTCGGCATCGGCGAGTCCACGCGGTTCTCCCGGGAGACCTTCGGCCTGCGTGACCAGCTCTTCCGCCGACTGGTGCGCCAGCACGGGTTCCGGGCCCTCGCCGTGCAGGACAGCGCCGACGTCGCCGCGGGCCTCGACCGGTACGTGCGCCTCGGCGAGGGGTCGGCCGAGGCCGCGCTCGCCGGTGCCTGGCGTCCGTGGCGCACCGTCGAGATGGCCGCGGCCCTCGACTGGATCAGGGAGTTCAACCGGGAGCACCCCGACGACCCGGTACGGATCGTCGGGGTGCGGCCCGCGCAGGCGCGGTCCGAGGACTACGACGCCGTCCTGGACCACGTGCGCGCGACCGCCCCGGAACTCCTCGCGGAACTGACCGCGCACCTCGCTCCGATCCGCACCGCGCACGACATCGACGAGCACGTGCAGCGCGCCCGGGGCACGCACCCCGGGCGGCCGTTCGTCGACCACGCCCGGGACGCGCTCGCGCTGCTCCAGGCTCGGCCCGGCGGCAGCGATGACGACGACGTCCTGACGCGGATGCGGCGGATCGTGAGCTTCCACGCGGGCAGCGTCGCCGGACGCGGCAGCTTCGCGAGCGACACCGCCGCGGAGGCGCACACCCTCGCCGAGGTCCAGCGTGACACCGGCCTGCGCCTGGTCTATTGGGACGGGATCGCGCACACCGCGGCGACCGGGACGGTCCTGGGCTCGGCCCCCGAGTCCGCGCCGCAGCCCACCGTCGGCACGCACCTGCGGGAGCGCTACGGCACGCGGTACGTCTCCGTGGCGATCGGCTTCCACCACGGAGACCTCGGCGTCGTCGCCGTTCCCGAGCCGGGCGCGGACTTCGTGGACGCGCGCCTCAGCTCGGCGGACGTGCCCGCCCGCTGGCTCGACCTGCGCCGTGACGACGTACGCCGCCAGTGGGACGGCCCCGCGAAGCTCCGCGTCATCAGCGGCGTCTACGACCCCTCGCGTGACGCCTCCGAGCACCTGGCGGTCGCTTCGCTGGCCGACGCCTTCGACGTCCTCCTGCACGTGCGCCGGGCGACCGGGGTGCGGTGGCTCGCCTGAGGTGTCAGGCGGAGCCCATCTGCCCCGACTCCCAGGCCCAGGCCGCGATCTCGACGCGGTTCCGGACGGCCAGCTTGGCCTGGATGTGGACGAGGTGGGTCTTCACCGTGGCGACGGAGATGAACAGCTCGGCGGCGATCTCCTGGTTGGTGCGGCCGCGCGCCACGCGCCGGGCCACGTCGAGCTCCCGCTCGGACAGCTCGTGCGGCGCGCCTCCCGCGGCCGCCGCGCCGCACCGCGGGCCGTGCCGCTCGGCCGTGCGCCGCAGCAGGCGCAGCGTGACGGCGGGCGAGACCAGGGCGTCGCCGCGGGCGGCGGCGCGCACCGCCTCGACCAGGAGGCCGGGCCCCGCGTCCTTCAGCAGGAAGCCGACAGCGCCGCAGCGCAAGGCCTCGTCCAGGTAGTCGTCCTGGTCGAAGGTGGTCACCACGACGACGTGCAGGGGGTCGACGGCGTCCGGCCCGGCGAGCAGCCGGGTCACTTCCAGGCCGTTGAGCTTCGGCATGCGGACGTCGACCAGGCAGACGTCGGGGCGCAGCCGCCGGGCGAGCTCCACGCACGCGGCGCCGTCCGCGGCCTCGCCGACGACCTCGATGCCGGGCTGCGCGGCGAGGATCAGCCGGAAGCCGGTGCGCACCATCTCCTGGTCGTCGGCGATCAGGACGCGCAGGGGCGCGGAGCCGGTCTCGGGGGTCGTCACGCTCATCGTGGTCAGTGTGGCAGGTGAGCCGGGGGAAACGCGGCGCGGACCCGCCAGCCACCGCCCGGGGCGGGTCCGGCCGCGAAGCTGCCGCCGACCGCCTCGACGCGCTCGCGCAGGCCGACCAGGCCGAGGCCGCCGCTGCCGCCGGGCGGCGGCCGGTCACCGGCGGGCGCGGGGCCGTTGGTGACCTCGACGCACAGGCGGCCGCCGTCCGCCGTGAGCCGCACGCGGACGTCGTCGGCCTCCGGCGCGTGGCGGCGCACGTTGGTGAGGGCCTCCTGCACCACGCGGTGCGCGGACGTCTCGACCTCCGGCGGCAGGGCGAGGTCCCGGGCGTCGGCGGAGACGTCGAGGGTGGCCGCCGCTCCCCCGCTGTCGCCATGCGCGGCCACCAGGGCGGCGAGTTCGGTGAGCAGGTCGGCGGGCCGGGTCGGGGCGTCGGGCGCGGCACGCAGCACGTGCACGAGGCGGCGCATGGAGGCGAGGGTCTCCGTGCCCGCCCGCTCGATGCCCGCCAGGAGCGGGTCGAGCTGCTCGGGCGCGGTCTCCCGGATGGTGCGGGCCGCCTGCGCCTGGACGACGATGCCGGTGACGTGGTGGGCGACGAAGTCGTGCAGGTCACGGGCGAGGGCGAGGCGCTCCGCCTCCTGCACGGCGGTCACGGCGTCGGCCCTGCGCCGGTCCAGGGAGCGCAGATAGCAGCCGAGCGCGAGCGCGCCGCCCGCCGCGACGGTGAGCAGGAACGCGAAGGTCTGGGCGTCGGAGGGGAAGCCCATGCGCACCGGCGCGGCCGCGATCGCCACGGCCAGCAGCGGGCAGAGTACGTACGCGGCCGGGACCCGTGCCGTCCGGGCCGCCAGGGTGAGCAGCGCGAGCAGGGCCGCCGACTCCAGCAGGCCCCAGCTGCCGCCCGCCGGGGCGAGCCACAGCATGCCGAGCGTCAGCGCCCCGGACGCCAGCGCGGCCCCGGCCGTCAGCGTCTCGACGGCGACGCGGCGGCCCGCGAGCAGCGCCGCCAGTGCCAGCGGCCCGGACGCCAGCGGGGGCCAGGGCCCGTCCGGCTCGTTCGACACGAGGTCGCCGAGCCAGAGCAGCAGGGCGGGTGGCAGGGCGAGGAGCAGCAGGCGACGGCGGTTCACACAGTGAATGTACGGACCAGGTCGTACGCGAGGGCTCAACCGAAAGCCGGACCGGCGCGGGTCCGATCCATCGAATGGTGGAGGCGGCGCCCGGCGCCGCGCGGCGACCGTGGAGGAACGCAGCATTCCAGGACTCCCGAAGAGAGCGACGCCCATGCCCCGAATCCCGCGCACACCGGCCTGTGCCCTCGGCGTGGCCGCGCTCGCCGTCTCCCTGACGGCGTGCGGCGGCTCGTACAACCCCTTCGACGACCACCAGGAGAAGGCCACGTACAAGACCGGCGCCGAGGCGAAGAAGGACCGGGCGTCCGTGCCGCGGTGGCTGCCGGACGACGCCACGGACATCTCGTACGTGATGTCGACGACGGGCGGGGACCGCATCTTGCGGTTCACGGCGGGCAGCGGCGGGTTCCCCTCCTCGTGTGTGCGCGGAGAGCCGCAGGGCAAGCCGCGGCTGAAGGCCGACTGGTTCCCCTCCGACGTGGCCGCGAAGGCCGACGTGAACTGCGGCACCTGGTCGGGGGCGCGGATCGGCGGCGCCCTGTACGCGTGGCAGGACCGGGACGTGGCGTCCGGGGCGCGGGGCACGGCGGCGGTGCGGATCCCGGAGCAGCGGATCGCGTGGAAGGCCTGCCGCGCCGAGGAGGGCGTGCCGAAGGGGGCCGACTGCGGCACCGTGCGGGTGCCGCTCGACTGGCGGAAGCCCGACGGCAAGAAGATCGACATCGCTGTCGTCCGGCGCGTGGCGACCGCACCGGACCGGCGCGTCGGCACGCTCGTGTTCCTGCCCGGCGGCCCCGGCAACTCCGGCGTCGACACGGTCCGGGCCACCGACACCTGGGGCGGTCTCGAACGGCGCTTCGACATCGTCAGCCTCGATCCGCGCGGCGTCGGCGCGAGCAGCCCGGTGCGCTGTCCGGCCGAGCCGTACGTCGCCATGGTGCGGGACAAGAAGCCCGCCGCCTCCGCGGCGGAGTTCGCCCGCGAGCGGGAGCGGGCGAGCGCCTTCGCCAAGGGCTGTGCCCACGCGTCCGGGCCCGTGGCCGCGCACACCGACGCGACCAGCGTCAGCCATGACATCGAGGCCGTCCGCGCCGCGCTCGGCGAAGACCGCGTCTCCCTGTACGGGCACTCGTACGGCACGGTGTACGGCCAGCGGTACGCGCAGCTGCACGGCCAGCGGGTGCGGGCCGCCGTCCTTGACGGCGTGATGGACCCGGCGGTCGGCCGTCGCGACTTCAACGCCACGAGTGCCCGCGCCCTGGAGCGGGCCTATGGACAGTTCGCCCGGTGGTGCGGCAAGAGCGAGGCGTGCGCGCTGGGCGACAAGGATCCGCGTGCGGTCTATCAGCGGGTGGCCGCCAAGGCCGCCGACGGCACCTTGCGCAACGACGGCAAGAAGGTCACGCTCGCCGCTCTGAACGGCACGCTCGACCAGATGCTCCTCACCCCGTCGTGGCCGGTGGTCGGCGAGTACCTCCAGGCCCTGGACAGCGGGAAGCCCTGGCAGGAGGACGGCGAGGAGAAGGTCGGGAAGCTGCTGCCCGTGGCCGACCAGGCGGTGTGCGTCGATCTGAACCTGCGCGCCCCCAACGCGGCGGCCTACCTCGCCGACCAGAAGGCGGCCCGCGAGGCCGCGCCCGCCTTCGGCTTCTCGCCCAACGCCGTCGGGTACGCCAACCTCTGCCTCGGCCTGCCGGAGCGCCCCACGCCCCGTCCCGCGACCCCGGGCGAGTTCCGTACCGAGCACCCGATGCTGCTGATCAACGCCCGGCACGACAACGCCACGCCCGTGGACTGGGCCCGCTCCGTCGCGCGGCGCCTCGGCGACAAGGCGGCGCTCGTGGAGGTCGACGGCTGGGGCCACGGCGCGAAGGTCTTCAACGGCGGTGCCGAGCGGAAGGCCGTCACCGACTACCTCACGCGCCTCACCACGCCCGCGCCCGGCACCGTGGTCAAGGGCAGCGTGCCGCCCGGCGCCTGACCGGTCGGTTCACGACCGGGTGAGGCGGCGCGGCCCCTCGTGGGTCTCCCGCACGGTGACGGTCAGCCGCTGCGAGGCGTGCCAGTCACCGGCGGGGTGGCCCACGAGGTAGCTCACCCGTGCCGTGCCCGGGGCGGGGCGGAGGGTGAAGACCTTGGCCTCGCCGACCTCGCCGGCGTCGATGACCTGCGTGTCGATGCGGGACGTACGCAACACCCCGGTGTCCCACCTGAGTTGGACCTGATCCCCCGCCGCCATCCCCGCGTACGGCTCGATCCGCACCATCAGCTCCGGTTCGTGCCCGCCGAGGGTGACCACGCCGTCGGCGGCCTCCTGGATCCTCGGCGCGGCCAGCTGATGTCCAGATGCGTCCTTCATCTCCCGGCCCCCTGCGACTTGGCCTCCGGCCAGGGGAATCACGACGATCCGGATCCCCTGACGCCCCTCTCCGTCACCGTCCATTCTCGACGAACTCGGCCCCGCGTACCGATAGCTCGCCCGACATTTGCCCATCGTTTGCTGGAGCGGCGACTATGCGCCGCGTGCGGGGCCCTTGACCGGGCCGCGCGAGCGGAACGTACGGCGGTAGGCGTCCGGCGGCACGCCAACGGTGCGGTTGAAGTGACGGCGCAGCGTCGTAGCGGTTCCCATGCCGGTGGCCGCGGCGATGGCGTCGATGCCGTCGTCGGTCCTCTCCAGCAACTCCTGGGCGCGGCGGATGCGTTGGGTCAGCAGCCATTGCAGCGGTGTGGTGCCGGTCGCCGCCTTGAAGTGGCGGCCCAGGTGGCGCGAGCTCATGCGTGCCTGGCGGGCCAGGTCCTCCACGGTCAGCGGCTCGTCGAGGCGCTCGATCGCCCAGGGGAGCAGCCCGGCGAGCGGATGGTCATCCTGGGCAGGCACGGGGGCGGTGACGAACTGGGCCTGGCCCCCGTCGCGGTGCGGCGGCACGACCAGGCGCCGGGCGACGGCGTTGGCGACCGACGAACCGTGGTCGAGGCGGACGAGGTGCAGACAGAGGTCCATCGCGGCGGCCTTGCCCGCGGAGGTGAGCACGCTGCCGTCGTCCACGTAGAGGACGTCCGGGTCGACCCGCACCCGCGGATAGCGGGCGGCGAGGGCGTCGGTGTGCGCCCAGTGCGTGGTGGCGCGCCTGCCGTCCAGGAGGCCCGCGGCGGCCAGGACGAACGCGCCGGTGCACAGGGAGGCCACGCGCGCCCCCGCCTCGTGGGCCGCGCGGACGGCGTCGACCAGGTCGGCGGGCGGCTCCACGTCGACGTCGGCCCAGCCGGGGACGATCACGGTGCTCGCGTGGCGGAGCCGGTCGAAGCCGTGGTCGGGCTCCAGGCGGAACCGGCCGAACCGCACGGCGCCCGCGCCGCACACGCCGACGTCGTACCAGGGCCCTGCCACGGCGTCCGGGGCGGAGCCGAAGACCTCGTACGCCACGGACAGTTCGAAGTGCAGCATCCCGTCGGTGACGGCGAGCGCGACAGAACTCATGTCCGGAATTGTACGGGGCGTGTCGTTCCAGACACTCACGCGCGGCGTCCGCACCGACCAGGATGTTCCTCGTTGATCGTTCAAGCACAGGGAGAAGTCATGACGACGGGGCAGATCGTGGCGGTGTACGGCGCTTATGGGCACACCGGTCGGTTCGTGGTGGCGCACCTGCGGGAGCGCGGGTTCGTCCCGGTCCTCTCCGGCCGGGACGCGGTCAAGCTGCGGGAGCTGGCCGCGGCCCATCCCGGCCTCGACGCCCGGCCCGCGCCGGTCGACGATCCGGCCGCGCTCGACCGCGCCCTGTCCGGCGCGGCGGCCGTGGTCAACTGCGCCGGGCCCTTCGCCACGACCGCCGCGCCCGTGATCGAGGCGGCGCTGCGCGCCGGGATCCCGTACGTGGACGTGGCGGCCGAGATCGAGGCCAACGCCGACACGTTCGACCGCTTCGCGGACCGGGCCCGCGCCACGGGAGCGGTGATCGTGCCCGCGATGGCCTTCTACGGCGGCCTCGGCGACCTGGTGGCCACGGCGGCGATGGACGACTGGACGGAGGCCGACGAGGTCCACATCGCCTACGGCCTGAACGGCTGGCACCCCACCGCGGGGACGCGTGCCGCGGGCGCGGTCTCCCGAGAGCGGCGCGGCGGCCGACGCGTCCGCTTCGCGGGCGGACGCCTGGAGTACCGCGACGACGCTCCGCCCACCCTGGAGTGGACCTTCCCCGAACCGATGGGGACCCGGTCCGTGATCGGGGAGTTCACGATGGCTGACGTCGTCACGGTCCCCAGCCATCTGCCGGTTCCCGACGTGCGCACCTACATGACCGTCGAGGCGGCCGGGGAGGTGTCGGCCCCGGACACCCCGGCCCCGGCCGCCGTCGACGAGCAGGGACGGTCGGCGCAGACCTTCGTCGTCGACGTCGTCGTGCGCTCCGGCGGCAGGGAGCGGCGCGCCGTGGCCCGCGGGCGGGACATCTACGCGGTCACCGCGCCGCTCGTGGTGGAAGCGGTGCGCCGCGTCCTGACCGGGCAGGTGAGGGCACAGGGCGTCGCCTCCGCGGGGCGGGCCTTCGACGCACCCGGCTTCCTCCGCGCGCTGGCGCCGCACATCACCGTCGAGATGCTGACGCCGCGCCCGTAGCCCGCGTGCCGCTCGCGCGGCGCGCGGGCCCGGGGCGGGCCTCGGCTCCGACGGCCGCTGGCGCGTGGTGTCAGTCCTGGTGGACTTCGTTCCTGCCGGGGCCGCCGGACAGGGTGTCCGTGCCGGGACCGCCGTACAGCTTGTCGTCGCCGCTGTTGCCGTAGATGGTGTCGTTGCCGCCCTCGCCGTACAGGACGTCGTTGCCCTTGCCGCCGTAGAGGAAGTCGTGGCCCGCTCCGGCGCGGACGGTGTCGTTGCCGTCGCCGCCGTTCAGGTTCTGCCGGTTCCCGCCGCCGCGGATCACGTCGTTGCCCGCTCCGCCGTCGGCGTCGCTGTTCTCGCCGCTGGCGTGGATCGTGTCGTTGCCGTCGCCGCCCATCGAGATGGCGCCCCTGCCCGCGCGGATCGTGTCCTTGCCGTCACCGCCGAGCACGACGCTGTACGCGCTGACCGTGAGGGTGTCGTCGCCCGTGCCGCCCAGGATCGAGTTGCCCTGGACGCCGGGGGCCTCGGTGAGGGTGTCGTTGCCCTTGCCGAGGTCGATGCGGGCGAAGTAGTAGGCGTTGTCGGTCTTGTTGGTGTACTTGACCGTGTCGCTCTTGTCACCCGCGGACAGCTCCAGGGTGGCGTACGGGTCCTGGCTCTCGAAGGTGTCGACCTTGCAGGACACCTTCGTGCGGTCGGAGCCGCTGGGGTAGGTGCAGCCGGTGCCCGCCTTGATGGTGACGACGTCGTCGATGACGTAGGTGAGGTTGTCGAGGCTCGTACCGGTCCGCGACGCGGTGATGTTCAGCCTGTTGGTCTGACCTGCGGCGGCCGTGTAGACCACCGACTTCCCGTCAACCGCGGCGGTGGCCGACGGAGCGGCGGCACCCGCCGTGCCGGACAGCAGCACCGGTGCGGCGATCCCCGCGCCGAGAGCCAGCGTCAACGCGGAAGCGGCGCTTAACGTACGGCCGCCGATGGGTCGAGAGCGCATTTCCTAACCTCCATGAGGAGTAAGTGGTTTCAACAACAACAGGGGACTCGTGGGGTGGGCACTTGGTTGCATTCCTGCCGATCGGCGAATCCGTCGCCGCGTGCCGCCAGATCCCCCTCAGAACCCTCTGACCTGCTACTTTCATACCTTCGCGGGGAAATTAACAACACAGAGAAAGGGTGGGTTCATCGCGAATTCACCCACCCGCCCAGGGAATCTCCCCCGAACTCTGGGGCCTGTAATGGCGTTTCGTCCAGCACTCTTCGCGGGACGACCCGGGCACCCTTGCCGGATCGGCCGCCCCGGGCGCGTCGGACCATTCCGGGCGAGGCGGCACGCACGCCCGCAGCCCCGCCATGGGGTCGCGCAGCCGCCCTGGCGAGAAACCGACCCTCTAAATGATCATGAACGGGTCACCGCATGTATACCTTTGCCGTGACTTTGCGCTCTTTCTTCACCCGTTCCTGTGCCGTGGCCGTCCTCGCCACGGCCGCCGTCTCCACACCGGCCGCCGCGGCGGAGCCCTCGGCTCCCACCCCCCGGTCCGGCGCCCCGGCCGACAACACGCTGTGCGTCTACAGCACCGAGATCACCGACAGGACCACCGGCGGCTACGTCTGGGACGTGGGGACCCGTGCCTACGCGCTCTGGAAGTCCGAGGACTTCCAGAGCAAGTACGGAAAGCTCTCCTACGGCGAGCAGACGAACAAGCTCCTGTACGAACTCAACGTCAGCCAGCACGTCTTCGGCCACAGCTGGCTGGTGCACTTCAACTCGCACGGCGCCTTCGAGCGCAAGCTCGCCGGAGGCGCCACCGCGCGCTACGACACGTACTCGTTCCAGCCGCAGGACCCCGACGGCCGCAACGGCGACGGCAGCCCGGTGGACGGCATGTCCATCAACTACACCGGCTACGACGTCAACACGCCCGGCAAGCCGCTGATCGAGTGGGACCGGCCGAGCCGCAAGCAGGACCGCAACGGCGCGTACGCGCCCCGCGCGGCCCGCTGCAAGGCGCTCACCCCCGCCCAGCAGACCGCCTTCGAGAAGGAGATCGACCGGCGCAAGCAGGCCGACGAGAAGTACACCCTGCTGCCCACCTGGAAGTACCTCCTCACCGGCGGCTGGGCCGGGACCCCGGCCCGCAACTGCACGACGTTCGCCCTCCAGGTGTGGGACGCCACCATGGTGAACGCCCCCTCCGAGCGCATCGACCCGACGCTGCGGCTGCCCGCCGCCGACCTCAACCGACTCGGCGCCAAGGTGCCCGCCGACCTCACCCAGAGCGAGTTCTCCGCCTGGATCCCGGCCCTCGCGGGCAAGTGGATCCACGAGAAGAACGGCAACCGGGACGAGAACGACGAGGTGCCGCGCTTCGCGACCGACGACCCCACCCCGGCGCCCGCACCGGCCCGGCAGCTCGCGCCCTAGCGACCGGCGGCGGCGGAAACGGGTGACCGATGAGTTTCTCCGTGCCCGGCAGTCATAGATGATGTTGGTGCGAACGACGCCGCGCGTGCGGCCGAAGGACGCACTCACCGCCCTTGCCGAGAACCGGATGCACGAGCCGGGCACGACAGACCGAGGAACCCAGATGCGTACGTTGATCAGCACCGCCTTCATCTCGCTCGACGGCGTCGTGGAGGCCCCCGGCGGCGAGCCCGGTTACCGGAACTCGGGGTGGACCTTCAAGGACATCGAGTTCCTCCCCGAGGCGTTCGAGATCAAGGGCAGGGAACAGCAGGAAGCCACCGCGATGCTGCTGGGCCGCGTCAGCTACGAGGCGTTCAGCCCGGTGTGGCCCGACATGGAGGACTTCGCCGACTACAAGGTCATGCCGAAGTACGTCGTCTCCACCACCCTCGCGGAGGGCGACCTGGTGGCGAACTGGGGCGAGACCACCATCCTGCGCTCGCTCGACGACGTCGCCGCGCTCAAGGAGACCGACGGCGGCCCGATCATCGTCCACGGCAGCGCCGGTCTGAACCGGAGCCTTTCGGACGCCGGTCTGATCGACCGCTACCACCTGCTCGTCTTCCCGTTGCTGCTCGGCGCGGGCAAGCGCCTGTTCAGCGACACGGACAAGGACACCCAGAAGCTGAAGCTGGTCGAGCACCAGGCGTACGCCAACGGCCTGCAGAAGAACGTCTTCGACGTCGTCCGCTGACACCGCGGCTCGGGCCGTCGGCCATCACCCCGCGTCACGCGGTCGGGGCGGCCGACGGCCCGAGCCGCTCCGCGAGGAAGGCGATGATCTCGTCACGGGCCCGCACGGTCGGGTGGCCCTCCCGGTCGACGAGGTGTGCCGTGACGACGCTGTGGGCGCAGCCGACGACGTCGCGGAAGAAGGGCGGCGGGTCCGGGTGCGCCGCCCCGCCGGGCAGGACGCGGCCGTCGAACGCGTCGCCGAGCAGCGCGCGATAGGCCGCGAACCGTCGCCCCGTACACCACTTGTCGTCGTCGAAGCGGTAGCCGAGCACGCGCAGCCCGTCCCGCTCGACGCGTTCCGCCACGGCGGCGGCGTCCTCGGCGCTGAGCTCCAGACCGCCGGGGTCGTCCAGCGGCAGGGACGGATGGTTGACCACGGGAGCGATCACCGCGGGTTCGAGCGTCATGCTCAGGGCGAAGTTGCCCGTGAAACACAGGCCGACGGCACCGACGCCGGGTCCCCCGCACTCGGCGTGCGCCACGCGGGCGAGTCCGCGCAGCCACTCCACGACCGGGCTGGTACCGCCTCCGGCGAAGGCACGGAACTCGGCGCTGACACAGGCGGGCCGGACGACGGTCTCGGCCGCGTCGGCGCGCGGATACGCGCCGTCGACGCCGAAGAGCGAGGGCAAGTAGACGCGGAACCCGGCATCGCGCACCCACCGGGCGAAGCGCACCACGTCGGGGCTGATGCCCGGCATCTCGGGCATCAGGACGACCGCCGGTCCCGACCCGTCGACGTACACGGTCTTGCTGACGCCCTCGACGCCGACGGTCCTGCGGGACCAGTCGTCCAACGGCTCGGCCTGGGGTCGCGACGGGTCGCTCTGGGCTCGCTCGGTTGTCATGGGCCACAGGATGGCGAGAGGCTGCCCTTCCAGAGAAGCGGCGGTATCGCCAGGTGTCAGGGTGATGTCGCCACCCGTCGGGTGCCGGAGGTGCCGCATGAGTCCGCTGCGCGTGAGCGTCCTGGCCTACCCGGGCTGTTTCGCGTCGGAGGTGTACGGCGTCCTCGACCTCCTGACCATGGCCACGCATGTCGCCGCGGCGCACGGGGCGGCCGAGCCGTCCTACGAGGCGACGGTCGTCTCGCCCCGCCGCCGCGTGACCGCCTCCGGCGGCGCCCGCCTCGACGTCTCGGCACCGCGCCCCGCGGACGTCGTCGTCGTGCCGGGCTTCGAGCTCTCCCCCGCGCTCGACCTCACAGCGGCGCTCGCGGGCCTGGAGCCGGAAGCCGCCGTGATCCGCTCGCAGGCCGCCGCGGGGGCCGCCGTCGTGTCGGTCTGCGTCGGCGCCTTCCTGATCGCCGAGGCCGGGCTGCTGCACGGGCGCGAGGCGACGACGTCCTGGCTGTTCGCGGACCGCTTCGCACGCCGGTACGCCGATGTACGGGTCCGCCCGGAGCAGTTGGTCGTCACCGACCGGGGCGTGACGACCACCGCCGCCTTCAGCGCGATGTACGACTTCGCGCTGCGGCTCGTCCGCGAGCACGACGGCCCCCGCGTCGCCCGGGGCACGGCGCGCGTCGCGCTCCTGGACGACGCGCGTTCCACCCAGGCCGCGTACGTCGACCCGGAACTGCTGCCCACCGGGGGCACGGGCTTCGCGCAGCGGGTGAAGCGCTGGCTCGACCAGCGCCTCAACACCCGCTACGACCTGACCGCCCTCGCCCGCGCGTTCGGCGTGAGCACGCGGACGATGCTCCGGCGCTTCGGCGAGGAAGCGGGCGAGACGCCCCTGGCCTATCTGCAGGGCGCCCGGGTCCGCCGCGCCAGACACCTCCTGGAGACGACCGACAGGACCGTCGCGAGCATCGCAGCCGAGGTCGGCTACCGCGACTCCGGGACGTTCAGCGGGGTCTTCGTCCGGCACACCGGCCGCCAGCCGAGCGCGTACCGCTCGACGTTCCGACGGTACGAGCCCTCACAGGACCTCTTGCCGCGCCCATGAATCAGTCCCGCAAGAGGCTCAGTTCCCGCATGGCCTCGCTCTCGATGCGGGCGAGTTCGCCGAGCACCCCGCTCGCTTGCACGAGACACCGCTCGTCGCTCGACTCACCGGCCTTCTCGACGAGGGCCGCCACCTCGGTCCACAGTGTCGCGGCCTCGGCGTACAGCGCGTGCCCGGTGCGCAGCCGGTCGCTGTCGACCAGCTCGGCGCACTCGGCGAGGAAGTCGCGGTAGAGGTTGCGGAACAGGGCGCCCCCGGTGCCCCCTCGCTCCATCAGGAGGGCGGCGAGCGGCAGGTCCCGCTGCGGGTCGTCGCTGCGCTTGAGCCAGGTGCGGACGAGCTTCGCCGCCTTCTCGATGCCCCGGTGCCCCAGGTTGGCGATGGGCGGGTTCAGGAAGGCCTCGGCGCAGGCGGTGACGGCCGGGACGATCCGGTCCCGTGGCGCCGCCGCCCCGGCCGGAGCGGTCAGGGTGAAGGAGCGGTGCCGGGCGGACATCGGCCCGCGCGCGGCCCTGGCCTCGGCGAGGGAGGCCAGGGAGGTGGTCACCGCGCCCCCCTGCTGGGCGGTGTCCACCAGGTGGGCCTCGTCCTCGTCGTAGCCGTACATCGCGACGACGTGACCGGCGAAGTGGACCTTCGAGGTGAAGTAGTCCAGGTAGTAGCTGTCGAGCTGGAGCCCGACGGGGCGGCCGTCGTCGAGCGGGGCCCGCACGTTCTCCCAGGCCTTGCGGGCGGACGTGGTCTCCCGGACCTGGAGGTCGAGGCCGAGCCGCGCGGCCAGGTTCCTCGTGAGCTCGAAGGGTTTGACGCGCCCTCCGAGGAAGGGGAAGTCCTGCTTCTTGCTGTCCCAGTAGACGAAGGTCAGCCCGGATCCGAGGCCGAAGAGCATCGGCTCGGACAGCTCGATTCCTTCGTGCCTCAACAGCACGTCGAGCGCTGTGGTCTCGCAGTGCCGCATACCGCGGGCATCGACGTCGTTCACTCGCGTCATGCGTTCTCCTCGACTGGGATGACCAGCCTGGTCATCAGCTCTTCCGGTGGTGCTTCCGCGGGGCCGACCAGATACGCCTCCCGTACGGGGCCGTGCGGGCGCAGCCCGCGCTCGTGGATGGCGGCGAAGAGGGCGTTGTAGGCCAGGGGCAGCTGGGCGTAGGGCCCGATGTGCACGGTGTGGGCCGCGGGCCCGGCGGGCAGCACCTCACGCGTCAGACCGGGGACGCGCGCGCCCTGGGGCGTCTGGGCTCCCACGGCGATCCGCGTCTGTTCCTCCAGGTCCAAGGGGTAGAGGCCCCACAGGGGCGGTTCCCAGCCGACCGCCGCCCCGCCGAGCAGGGGCAGCAGCCGGGCCACGCACTCGCCGACCTTGTCCCCGATCTCGGTGGCGGCGCAGGTGGCCCGCGTCACCGCCAGATGCCGCGCGGGCTCCGCGGCGACGCTCACCTCGTAACCGGGCAGGCCGCCCTCTTCGAGCCGCTCCAGCATGCCGAGGCGCGCCTGGTCCCGGCTGATCCGCTCGGCGAGCCGGTCCCGCTCCGCGCGCAGCAGCTCGGCCCTGCGTCCGGGCTCGGCGGCCAGGGCCTCGGCGATGACGGCGAGGGGCAGGTCCATCTCCCGCAGCAGGGCGATGGTCAGCGCGTCGCGGGCCTGTCCGGGCGCGTAGTAGCGGTAGCCGGAGCTGGCGTCGACGCGTATCGGCGCGAGCAGCCCCGTCTCGTCGTAGTGCCGCAGCTGCTTCACGCTGAGGCGGCACAGCCGGGCGAAGCGCCCGATGGTCAGAAGTTCGTCTCGCACGTCACCATCGTGGACTCTCCCCCCGTGGGAGAGTCCACCCGAGCCGACCGCGTGTCCCCGCGGCGAGCGCGCGACGAGGGCCGGGCCCGTCGGAAGGACGGGCCCGGCCCCGTGGTCGGCCGCAGGGTCAGACGCGGTCGGCGGCGATCAGGACGTACTGGAACGAGCCGTCCTTGTACGAGTTGATGAACGCCTCCTCGATGCCCGTGACCAGGGACGACGTGGCCCGCAGCTCCCAGTACGGCAGGGTCGCGGGGGTCAGGTCGACGACGGCCTGCGGGACGAGGCGGTTGTCCGCCATGGCGCGCAGGTACTCCCGCCGCGAGTGGATGTTGCACTCGAAGTGCGCGTTGATCTGCGAGACCCACTTCGAGGGCTGGCCGTAGCGGGGGTTCCAGCAGCCGGTGATCGTCACATAGCGGCCGCCCACGGAGAGGATGCGGGAGTGCTCGGCCATGAGGTCCTCGAGGTCGACGTACATGCTCGACTCGTTGTTCCACGAGCCCGCGGCCTGCCCCGTCTCGAAGGGCATCGCGAGCATGTTGCAGACCCGGGAACGGACGGAGTCCTCGATGCCCAGCTCGAGCGCGCGCTGATTGCCGAACTCGGCCTGCTTGGCCGAGAGCGTCACCCCCTCCACCCTGCAGCCGAAGCGCTGGTGGGCCATGACCATCGAACCACCGCGGCCACAGCCCGCGTCGACGAGCGTGTCGTCACAGCCGATGGCGCCGAGGTGGTCCAGGAGCATCTCGGCCTGCGCCGACTCCAGCCGGTGCAGCTCGGCGATCAGCCTCTTCTCGTACCCGCCGTCGTCGATGTCCCCGAGCGCGGAGCGGTCGACGTCACCGATGCCGTAGTGGTGGTGGTAGAGGCCGTCGACGTCGCCGAGGCGCAGATTGACGGGGCGGGCCTCGTGGTCCCAGTAGCGGGCGATGTCGCCCTGGTAGGGCGTGGCCGGGGCGGGGATGAAGACGTTCGCGTCCCCGGAGCCGTTGACAGAGGTGACATCGGCGGTGAGATCGGTGCTGGACATGGATAAGTCCCCCTTTACCAGAAATCGGGAAGGCTGTAGCGGTAGGTGTTGGTCATGTGCCAGTAGTGGTTGCCGTCGACCCAGACGGCCACGCCCTTGAGGAAGCGGAGCACGCGCGGGTCGGGGCAGGAGGCGGCCAGCTGTGCGGCCGTGGCCTCGAACTCGTGCATGAGCTCGTTGTGGACCTCGACGGCCTTCAGATAGGCCTCCCGCTCGGAGAGGTCCTCCCGTTCGGCGATCACCACGGGCAGATTGAGGTGCTTGCCGGGGCTGGCGAGCTCCTTGGTGTACGAGTACAGGTCGTTGACGATGGTGGTGGCGTTGCTCGCGAGGGCGATGACCCGCTGCATGGCGGGCTGCGCGTGCAGGTCCGCCGGGAGTTCGTAGCCACCGACGGTGTCGGTGATGGTGGGGCACGGGCGGAAGTTGTTGAACTGGCGCATCGCCAGGTACTCCCACACCTGCGGTACGTGATCGGTCTCGGCCCAGGCCGCCTCGGCGAGGTAGCCCAGGTGCAGACGGGCCATGTCGTGCCGGAACCGGTCGGCCTGGGCGGGGGTGGCCAGCTGGGTGAAGTACTCCATCGCGGAGGCGTAGGCGCGCCGCGGGGCGTCCGACTGGAGGGACTCGGCCCAGTCCGGCGCGTACTCCTTGGTCGTGTGGAGCGGGTCGAGCGCGGTGTGCGCGAGCAGCAGCCTGCCGCCGAGGCCCACCGGCGAGCCGCCGTGGTCCTCGCAGTAGCAGTCGTCGACCGCGTTCTCGGCGACCATGAGCCGGGCGGCGGCCATCACGTGCTCGACGGTGGGCGCGTCCGGGTGGCAGGCGACCATGTACCGGCCGGTGGAGAAGCCGTCGAACTGGTCCTCCCACTCCGGCGGGTACGCCTGGACCTCGTCCACCGCCCAGCGCTTGATCCGGCGGCTGACCTCCTCCACCCGGACCGGGTCGGGCTCGGGCACCGGGTGGTAGTAGAGGCCGGGGATCGGCGTGCCCTCGGCCGCGGGCGGCTGCTCCGGCGGCTCGGGCTCCAGCGGCTCCGGGTCCGGCACGACCGGGGCGGCCGGGGCGGCAGGCAGCTCCTCGCGCCGGGCCAGGCTGAGGGCCGCCGTGCCCAGGCCGGTGGGGCCGCGCAGCACCCGGGCGAGCGCGGGGTTGGGTTCGATCGCGCTCGACGGCAGGGGGGAGGGCCCGGGATCAGACATCCGTGACTCCTAGGTGACGTGGGGTGGGCGGGCCTCGGCGGCTAGTCGGGCCTGCGGGCGATCTGCACGTTCTCCAGCACGCCAAGGGCGTCGGGCACCAGGACGGCGGCGGAGAAGTACGTGGTCACCAGGTAGGACGTGACCGCCTGGTCGTTGAGCCCCATGAAGCGGACCGAGAGGCCCGGCTCGTACTCGTCCGGCAGACCCGTCTGGTGCAGGCCGATGACGCCCTGGTTGTCCTCGCCGACGCGCATGGCGAGGATCGAGCTGGTGTTCTCCTTCGTGATCGGGATCTTGTTGCAGGGCAGGATCGGGACGCCGCGCCAGGCGGGGACCCGCTCGCCGCCGAGGTCCACGGTGTCCGGGTAGAGCCCGTGGGCGCTGAAGCCGCGGCCGATCGCCGCGATCGTGCGGGGGTGGGCGAGGAAGAACTTGGTGCCGCGGCGGCGGCAGAGCAGCGAGTCCATGTCGTCGGGGCTCGGCGGTCCCGCGTGGGGCTGGATCCGCTGCTTGAGGTCGGCGTTGTGCAGGAGGCCGAACTCGCGGTTGTTGATCAGCTCGTGCTCCTGGCGCTCGCGCAGCGCCTCGATGGTGAGCCTGAGCTGTTCCTCGGTCTGGTTCATCGGGCCGTTGTAGAGGTCGGCGACCCTGCTGTGGACCCTCAGGATGGTCTGGGCGACGGAGAGTTCGTACTCGCGCGGGTGGAGTTCGTAGTCCACGAACGTGCCGGGGAGAACCGGTTCTCCGGTGTGCCCGGCGGAGAGGGCGATCTCGGCCTCTCCGTGCCGGTTCTGCCGCTGCTGGGGCAGTGCGCTCAACCGCTCGACGTGCGCCCGCAGGCTCGGTGCCGAGGACATCAGGGCGGCGAAGTCCTCGCGGGAGAGCGTGACGAGGGTGCCGTCGGTCTCGGCGGTGGCGGTGAAGTCCCAGGTGGCGTCGGCGTCGAGGAGGGCGTCGTCGCCGAACCGGTCGCCGTCGCTGAGCACCGCGACGGCGACCTCTTCTCCGTACCGGCCCACGGAGGTCTGGTTGATCCTGCCGTGGGCGATGAGGTGGAGCTGCTCGGCGGCGGCGCCGCGCTCCGCGAGGACCTCACCGGCGCGGAAGTCGCGCTGCACGCACCGGTCGGCGATCGCGGTCAGCACGTCGTCCTCGTCGAAGTCCCGCAGCAGGGCCAGTTCGCCGAGTTCTCGGGGGATGACCCGGACGCGTGCGCCGTCCTGGATGAAGTCGATGCGTCCGTCGCCGACGGTGTACGTCAGTCGGCGGTTCACCCGGTAGGTGCCGCCCTTGGTCTCCACCCAGGGCAGCATCCGCAGCAGCCAGCGGGAGGAGATCTCCTGCATCTGCGGGGCGGACTTGGTGGTGGTGGCGAGGTTGCGGGCGGCCGCCGTGCCCAGGCTGGTGCGCGGCGGCTCCAGCTCTGTTTCCCGGCTGGCGTCAACGGTCATCGGGCAAGCGCTCCTTCATAAGGCATTTACAGGCAGCCCGTGGCGTACCTGTGCACAACTGTTGAAAGTTGACAACTCGCAGCTAACATCGGTGAACCGGTCCAGAACTCAGGGAACAGTAACGGCGGGTACGCCCCGTCCACCCACGGAATCCCAGGCCATTACCTCGAAGCGGTGAGCTTGCCCCGCAGGGCGTTTGCCGCGCCCATCAGTGGTTTTCGGACAGCAGTCACCCCGGCCCACGGGCATGGCACGGCCGCGCACCCCTCTCCCCTCCCTGACACCTCACCCTCAACCCGCGCGCCCGGGTGCCGCGCCCCTGGTCGACGTACTGCCAAGCGTCCGCACTCGTCCAGCAGTTGGCGTAGTTCGAGACCGTCCCTCCCGTACGCGCGATCCGTCCGCCCGGCTCAAACGAACCCCCCGCGCCGGTCGGACGGCACCGATGCGCGCAGGACGGCCCCGGAACCCCGCGTTCGCGGGACACTTCGGCCATGGCCTCCTCCCATCAGGCGCGGCCGCGCAGCGGGCTCGACGAGGCGACCCGGGCGGTCCCGGAGGACCGCCTGGAGGTCCAGGCCCTCCTGCTGGCCGCCGACGAAGACGCCTTCCGCGAGATCTACGAGCGGTACTCCCCGCTGGTACGGGCCCTCGCGGTGCGCGTCACCCGCGACCACAGCGCCGCCGACGACGTCGTCCAGGAGGTCTTCGTGCGGCTGTGGGAGAGCCCGCTGTCCTACGACCCGGCCCGCGGGCCCCTGCGCGCCTGGCTCGGGGTGGTCGCCCACCGGCGTGCCGTCGACTGGGTCCGCCGCGAGGAGCGCCACCGCAGGACCGTCGAGCCGCCGGCGCCGTCCGGCCACGACGAGACCGCCGAGGCCGTGACCGCGCGCCTGGAGGCGCTCGGTGTACGCTCCGCGGCGGCCCGGCTGCCGGACACCTTGCGCACTCCGCTGCTCCTCGCCTACTACGGAAGCCGTACCTACCGTCAGGTGGCCGGTGACCTCGGCATCCCGGAAGGGACCGCCAAGACTCGCCTGCGGGCCGCCCTGCGCGCACTGGCCGCGGCACTCGCGGAGGAAGGGATCACACCATGAGCGGTGCCGCCCGCCCCGCGCCCGGCGAACACGCCGCGGTGCGTTCCTTGTTGGGCGCCTGGCTCCTCGACGCCTGCTCGGACCGGGAGAGCTCCGCCGTGGTGGCGCACCTGGAGCGGTGCGCCGCGTGCGCGGCCGAGGTGCGGCACCTGTACCCGGCGACCGTCGCGCTGGCCGAGCCGCCGCCGTACGACGACGCCACCTCCCTGCCCGGAGCCGCCAGGAACCCGCCCGGTTCGCCGCGCTCACCGCACGACCGAATCACCGCCCTCGCCTTCGCCCGTCGGCGGCCCGCTCCCCGCGCCGTCCCGCCGCACCTTCGCCCGTACACCGACCAGGTGGCCACACTGGACGCCGTCCTGCGCGACCTGGCCGAGGCGGAGTGGAGCACCCTCACCGTGGAGGGCTGGACGGTGGTTCAGCTGGTGGCTCACCTCGCCGCGACCGACGGCCTCCTGGTCGAGGGGCTCGACGCCGGGGCCCGCGGCCCGCTGGGCCGGGCGGGCGACACCGTCCCCGACCGCACGCGGGCCTGCACGGCCTGGGCGGCCGACCGGTCTCCCGCGTCCGTGCACAGGGCCTGGCGCGCCCAGGCCGACGTCCTGCGCGCCGCGCTGCTCGGCGTGGGCGACGGGACCGCGGTCGGCCCCGAGCGCCTCGTCTCCCTCGGGGGTGCCCCTCCGCTCACCGTGGCCCATCACGCCGCCGCCCGGGCCTTCGAGACCTGGATCCACACCCGGGACATCGCCCTGCGCACGGGCCGTCGGCTGCCGCCGCCCACGTCCCGCTCGCTGTCCCTCCTGTGCGACTTCGGCGTACGTCTGCTGCCGCTCGCCATGCGGCTGCGGGGCACGCCGCTGGAGGACCGCGTCCTGCGCCTCGAACTCACCGGCCGGAGCGGTGACACGTGGCTGCTCACCGACCCGGGACGGTCCTCGCCGGGCGGCCCGCCCGACGCCCATCTCACTCTCGACGCCGTGGAGTTCTGCCTGCTCACCGGGGACCGCCGGACCCCGGCCGAAGCCGCCGCCCTCGCCCGCGTCAGCGGGGACACCACGCTGGCCGACGAGGCCCTGGCCGCCGCGCCCGCCTTCGCCGGTCCCTGAACCCCGCCCCCACCGGACCCAGAGGACGCCGATGCACACCCCCCTCACCCCCCTGGCCTTCCTGCGCCGCGCCGCCGAGGTCCACCCCGGCAAGACCGCCGTCGCGCACGGTGAACTGCGGCTCAGCTACGCCGAGTTCGCCGCGCGGGCGACCCGGCTCGCGCACGCGCTGCGGGCCTCAGGGGTGGCGCCCGGTGACCGGGTCGCCTATCTCGCCCCGAACGTCCCCGAGCTGCTCGTCGCGCACTTCGGCGTGCCGCTGGCCGGTGCCGTGCTCGTCGCGGTGAACACCCGCCTCGCCCCGGCGGAGGTCCGGCACATCTGCGACCACTCCGGGGCTCGCCTCCTGGTGGGCGACGCGGAGCTGCTCGCCGGGGCCGGTCTTGACCCCGGCGGCCTGGCCACGGTTCGTGAGGTCGTCGCCTTCGGCGCGGACGCAGAGGCGGCACTCGGCACGCCGTACCAGACGTTCCTCGCCCGGGGCGACGACCGTCCGCTCTCCTGGGACGTGCCGGACGAGAACGCGGTCATCGCCCTCAACTACACCTCCGGCACGACCGGTCGGCCCAAGGGCGTCATGTACACCCACCGCGGGGCCTACCTCAACGCCCTCGGCGAGGTGCTCCACTCGCGGCACACACCCGAGAGCGTGTACCTGTGGACCCTGCCGATGTTCCACTGCAACGGCTGGTGCACCGCCTGGGCCGTCACCGCGGTCGGGGGCACCCACGTGTGCCTGCGCGCGGTGGTCGCCGAGGACGTCTGGCGGCTCCTCACCGCCGAGGGCGTGACGCATCTGAACGGCGCCCCGACCGTCCTGCTCACCCTCGCGACCGCCCCGCAGGCCCACCGGCTACGGCGTCCCCTCACGGTGACGGTCGCGGGCGCGCCGCCCAGTCCCACCCTGATCCGCCGGGTCGAGGACCTCGGCGCCGACGTCGTCCACGTCTACGGACTCACCGAGACCTACGGCCCGTACGCCGTCTGCGAACCGCAGCCCTCCTGGGGCGCCCTGGACGGCCCGGCACGCCACGCGCTGCGGGCCCGCCAGGGTGTCGGCATGATCCAGACGGACGGCCTGCGCGTCGTCGACGAGGACCTGCGCGACGTCCCGGCCGACGGCACCACGCTCGGTGAAGTCGTCATGCGCGGCAACAACGTCATGGCGGGCTACTTCCAGGACCCCGAGGCCACCGCCGAGGCGTTCCGCGGCGGCTGGTTCCACTCCGGGGACCTCGGCGTGCTCCACCCCGACGGGTACGTCGAACTCCGTGACCGGGCCAAGGACATCATCATCTCCGGCGGCGAGAACATCTCCACCGTGGAGGTCGAGCGCGCCATCGACTCGCACCCCGCGGTGCACGAGGTGGCGGTCGTGGGTGTGCCCGACGAGAAGTGGGGCGAACGCCCGAAGGCCTTCGTGGTCCTGGGCCCCGCCGCGGACGACGTCGAGGTGACCGCCCAGGACCTCATCGACCACGTGCGCTCCCGCCTGGCCCGCTTCAAGGCGCCGGACCGGGTCGAGTTCGTCGCCAGCCTGCCGAAGACGTCGACCGGAAAGATCCAGAAGTACGTGCTGCGGGAGCGGCCGGTGTAGGCCCGGGGCGTCAGCTCAGCGCGTGCGCGCCGACGGCCCGGCCGACGCGGTGGGGCAGGTCGCTCCAGGGCCGCGGGCTCACGACCGGCACGCCCAGGGTCCGGGCCCGCTCGGCGAGCCACCTGCCGTACAGCACGCTGACGCGCGCCCGGTGGTGCTGCGGTCCGGCGTCCGGCTCGCGTGCCAGGTAGTTGGCCGTCACCTGGGCCTCGTCGTCCTCGTGGACGAGGACGGCCCGCACCCCGTCCACCGAGTTCACCAGGTCGGGGAGCAGGTAGTCGCCCTCGATGACGACGGGGGTGTCGGTGTTCACGTGGTTGGCCACCACCGCCTCGACAGCCGGGGCGAGCACCCGGGCGATCCCGATCTGCCGCTCCACGACGGACTCGGGCGCCTGGAGCGCCGCCTCGGGGTGGGTGCGCCAGATGTGCACCTCGGGCAGGTGCTCGGGCCGGGTCACCGCGAGGAGTGCCTCCACGATGTCGTCGACCTCCACGACGGGGACGGCGAACCGTCGCGCGAGCGCGCGGCTGACCGTGGTCTTGCCCGTTCCGGAGGCGCCGCCGACGGCGAGGACGCGCCAGTTTGGCCGCGGGGGCTGCTCAGGGGTGTCGTTCACGGGGGAACTGTAGCGAGCGCCGACCGGGCTTCGGGGAGGCGGCCGAGAGTTGGAAGCCGACTTCCGCACCGCCGCCCGGGGCGCCCGTGGCGAAGACGGTGCCGTCGTCGGCCGTGATGATGTCGTGGACGATGGCCAGGCCGAGGCCGGAGCCGGGGATGGACTGGGTGCGGGGGCCGCGGTAGAAGCGGTCGAAGACGGCGTCCAGGTCGTCCGGCGCGATGCCGGGGCCGTGGTCGCGTACCGTCAGGCGGTTTCCTCGCACGTGGAGGGCGATGGGTGCGGGGGCCTCGCTGAACTTCACCGCGTTGCTGAGGAGGTTGTCGACGCAGCGTTGCAGCGCCCGGGGCCTGGCCCGTACCGGGACGGGGCCCTCGACCGTCACCGTGATGTCGCGGCCGGTGCGCTGGCGGTAGCGCTGGGCGCTGTCCTCCGCCACGGCGGGCAGGTCGACGGTCGTCGGGTCCTCCCCGGTGTACCGGTCGGTGGCCAGCTCGACGAGTTCGCGGACGAGGTCGTCGAGTGCCGTGGTCTCGGTGACGAGGGTGGTGAGGATCTGCTCCTCGTCCTTGGGGTCGAGTCGGCCGCGGGCCCGCTGGAGCAGTTCGGCGCTGCCGCGCACGGAGGTCAGGGGGGTGCGCAGTTCGTGGCTCGCGTCCTGCACCAGTTGCTGCTGCTGGGCGCGCGAGCGGCGCAGGGCGCTCAGCATGGCGTCGAAGCTGCGGGTCAGCTGGCCGATCTCGTCCGCCCCCGCCGGTGGCAAGGGCGTGGACAGGTCCTGGGTGGTGGTGATGCGCCCGGTGGCGCGGGCGAGGCGGCTGACCGGGCGCAGGACGCGGCCCAGGACGATCCAGCTCAGCACCGCCGAGAGGCCGGTGGCGGCCACGGTGGTCCAGGGGACGCGCCACAGGAAGGCGTTCTCGACGCGGGCGACGCCTTGGTAGTGCTGTCCGACCATCACCGCTCCCCCGTCGGGCAGCGCCTTGGTGAGCACCCCGTACTCGCGCCCTGAGACGAACACGTCCTGGCGGCTGCTCCCGCTGCCGGTGCGGGCCACCTCGCGGTCCGCGTCCGACACCGGGAGGCGGTCGCGGCCGGGGTCGAGGGGGCGCACGGTGCCGTCGGCGAACAGCACCTGTTCGGTGACGTCGGGGCGCACCGGGGGCTTGCGGGAGGCGCCGAGCAGGGTGATGACGGTGTCGGCGCGGTCTTCGAGGCCGCGTTCCAGTTCGCCTGCGACGAGGTCGCTGACGCCGCGGTACGACGCGACGACGGTGACCCCGATGGCGAGCACGGCCGCGGCCACGACCACCAGGGTGATCTTCGTGCGCAGCGTGGGACGGGTCAGCCGTGCCAGGGGCCGTGCCATCACGCCGACCTGACGGTGAAGCCGACGTTGCGCACGGTGTGGATCACCCGTGGGGCGCCGTCGTGTTCGGTCTTGCGGCGCAGATAGCCGATGTAGACGTCCAGGGAGCGCGAAGTGGTGTCGAAGTCGTAGCCCCATATGCGCTCGTAGATCTGGGCGCGGGTGAGCACGACGCCCGGATTCTCCAACAGCAGTTCCAAGACGTCGAACTCGGTCTTGGTCAGGTCGAGCCGGTGGGATCCTCGGTGCGCCTGCCGGGTGGCGGGGTCCAGGGTGAGGTCGCCGAAGGACAGCAGCTCGGCGGCGGCTTCGGGGGGCGCGGTGCGGCGCAGCAACGCGCGGATGCGCGCGAGGAGTTCCTCGGTGGCGAACGGCTTCGCCAGGTAGTCGTCGGCGCCCGCGTCGAGACCGGCGACGCGGTCACCGATCTGGTCCCGGGCGGTGAGCACGAGCACGGGAAGCCGGTCGCCGCGTCTGCGCAGCGTCCGGCACAGGGCCAGGCCGTCCAGGCCCGGCATGACCACGTCCACCACCGCCAGGTCCGGGCTCTCCTCCTCGATCAGGGCGAGCCCGCGCAGCCCGTCGGGGGCCAGCAGGACGCGGTAGCCCTCGAAGCGCAGCAGGTGGTCCAGGGTGCTGCGCACACCCGGGTCGTCCTCGACGACCAGGACGGTACGGCGGTGCTCGTTTGCCTCAGTCATGAGCACATCTTCGCTGGTGGGGGCGGTGGGCCCGGCGGGCGACCCCGTCGTTGGCCCACGCGCCGACACACCTCGGCCGGTGGTGGCCGCCCGGGTCCCGCCGGGCCCGGGGTGTTCAGGCCGAAGGGGTGTGTTCCGTCGGGCCGTAGAGGGCCGCGTCCGCGCCGGTGTGCAGGGCCCAGTAGCGGTCTCCGTAGGACCAGTGCCACCACTCGGTGGGGTAGTTCACCAGGCCCGCGGCGGTGAGCACCGAGCCGAGGAGCTCCCGGTGGGCGCGGGCCCGGGCGCTGATGTTGGCGGCGCCGGTGTAGCAGGCGCCCTCGCTCTCCTCGGGGTCGGCGTTCATGCGGGTGCCCAGGTCCAGTTCGCGTCCGTCGGCGTCGGCCAAGGTGAGGTCGACGGCCGCGCCCGCGCTGTGCGGGGCGATCTCGGGCGGTGACACGTACCGGCTCGTCGCCGCGTGGAGCTCCTCGGCGGACCAGTCGGGGTGCTGGGCCCGCAGTTCGTCGGCGTACTCCTCGAAGTACGCGCGCTGCAGGGCCAGCGGCCGGTACCCCTCGACGAACAGCAGCCGCACGTCGGCCGGGAGCAGCGACTGGGCCTTCAGCAGGCGTTCCAGGACACCCGCGCGCAGCTGGGCGAAGGAGTCCGCCGTCCGCAGGTGCGCGAAGCCGTCCGCCGGGTCCTGCTCGCGGTCGTCGACGCGCAGGCCGCCGTCGCGCCGTACGTCCACGAGCCGTTCACCGCACTCGGCGACGGGTACCGCGGCGACCCTCGGGTCCGACATCAGAATGATCTCGCTCATCACGCGATCATCCCCCAGGAGGGGGGTGCCCGGAAGTGCCTCGTGCGTCACCACGGGATCGCCGCCCCGGTGAGGGTCGGGGCCGCTTTCCCGCGAAGTCAACCGCGCGGGCGCTCGGCCCTCCCCTGGGGTACGGCGGTTCAACACGGACTGCGACGGGCCGGGTTGGGTACACGGCCAGCCCCTGGGTAGAGAAGCAGCCATGTCCTGCCTGCCTCGCCCGGTGGACGGTGTCGTGGTGGGCCATGAGGTGTCACGCTCATGGGCCCCGCGCAGCCGCCGCCGGACGAACTCTCGCCGACCGAGCAGGATCATGGCGAGAAACATGCGGGTAGGATCCGCCGACACCCCGTTCGCACTCAGGAGAGGTGGACGTCATGTCCGATGCCCTCGCCACACCGACCGGACTCGAGAGTCACTACGCCGCGCAGCTCGCGGCGGACCTCGAGCGCAACGCCACCGAGCAGGAACGTATCGGTACCGAAGTGCAGTCCCTGCAGGAGCAGTTGCGTGCCCTGCAGCGCGACCGTGAGCTGCTGTTGAAGATGCAGCAGCTGCTGGACGACGGGGCCGCGGCCTCCGTCCGGCAGGCCACGGCCCGCAAGGCGCGGGTCCCCGCACCCCGGGAGACCACGCCCCGCACCAAGCGCACCGCGCCCAAGAAGGCCGCGGCCGCCAAGGCCAAGCCGCAGCCCAAGCCCAAGAAGCCCGCCGAGGGGCCCACCCTCATCGAGCTGGTACGCACCCACCTCGGTCAGCAGAGCGAACCGCGCTCGGCCGCCGAGGTGACGACCGCGCTCACCCAGGGTCACCCGGATCGCACCATCAAGACCACGGTCGTGCGCACCACCCTGGAGAAGCTGGTCGCCAAGGGCCAGGCCCAGCGCACCCGGCAGAAGAACTCCGTCTTCTACAGCACGCCCGACGCCCCCGAGCAGCCGAAGGGGGCCGACGACGGCGCGGACACCGCCGCCGAGAAGCCGGAGTCGAAGGACTGAACTCCGTTCCGGAGAAGTTCTGTCCAGCGGAATGCGAGGACCGGCACGGGACGTTCACCCAGAACGTTCAAGCAGGTGGGGAGCCCGATCGGCTCCCCACGCGTGCCGCCCTCGCACCGCGCGGCGGCCGCCCGTCACGGAGGATCGCCAGGACATGACGCACGACGCACGCACCCTCACCAACCCCGCCACGCTCCACGACCCGACCCCCTTCGGCTACAGCCACGCCGCGTCGGCGCCCGGCGAACTCGTCTTCATCGGCGGTCAGTACGCCTCCGACGCCACCGGTTCCCCGGTGCCCGGTGACTTCGCCGCCCAGGTCGACCTGGCCTTCGAGCGGCTGCGGTCGGCCCTGGAAGGGGTGGGCCTCGGCTTCGAGCACGTCGTCCGACTCGGCACGTACATCGTGGACCACGACGTCGACAAGCTCGGTGCCCTCGGCGCGGCGCTGCACGCCCGCTTCGGGGACCGCCTCCCGGCGCAGACCCTCAGTGGTGTCGCCTCGCTCGCCCTGCCGGGCATGCTCTTCGAGGTCGACGCGGTCGCCGTCCGCCCGGCCGCCTAGCGGTCGCGCCCCACCTGCCGCGGGGTTTCACGGACGACGCGGCCTCACGGCCAGGAACAGACGGATCGGTGTCCGTGGCCCACCGCCCGGCAGGGCCGGGGTGGCTCGGCCGTGCCGTCGGGCCGTAGTGTCTGCCCGGCTCGGTCCGAGGCGATCAAGGGGGCAGTGGTGGTGCGGTGGGGGCAGCGGGGCGTTGTCGGTGTGGCGGCGGGGCTGGTGGTGGCCGTCGTCGCCGGGTGTGCGGCGCGGGAGGCGGGTGACACCGGGCGGTCGAAGGACGCGGCATCGGCGCCCGCCACCCCGTCGAAGGACGCGGCATCAGCGTCCGCCACCCCGTCGCAGGGCGCGCCGTCGTCACCCGTGGCCCGGCCGCTCACCGCGCGGAAGCTGAAGTCCCTGCTCCTGCGGGACGCGGACGTGCCGCAGGCCGAGAGCACCTCGGTGCAGGGGCCCGTGGACCGCTACGATCCGCCGGTGCGGGTGCCGGGCCCCGGCTGCCAGGACGTGTTCGACGCGCTCGTCGCCCACCACGCGTCCGCCTCCGTGATCCAGGACTTCTGGTGGCGCGGCAGGACCTGGGGCGGCCGCACCTGGCTGGCCTCGTACTCGGGCACCGGGGCCGCCGAGCGGTTCCAGCGGCTGACGGACGGCCTCACGACCTGTAGGACGCTGGTGGGGCAGACCCCGGAGGGCAGGCTCAACTCCCGGATATCCCTGGTGAAGGCCGCGGAGTTCGGTGACGAGGCGGTCACCTTCGACCTGAGCTCGACCGGCCGGGGCAGCGCCCCGCTGGTCGACCACCACACCTGGGTGCGCGTGGGCACCCTCACCGTGGACATCAGTGACCGCGGCGCCCGCGACGCACCCCGCTTCCCCGTCGGCGTGGTGGTCGACAAGCAGCTCGACCGGCTCACGAGGCACACGCGGAGGTGACGCGCCTGCGGGCTCAGGCGCGCAGGGCCGTGAGCCCGTCGTAGGCGGCCATCACGACCTCCAGGCCCCGGTTCTCCTCTCCGGGACCGCGCAGCTGGTTCGTCACGTACGCCACCGCCATGCGGGCGTCGGGCTCGACCATGACCAGGGAGCCGCCCCAGCCGCCCCAGCCGTAGGTGGTGCCGAACAGGCCGTAGCCCATGCCGTAGCGCATCGAGGTGCCGAGGACGCGGTCCTCGCCGTGGAACTGCTCCTGCCACGCGAGCTCGCAGCCCGCCCCCGACAGGAGCCGTACGCCGCCCACCGCTCCCCCGCAGGCCAGGACCGACTGCACGAGCGCGACCGAGCGGGCGTTGCCGAAGCCGCTCGCGGCGGGGATCTCCGCGCGGCGCCAGGCGACGCTGTTGCCGTCGCGGACCCGGATCGCGGTCGCGCCGGAGGGTGCGGCGCCCGTGCCCGGCGCGCTCGCGGCGTAGTCCTCGCCCTGGGAGGGCGGCGGCACGGTGAGCGCGACCCGCCCGTCGTGCTCGGCGGGCAGGCCCAGGTGGAAGTCGGCGCCCAGCGGCCCGGCCACCTCATCGGCGAAGAACCGGCCCGGGCTTCGGCCGGTGATCCGGCGGACGACCTCACCGACCAGGAAGCCCTGGGTCAGCGAGTGGTATCCGGCCGCGGTGCCCGGCTCCCAGCGCGGTGCCTGCGCGGCCAGGCGCGCCGTGGCGCTCGGCCAGTCGTAGAGCTCCTCGACGGGACCCTCCCAGTCGGGCAGCCCCGCGGTGTGCGCGAGCAGGTGGCGGACCAGTACGCCCTCCTTGCCCGCGGCCGCGAACTCCGGCCAGTACCGGGCGACCGGCGCGTCCGGGTCGAGTGCGCCGCGGTCCGCGAGGATCAGGGCGCACAGCGCCGTCATCGTCTTGGTGACGGACCAGGTGTTGACGAGGGTGTCCCGCTGCCAGTCCGTCGTACGGTCCGCGTCGGCGAAGCCGCCCCAGACGTCGACCACCGGCTCGCCGTCCACGAAGACGGCTGCCGAGGCGCCCGTGTCACCCGAGTCGAGGAGCGCCGCGAGCGCGTGGGGTACGGCGGTGAACAGATCATCATATGTGCCCTGAACATCGGCCATGCGCGGAATCTAGCCCGTGTCGCCGCGGTGCGGTCAACCGGTTTTCGGGCGGCCCGAGCCGCTTCACGGGGGCCGTCCGGCCGGGTCCCGTGCCGCCCGGCCCGGGGCCGGGGCCCGGCCATGCCGCCGCCCGTGCGCCGCTCACCGGGCCGTCTGTGAGACTGGCCCCTTCCGGACCGCCCCTCACCAGGGCGGCGTCGAGACGAGGAGCCAGTGTGGAACCACAGGACCGTACCCGCCCGGTGATCGCGGCACCCGCGCACGTGTGGATGCTGGTGCGGCAGCACCCCACCGCGCTGCGCAGGTCCACGCGTGAGCTCGCCGACGCCCTCGCGGCCGCCCACGGCGACCGTTTCGCGGTCTGGCACACCGACGAGCTGCTCTTCGGCGTCCAGGGCGGCCGGATGGTGCTGCACACCCTCGGCGGCGCGGAGCTGCCCGCCCCCGAGGTGGTGTGCGTACGCCAGGTGGCGGGGCCCATGCGCGACGACCGCGAGGTGACCCTGCTCCGGCATCTGGAGCGCATGGGCAGCACTCTGGTCAACGGCGTCGACGCCCACCTCACCAGCCGCAACAAGCTCTGGCAGCTCCAGGAACTCGCCCTGGCGGGACTGCCGGTGCCCGACACCCTCTCCTACGCCACCGCGCCGCTCGAAGGCGTGGTCCGCAGCCCTCGCCTCGACGGGCCGTGCGTCGTGAAGTCCGTCAGCGGCTGCAAGGGCACGCAGGTGTTCCTCGCCCCCGACGCCCAGTTGCTGCGCGCCATGGCGGGCAGTCTCCAGCAGGAGGTGCCGTTCCTGTTCCAGGAGCACGTGGCCCACTCCCACGGCCGTACCCTGCGCGTCATCGTCGTCGACGGCGAGCCGGTGGACGCCGTCCTGCACACCTCCGGCGACGGCGGCCTCACCGCCAACATCGCCAAGGGCGGCTCCGCCGTGCTGTGCCGGGGACGCTACCCGCGCGCGGAGGAGCTGGCGGTGGACGCGGCCCGCGCCCTGGGCCTGGACATCGCCGGGGTGGACCTGCTGTTCGCCACGGAGGACACCTACACCGTCTGCGAGGTCAACTCCGTCCCCGGCTGGCGCCCGGCGATGGAGGCGGTCGTCCCCGCCATCACCGCCTGCGTCGGCCGTCGTCTGGCCGCCCGGGGCGAAGCCCGCGCGAAAAACCCGGTGGACGGGCCGAATCGGGCGGTGCGATAGTCCGGCCGTGACGACGACCACCACCTCCGCCGCCCCCGTTTCCCTGGCCGACGGCCTCGTGCTGCGCGAGGCCCGCCCTCAGGACCTCGACCGGATCGGCGCTCTGCTGACCGCGCGGGGTGAGCCCGCCGACGCCCTCGACCACCGCCTCGTGGCCGAGGACCCGGACGCCGGGTGGTCCGCCTGCGCCGTGGTCGTCGACGGTGACCGCGTCGTCTCCACCGCGACGCTCCTCGACGAGAACCTCCGTATCGGCAACGTCCAGCTGCCCGCGGGCCAGGTCGAACTGGTCGCCACGGACAAGGAGTACGAAGGCCGCGGACTGGTGCGGGCGCTCATGGGCTGGGCCCACGAACGCTCCGCCGCGCGGGGCCACGTGGTCCAGGCGATGATCGGGATCCCGTACTTCTACCGGCTGTTCGGGTACGAGTACGCCATCGACATGCCTCAGACGCTGGCCGTGCGGACACCGCCGCCCGGGGCGGGAGCGCCCGCGCTGCGCGCAGCCGGGCCCGCCGACATCCCCGCGATGGCGGCCCTCCAGGACGCGGCGCAGGAACGGTTCGACGTGGCGATGCCGCACTCGGCCGCCTGCTGGCGGTGGCTCCTTGAGCACGAGGCGAGCGCCCTGTGGGTCCTGGAGCGGGCCGGGGCCGTCGTCGCCACCGGGCGCACCACGCCCCCGGACGGCGGGGTGCTCCTCGCCGAGGCCGCCGCACGCGACGAGGAGGCGGCCCGGGAGCTGCTGCGCGGTGTCGCCGCCCTGGCCCCCGAGGGGCGGGTGCGCGTCGTCGACCGGCCGGGCACGGTGACGTCCGCCGCCTGGCGGGATTTCCTGGAGCACAAGCCGCGCGAGCAGGCCGAGCAGTACTACGTCCGCGTCCCGGACGTCGCGGCGCTCCTGGACCGGCTGCGGCCGCTGCTCTGGCAGCGCCTCACCGCGGCCGGTGCGGATCCCGGCGATCGCGACATCGTCGTGTCCACCTTCGGCGCCCACTACCGGATCCCGGTGCGGGCCGAGGGCCTCGGGGCCGTGGTCACCGGCGGGCCGATGCAGGGACCCAGGGCCGTGGGCGGCGCCGGGGTGGCGCCCGACCAGCTGCCCGCCCTGCTGTTCGGCCCGCACGGCTTGGCGGGCCTGACGCGTCTGCGGCCCGATGTCTACGCCGCGCGGGAGGAGCTGTTCCGGGCGCTCTTCCCGCCGCTGACCGCGGACGTGCTCAGCTTCTACCTGCCGTTCTGAGGCGCGTGGGCCCACCACAGGAAGATGTCGGCCTTGCCGTTCGTGTCGCCCGGGACGATGCCCGCGTCGGGGCTGTCGAAGACGAGACGGTCCTCACCGGCGATGGCTCCGGGAACGGCCCGTGCGGCGCCGTGGACGTCGGTCTCCCGGCCGCTCGGGACGTGGCGCAGGCGGAGCGCGGAGTACGCCACGGGGTCGTTGCTCTGGTAGAGCACCTGGTGGCCGTTCTGGCTGAGCGCGTCGATCCTCTTGCCGGGCAGCCGCGTGGTCGCGCCGTTGGGTACGTCGCGGACGTAGGCGCCGTCCGTCGTGTTGATGGCGACGGTACGGCCGTTTCCGCTGAGTTGGACGAGTTCGCTCGACCCGCTGTCGTCGACGCGGACCCGGGTGTGCTGGTCGCGGTCGTAGCGCCAGACCTCGCCGGTGCCCGCGTCGCGGTAGGCGACGTAGCGGCCGTCGGCGCTGATGGACGGCTCCTGCATGTCGCGGGTGGAGACCGGTGGGCCCTCGCTGACGGTCTCGTAGGTGTCCGTGACGCGGTCGTAGACGTCGACGCGGGAGGGGATCGAGGGGTGGTTGGGCAGCTGGGTGAAGGCGACGTAGCGGCCGTCGGCGCTCATGGTGGCGCTGTTGGACCCGGCCTTGGCCGGGCCGCTGCTGACGGTCCTCGTCTGCCCGGTCTCCAGGTCGGTCAGCTTGACCTTGACCGTCTGGCTGCCCCAGCCGAGGTAGGTGACGTACCGTCCGTCGTCGCTGACGGCGGGGTCCTGCAAGGAGTCCCTGATCCGGGTGACCGTGCCGGTCGTGTTGTCACGGACGTGCACCGCGCCGGGCGGGCGGGGCGTGGGCTCCGACGTGAGGTTGGTGGCGGCGCTGTGGAAGACGGTGAAGGCGCCGTTGCGCGACAGGGACGCGTGGGTCGAGTTGTTGTCGGCCTGGGTGCCGTCGCCGGCGACGGACACGCGCTCCACGCTCGGCGCGTGTGGCCGGGCGGACCCGGCCGCCTGGGCGGTCGCGGGCAGCGCGGTGAGGGTGACGGCTCCGACCGCGGTGACCGCGACGGCGGCCGTACGGATCCGTAACGCGCGTACGGCGGACAACTGCACGCCTCTAGCCAAGGACATGTTCCCCCCAGAGCGTGTTCCCCCCGGCCCGACGCCGAGGGCCTCCACGGATCCAAGCGCACCCTCCGGCACGGGTCAATCGGACGCCATGCGTACAACCTAGACGGGCTTTGGTAGGAGGCCTCCCGCCGTCTTCCACGCGGACCCGCGAGGGTTTCAGCCCCTGCCAGGTGTCCCGGGGCGGGGTGTCCGCCCCAGGTTCGTGCTCAGCATGCGGGCGGCGCGCCGGGCGGCTTCGACGGTGATGCCGAGGCAGCGCGTGTCCACGACGGCCACGCCCACGGCGGCGACGACCTCGCCCGAGGGGGCGTGCACCGGCACCGCCAGGCAGTTGCGCTCGCCGTCCCACTCGTACGCGTGCACGTCGGCGCCCTGCTCGCGGGCCCTGCGCACCCGACGCGTCCACTGGGCCCTGGAGTGCCCCTCGGGCGGCGGGGCGGCCGTCGGCCCCGCGGCGGCGAAGATCACGTCGGCGGCGCTGTCGGGCGGCAGCGTCTCGCCCGCCAGGTGGGGGAAGAACTCCCGGGCGGCCGCGGGGATCCCGGTCACCACCGTCATCTGCCCGGCGTGCGGAACGGTCACGCAGACCGTCGCCCGCGTCGCCGAGACCAGGTGCCGCAACGGCAGCGCCGCGTTCCTCTCCAGGGCCCGATGGGCGCTCCAGGACCGCCCCAGGCGGGCCACGGTCGCGCCGACGCGGTAGCCCCCGGCGTGCCGCTCCACCGCGCCCAGGGCGGTGAGCTGCTCGAGCAGCCGGTGCACGGTGCTCTTGGGCAGGCCGGTGGCGTGACTCAGGCCGGTGGGTCCGGCCTGGCCCGCCCGGGCAAGCTCTTCCAGAAGGAGGAACGCGCCCTCCAACACCCCTCGGCCGGGCGGTGTTCGCTCGTGATCCATGGTTCCCCCCTCGCGACCGCCGAGGCGCTCGGCGGCCTCTCGCTCCGCTCCGCCGGACACCTTAGGGCGGCCCGCACGGCCGCCGGTGAACGGCCGGGCCGGACCGATCCCGATCCGGCCACAGGGCCTATGCCCTACGGTCTTGCCATGGTGTCGAGTGAGGGGCTCGCTGCCGACCGCGGTGACCGGAGCCGCGGGGGCGGGGCCGGAGGCGGAGCGGTGGTCGAGGAAGACGACGTGGTCGCTGTGGTGATGGCGGCGTCGCGCCTGGTGATGGGCATGTCGGCGCGGGCGCTTGCCGAGGTGGACGAGACGCTCTCGCTGCCGCAGCTGCGCACGATGGTCGCCCTGGAGGGGTGCGGCCCGGTCAAACTCGCCGAACTGGCCGAGGTGTTGGGGGTGAACGCGTCGACGGCGCTGCGCGCGGTGGCGCGGCTCGAAGCGAGCGGTCTCGTGGACCGCCGGGCCAATCCCGACAGCAGGCGCGAGGTGATCCTCACGCTGACGCCGTCGGGCGCGACCCTGGTGGCGCGCGTCCTGCGGCACCGACGCCGGGAGGTGGCCAAGCTCGTCGAAGCGGTGCCGCCCGAGGCACGATCCGGCCTGGTGACGGGGCTGCGGGCCTTGCTGGAGGTGGCGGGAGACCGTTCCGTCCATGTCCCCGAGGTCGCCGAGGAGTTCCGGCGGGTGGCTCCTTGAGGGAGCCGGGCGCCCACGGCGTGGAAGGCCGGGCCCCGCGGCGTCAGGAGCGGGCGGGACGTCGCGCCGCCACCGCATGCCCCTGCACCGTCAGCCACACCACCGCCGCGACCCATGCGAGGAGGTGGACGGCCACGCTCGGTGCGTGGGGTGTCAGCGTGGCGGTGACGCGCGCGGTGGCGGTGGCGTACATGCCGACGGGGAAGACGACACACCACAGGGCGGGCTCGTACGCCAGCGGGACGCGGTGGTGGAAGTGCCGCCAGCAGCCCGTGGCGAGCAGGGGCGGTATCAATACGGTCGCCCAGCTCCAGAGGACGACGACGGCGAGGGCGAGCGTGCCGCGCACCGCGTGCGGCAAGAGGCCTTCGTGGTCGTGGAGTTGGGTGCCCGCGAGCGTGCTGATGGCCACGGCCCCCATCGCGACCCAGTACGCCGGAGTGCAGCGCGCGGGGCCCGGCGGATGGCGCAGCAGCCTGCGGCCGAGCACGGTGGCGGTGCCCGCGTACAGCAGGACCCCGCACCACCACAGGGCGAACGCGAGCGGTACGAGCACGGGGCGCGGCGGCAGGCTGGTGAGGCCGAGCACCAGCGACTGGAGGCCGACGGTGGCCAGGAACCAGGTGCCGTCGGCCTCCCGCGCGGCCGTGCGCGGCAGGCGCGGGAGACCGGCGGCGAGCACGGCCCAGGCCGCGCCCGCCACGGCGAGCAGGACGTACGCCGCCGGGCGTGCGGGGCCGTGGCTGAGGCGGGTGGCGAGGACGCCGGAGGCCGCGACGAAGGTGAAGTGCCCGAACACCCGGGTCGGGTCGGCCAGTTCGGCCTTGAGGGTCGCGGGGTGGAACAGGGCCTTGGCGCCGCTCGCCACCAGGAGGCCCGCGTAGAGCGCGCACGCGAAGGTGAAGAGCAGCGTGGAGGCGGTGCGGACCCCGGCTTCGTTCAGGGCCCGGGACACGATGCCGGTGGCCATGACGGGCGCGAAGCACGCCGGTGGCAGCGACCGGCACCGGTCACGGAGCCGGAGCCCGTCCCTCACCGGCGCGCGGCGGCGTCCCGCACCGGCGGGGAGACCGGGACGGGCCGGGTCACCGGCGCGGGGCGCGCGCCGCGGGAGCGGTAGACGATGTAGGGGCGGGCCAGATAGCCGACCGGGGCGGTGAAGGCGTGCACGAGGCGGCTGAACGGCCACAGCGCGAACAGCCCCATGGCGAGCAGCGTGTGCGCCTGGTAGACGAACGGGGCGTGGGACATGGTCGACACGTCGGGGTCCAGGGCGAACAGGGAGCGGACCCACACGGAGACGCCGAGCCGGTAGTCGTAGTGGTGGGGCGGGGCGGTGGAGGCGGTCGCGGCGAGCCCGGCCAGGATCACCGCGGCGAGCAGCGGGTAGACGGCGCGGTCGCTGCGGCTGGTGGCACCGCGGACGGCCGGTACGCGCAGGCGGCGGTAGAGCAGGACCGCGAGCCCGGCCAGGGTGGCGAGGCCCGCGATGCCGCCGACGAGCAGCGCGTTGGCGTGGTAGAGCCACTCGTGGACGTGGACGCGGTCGGTGAAGGCCTCGGGGATGAGCAGGCCGATGAGGTGTCCGGCGATGACGAAGAGCAGGCCGAAGTGGAAGAGGGGGCCGCCGACCCGCAGGAGCCGGTTCTCGTGCAGCTGGCTGGAGCGGGTGGTGAAGCCGAACCGGTCGTAGCGGTAGCGCCACACGGTGCCCGTGACCATGAAGGCCACGACGAGATAGGGCAGCACGCCCCAGAGGGCGGTGTGGAGGTGGTTCACGAGACGGTCTCCTCCTGGAACGGGTGCGGAACGGCTCGTTGGGGAAAGGGCAGGAGCCCGACCGTCTCGGCGGGCGGTCCCGCCTTGGCCAGGCGCAGTGCGGCGGCGCGGTCGGTGGGCGAGGCGCCGGGCAGGGTGCGGCAGACGCCTTCGAGGACGTCGGCGTAGGGGCTGCGGTGGTCGCGCAGGGCGAGCCGGAGGAGCTCGACGGCGGCGCGGTGCTCCCGCAACGCGGTGCGCCCCGGTGCGGGGCAGCGGGCGGCGAACTCAAGGGCCAGGGGCAGGAAGTCGGGCAGTTCGTCGGCGGGCGGCCGCCACCCGTGGGCGCGGTACAGGTCCTGCCAGCGCAGCAGGGACTGGCCGCGGCGGCGCGTGTCGCCGTCGGTGTAGTACGTCAGGTGCAGGGTGCGCCTGCGGCTGCGGTCGAAGGTCGCGACGTAGCGCGCGGACAGGTCGAGCACGGGGACGTCGGCGACGGCCGCGCAGAACCGGAGCAGCGGTTCCGCGCGGGGGCCGGGGGCGGCGGCGAGGGCGGTGGTGACCGCGTGCAGCCGGTGCGGCCAGTCCGCGTCGGGGTGGCGAAGGAGCAGGGACGCGGCCTGGTGGACGAGGGGTGCGTCGCTCATGCCTGGTGTCCCTCGGGCCCGGGGAAGAGGCCCGCGGGGCGGCCCTGCCCGTTCCAGTTGAGGAGGTTGACGCGGCCGCGCAGCGAGGTCCCGGCGTGTTCGGGCTCGGGCTCTTCGGTACCGGGCAGCGGGGTGTGGAAGGCGTCGGCGTCGAACATGCCGGGGCCGTGGTCGTGGTCGAGGCTGCAGCCGTCGGGCTCGTCGCCGGTGGCGGTGGTGTGGTAGCCGGTGGGGATGACGTAGCGCTCGTCGTACTTGGCGAGGGCGAGCAGCCGGTACATGGCCTCGACCTCCCCTGCGTCCATGCCGACGGCACGGGCGATGGCGGGGTCCTGCTCCTCGCCGAGGTTGACGCGCCGCATGTGGGAGCGCATCGCGGCGAGGCGGCACAGCGCGGCCTCGACGGGCGCGGGGTCGCCCGCGGTGAACAGACCGGCCAGGTAGGAGACGGGGATGCGCAGGGTGTCGATGGCGGCGAAGAGCTTGGCGGGGTCCTCGCCGTCGTGGCCCGTGGCGGTGAGGGACTCGACCACCGGGGAGAGCGGCGGCACGTACCAGACCATGGGCAGCGTGCGGTACTCGGGATGCAGGGGCAGGGCCACCTTGTACCGGCTGATCAGGTCGTACACCGGGGAGCGGCGAGCGGCCGTGATCCAGTCGTGCGGGATGCCGGAGGCCTCGGCCGCGGCCGCGACCCGGGGGTCGAAGGGGTCGAGGAAGCAGTCCAGTTGGGCCTGGTACAGGTCCTTCTCGTCGGGGGTGGCGGCGGCCTCCCCCGCCTTGTCGGCGTCGTAGAGGATCACGCCGAGGTAGCGCAGCCGGCCGACGCAGGTCTCGGAGCAGACGGTGGGCTGCCCGGCCTCGATGCGCGGGTAGCACAGGGTGCACTTCTCGGCCTTGCCGGTGGTGTGGTTGAAGTAGACCTTCTTGTACGGGCAGCCGGTGACGCACATGCGCCAGCCGCGGCAGCGGTCCTGGTCGACGAGGACGATGCCGTCCTCGATGCGCTTGTACAGCGCGCCGGAGGGGCACACGGCGACGCAGGACGGGTTGAGGCAGTGCTCGCAGATGCGGGGCAGATAGAACATGAACGCCTGCTCGTACTCCAGGCGCACCCGTTCGTTGAGGTCCCTCAGGACGGGGTCGCCCGCGAGGTGCTGGGGCCCGCCGCCGAGGTCGTCGTCCCAGTTGGGGCCCCAGGTGACGGACGTCGGGCGGCCGTCGATCTGGGAGCGCGGCGCGGCCGTGGGGACGTCGTCGCCCAGGGGCGCGCTGATCAGGTTGTCGTAGTCGTACGTCCACGGCTCGTAGTAGTCGTCGAGGGAGGGCAGTTCGGGGTTGGCGAAGAGCCGTGCGAGGCGGCGGGCGCGGCCGCCGCTGCGCGGCACGAGACGGCCGTGCTTGAGCCGCCAGCCGCCCTTCCACGTGTCCTGGTCCTCGTAGCCGCGGGGGTAGCCCTGGCCGGGGCGGGTCTCGACGTTGTTGAACCAGGCGTACTCGGTGCCCGAGCGGTTGGTCCACGTCTGTTTGCAGGTGACCGAGCAGGTGTGGCAGCCGATGCACTTGTCGAGGTTCATCACCATCGCCACCTGTGCCATGCAGCGTCCAATGGTGACGTCGTCACGGGGCATCAGTACTGCACCTCCTGGGAGCGGCGGCGGATGACGGTGACCGCGTCGCGCTGGTTGCCGGTCGGGCCGTAGTAGTTGGGGGCGAAGGACAGCTGGGCGTGTCCGCCGATGAGGTGGGTCGGTTTGACCAGGAGCCGGGTGAGGGCGTTGTGGACGCCGCCGCGCCGCCCGGTGCGCTCCGACTTGGGGACGTTCACCAGGCGTTCCTGCACGTGGTACATGAACACCGTGCCGGGCGGCATCCGGTGCGAGACGACGGCGCGGGCGACGACCACGCCGTTGGCGTTGACCGCTTCGATCCAGTCGTTGTCCGCCACGCCGATCGCCTCGGCGTCGGTGACGCTGATCCAGATGACGGGCCCGCCGCGGGCGAGGGTCTGCATCAGGAGGTTCTCCTGGTACTCGGAGTGGATGGACCACTTCGAGTGCGGTGTCAGATAGCGCACGGTCACCGAGGTGCCCTCGCCGTCGGGGGCGGGCGACGCGCCGAGGAGGGCCAGGTCCAGGGGCGGCCGGTAGACGGGCAGCTGTTCGCCGAACTCGGTGATCCAGGGGTGGTCGAGGTAGAAGTGCTGCCGGCCGGTGAAGGTGTGCCAGGGCTTGCGGTGTTCGGTGTTGATCGTGAAGGGCGCGTAGCGCCGGTCGGAGGCCTCCTTGCCGGACCATTCGAAGCTGGCGCTGACCTGCACGGGGCGGGCCTGGGTGTCGGAGAAGACGACGCGTCGTTCGGCGACCGACGCGGCGAGTTCCTCCAGGCCGCTGTCACCGCCGCAGCGTTCGGCCAGCTGGCGCAGCCCTTCGGCGGCGACGCGACCGTTGGTGGTGCCGGAGAGGGCGAGGATCGCCTCGCACAGCTTGACGTCCGTGTCCAGCAGGGGCCTGCCCCGGGCCGCTCCCTCGGTGGCGGTGCCGCAGCGGGCCGTCAGCCAGCGGCTCTCGGGGGTGGTGCGGACGGTGACGCCCTTGACCTGGAGGCCCAGTTCGTCGGGCAGCGGGCCGAGCGCGGCGAGCTTGTCCGCGATGGCCCGGTAGTCGCGCTCGACGAGCGTGTACTGCGGCCCGGTGGGGCCCGGTGGCGGCGCCTCGCCGGGGGTGTCGTGCTGGAGGGCGGTGGCCACCAGGTCGTGGGCGACGTCCAGGCGGCCGTGGGCGAGGCGGGACACCTCGGCGGCGAGCCCGTGGAAGATCTCGAAGTCGGTGCGGGCCTGCCAGGGCGGGTTGATCGCCGGGGAGAAGGCGTGCACGTAGGGGTGCATGTCCGTGCTGGACAGGTCGTGCTTCTCGTACCAGGTGGCGGCGGGCAGCACGAGGTCGGCGAAGAGCGTGGTGGAGGTCATCCGGAAGTCGAGGGCGAGCAGCAGGTCGAGCTTGCCGCGCGGGGCCTGTGCGTGCCAGGTGACGCCCTGGGGCCGGTCGTCGGGCGGGACCTCGTCGGCGCTCGCGTTGTCGGTGGTGCCGAGCAGGTGCCGCTGGAAGAACTCGTTGCCCTTGGCCGATGAGCCGATCAGGTTGGCCCGCCACACCGTCAGGACGCGGGGCCAGTTGGCGGGGTCGTCGGGGTCCTGGAAGGCGTGGGTGAGGCGGCCCGCCGCCTGCTCGGCGGCCACCCAGGGGCCGGGCTCCGCTCCCGCCTCGTGGATCCGCCGTCCCAGGGTCAGCGGGTTGGCCGAGAAGGTGGGGTAGGCGGGCATCCACCCCTGCCGGGTGGAGCGGGCGAGCAGGTCCGCGGTGTGCAGTCCGCTGAGCGCCCCGGTTCCGGTCGGCGACGCGAGGGCGTCCGCGGTGGTCCTGTCGTAGCGCCACTGGTCGGTGTGCAGGTACCAGTAGGGCGTGCCCGCCATCTGGCGCGAGGGGCGGGCCCAGTCGGAGCCGGTGGCCAGCTGCTGCCAGCCGGCGTAGGGGCGGACCTTCTCCTGCCCCACGTAGTGCGCCCAGCCGCCGCCGTTGACGCCCTGGCAGCCGGTGAGCAGCAGCAGCGACAGGAACGAGCGGTAGATCGTGTCGGAGTGGAACCAGTGGTTGGTCCCGGCCCCCATCACGATCATGCAGCGGCCCCGGGTCTGCTCCGCGGTGCGGGCGAACTCCCGGGCGGCGCGCACCACGGCCCCCGCGGACACCGAGGTGACGGCTTCCTGCCAGGCGGGGGTGCAGGGGGTCGAGGCGTCCTCGTACGGGACGGGCGGCTCTCCGTCGAGGGCCTCGCGCGCCACGCCGTACTGGGCCAGTATCAGGTCGAACACCGTGGTCACCAGGCGGCCGCCGACGCGGGTGGTCGGCACGGTGCGGCGGACCGTCGCGCCCGCCTCGTCGAAGCGGGGAAGGACCACCGTCGCGGTTCCGGCGCCCGGGTGTCCAAGGAGGCTCAGCACGGGGTCGAGGTCACCCAGGTCGAGGTTCCAGCGGCCCTCGCCGCCCTTGGCCCAGCGGTCGCCGAGCGTGCCGTTCGGCACCACGGCCGTGCCCGAGGCCGCGTCGAGGAACACCGGCATCCAGCGCCGCGCGTCCGCGTGCGCCTCTTGTGCCAGATCCGCGTCGACGGCGGTGACGAAGGCCCCCGGGGCGTGCGCGCCCTGCTCCCGCTCGTCCAGGGCGACCAGGAACGGCAGGTCGGTGAACCGTTTGACGTAGTCGGTGAAGTACGGCACCTGGCGGTCGACGAAGCACTCGCGCAGGATCACGTGGCCCATCGCCATGGCGAGCGCGCCGTCGGTCCCGGGGTGCGGGTGCAGCCATTCGTCGGCGAACTTCGTGGCGTCGGCGTAGTCCGGCGACACGACGACGACCTTCTGGCCCCGGTAGCGGGCCTCGGCCATCCAGTGGGCGTCCGGGGTGCGGGTCACCGGCACGTTCGAACCCCACAGCATCAGGTACGCGGCGTCCCACCAGTCCCCGGACTCAGGCACGTCGGTCTGGTCGCCGAAGACCTGGGGCGAGGCCACGGGCAGGTCGGCGTACCAGTCGTAGAAGGACAGCATGGGCGCGCCGATCAGGGCGTGGAAGCGGGCGCCGACGGCGTGCGAGGCCATCGACATCGCCGGGATCGGTGAGAAGCCCGCGATCCGGTCGGGGCCGTAGGCGTCGAGGGTGTGCACGTACGCGGCCGCCGCGATCTCCAGGGCCTCCTGCCAGCTGACGCGCACCAGGCCGCCGTGGCCGCGCGCCGCCTGGTAGCGGCGCCGCCGCTCCGGGTCCCCGGTGATCTCCGCCCAGGCCGCGACGGGGTCGCCGAGCCTCCGCTTGGCGGACCGGAACATCTCCACCAGAACGCCGCGGGCCAGCGGATGCTTCACGCGCGTGGGCGAGTAGGTGTACCAGGAGAAGGAGGCGCCGCGCGGGCAGCCCCGCGGCTCGTACTCGGGCCGGTCGGGCCCGGTGGAGGGGTAGTCCGTGGCCTGCGTCTCCCAGGTGATCAGGCCGTCCTTGACGTACACCTGCCACGAACACGAGCCGGTGCAGTTCACGCCGTGGGTGGAGCGCACCACCTTGTCGTGGGCCCACCGCTCCCGATAGGGCTGGTCGTTGACCGTCTGACCTGGGCGGAAGACCGCTCGTCCCTCCGGTGTCGTGGGTGCCTGCTGAAGTAATCGGCCGATTTCGAGCAGTCGCTCGGCGGCGTCCGCGGCGGCGCGCTCCGCCTTCGCCCTGCTGCGTCCCATGCCCATGCCGCGGGCCCTCCTCGGGCATCGCGGTGCCGCCGTGCGGTGGTGGTCACGTCGGCACACACCTCATCGATCGAGGGCCAGAGTGCTCCTGGGCGGGCTCTGGTGTGGACCATTTTTCGGCCAGTTGGTTGTGCTTAGAACTTATTTTTCTTGCTCTTTGCAATGGTTCACCACGCGATCGCTCACGCGTTCCCCGCGCGTCCGAACAGGCCAGGTGGAGGCACCCTCCGGGGCGCGTGCCCGGCCCTGATCGTTTCCGCCCGTGAGCTGCCGTAAGGTACTGACGCCCCACCGCAAGAAGCACGAACACGGAGCAAGTACGCGTGTCACCCTCCCTCCAGCCGGTCCTCGACCGCATCGCTGACGAGATCCAGCGCCTGCCGGGCCGCGGCCGCCCGGCCGACTACATCCCGGCGCTCGCCTCGGCGGACCCCCGGCGGTTCGGGATGGCGGTCGCCGAGCTCGACGGCACGGTCTACGGCGTCGGGGACTGGCAGCAGCCCTTCTCCACCCAGTCCATCACCAAGGTCTTCACACTCGCCCTCGATCTGAGCCTGGAGGGCGAGCTGCTGTGGGAGCACGTGGGCCGGGAGCCCTCGGGCAACCCGTTCAACTCGCTGGTGCAGCTGGAGTACGAGCACGGCATCCCGCGCAACCCCTTCATCAACGCCGGCGCCCTCGTCGTCACCGACCGCCTCCAGAGCCTGACCGGCGACGCCGCCGGGGTGCTGCGCGACTTCCTGCGGGCGGAGTCCGGGAACGACCGCCTCACCTTCGACGAGCACGTCGCCGCCAGCGAGACCGAGCACGGCGACCGCAACGCCGCCCTCGCTCACTTCATGGCGTCCTACGGCAACATCGCCAACGCCGTCCCCGAGCTCCTCGCCCAGTACTTCCGCCAGTGCTCCATCGAGGCGTCCTGCGCCGACCTCGCCCTGGCCGCCGGGTTCCTCGCCCGCCACGGCATACGGTCCGACGGCTCCACACTGCTCACCCGCAGCCAGGCCAAGCAGGTCAACGCGGTCATGCTGACCTGCGGCACGTACGACGCCGCCGGTGACTTCGCCCACCGCGTGGGCCTGCCCGGCAAGAGCGGCGTGGGCGGCGGCATCATCGCCGTCGTGCCCGGGCGCTGCACCCTGTGCGTGTGGAGCCCCGGCCTGGACCAGCGCGGCAACTCCGTGGCGGGTGTCGCCGCGCTCGACCGCTTCACGACGCTCACCGGGCTCTCCGTCTTCTGAGCCCGCCGGGGGCGCCGCGCTCAGGCCCCGGCGGGCGGGGCCCCGCGGTCGGCGCCCGTCAGGCGCAGCTGGACCTGCACCTCCTGGTCGCCCGACGCCGTGCCCTCGGCCGCGGCGCTGAAGGCCCCTTCGAGCACCGCGCGCAGCCGGTCGACCGCCGCCGGGCCGCCCTGGAGGTCGGCGGTCACGGAGCCCGAGAGGAGCACTCCCGGCACCGGGCCCGGAGCCTGGGAGGCCTGGAAGGTGCCGGTCCAGACGGCGGGCCGGGTCGCCTCGGTCTGGCGTGGCGCGTCGTCTCCGCGGTCACCGCGGAAGTGCGCGCACAGGGCCCCGAAGACCGCGTCCGCGTCGGCGGCCGAGCAGTCGCTGAGCGCCACGTGCACCAGGTCGGGGGACGAGGGCCGCGGCTGCGGGCTCGGTGTGTCGTTCATGCTGTTCTCCCGTCGGATCGTGGATGGCTGAGGCGGTGTCACAGGTCGCGCAGCGCGGGCAGCAGCTCCTTCTCGGCCCAGTCGATGAACGGCAGCTGGTGGTCGCCGCCGACCTGGACGAGGGCGATCTCGGTGAAGCCCGCCTCCGCGTAGGGGCGTACCGCGTCGACGAACGTGTCGACGTCGGCGCCGCACGGGATCTGCTGTGCGACGTCCCGCGGCGTGACGTACTGGGTGGCCCGGGCGAAGCCGGACGGGCCGGGCAGTTCGGCGTTGACCGGCCAGCCGCCGACGCTCCAGCGGAACTGCTGGTGGGCGCGGGCGACCGCCGCGTCCTCGTCGGGGTCGTAGCAGACGGGCAGCTGGCCGACGCGGGGCTTGCCGCTGCCGCCGTGCCGGTCGAAGGCGTCGAGCAGCTCGGGCTTCGCCTCGGTGGCGATGACCAGGTCGGCGTGGCGTCCCGCCAGGGCGCACGACAGCTCGCCGGAGACGGCCACGCCGAGGGGCGGCGGCTCGTCCGGCAGGTCCCACAGGCGGGCGTTCGCCACGTCGAAGTGGGTGCCCTGGTGGTGGACGGTGTCCCCCGAGAAGAGCGCCCGGATGATCCCGACGGCCTCTTCGAGCATCTCCAGACGGACCTCCGGGGCGGGCCAGCCGCCACCGACCACGTGCTCGTTGAGGTTCTCGCCGCTGCCGAGACCGAGCCGGAAGCGGCCCTCGGAGAGCAGCTGCATCGTGGCGGCCTTCTGGGCCACCACGGCGGGGTGGTAGCGGACCGTCGGGCAGGTCACGTACGACATGAGCGGGATCCGCGAGGTCGCCTGCGCGGCGGCGCCGAGCACGCTCCACGCGTACGGGGCATGGCCCTGCTCCTCCAGCCACGGGAAGTAGTGGTCCGAGGTCACCGAGAAGTCGAAACCGGCGCCCTCCGCGGCGACCAGATGCTCGACGAGGGAGCGCGGTCCCGCTTGCTCGGTCATCATCGTGTAGCCGATTTTCACCATAATCTACGCTTTTGCCTCACTGGCTCGGCTGAAACCCACGAACCCTGATGGCGGACAGCACACGGCTGCGCCCCCGCCATCGGGGTACTTGGGTACCGAGTGGCCCCCACAGTCCGAAGTAGGCGGGCCGGAGAGGCGGCGTCCGGTGCGTACCGTGGGTGTGGAGGAGGAGCTCCTCCTGTTCGACCGTGAGAGTGGGGAGCCGCGGGCCCTGTCGACGGCGGTCCTGGCCCGCGCGGCCAGGGACACCGCCGAGCACGGCGGTGCGGAGGAGAGTGAGAACGGGGACTCCGGGGACTCCGAGGACTCCGAGGACTCCGGGGACTCCGGGGACTCCGGGGACTCCGGGGACGACGCCTTCGAGAAGGAGCTGCACGGCCACCAGATCGAATTCGCCACGCGGCCGCAGTCGGACATGGACAGCCTCTCCGCCGAGATCGTCCGGTGGCGGGCGGAGGCGGCCCGGCACGCCGGGGACGTCGGCGCCTCGGTGGCCGCCCTTGCCACCTCTCCCCTGCCCGCGAGCCCCTCCGTCAACGTGGGCAAGCGCTTCCAGTGGATGGAGGAGCAGTTCGGCCTCACCACCCAGGAGCAGCTGACCTGCGGCTGCCACGTGCACGTGTCGGTGGAGTCGGACGAGGAGGGCGTGGCCGTCGTCGACCGGATCCGGCCGTGGCTGGCGGTCCTCGTCGCGCTCAGCTCCAACTCCCCGTTCTGGCAGGGCAAGGACAGCCGGTACGCCAGCTACCGCAGCAGAGTATGGGGGCGCTGGCCGATGGCGGGCCCCACCGAGCTCTTCGGCTCGGCCGAGCGGTACGAGCAGCAGGTCAGCGACATGGTGACCACCGGGGTGCTACGCGACCGGGGCATGGTCTACTTCGACGCCCGGCTCTCCCACCGCTACCCCACCGTCGAGATCCGGGTGGCGGACGTGTGCCTCGACGCGGGCACCACCGTCCTGATCGCCGCGCTCTGCCGGGCCCTCGTCGAGACGGCCGCGCGGGACTGGCGCGCGGGCACGCCGCCACTGGGGCACGGCGTCAGCTTGCTGCGGCTCGCCGCGTGGCGCGCCGCCCGCTCCGGCCCGGACGGCACGCTCCTGCACCCGCTGTCGATGCAGCCGGTGCCCGGCCCCGAGGCGGTCCGCGCCCTGCTCGACTACGTACGCGACGCCCTCAACGACAGCGGAGACCTCACCCTGGCCCGCGAACGCACCACACGCCTCCTCACCCACGGCACCGGGGCCCACCTCCAGCGCGACCTCTACCGACGCACCGACAGCCTGCGCTCCGTCATCACAGAGTGCGTCCGCCACACCCAGACACCGCCCACATGACCTGCGCCCCAACCGCACGCCATGATCCCCCCGTACGCCTGTCGGGCAGCATCCCCCGCTCGTCAGCTCGGGGCACCCCGGACACTGCACGGGAGGGGCGGGGGGCGGGGCTTGCGGGGCAGGGGCACCTCCTCGGCTAAACGGCCGGGTGGACGATTCGTTAAGCAGTAACGGCGGTTCGAGTCCGCCGCTAACGCCGTGTTCGACTCAGTCCGCACGCCCAAGGACGCAACCCCATCAACGAGCAGCATCAGCCTGTTGAGCAAATGTTGACCTCTGCCTGATCGACTACGCGCAATGCCCCTTCGAGTACCAGGAGGACCATCATGATCAAGCGCGCAGTAGTCGGCACAGCGGCGGCCGCTCTTGTCGCGATCGGCGGCGGAGTCTCGCTCGCCCATGCGGGAACGGACAGCAGCATGGCAACGACCTCGACCGCCAACGCGGTCCCGGCGACACCCCACACCCACCAGGCCACCACGTCGGCCTGGTCTTGGGTCAATGGCGAGGCCCACCCGGACTTTGAGGGAGGTCCCCACGCGACCCCCCATTACCCCACGAACGTGACCGCCGCAGGCTGGCTGGACAAGCACCACGAGTACGTCCTCTAGCCCGGCAAACACGCCCCGCCGGTTCCCTATACCGGCGGGGCGTGCACACCTACAAAGCACCTTTTCCGCCCTGTGCGAGCCCAGTCAAGGCCCGGACGGGGCGGTGTCCTTACGCGGCACGCACGGCCCCGAACTCCGTGCTCGTTCTCAGCCCGTGACACCCGGTGCGCATCAGGAAGACCTCGAACCGACAGGAACCTCCTCGTATGCCTGTCGGGCAGCGGCTTCCCTCTCGTCGGCTCGAGGCCCCGGAGTTGTGCCGAGGGTAGGAGGCGGCACCTCCAGCGCGCGTGAGGGTGACGGGCGAGGCAGACGAACGCGGTGGACCGTCGGAGGCAGCCGGTAGAGTTGTTGAAGGCATCCGGAAGGGGGTGTGATGGAAGAGAACGAGCCCCAGTCGAGCGAGTTCTACACACCGCGTGGCTTGATCGAAGAGGTCGTTGAGCAGTTCATAGCGGGCCATCACGGCTCGTTCGTCAGTGATCCCGCCGTGGGTGGTTCGCAGCTCCTCGTGGACACGTGCACGAGGCTCTGGGAGCGTTTCCGGGATATTGCTCTCCATGACCACGCGGCGGCGTGCATGGAGACGGAACTCATTCGATCCCGCCTCCACGCAGCCGCTTACGGGCTGCGCACCGCAACTACCGCCGAGGAACGACGCGAGGCGGCCCGCGAGTTCCTGAGCGCGCTTGCCGAATTGATGGAGTGCCTGCTCGCATTCCTTGTGCACTCGTTGCTGCGCCTGTTGTCGGGGCTCCTCGGAAGCGGCACTGCGAACGATGTACCCGCGTGGACCCCCATCCCTCTAGAACGAACACCTGAGATCACGCCCTGCGGGCCCAACTCCGCCTTCCCCGTGCACATCCACCGGGGCGGGCACCACCGCAGCACGCTGGGGAGCGTCGCACTTGCGGCCTGAGTGACCCGCCGACCCTGCAAGGTCGGAAGGCTCAGATCATGTTTTCCCTGCCGGACACGGCCCCCTGGTGGGCTGTCTTGGCTGTCGTCGCGCTCGGAATCGTCACGTTCGGAGTGCGCAGTTTCGTCCGCGCCGTGCGGCCGCAGACGTCCGCGCATCGCAAGGAGCTGTTGCAGGAGTGGCAGCGCCAGCGCGAGCAGGAGCGCGCTCGTCAGCGGAAGGAGCTCGACAACCAGGAATGAGCCGCGTGGCTCCCCACGGCCGCTGGGCATGCAGAAGCCCCGTCCCCTGCCGGACGGGGCTTCTCGTCGCCAGCGAAGTCGCCCAAGCTCAGCTCGTAGACGCCTACGCCTCCTCCCGTCGACGCCACTCCACCCAAGCCTCAGCCGCCTCCACCATGACCTTCAACCAGGACGCCTGAGGGGCCCGCTCGCTGAAGTAGCGGTGCATCCGAAGACTGGCCAGGGCGAAGGCGTCGATAGCTCGCGGGTCGGCGCTCGTCCAGGCCGAGCAGCGAGAAGCCCAGCCTTCGGCGGATGTCGCCGTGTGTCCGGCTGAGATGAGCTGCACGACGGGCATCCGGGGTCGATGAACGCTGCACCACGGGTGGGCCATGACCAGTCCACGACCCACGTGTCCCGTTCGCCGACCATGACGTTGCTCGGGTTGATGTCCGAGTGGATCAGTGTGTTCCCGCGAAACAGAGCTGCCTCAGAGTCGCTGGCGGCGAAGCTGTCCCACCGGTCCTCCACCCAGTCCTTAGCGACCTCAGGGAGTTCCAGCCCCGCGACGTGGTTCAGAGCCTCAACGACCGCGTTCAAGTCTGACGACGACGGCTCAAAGCGCGATGCCCTGCCCTCGACGACTTCGAACCCGAGAATGATCCACCCGTCCTCGTCACCACCCGCGCTCCACTTCAACGCCGGAGAGAGAGGCTGCACGAACGGATTGATCGCCTGTTCCCGGAGGAGGGAGTCCTTCCGTCCTCCGGGAACGTTGAACATGGCCTTGGCGAAGAAGCGGCCCTTCTCGCCGTCGACAACTGCGGCGAAGTCCGAACTGAAGCCGCGGGCGGGCACGGATTCTGGGGGACGCAGTCAGGTCGGCATGCCTTCGCCTTGTCCTTGCCCCGCCGTGCGCCTTCGATGGAGGCGACCGCCCAAGACGGCGCGGGACCGCTCAGGATAGAGGCGAGCGAGGCGTCCAGGACGTTACCGACACCCATCCAAGTGGAGAAGACGCACGGGGACACCTCACCGTTGGGGCCGATCGAGGCCCGGCCATCACCGCACATACCACATAGGTTCGAGGCGTCCGGATCCTGACCGCCGCACGCTCGTCCGAACTCACGGATGCGGTCGACGCCGATCTCCTCCACGCCCATCTTCCGAAGGTCGCGCTTCGCGGTCCAGATGTGCCGCCTCTTGTCCCCGACGACGCCGACGCGGACCGGGATGCCCAAGCTGATCGTCTTGGCGATGTTGCTGCGTGTCCTGGCGTGGCTCGGGCGTCGGGTGACCTGGTTGTGCCTCTCGGGCTTGTTCGAGTAGTAGGAGGTCGCGACGGACATACCTTCTCGCTGGAGGAGAGACCACCACTGCTTCGAGACGTGAACCAGGTTGCTGTACACCTCCACATCCATGCCGAGAGCGAGGGCGCGCTCCGCCACCTCGATCGCGTGGGGGTACAGGGTGGGCTCACCTCCGATGAGCGTGACGCTGCTGACGCCGATCTCCCTCGACTGCTCCAGCACGCTGAACCAGTCGTTGCGGGTCATCACGCCGTGGCTACCGTCCGGTCCGGACGAGTTGTAGCAGTGCCCGCAGTTGAGTTGGCATTTGCGTGTCACGTCGAGCCACAGAGACTCGGCAACAGGAGTCCTTTCCTGCTTCGCTGCGATGGGCGTCACGTGCCGTCCTTCCCTCGTAGGGCTACCGCACTTGGCCCGGCTCCGTGCGAAGTGATCACCCCGCACGGGGCCGGGTGGCTCCCCTGCCCGGACTCGAACCGGGGTCTTCTGCGCGCGGCCCGATCCATGGAGCACTCCCCAGCCGCACGTTCGTTCTCAGCGCTCTTCCTGACTGAGCTACAGGGGACGGTCTGACTGCGAATCAAGGCCCTTCAGCCAGAGGCTTGATGTCCGGCGTCCGCGGATCGCGGTGGGCGTAGACCGCGTGGTCGTGCATGGTGATCAACACCGCCCTAGCTCCGTAGGGGGCGACCTCCTTCCCCGCCTGATGTGCCAGCGCGAGGAGTTGGGAGCACTCAGCGCTGGAGACGGGGTTAACCCCTCCGGGTCGGGGGCGAGGATGCTGGGGGTCATCTTCAGCAAGGCTTCGAGTTGTCTCAGCTCGTGGTCTGTAGGAGGTCGCAAGAGGCGACTCGACGGGTCTCCCACCTCATCCCCGACGGCCTGGACAACATGACCTTGGAGTCACAGAGTTCTTCGATGAACGCGGGCAGCCCGTTCGACCTGTCAACGACGGGCATCCCCTGCCTGAGCGTGAAATCAGCCATCACCGCCCCTTGCCTTTGTACGACGACTCCCATGCCCGGGAAGTCTCCCTGTGCCAGAGCTGGCTCGCAGGCTCGTACATGGACTCTGGAGACCTTGACCGAGCCGTCCACGCGGGGGACCGAGCACTGGAACTGTCCCGAGCGACCTCGTCGAAACGTCTCAACTCGATGCTGGACGGCATGCTCGCGGACTTCGAGCCGCACAAACGGGTACCCAAGGTGAAGCAGCTCGTCACGAACTGGGCCGCGTAGCTCTACCCTCAACCGCAGACGAGCCCTCGCCCCCCCATTGCGAGGGCTCATTCACCACGTTTGGCTACCGCCTCCGTTGCCCTCAGGCAGCGTCGTACCCATGCGCCTGGCCGCCTCGCCACTCCACCCACTGGAGCTCGTCGAGCAGTTCTTCCGCATCCTCGATGCCGACCCGGCGGAGGAACTCGACGACGCCCGCGTCCGAGCGCGCCAGCCCAAGGATCTGCCCCTTCACTGTGACGCGACGGCCGCCGGTCAGGCTCACGCAGTGCACGACGATCGGGGCGGGAGACATGTCTCCAGGGTGCGTCGCCATGGTCACTCCAAGACTTCGAGAGCGGTGTCCGGGCGGCACTGTGGGCAGGGTTTCGTGCTGCCCGACGTCAGGGCCTGGAGCGCCTGCTCGCGCGTGATCGACCGGGAGCCCGGGCAGTTCCTCCCGCTCCAGCATGAGCCGACGTGGACGTACATCGCCACGCCCCCGCCGACGGCCGTCTCCAGCAGCCAGCCCGGCGCCGGGGCCATGCGTACGCCACACCCAGGCACCACCCACGTGACCTGCGACCCAGCCGCACGTCACGCTCCTCCCCACGCTCACCCGCACGTCAACCCGCTGTAACCCACGGCGCCTTGGATGACCGACGCCGGTGCTTCCCACCGGTGCCCGTCCCCCACCCCCACAGGGAGATACTCCGTGCCCCACCCCACCCCGCGCACCTGCCTCGTCGCCCTCGCCACGGCGGCGACGCTGGCCGCGACGGCCCCCAGCGCGTCGGCCTCCGACGCGCCGCCCCGGCTGAAGGTGCTCACGTACAACGCCTTCCTGTTCAGCAAGACGCTGTACCCGAACTGGGGGCAGGACCACCGGGCCAAGGAGATACCGGCTGCCGGGTTCTTCCGGGGGAACGACGTCGTCGTGTTGCAGGAGGCGTTCGACAACTCCGCGTCCGAGGCGCTCCAGAGGAACGCCTCGGCGCTGTACCCGCACCAGACGCCGGTGGTGGGCCGGAGCAAGTCCGGGTGGGACGCCACCGGGGGCGCGTACTCCGCGCTGGCCCCGGAGGACGGCGGCGTCACGGTTCTCAGCAAGTGGCCGATCGTGCGCAAGGAGCAGTACGTCTACAAGGACGCCTGCGGTTCGGACTACCACTCCAACAAGGGGTTCGCCTACGTCGTCCTGGACGTGAACGGCACGAAAGTGCACGTGGTCGGCACCCACACCCAGTCCACCGACCCCGGCTGCTCGGCGGGCGAGGCGGCCACGACGCGCGCCAAGCAGTTCAAGGAGCTGGACGCGTTCCTGGACGCCCAGCGCATCCCGGCGAACGAGCAGGTGATGGTCGCGGGTGACTTCAACGTGGACGCGCACAGCCCGGAGTACGCCTCGATGCTCGCCGACGCGGGCCTGGCGCCCGCGGACGAGCGGACCGGGCACCCGTACTCCTTCGACACGCGGGACAATTCGATCGCCGCTGAGCGCTACCCGAGCGACCCGCGCGAAGACCTCGACTACGTCCTGCACCGCCAGGGGCACGCCCGTCCTTCGGGGTGGAAGAACGACGTGGTCAAGGAGCAGAGCACGCCCTGGACGGTGTCGAGCTGGGGCAAGCAGTACACGTACACCAACCTCTCCGACCACTATCCGGTGGTGGGTGGCTGACGGACAGGACCCGAGGGGTCAGGTGGTGCCCGTCCACGCGTCGGGCCCGAAGGCGCCCTTGACGTCGGAGGCGAGGGTGGCGGCGTTCACCCTCGCCTCCAGGGCGTAGACGGTGGTCTTGCGGGGGCCGCGGACGGTGAGGCGGACGGGGCTGTCTCCGGGGTGGGCGGCGAGGATCCTCTTGAGGTCGGCCACGGCCCGTTCGGTGACGCGGTGGGCGGGCAGGGCGAGCAGGACGGGGGGCCTGCCGCCGTGCTCGGCGGCGGACACGTCGAGCACCCTGAGCTCCCGGCCGAAGACGTTCAGGCTGCCGTCGCGGTCCTCGGTCTTGCCCTTGACGGAGACGACGTTGTCCTCGGCCAGGGCGTGCTGGACGAGGTGGTAGGCGGCGGGGAAGAAGAGGACCTCGATGCTCGCGTCGCGGTCGGCGAGGTGGACGACGGCCCAGGCGTTGCCCTGTTTGGTCACCTTGCGCTGGACGCCGGTGATCAGGCCGGAGAGCCGCACGTCGGCGCCGGAACGGCCGGAGGCGAGGAGTTCGGCGAGGGAGCAGTCCCGTGCGCCCGTGAGGATGTGCTCGGCGCCGTCGAGCGGATGGGCGGAGACGTAGAGGCCGAGCATCTCGCGCTCGGTGGCGAGGAGTTGTCGGCGCGGCCACTCCTGCGGGTCGAGGGGGAAGTCCAGGCCGAAGGACGGCGTCCGCGCGTCCTGCGCGCCCGTGGCCGCCGAGAACAGGTCGTCCTGACCGAAGGCGGCCGCCTTCTTGACCGGGGTGATCGCGTCGATGGCGTCCTCGTGGACGGCGGTCAGTCCCTTGCGGGTGTGCCCGAGCGAGTCGAAGGCACCGGCCTTGATCAGGGACTCCACGGCCCTCTTGGGCAGGGCGGGCAGGTCGGCCTTGTCGAGGAAGTCGGGGAAGGAGGTGAACTTCCCCTTGCGGCGGCGGGCGTCGACGACGGCTTCGATGACGCTGTCGCCGACGTTGCGCACGGACCGGAGTCCGAACCGCACGTCGTCACCGATCGCGGTGAACTCCGCGATCGACTCGTTCACGTCGGGCTGCAGGACCCGGACGCCGTTCTTGCGGGCGTCGGCCAGATAGACGGCGGCCTTGTCCTTGTCGTCGCCGACGGAGGTGAGCAGGGCGGCCATGTACTCGGCCGGGTAGTTCGCCTTGAGGTAGGCGGTCCAGTACGAGACGAGGCCGTATCCGGCCGTGTGGGACTTGTTGAAGGCGTAGCCGGAGAACGGCAGCATCACGTCCCAGAGGGCCTGGACGGCCTCGTCGGAGTAGCCGTTCGCGCGCATGCCGCCGTGGAACTTCTCCCACTCGGCGGCGAGGACCTCCGGCTTCTTCTTGCCCATCGCGCGGCGCAGCATGTCGGCGCCGCCCAGGGTGTATCCGGCGAGCTGCCGGGCGATGGCCATGATCTGCTCCTGGTAGATCAGCAGGTGGTGGGTGGAGCCGAGGATCGGGTCGAGGGCCTCCTTCAGCTCGGGGTGGATGGGGGCGGGCTCCTGCTTGCCGTTCTGGCGCAGCGCGTAGTTGGTGTGGGCGTTGGCGGCCATGGGGCCCGGCCGGTAGAGGGCGTTGGCGGCCGCGATGTCCTCGAAGCGGGTGGGTTTCATGAGCTTGAGCAGGGCCCGCATGCCGCCGCCGTCGAGCTGGAAGACGCCGAAGGTGTTGCCCTCGGCGAGCAGCCGGTACGTCCTGGTGTCGTCGAGGGGGATCACGACGGTGGCCGGGTCGCCGTCGCCCGGGTCGACGGTGGCCAGCTGGACGCCGCGGTTCTCGCGCACGTTCTCGATGGCCCGGTCGATGACGCCGAGGTTCCGCAGCCCCAGGAAGTCCATCTTGATCAGGCCCATCGCCTCGCACGACGGGTAGTCGAAGCCGGTGATCCGCGCGCCGTCGGCGGCGCGCATGTGCAGGGGGATCCGGTCGGTAAGGCGCGTCTTGGACAGGATCACGGCCGCGGCGTGCACGCCGGTGCCGCGGGTGAGGCCCTCCACGCCGCGCGCGGTGTCGATGACCCGCTTGACGTCCGGCTCGGTGTCGTACAGGTGCCGGACCTCCCCGGCCTCGGCGTGGCGCGGGTGGGCGGGGTCGAAGACGGCGGCCAGTGGGGCGGACTTGCCGTTCTGGTCCGGCGGGAGCGCCTTGGTGATGCGCTCGCCGTGGGCGTAGGGGTAGCCGAGGATGCGGGAGGAGTCCTTGATCGCGTTCTTGGCCTTGATGGTGCCGAAGGTGTTCACGAAGGCGGTGTACTCGTCGCCGTACTTCTCGGTGACGTAGCGGACCATGCGGTCGCGCTGGCGGTCGTCGAAGTCGAGGTCGACGTCCGGTGGGTTGATGCGCTCGGGGTTCAGGAAGCGCTCGAAGAGCAGGCCGTGTTCCAGGGGGCACAGCTCGGTGATGCGCGTGGCGTAGGCGACCAGGGAGCCGGTCGCGGAGCCGCGGCCGGGCCCGATGGGGATCCTGTTGTCGCGGGCGTAGCGGCAGATGTCGGCGACGACGAGGAAGTACGAGCTGAAGCCCATGGGGCCGATGACGGACATCTCGGTCTCGAAGCGGGCCATGACGTGTGCGGGGACCGGGTCGCCGTAGCGCAGGACGAGGCCTCGGGTGACCTCCTTGCGCAGCCACGACTCCTGGGTCTCGCCCTCGGGGACGTCCGGGAAGCGCGGCATCTCATCCACGTGGTCGAAGACCTCGTCGTAGGACTCGACGCGCTCGGCGATCAGCAGGGTGTTGTCGCAGGCCTGCGGGAGCTCCGCGAACAGCGCGCGCATCTCGGTGGCGCTCTTGAGGTAGTAGCCGGAGCCGTTGAAGCGGAAGCGCCGGGGGTCGTCCTTGTTCTTGCCGACGCCGATGCACAGCAGGGTGTCGTGGGCGTCGGCCTGGTCCTCCGTGACGTAGTGCGCGTCGTTGGTGGCGAGCAGCGGGAGCGCCAGTTCGTCGGCCAGGCGCAGCAGGCCGTCGCGGACGTCGCGTTCGATGTCGAGGCCGTGGTCCATCAGCTCCAGGAAGTAGTTCTCGCGCCCGAAGAGGTCCTGCCAGGCCGCGGCGGCGGCCTTGGCCTCGTCGTACTGGTGCAGTCGCAGGCGCGTCTGGATCTCGCCGGAGGGGCAGCCGGTGGTGGCGATGATGCCCTGCGGGCGCTCGGCGATCAGCTCCCGGTCCATGCGCGGCTTGCCCGCGGGGAACTGACCCTCGTAGCTGGCGCGGGTGCTGAGCCAGAAGAGGTTCCGCAGCCCTTGGACGGTGTGGGCCCACATGGTCATGTGGGTGAAGCGGCCGCCGCCGGAGACGTCCTTGGAGCCCTCGCCGCCGTCGCCGACGGCGCGGCGGCCGCCGGGCCCCCAGAACTCCTGCTTGCGCGCGAAGCGTGAGGACGGCGCCATGTACGCCTCGATGCCGATGATCGGCCGGATGCCGTCGGACTCCTTCGCCACCTGGGCGAATTCGTAGGCGCCGAACATGTTCCCGTGGTCGCTCATGGCGATGGCGGGCATCCGCTGCCGGGCCACTTCGGCGAACATGGGCCGCAGCTTCTGGGCGCCGTCCAGCATCGAGTACTCGGTGTGGTTGTGCAGATGGACGAAGGAGTCGGGCACGGGTGCGTCACCTCCGGGGCGCGGGGCAAGGCGCCCCCGGCTCCGGGCGCAGCGCGCTCCCGGAAAGCCGGTCTGGGCAACCTTTCGTTGACCCACGCCATCCAAGCCAGCGCCCGGCCTAGGGATCAAACAACCATCGGACCAGCGAGCCACAACCATGCGTTGTGTCAGTAGGCTGCGCGGTGTGGACCTCAACTCCGTACGCACCTTCGTCGTCGCCGCGGACGCCGGGCAGTTCCAGAAGGCGGCCGTCGATCTGTCGCTCACCCAGCAGGCCGTGTCCAAGCGCGTCGCCGCCCTGGAGGAGGAGCTCGGCGTGCGCCTCTTCGCCCGCACCCCGCGCGGGGCCCAGCTCACCATCGACGGGCAGGCGTTCCTGCCGCACGCCCGGGCGCTGCTCCTGGCCGAGGAGCGGGCGGCGGCGTCCGTGCGCCCGGGGCGGCGCGCCCTGCGCGTGGACGTGGTGGGCCGCCGGGTCGCCACGGCGGGCCTGGTGCGCGACTTCCACCGCGCGCACCCGGACGTGGAGCTCGACGTCGTCACGCTGTACGGCGTCGACGCGGCCGTGGAGGCCCTCGCGTCCGGCACCATCGACGCCACGTTCCGGGCCGTGACCACGCCGGGCAGGCAGCTTCCCGACGGCATCAGGGCCGTGCCCGTGCTCGACGAGCCGCTGCGCCTGTTCACCGGGCCCGCGCACCCGTTCGCCGCCGCGTCCTCGGTCACGCTCGCCGAGCTGGCCGGGCACCGCATCTGGATGCCGGGCAACGCTCCGGGCACCGAGTGGGCCGCGTACTACGACGCGCTCGCCGAGGCCTTCGGCCTGTCCATCGACGCCATCGGCCCCGACTTCGGTGTCGAGGCACTCCTCGACACGATCGTGGACTCCGCGACGGTCGCGACCTTCCTCAGCGAGCGCACTCCCCTGGTCTGGCCCGTCGGCCACGACCTGCGGCTCGTCCCCCTGCGCGACCCCACCCCGGTCTATCCGCACTCCCTGCTCTGGCGCGCCGACAACCCGCATCCGGCCCTGGCCACGCTGCGCGACCACCTCGTCTCCGCGCGCCCGGCCGGGCCGGACACCGGTGTCTGGAAGCCGGAGTGGGCCCGCTGAGGCCGGGACCGCGGGGCCCGGTGGCGCTGACTACGATCGACGCATGGCCCTCTTCAGCCTCGTACGCACCACGCCGCTCGGTCCCGACGAGGCGTGGCGGCGGCTGACGGACTGGGAGCGGCACGGCCAGGTGATGCCCCTGACCAGGGTCACGGTCTCCGGAGCCGGGGGCGCGGGTGCCCTGCTGACGGCGCGGTCCGGGGTCGGGCCGCTGGCGTTCGACGACGTGATGGAGGTGGTGCTCTGGCAGCCGCCGCGGGGGCGGCGCGGGACCTGCCGCCTGGTCAAGCGCGGCTCGTTCGTCACCGGGTGGGCCGAGATAGAGGTGGGTCCCGGGGAGGACCATGCGGGTTCGCGGGTGGTCTGGCGCGAGGAGCTGCGGGTGCGGTGGCTGCCCGGGGCGCTGGATCCCGTGGTGGCGCGGGCGGCGGCGTGGCTGTTCGGCCGGGCGGTCGACGCGCTGCTCACCGGGCGCTGACCGGGGCGGTCAGTCGAGGGGCTTCTCCCACACCGAGACGTGCTGGGTGCTCTCGCTGGTGAAGGGCGCCCGGTGCCAGTCCTCCCAGCGGTCGCGCAGGCGGAGTCCGGCGAGCCGCGCCATCAGGTCGAGCTCGGCGGGCCACACGTACCGGAAGGGGATGGCGCGGTGCTCGGCGCGGCCATCGACGATCGTGACGTAGTGCGAGCTCAGCGCCTGCGTGGCCACGTCATAGGTGTCGAACGCCCACCGGGTGGGGCTGATGTGGAACGGTACGGCGGTCTGCCCCGGCGGCAGGAGCCGCAGATCGGGCACGCCGACCTCGATGACGAAGCGGCCGCCGGGGCGCAGATGGGCGGCGGCGTTGTGGAAGCAGTCCACCTGGGCGTCCTGCGTGGTGAGGTTGTTGATCGTGTTGAAGACGAGGTAGACCACCGAGGCGGACCGCGCGTCCTCGACCTGGGTGGTGGCGAAGTCGCCGATGGTCACGGGCACCGCGTCGCCGCCCGGCTTGTCCCGCAGCCGGGCCGCCATGGCGCGGGACATCTCGATGCCGCGCACCGGGACGCCGCGCCGGGCGAGCGGCAGGGCGATGCGGCCCGTGCCGATGCCGAACTCCAGCGCCTCGCCGTCGCCCGCCAAGTCGGCGAGCAGGTCGACGACGGGGTCCACCGCCTCCGGGCGGAACATGTCGGCCGACGACTCGTCGTAGGTGGCGGCTACGTCCTCCGCGAAGTATCCGTCCTCAGGGAGCATGCCGGGACGGTAGCGCCCGGGGCTCCGGTGACGCACGGGGTTTTCCGCCGCACGGGATGCGGATCGGTCGGTGCGCGGTGAACCTGGAACCAGGGGCGAGACCGCAAGGAGACATCCCATGTCTGTGCTGGACAAGCTCAAGCAGATGCTGAAGGGCCACGAGGACAAGGCGGGCCAGGGCATCGACAAGGCGGGAGACTTCGTCGACGACAAGACGCAGGGCAAGTACAGCAGCCAGGTCGACACCGCCCAGGAGAAGCTCAAGGAGCAGCTGGGCGGCGACCAGGGGCAGCAGAACCCGCCGCAGTCCTGATCGAGGCACCGAGTGGTCCGGGCCGCGGCCCGGACCACGGGGTCCTTCGTGCGCTACGGGCGCTGGTCGCGGCCCGGACCACGGGGTCCTTCGTGTGCTACGGGCGCTGGTCGCGGTCCGGCGAGGTCCGCGCGTGCGCGGTGCGGGCGAGCCTCGGCCCCAGCCAGCGCTTGAACCGGCGCAGCGCCTCGACCTGCCCGGCGGCCTTGTCGAGGCCGTAGTAGAGCTGGGGCGGCACGTACGGCAGCAGCGGTGAGTGGCGCTGGCCGAGCAGGGCGAACATGCGGTGTGGCGGCAGGTGGATGTACCGCGGCAGGCTCTCGTACCACCGGGCGCTGTAGCGGGCGGCGCTCTGGACGGGCAGGAGGGCGGCCTCGCGCTCCCGCTGGTAGGCGGCGAGCGCTCCCGGGAGCGTGGGGTGGCCGCGCAGGGCGGCGGCCAGCGCGATGGCGTCCTCCAGGGCGAGGGTGGTGCCCGCGCCGATGGAGTAGTGGGTGGTGTGGGCGGCGTCGCCGAGGAGGACGACGTTGTCGCGGTACCAGCGCTTGTTGGTGAGGGTCTGGAAGGTCAGCCACTGGGCCCGGCCGTCGGCGGAGGAGCGGCCGATCAGGGGGTGCCCGTCCAGGAGGCGGTCGAAGAGCTTGCCCAGGAGGGTCAGGCCTTCGGCCTCGTCGGCGCGGTCGAGGCCGAGCCCGGTCCAGGTCTCCGGGGCGCACTCGACGACGCAGGTGCTGCCCTGCGGGCCGTAGCCGTACGCGTAGGCCCAGATCCAGCCGTGGTCGCTCTCCACGAAGGCGAAGGTGAAGGCGTCGAAGACCTTGGTGGTGCCGAGCCAGATGTACTGGTTGCGCCCGGCGGTGACGTGCGTGCCGTGGTGCTCGGGGTCCTGGCCGCGCAGCGTGCTGTGCAGGCCGTCACCGGCGACGACCAGGTCGGCGTCGCGGGGCAGCGCGTCGGCCGTCATCTCGTGGCCGAACTCCAGGCGTACGCCGAGGGTCCTGGCCCGTGCGGCGAGCAGTTCGAGGAGGCGGTGGCGGCCGATGCCGAAGCCCTCGTCGCCGCGGTGGCGCGTGGTGCGGTCCCCCACGTGGGCGACGCCGTCGCGCCAGCGTACGGAGGCCTCCTCGACGGCGCGCGCGGACTCGGGGTCGTGCTCGTGGAGTTTGTCGAGGAGCCCGCGCCAGTACGTGACGCCCCAGCCGTAGGTGGAGCCCTCCGGGTTGCGCTCGTGGACGGTGATCTCGGTGGCCGGGTCCTGCCGCTTCAGCAGGATGGAGAGATAGAGACCGGCGGGACCGCCACCGACGCAGGTGACCTTCACGTACACCTCTGCAAGTTGCTCACGATGACCATGCGACGACAGAGAGTAGCAGCAGGGGTGGCTGTTTCCCGACGTGCTGCGGGGGCCCCGGCCGCCTTCCCTGCGGCCCGGGCCCCTCGCGGCGACCGGCTCGCTACAGCTTGAAGTCGATCCGGCCCAGGAGACCGACCGTCAGCTCGAAGTAGTCGGCGTGCACCAGGCGCCGGGCGGCCGGTACCGGGGTGCCGTTGACGGTGACCGTGTCGGTGGCCGTGTCCTTGTCGGTGCGGTACAGCTCGTGCTCCTGGACCAGCAGCCGGTACAGGGTGAGGAGTTGGCCGGTGGGGGCCGCGATGCCGCCGGACCAGGCGAAGCCGGTGCCATCCGCGCGGCAGACCAGGTCCGCCGGGGCGCCCAGCTCCTTCCAGTCCATGTCGTCCTCCCCCGCCTGTGCCCGGCTCTGGAGGGTGAGCGTGACCCGGCGGCACGCGGCCGCGGCGGCGGTGCCGGTGCCGCTCATCTCCCCCAGTTCGTTGTACGTGGCCGGGCCGGTGAGGGTGACCGCGAGCTGGTTGCCCTCGCGCCGCCCGGTGAGCGTGCGCGGCGGCAGGAGCTGGGCGAACTCCGCCCGTTCCACCTTCGACAGGTGCAGCGGGTCGACGGCGTACGGCTGGTAGCGGGCGAGGGCGAGGCGCAGATACGGGAAGTAGGTGGCGGCCGCGCCGCCGCCGAAGTCCACGTCGATGTCGACGTACCAGAGCTGCCGTCCCTTGTCGTACGCGGGGGTGAAGGCCGCCGCGTCGACGAGGACCGGTTCCGTGTCGGGTGAGCCGGGCAGGCGCAGACCGGTCGGGCGCTGCTCCGCGTTCGGGAAGTGCGTGGCCTGCGGGCGCGGCAGGACGGTGGTGTCGGACCACACGGGGTCGACGCCCCAGCGGGTGGCGACGGTGTCGGGCAGGGCCGTGCCGGTGTCGAGCACCACGGCGAGCATCTCGTCGTCGCCGGAGGAGTACCAGGGGCGGTTCAGATAGACGCGCAGGCCCGCGGGGCGGCGGCGCTGGGTGACCGTGGCCCGCTGCTGGTCGACGCTGCGGTCGTGGCGCAGGGTGGGCACGGCGTAGGCGACGGCGGGTGGCTCGGGCCTGCGGGAGCTGGGCACCGGCAGGGGGGCCGCGGTCGGGCCGAGGCGGGTCACGTTGGCGCGGTCGTCGGTGATGGTGGGGTGGAAGTACTCGCGGAAGCGGGTGACGGCGGTCGGCGTGTAGCGGACGTTGCGGTGCCGGGTGTCGCCGAACTCGTGGGTGCGGGTGACCCGTTCCTCGTCGTCGGCGTAGGCGAGGGTGATGTCCTCCAGCTGCTTGTGGCCGTCCACGCGGATGGGCGCGGGCTGGGTGACGTCGTCGAGCCACTCGCTCCAGCGGGCGTCCACCTCGACGTGGCCGGTGCTCTCGGCGTGGCTGGTGACCTGGAGGGTGATGTCGGCGGCGGTCTGTTCGGCCGTCCGGTGAGCGGTGAGTTCGGCGAGGCGGGGTGGCTGGACGGGCTTCTCCACCGCGTGCACCAGTGTGACCTCGGTCCAGGGCGTGAGCATCCAGTTCTCGCCGTCGGCGGTGGCCCGGGTGAGGAACGCCCTGTCCTGCTCGCGCAGGTCCTGCCAGAAGGAGGACTGGGTGAGCAGACCCCACTGGCGCAGCAGGGGGAGCTTCTGCGGGTCCAGATAGCAGCTCAGGCGAACCGTGGCGATCTCGCCCTTGGGCAGGTACACCTCCAGGACGCGCTGGGTGAGGCCGTCCCAGTGCGGTGTGCCGGTGCCTTCCCGGATGCGGATCTTGAAGGGCTGGGCCTGCGGCCAGGGGCCGGGGAAGGGGATCTTGCGGTTCTCCCGGTCGCCGGGCAGGCCGCGCAGCATGACGCCCTCGGCGAGGACGTCCGGGAGGTACGGCAGGCGCAGTTGATGGGTGTCGTGCACGACGAACTCGCCCTGCTTGAGCCCGGCGCCGCGGCGCGCGAGCGGCAGCGGGGTGACGGGCAGCGGGTCGTGCACGTCGTGCTTGGCGATGTGGATGGAGCCTTCGAGCAGCAGGTCGTGCGGGAGGTGCGGCCACTGCGGGTCGCGGACGACGGTGTCCAGGAAGGACCCGGATTCGCGGGAGGCCGCCGCGAAGTACTCCGCGCGCACCCGGTCGGGCTTGGTGGCGCCGAAGGCGGCGTCGAACACGCCGTGCTCCTCGGCCATCTGCAGGGCCGTCTTCGGCGGTGCCACGTGCCGCTCCGCGATCGGCTTGTACTGGCGGTCCAGGCCGTCGACGTCGGAGCGCGCCTTGTGGTCGGGGACGTCGGAGCGCCACAGGACGTACTCGTCGGGCGAGATCTGGCGGCCGTCGTCGGTGACGGTGCTGCGGATGACCAGGCGCTCGGTGGACTCGCCCTCGTTGAACGGAAGGAGCGGCACCACCACGGGCTGCGGGACGGGCTCCCAGCGGCCGTAGGTGATCGTGTCGGACTGGACGGCGTCAGGCGTGCTCGCGGTGTGGTCGAGGCCGTTGCCCGCGAGGTCGACGATGCGGGCGCGCATCCGGTACGTGCGGCCGAAGCGCAGGGCGGGCAGTGAGCCGGGCTCCGCGGTGAACCGGGTCTCCAGGGGTACGTCCGGCGACACGGGCGGGGCGGGTGCCTCCGGCTCGTTGTCGAGCCCGATGGTGCGGCCCGGCCGGGGCGCGGCGAGGCTCCAGCCGTGCCAGCCGCAGACGGCCTGGTGGCCGTAGAGCTCCTTGGAGGTGGCGGAGGTGGCCGTCACGGCGCTGGCGCGCACCAGGCCCTCGTCCGGGCGGACCTGGAGGGTGATCGGCTGCTGTCCGGGCCAGCGGATCGTGTAGCGGCCGCGGCGGCGCAGCAGCGACTGCCACTGACGGACGGCGCCGGTGGCCGGGTCGACGGTGCCGATGTCCACGCGGTAGCCGCGGACCAGGTTCTCCGCGGTCAGTTCGGCCACTTCGCCGTTGGTGCGGCGCTTGAGGTCGGTGCCGATCTGCCCGGCGAGGTAGTGGTCGCGGACGGTGTGCATCAGGGTGATGCCGCCGCCGCGGGCGGCCGGGGTGGCGGTGCCCGCGACCTGGTGGGCGACGGAGCCGGGGCTCGACGGCACGTCACGGTCGTACAGCGCCGCGATGGTGCGGGCGTAGTCGAGGTGCTTGAGCGCCGCCCCGTCCACGTCCAGTTCGGTGAGGTGCCAGGTGTCGGGGGCGCCGAGGTTCAGCATCCCGCCGGTGATCAGGCCCCCGGTGGCGGGAGCCGCTTCGAAGACGCTGCCCCGGACGAGCCGGAGGGTCGTCCAGGGGCGGAGCGGCTCGGCGTTGAGGTCGGCGGCGTGGGGGACGCTGGTGTCGAAGCGCACCCGGACGCGGGCCCCGTCGGGGATGCTCGCGGGCAGCGTGAACCGGCGGTCGACGACGAGGCCGAACCTGCGCTGGAGCTCCGGGTAGTCGCCAAGCAGACCGCACGCCTCGTGGAAGTCGACGCGGTGCTCTTCCTCCTCCTCGGCGGCCAAGGCCGCGGCGGACGGCCTGGGCCGGTCGTAGAACAGGGCGGTCTCGGCCAGGGGCAGCACGTGCTTGTACGCCTCGCTGGTGTACAGCTCGGTCGTCCGGTCCATGACCCGGGGGGTGAGGTCGTCCGCGGCGGCGCGCGGGACGTCGCCGTGCTGGTTGAACGCCCGCTTCACCGCCTCGTAGCCCTTGGCCAGGTCCCGGCCCATGGCCAGGACCTCGCCGGTGATGATGTCGGGCATCAGATACAGGGCGGGCATCTCCCAGCCGCGGTGGTCCGTCGGCGGCTCCTCGCACAGGAGGCTCTCCTGGCGGGCCCATTCGCCGCCGAGGCGGCTGCTCGTCGTGGCCACGGCGACGGCCCGGTACACGTCGGTGATCTCGTCGTGCACCAGCTTGCCGGGGAAGGAGCGCAGGGTGTCCGGTGCCTCGGCGGCCAGCGCGGTCGCCTCCTCGGGCAGGGCGACCGGGGTGGTGTCCTTGAACAGGGCTTTCCACGTGTCGAGGTCGGCCGGGGGGTAGTGGTCCGTCGGCTCGTGTGCCGTGACGTAGGTGTGTTCCGGCTTGTCGAACTCGAACCAGAGCCCGGCCAGCAGGGTGGCAAGGCGCTCGGGCCAGCGCAGGAACGCCTCGGACTGGCCGAGTTGGGTGATGCCGGTCAGGTGCGGGGTGACGAGGACGGACACGCGTACGGTGTCGCCCTCGATGACGCCGTCGGGCAGGACGGTCCATCGGATGCTGTCCACCATGGTCAGTCCACCTCCGCGAAGGCCGTGCAGTAGTCGAGGACGGGGTCGACGCGGACGCCCGTGACCGGGTCGGTGTACGGCGACATGAGGTCGGCGAAGGACGGCGGTGTGAGCTCCGGGGCGGGGGCGGCGCCCGCGATGTCGGCGCGCCTGCCGCTGCCCGCGAACTTCTTCTCGCAGCGGATCGTCACCGACTTCGAGAAGAAGCCGATCTCGATGCTGATGGTGAGCCGGGCGCGGCCGACGGCGTAGCCGCCTTCGTAGCCGAGTTCGAGGTAGAGCTCGATGGAGGCGGAGACGATGCCGAGGACGTCGACCTCGCCGCGGGCGCGGAGGTAGCCGACGAGTTTGACGTTGGGGCGGATCTCCTTCTGGTCGGGCCTGCCCGGGTCGTTGGTGACGCTGACGAGTTCGAGCCGGAAGTAGATGCCCGCCATCACGGACAGGCTGCCGCTGGCCACGCCGAAGTTCATGGACACCGCGGCGCCGAACTCGACGGCCGCGTCCAGGACGGCGATTTCCTTGGGGTTGAGGACGATGCCGAAGTAGCCGCCACCGCCGAGCATCGACACGGTGAGGCGGAAGGGCGCCTCGCGGCGGCAGAAGGAGAAGCCCGCCTGGAGCGGGGTGTTGCCGATGAACGGCACCGAGAGCATCGCGTTCAGCGAGAGGTTCTCCAGGCTGAACACGCCCACGGCCGCGTTGGGCAGCTGCATGGAGTAGTTGGCGTGGATGCCGGAGCTGTCGACGGTGAGGGCGGGCGGGTCGCTGAAGCCGTCGAGCGGGATGAGGTTGCGCAGGGTCTGGATGAACTCCAGGTGCCCGATGAAGTCGACGCTGCCGAGCTTCACCTCGACGTCGGGCTTCTGGCCCGCGCGCATGGTGAAGCGGATCCGTTGGAAGTGCAGGGCGATCGCTTCGAAGTCGGGGACCATGCGCAGCTTGAAGTTGTCCAGCGTGCAGGTGATGTCGGCGGCCTGGGGCACGTCGGGCCGCAGGGAGCCGCGCAGGTCCGCCACGAGCGTCAGCTTGCCCACGGGCCAGAAGACGGCGTCCTTCTCGTGCTCCGGGGGCTCCTTCTTGTCCGGCCGCCACGCCGTGATGTCCGGCTGCCACTGGATGCGGGAGTTGACGACGTCCGGCAGTTTGGCGCCGAGCGCCGCCATCTTGATGGCGTCCCGCAACGCGATGACCTCGCCCGCCCCGTTCTCGTACGTGGCGGTGGCCTCGGCGATGCGGGTGAGCAGCTGCCGCACACCGGTCTCGACCCCGGCGGGCAGGGCCACGCGCAGCTCCCTGAGGGCGTCGGCGAAGGCGCGGAAGGCGTTGTCGACGTCCTCGATGCGGGTGGGGTTGGGGGTGTGCTCCAGATTGCTGGTGATGTAGGCGAGGAGCACCTCGACGAAGCGTGTCGCGGTGTCGACGACGCGGATGACGCGGTCGGCGGTCTGGGGGAACTGTTCCTGGACGGCGGCCAGGGTGTCGCGCAGACCGCGCAGGTCGTTGAGGAATCCGGTGACGGCGTTGACGGTCGCCGTGAGGAAGTTCGGCGCCTTGAGCTTGTCGAGACCGGCCTCCTTGAGGATCGCCGAGAGCGGGAACATTCCGAAGAGCTTGGCGTCGTTGATCTGCTTGAAGAAGTCGAGGGGGTTGAACCGGCCCTGGAGGAGGTTGACCCACTTGTCGGCCGGGTCGGCGGCGGGCCCGAGGGCCGTGGTGGGGACGGCGGCGACCGGGCCGGTGAGCCGGGACAGGCCCGCGACGTTGAAGTTCGGCTGGGCGAGGGCTCCGGCGCTCTGCCCTGCCGAGCTGAAGGTCAGCGGGAAGGGCTCGACGAGCTCGATGAACAGCTGGCCCTTGTTGGCGTCGGTGAAGGCGTCGCGCACGTACGGCTCGGGGTGGAACACGGACTTCGGCTGGTCGCCGCCGACGCCGGTGCCGAAGCGGCTGAGGGCGGGCACGACGGCCCGCGCCCAGCGCACGGTGGGCAGGAACAGGGGCTCGTCGGTGGCGACCGGGTCCGGGGCGAGCGCGGCGCCCCAGATCAGCCGGCCGGTGGAGAGCGTCGTGTCGTCGGGCTTGTTGCTCGGCGCGAAGGCGACGGCCTGGCCGCGCACGTCGGCGAGGGCGCGCTTGACCGCGTCGCGGGTCGGGTCGGGTTCCGTGGGGCTCGGCGCGGTCTCGGCCGGGGTGTAGAACGTGATGATCGTCTGCACGTCGGCCCGGTTCCCGTACAGGTTCTTGCCGACGAAGGCCATGGGCGTACGGAACTCGACGAGGCGGCCGTCGAGGTCGGTCATGCTCACCTGGAACTGGAAGGGCGCCTCCTCGTCGGTCTCCGGGAAGAAGGCGAGCTTCTCGTTGGGGTGGTGGGGGTCGGTGGCCAGGCCCGGGATCGTCCGGGGCTCGTGCAGGTCGGGGGTGACGAGGGTGAGCAGCCGGACGCTGACGAACGGGAAGCGGCGGCGCAGCCGCTTCAGCTCCTCCGGGTCACCGGGTGCTCCGTAGCGGCGGACCGGCTCGCGCACCATGATGAAGAACCGCTGGTTGAGGTAGGCCGCGTTGTCCGGCCGCTTGTGGTCGAACTTGCGCTCGGTGACCTTGACGAGGTCCGCTAGGTGGCCGAAGGGGAAGAGCCGCCCCCGGTACATGACGCGTACGTAGTGGTCGCGGCCGAGGGCGGCGCGGTGGCGCCACTGGGTGACCTGGAAGCCGTCGGGCGGCTGGTCCCAGCGGCCGAGGGAGTCGAGCCAGCCTCCCATGCTGGACAGCATGAGGTTGTCGCCGGTGAGCGGCGTCGGCCGGAAGCCGCCCGGAAGGCCGGTGTTGGAGGTCAGGTGCACCACGGACGACCGGTCCTCGGGGGTCATCGCCATGGGGAAGTCGTTGCCGTCGGGGCGCAGCGGGTGCGGGTCGGCGGGGTCGAAGCCGGGGTCGCGGGTCCAGACGGCACGGGCGCCGGTGGCAGGCAGCCGGGTGTGCCACAGCTCGACGCGGCCCGTGGGGTCGGGCAGTTCGCTGGTGTGCGACCAGGTGGCGCCCTGGGGCGGTGACAGCAGGAGCCGGTAGGGCAGTTCGATGCCGGTCTTCGGCTCGTCCGGGTTCGCGAGCGGGTTCTCCGGCCGGGCTCCGGCGACGGTCTCCGGGGCCGGGGCGGCGAGCAACCCCGCGTCGACGGGGGCGTCGGGGCCGTGCCGCGCCGCGAGCTCCGCCACCGTGCGGGCCAGGCGCAGGGCGTGGAAGACGTTGTCGGGAGCCTCGGCCACGGCGTGGTGCAGTCCGGCCGCGGCGGCCGGTTCGCGGGCGGCGTCCACGACGCGCAGGGGGAGTTCCCGCATCGCGTCGAGGAGGCCCTTCTCGGTGTAGGTGACGGAGCTCTGGGCTCCCACACCGAACACCAGGACGCTGCGGCCGCCGATGCGCGAGGCCACCGGCGGCGGCTTGTGCGGCTCGCTGCCCGCGAGGGCGACGGCCTGGGCGCCTTCCGGGATGCCGGGGGTGAGCTCGAAGAACGCCCGCTCGACGACGTGCTGGGGGCCGAAGGTGACGACGAGGTAGCCCGGCTGGTCCGGCTTCTGGCGGACCAGCCGGCGGGGTTCGAGCAGGGGCTTCTCCAGGCGCAGGCCCAGGAAGCGGAAGTGGAGGTCGAGCAGGTCGGTGGCGCGCAGCAAACGGTAGGGCTGCGGAGGCGGTGGCACGGACATGGGTTCCCCCGTTGCCGGGTCCGAGGACCCCGTAGGGCGGCATGGTGTGTCGCGGAAGTGGTGGAGTCAGGTGCGTCAGGCAGTCGGTGTCACGGCCGACCTGCCTGGCGTGTGGTGGGAGGGGGTGGCCTGCCCGCGCCGTCGACGGAGCGAGGCGTGGCGGAGCCGCCACTGAAGCGAAGTGTGATGCGCCCTGGGATATGTGATCCACGGTTCTATCGCACGCCGGGGCCTGTCGTCGCTGTCAATTTCGGCCTTCATGCCAGCTCCTGCCCGCACGCCGCTTCCGTCCCAGGATCCCCGCTCGGCGGGGGCGTGCGGGGATCGATACGCGCAGCTCACCCCATTGGATGAGCCGGGGGTGGCGCCGGGCGCGGCGCCGGACCGGTGCGCGGGCGCGGCGCGGTGCGCCCGGCGAAATCCGTTCGCCGGTGCGCGCGCCCGCGCCCTACGCTCGGCGGCATGAGCAAGCCCCTCGTCGCCCTCCTCAGCGGAGCCGGTATCTCCACGGACTCCGGCATCCCCGACTACCGCGGGCCGAACGGCCTGTGGCGGCGCGATCCCGAGGCCGAGAAGCTCGTGACGTACGCGTACTACATGGAGGATCCGGAGATCCGGCGCAGGGCGTGGCGGATGCGGCGGGAGAACCGCACGCTGCTGGCGCGTCCGAACGCGGCGCACCACGCGGTGGTCGAGCTCGAGCGCTCCGGCGTCCCGGTGCGGGTGATCACGCAGAACGTGGACGGGCTGCACCAGCTGGCCGGGATGCCGGACCGCAAGGTGCTCGAACTGCACGGCTCGGCACGGTCGGTGGTGTGCACCGGCTGCGGTGCGCGCGGGCCGATGGAGGAGGCGCTCGCCCGTGTCGAGGCGGGCGAGCCGGATCCGGCGTGCACGGCATGTGGGGGTGTCCTCAAGTCGGCGACGGTGATGTTCGGCGAGCGGCTCGATCCGGAGGTGCTCGGCGAGGCCGTGGCGATCACGAAGGCCTGCGAGGTGTTCATCGCGGTGGGCACGAGCCTTCAGGTGCAGCCCGCGGCGGGGCTCGCGGGTCTCGCCGCCGACTTCGGGGCGCGCCTCGTCATCGTGAACGCCGAGCCGACCCCGTACGACGACCGGGCCGCGGAGGTGGTGCGCGAGCCGATCGGCACGGCGCTGCCGGAGCTGTTGCGGGGGCTCGCCGCCTAGAGGGGTGGACGGCGGGGCCAAGGAGGGGCGGCCCCGCCGTCCTGGGAGGGTGGTTCTCAGCCGAACATCACGCTGTGCGGGAGGGGCTCGAAGTAGCCGCGCTCCTCACCGGCCTCCACGATGTCCGCGGCTTCCTCGCAACCGCGGTCGTAGTACACGGTCGCTTCGGTGTCGGTGCCGTTGTAGACGCTGTCGGCGCCTTGGAGCAGGAGGTAGCACTCGCCGTTGTCCGGTTCTTCGATCTCCAGGTCGCCGGACTGGGGCGAGTGGTAGAAGAAGGTCCCGGTGGCCGCGTGGGCGGTGCTGGCGGGCAGGGCGGTGAAGACGGCGAGGGCGGCAGCGGCGGCCAGGGCCGCGCGCCCGATGCGCGCCGACGTCATGCGTGTGGCGGTCATGGGTGCCACGGTTCCGCACGGGGGTGGAGTCACCCAGGGGACACACTCCCAGAGAGCCGGGAAGTCGGAGCGGGCAGCTGGTTCGCACGCCCCCCGCGTGCGCCCCGGACGCCTCTCGTCCGCAGCGTGCGGACCGTGCGCCGAGCGGCTCCCTCGTCCGGGTGAGTGCCGACAGGACCGGCATATGCGGACATGCGCGTGGGAAGCGAAGGCCCGTTGCACCCACCACTGTGAAAGGACCGCGCGCATGCGCTTCCGTACCGCCCTGGCCGCCGCCGCGGGCGCTCTTGCCCTGACCGTCACCCTGCCCGCTTCGGCCACCGCGGCCGACGGCCAGTTCCAGTACACCTACAGCGGGCTCGACGGCAGGCCGCGGGTCGCCGTCATCGACGACCCGGAGAGCTGGGAGTGCGTCACGCTGCCGGAGGTGGCGGACCCGGGCTCCAGCTCCCCGGCCCACTCGCCGCGCAACCGGACCGACGCCTACGCCGAGGTCTTCACGGAGCCGGACTGCACGGGTGACTCGTTCACCTTGCGCCCGCACACCGGATACGGCTCCGAACGCCTCAAGCTCCGTTCCGTGATGTTCTTCTGACGGTATTTCAGTGACGTGTGCCGCTCGGCTGGCCCGGGGTGACGCGCACGTCCACCGCCGCGTGGCGGGCGGCCCACACCTTCACGTGGCCCGCCCGTCCCGCGGGCACCCTGTCGGTGCTGGCGTGCGTCCCGCGCCCCGTGACCTCGACGCGCCAGCCGGTGGGGCTCGGCGGCAGGGACAGCTCGGTGGTGCCGGGGCGGTGCGCGGCCCGGTAGGCCAGGCGGTAGGTGCCGGTGTCCGGGTCGTGGACGTCCTCGCGTACGGCTCCGGCGACCGCGGGGGCGTACGGCGTGGCGGTGCGCTCCTTGTTCGTACGGAAGCGGCCTTCGGGGTCGAGCGCGCAGTAGCCGCCGCCGTAGCACCACACGTAGCCCGCCCAGCCGGAGGAGTAGCGGTTCAGGGAGGCGAGGGCGTCGTCGTAGAAGCGGCGCATGTGCGGCAGGCCGCTGTTGAGGGGGCCCCACTCCCCCACCACGACCGGCAGGGAGTGCTCGCGCGGGTAGGCGGTGACGGCCCGCTCGTAGGCCTCGATCCAGCCTGCTGACGGATCGTAGTCGGCGCCCGCCTCCATCGCGGTGTTGTAGAAGTGCGGCGCGTACACCACCCGTTCGTCGTCGATGCGGCCGAGGCCGGTGGGGACGCCTTCGCCGACGATCGGGGTCGGCTCGACGAACAGCCAGGCCGAGCGGTCCCGGGTGCGGATCGCGTCCGCGAGGCGGTTGTACAGGGGGGTGAGCTGGGTCGCCTCGATGCGGCGGGCGGCGCTCGCCAGGTCCTCGCCGGGGCGTAGTTCCCCCATCGGCTCGTTGATGAGGTCGTAGCCGAGCAGCGCCGGGTGGTCTCCGAAGCGGTCGGCGAGGAGGCGCCACACGCGGGCCTGGGCGGTGCGCAGGTCCGCGTCCTCGTAGAGGTGGGTGAAGGCGCGCTGGACGGCGGGCTCGAAGTACTCGGCGAACCAGTCCTCGGGGTGCGGGGTGAAGGGCAGCCCGTCGGTGCGCGTCGCCCAGCGGGGGATCCCGCGGTGGCCGAAGGCGGGTCCGAACACGTCCTGGTGGGCGTCGAGCACGACGTGGATCCGGTGCTTGTGGGCCCAGCCGAGGATCCGTTGGATCTTGCGCAGATAGCCGTTGCTGTAGTGGCCGCGGCGCGGCTCCAGGTCGTCCCAGAAGACGAGGAGGCGCGCGACGTTGAAGCCGCGGGCGCGCAGGTCGCTGAAGTGGCGTTCGGTGACGGCGCTGAGGGCCTCGGTGCCGTGGTGGGTCTTGTCCTCGACGTTCCAGCCGCGCAGGGTGAGGGTGCGGCCCCGGCGGTCGGTCAGGCGCGGGATGCCGGTGGTGTCCGCCGGGGGCGCCGCGCCGACGGCTCCGCCGCGCGGGCCCTCGGCCTGCGCGGCGGCGGGCCGGGCCTGGGCCGTGGGGGTCAGCGCCCCGCCCAGGAGGGCGACGGCGAGGAGCGCGGCCAGAGCCGTGCGGCGCGGGGCCATGGCGGACCTCCGGTGGTTGACGGGAACACCCTGGGTGTCGAGGTGCTCGCGTCATCCAACCTGCTGGCTGACGGCCCATCAAGACATCTGCGTGAGGCTTTGGTTGGAGTTCCCTCGCGGGCCTTGGACCGTGCCCGCGCCGCACTGGTCGTCAGGCTCAGTGCGCCTTCAGGACGCGCAGGGCGCGGTCGAAGGCCGAGTCGCGCCTCTTGGCGAACTCCTCCTTGGTGAAGACGGGTTCGGTCAGGTGCGGCGGGACGCCGGTGCCGTCGAAGGTGCGGCCGGTGCGGGTCAGGAACTCCTCGTTCGGCAGCCAGGCGACCATGCCGTTGGGGAGGTTGCGCGCCAGGACGTCCGAGAACACGCCCTGGGTGGCCTGGCCGACGCGCACGACCTTGCCCGGCCGGTCCATCAGGGCCTGGGTGAAGGTCTCCCCCGCGCTCACGGTCGAGCCGCCGGTCAGCACGGCGATCGGGCCGGTGTAGCGGGGCGCGTCGGCCGGGCGGACGCGGATGGGCTCGGGTCGGGTGTGCTTGCCCGGGTCGGCGGGGTCGTTGCGGGCCCGCTTGGAGTAGGCGACGTAGGGCGTGTCGGTCAGGCGCTCGGCGATGCGGATGCCGAGGACGTCGGAGCCGCCGCCGTTGACGCGCAGGTCGATCATGAGGCCCTTCAGCCGCCGGGTGCGGTCCTTGGTGAGGATCGTGTCGAGCGTCCGGTCGAGCTCGGCCGCGTGCGCGGAGAAGGGGGCGCCCGCGGGCACGTACCCGGCGAAGCCGGAGATCCGCAGATAGCCCCGGTCGCCCGGCAGATCGGCGTAGGTGATCCGGCCGCCCGCGAAGTCCTTGCGGTACGTGGCGTGCCTCAGGTCGCGCTTCTCGATGAACTTCTTGACCTTGGCGTCCAGTTCTTTCGTCGGGTTGACCGTGCCGGGGCGGACCTCGGCGTAGACGCGGTCGCCGTCCATGACCGCGACGTGGGCGTCGTGGAGCGGCTTCACCATGCTGCTGAAGATCGAGAACAGTTCCTCGCGCGTGGTGTCCGCGTGCACCCGGGGCCGGTACCGGTCGCGTACGGCGTCCCAGTCGACGCCCCTCGCCGCGAAGAACGGGTAGTTCTCCGCGAACGACTGCCAGAACACGTCGAACGACGCCCGGGGGCCCTTCGGGCCCTGCCGCGTGCAGTCGTCCGGCAGCGCCGGGACGCGCCGCAGGGCGCGGTGGCCCACGGAGCTGTCGAAGCTCAGGGTCGCGCGCCGCCCGTCGGGCCCGGTGCGGACGGTGACGACGGTGCCGTCCCGCGTGGTGTAGCGCCCGGCGCCCGTGCGCCGGGCCGACTCGCCCTTGAGGCAGCTCACGGCGGTCGTCTGGTACTCCTGGAAGGTTCCGTTCTGGATCGCGAGGACGGTGCCGTAGCCGTCCATGCGCCAGTAGCCGTCGACGGTCGAGCGCGCCTTGCCGGGGGCGGGACGGTCCTTCGCGACGGCGCTCGGCGCGACGCCCGCGGCGAGGGCCAGGACGACGGCGGTGGCGGTGGCGATGCGCACGGTGAAGCCTTCCGGGTAGGGGGTGCGTGACGTGAAGGGGTGCGGTGACGCGATCCGTGTCGGCATCACGGTCCCGCACGCGGCCCGGCGCGGCCATCCGGCTGGCCGGTGGGGCGGGGGTGGGGACAACCCCCGCCGGACGGCCCGCGCCCCACGCGCCACCCCGGCCCGCCCCAGGCCCCGCACGCGTCACCCGTCACCCGAAGCGACGCGGACCCCGCACCGCGTGACGTGACGCGGGTCTCAAAGTGATCTGCGCGGTTTCTGTTATCCCCCCGCGCCCCGCAGGATCTCCGATGCAGTGGGCGTACTCAGCACCACGCAGCGATCAGGACAGGAGATGTGCCGTGCAGCACGATCAGTGGGAGCCGCAGCAGGGGGACGGCACCGGCCTCACCGCTCTCGTCGTCGCGGGCCGGGCGGGGGACGCGCGGGCCCAGGACGAGCTGGTCGCCGCGTTCCTGCCGCTCGTGTACAACATCGTCGGCCGCGCCCTCAGCGGGCACGCCGACGTCGACGACCTGGTGCAGGACGTCATGGTGCGGATGCTCAGAGGGCTTCCCGGCCTGCGCGATCCGGACTCGTTCCGGTCCTGGCTCGTCGCCATCGCCATGAACGAGACCCGCCGCCACCAGCGGCCCGCGCCCGTCGACAGCGGCCTCCAGGACGCCTACGACATCCCGGACCCGGGCGGGGACTTCACCGACGTGACGATCCTCAGGCTCGGCCTTTCCGGGGAGCGCAAGGAGGTCGCCCGGGCCACGCGCTGGATGGACGACGACCACCGCGAGCTGCTCGCGCTGTGGTGGCTGGAGGCCGCCGGTGAGCTGTCCCGCGGTGAGGTCGCCGCGGCCCTGGAGCTCACGCCGGAGCACACCGCCGTACGGGTGCAGCGCATGAAGGCCCAGCTGGAGACGGCACGCGTGGTCGTGCGCGCCCTGGCCGCCGAGCCGCGCTGCCCCGTGCTCGCCCAGGTGGCGTCGGGCTGGGACGGCAGGCCGTCGGCGCTGTGGCGCAAGCGTCTGGCACGGCACACCCGTGACTGTGCGGCCTGCGGGGGCCTCGGTGCGCGCCTCACACCCGCGGAGGGGCTGCTCGCCGGGATCGCCCTCGTGCCGCCGCTGCTGGTCATGGGGGCCGGGCACCTCTCCGGAGCGGGCGCCGGGACCGGGACGGACACCATGGGGTCCGTCGCGTACGCGGGCGACGGCGAGGCACGTACACAAGCCATGTATCAGCACGAAGCGGGACCTTCGGGTGATGTCGGCGCTGGCGCCCCTGACGTGACTCCCGTCTCCCCAGCGGGCGCCCCGGGCTCCCGTGCGCGGCTGCGGCAGGGGCGGCGCAGCGTGCGCAGGCGGCGCCAGGCGGTCGGCGCGGGCGCGGGTGTGGCCGCGATCGCCGCGCTCGCCGGTGTCATGCAGCTCGCCGACGGCTCGTCCGGACCTTCGGACAAGGGCTCGGCCGTGGCGCTGGAGTCGAGCGAGCCCGCCGCGTCGCCGACGGTCACGGCGGAGCCGAGCCGGTCGCCGTCCCCCTCCGTGTCGCCGTCGAAGGCCCAGAAGGCCAAGAAGCCCTCACCGACCGCGAGTCCCTCGCGCGCCAGCAGGAAGAAGACGGCCGAGCCGCCACGCCCCGCCCCCTCCCAGAAGGCGGCGCCCCGCCCCACGACCAGGAAGCCCGCGCCGCCCGCACCCTCCGGATCGAAGGCACAGCAGGTCCTCAGCCTGGTCAACGCCGAGCGCGCCAAGGCCGGGTGCGGTCCCCTCACCCACAACAGCAAGCTGACCACGGCCGCGCAGCGCCACTCCGCCGACATGCGGTCGCGCAACTACTTCGACCACACCTCGCCGGACGGCACCGACCCGGGGCAGCGCATCACGGCCGCAGGCTACAAGTGGAGCACGTACGGCGAGAACATCGCGCGCGGCCAGCAGACCGCCGCCTCGGTGATGGACGCCTGGATGAACAGCGAGGGCCACCGCGCCAACATCCTCAACTGCTCCTTCAAGGAGCTGGGCACGGGGGTCGAGGAGGGCGAAGGCGGCCCGTGGTGGACCCAGAACTTCGGGGCGCGGGGCTGACGGTCCGACCCGGCGGGCGGGCCGAGCCGGAGGGCGGGCCGAGCCGGAGGGCGGTGAGCGGTGGGACTCGGCCGCGCCCACCGCCGGGCCGGACCGATCCGCCCCACCGGCCCAACTTGCCGCCCCACCAGGCAAATCCGTCCCAAAAGACGGTTGACACCCCAAAGGTGCCCGGCGGAGGGTACCGCTGACCAGCTTGTCATGTTCTTGTCCACACCCTCCAGGCAAGAGGTGAGCCTTGTTCCTCCGTCGTACCCGTCACAGAAATGCGCGCGGCGCCAGCACGCGCCGCCTCCCGGTCCGCCGTCTCGGTCTCCTCACGGCACTCCTGGGACTCACGGCCTCCGGCCTCGCCGTCGGCCCCGCGCGGGCGAACCCCGAGCCCACGGGCCGTCCTCCCCTCGTCCAGCCCATCGACCCGCAGCGCTGGCAGAACCCCGACTCCATGACGTGGGCCGACCACAGGGCCGTGCCCGGCACCGACTGGGCCAACCCCGACCTCAAGCCCACCAAGCGCACCTTCAAGGGCGCCCTGGTGCTCCTGGACTACCCCGACGAGGAGTTCACGGTCAGCAAACCGGCGGGATCCAGCCTCTTCGGCAATCCCCAGGCGAGCGCCTCCAACATCCCGCGCGCCCAACTGCCGACCTTCTACCGCGACTTCCTCAACAAGCCCGGCGCGCTCAACCGCGGCCACACCATCAACGAGTACTGGATGGAGGACTCCGGCGGCCGCATCGGCGTCGACCTGACCGCCTTCGGCGTCTACCGCATGCCGTACAAGTCCTTCCAGTACGGCATCGAGCCGCAGATGAACCCGGGCACCTGTCCGCGCGGCAGCAGCTGCGGCAAGGACATCCGCGCCGACGGCAAGGCCGCCTGGACCGCGGACGTCGGCGGCGGCGAGACCGCCAAGTACGACTTCGTCTTCTTCCTGACCGCGGGGCAGGACGAGTCGTCCGTGTGGCAGGAGTTCGGGCAGATGAAGTTCGCCTCGCCGCAGAGCGTGCCGTCGGCGTGGGGCCCGCCCGCGCCCATCGCCTCCGGCGGCAACTCCGCGAACACCCGGTACGTGCCGTGGACGTCCTGGGCGGCGGCGGCCCGCATCTGGCCCAACGCGACGGCCGGTTCGTCCACCCAGGCCGAGAGCTCCGGGATGGGTGTGTACGCGCACGAACTCAGCCACATCCTGGGCATCGGCGACAACTACAACAACCCGTACGGCAAACCGCTGCGCCGCGCCTACACCGGCATCTGGAGCATGCTCTCGCGCGGCTCCTTCAACGGCCCGGGAGGCCCGCACACCCGCTGGCAGATACCGTCCACCCAGGGCGGCTCGATGGGCTCCCAGCACATCCTGCGCGACAAGCTCAAGCTCGGCATCGTCGACGAGAAGAACGTGCTGCGCCTGGACCGCGACGCGCTCAAGGGCTCCGGCACCGTCGTGGCCCGGGTGACGGCCCGCTCCGCACCGCCCGGCGCGAAGGGGCTCAGCGGCGTCAACATCAGCATGAGCCGCGACCTGTCGCGCGCCTGCGATCCGGCCACCGATCCCCTGTGCGACGGCGGCGGCTACCAGAACTACACCGTCGAAGTCGTCGACCGCATGGGCATGGACTCCTTCACGCCGGACAACGGCGTGCTGCTGTCCAAGACCAAGAACCAGGACCAGGCCCCGTTCGCATGGGTGGTCGACGCGCACCCCGAGGACATCGACATGGTGGACTTCAAGCGCCCCGACGGCACCCCGCAGAAGATCACCATGGGCGACTACCGACAGCTCAGCGACGCCCTGCTGCACGCCGGCGCCGACTCCGGCAGCGAGTACGAGTACGTCGACGAGGCCAACCGGCTGCACTTCTACGTCCTCGACCTGGAGCGCACCCCGAGCGGCGTCCTGTCGTACACGATCGCCGTCAAGTCCCTCGACGGCGCGGGCCCGCAGCGCCGGGGCGTGGCCCTTGACCGGGGGCACGCCAAGGGCAGCGCGGAGCGCCGGGCCGTGTGCTCCTTCGACCTGGCCAACACCGGGCGCGGCGTTCCCCCGCGTCCCGGGCACCCCGAGAACGTGGACCGCTATCTGCGCTCCGACGTCTACCGCCTGTCCGCCGAGGCGTCCGGCAAGGGCTGGTCCGCGTGGCTGCCCAACCGCCTCGCCACCGCGCGGTCCGGCCAGTCCGTCGAGGTCGACGTCGCGGTGAGCGCGCGGCGCGACGCCGACCGGAAGGGCCGGGTGGTGCTGACCGCCCGCTCGGAGAGCGATCCGGGCAAGACCGCGAAGGCCGTCTGCAAGGTGAACAAGGGCGGCCACCACTAGGTCCGCCACACGTCCGGGGGCGCCGCCGCGTGCGGGCCCCGTGGAGCGACGCGGCGGCCCCCGCACCGGTTCGGCATCGGGTGCGGGGGCCGCTCGCGCGTGGCGTCAGTTCAGCGGGGCCTTCGGGGGCGTGCCGTAGAACGTCATGCGGGGCCAGCCGCGCTTGGCCGCGACCTCGTTGAGGGCCTCCGCGATCTCCGCGGGCGAGATGTCGTACTGGGCGGGCGACTCCTCGGTCTTGACCGTGAAGGTCATCGACAGCTCGGCGTAGCCGGTGCCGTGCTGGACCCGGCCGCTGAACTCCGTGCCCGGCGCGAAGGCGACCGTCGCCGCCTGCGTCCGCTCGGCGGTCGTGCCGGTGTCGGCGGCCTGCGCGGCCTTGCCGTCCTCCGCCTGCGCGGTACCGGCCGACGCGAGCACCGCGCCCGCCGCGGCCGAACCCGAGTAGCCAAGCAGCGATCTTCTGGAGACTCCGGACATGTTTCCCCTCCTGACCATGGCGGCCTCCCCCCTGGAGGCCCGCGGTGATCATAAGGAACGCGACGGGCCCATGGGGCGGAACAAGATCGTCCATATGGGAGCGGTCCGGCGCGCGCCGCACCGGGGCCGCCGAGGAGCCCCATCCGAACCCCCGAGAACGGCCGATCGCCCGCGTTGACAGGTACATCACACGCTCCTACGGTGCCCCCACCCAACAGGAAAGCTTCCTCCCTGCCAGGGCCGTCAACTCCCCCCACTCCCCCTGGAGGACACCGTGTCACGCACCCGACGCCACCCGTCCCGGACCCTGGGCGCGCTGGTCGCCGCGGCCACCGCCGTCTCGCTCTGCGCGACCCTGACCACGGCCGACGCCGCGACGCGGGCCGAGCCGGGCACCCCCGACCCCGGCACCGTCACGACGCTCGCCAGCGCTCTCGACGTGCCGTGGGGCCTGGCGTTCCTGCCGGACGGCGCCGCGATCTTCACCGAGCGCAACACCTTCAACGTCTACCGCCTGACGAAGACGGGCCAGAAGACGCTCCTCGGCAAGGTGCCCTACTCCCAGACCACCGGCCTCGAAGGCGGCCTGATGGGCCTGGAGATCTCGCCGACCTTCGCCACCGACCACTTCCTGTACTTCCTGCACACCTCGACCGACGGCAACCGCATCGCCCGCATGACGCTGGAGAACAACACCCTCAGCGGGTACAAGGTGCTCCTCAGCGGCATGGCCAAGAACCGCGCCCACAACGGCGGGAGGCTGCGCTTCGGCCCCGACGGCAAGCTCTACGCGGGCATGGGCGACGCGCAGAACGGCGCGCTCGCGCAGGACAGGAACTCCCTCAACGGCAAGATCCTGCGCATCAACCCCGACGGCTCGATCCCCGCCGACAACCCCTTCGGCAACGCCGTCTGGTCGCTCGGCCACCGCAACCCGCAGGGCCTCGACTTCGACTCCCAGGGGCGCCTGTGGCAGGCCGAGTTCGGCAACAACGTGATGGACGAGGTCAACCTCGTCCAGAAGGGCGGCAACTACGGCTGGCCCAACTGCGAGGGCACGAGCGGCAGTTGCTCCGGCAGCATCCCGCCGAAGAAGACCTGGCCGGTGGCCTCGGGCTCGCCCAGCGGCCTGACCATCATCAACGACCACGTCTTCGTCGCCACCACCCGGGGCCAGCGCGTGTACCGGCTGCGCATCGACGCGAACTCCGGCCTGACCGACCAGCGGACGTACTTCCAGGGCACGTACAACCGGCTGCGCACCGTCGAGGTCGACCCCCAGGGCGACATCTGGCTGACCACGTCCATCGACAGGGACGGCACCCCGGGCAACGACCAGATCCTGCTCGTCGACGTCGTGTACTCGGGCGCCGCCGCCCGCCGGTGAGGCGGGGGGGGGCAGGGCCGCACACACGCGGGGACGCGTCCCGGAGGCGAGTCCGGGGCGCGTCCCCGCGCGGGGCACCGCTCGCGGGGCGTTACTTGCCGACCGGTGAGACCGCGACGCAGCCCGCCACGACGTTCTCGCCGGAGGCCTCCTTGATGACCTCGCCCTTGTAGATCACCTTGCAGGTGAGGTCGGCCCCTGTCGGGTCCGTGGAGATCGGGACGACGGTGGGCGGCATGATCCCGCGCAGCGTCACCGTCTTCTTCCAGGGCAGCTCCGGCTTGGCAACCTTCTCCAGCTTGGGGTTGGCGGCGGAACCCGCACCGGCGGCGAACTCGATCTCGTCGACGTTCTTGCCGGAGACCTCGTAGGTCACCTCGTACTTCTCGTTGACGGCCTTGTCGACGGCGTCGACGGCCTTCTCCTCGGCCTCGGAGCAGGCGCCGAGCGTCAGTGCGAGACCGGCGGCGGCGAGCGCGCACGCGGCGGCGCGGATCGTTCTCTTCATGTGCGCAGACAACAGTAAAGGACACGCAAAGTCAATCCGCGCCGCCATCGAATCCCCAGCTCAGCGCAGGGTCGTTCCACGCTCCCTAGCGTTGTGGCGCCGGGAAGGCCACCGGGCCGCGCAGTCCGGCCCGGTTCACCGCGCGCACGCCGAAGAACACGTTGTCCTTGGAGAGGTCGACGGTGTGGCGGGTGGTGTCACCCACGCGGACCGCGTGGGTCCACTCGGGCGAGGTCGTCTCGCGCCACACGACCTCGTACCCGGCCAGGTCCGGCTCGCCGCCGCGCTCCCAGACCAGCTCCGTCGCGTTCGTCAGGGCCGTGGTCACGATCTTCGCGCCGCGGGGCGCTCCCGGGGCCCGGGCCAGGCTCCACAGGGCCGCGGCGTTGACCCGGGCGACGCGCGCGACGAACGGGAAGTCGCAGAACTCGGGCAGGTCCCCGTACTGCTTGCCGTCGACGACCCGTACGTCCTGGTGCTGGTGCGCGTAGTCCTCCGCGGGCTCGGTGAACCGGGCCGCCGGGTAGCCGCGTTCGAGGAACGGGATGTGGTCGCCGCCGCGCAGATAGCGGTCGCGGCGGTAGATCACACGGACCTTCATGCCGGTCGCGTCGGGGTCGGCGACCTCGCGCACGAAGCGGGCGAGCTGACGCGCGGGAGAGTCGTTCTCGCCACCGACGGAGCGCCGCACCTCGGCCTCCTGCGGCGTCTCGGAGGTGGGCACGCCCTCAGCGAAGAGCCGGATGGTGTGCGGGTCACGGGTGCCGTCGTCGGCGGTGGAGCTGCCCACGATGTCGTTGGTGAACATCCCTTGTACGTCGGCCCGTTGGTCCTTGAGGCTCTGTGCGAGGTGGGCGGCGCCGTACAGCCCCTGCTCCTCCCCGGCGACGGCGGCGAACACCAGCGTCGCCCCCGTGCGCCGGGTCGCGAGGACGCGGGCCAGCTCCATGACGACGGCGACCCCGGAGGCGTCGTCGTCGGCGCCCGGGGCGTCGCTGATGTGGTCCATGGGGTCGCTGGCGCGGGAGTCGTAGTGACCTGAGACGACGTAGACGCGGTCGGGGGACGTCATGCCGCGCAGCGTGGCGACGACGTTCGAGATCCGGGTCGGCGCCGGGATGCGCGGCCCCGGCTGCTGCACGTAGGACTGGAGGTCGACGGCCATCCGGCCGCCGGACGCCCGGGCGTACTCCCGCATCCGGGCGAGGATCCAGTCGCGCGCGGCGCCGATGCCGCGCTCCGGGTCGTCCTGGGCGGAGAGGGTGTGCCGGGTGCCGAAGGCGACCAGGCGGCGTACGGTCGCCTCGATGCGGCGGTGGTCGATCTCCCGCAGCAGGGCGCGCAGTTCGCGCGGGGCTGGCCGCGGGGTGAGCCGGGTCCGCTCGTGCGCGGCGGCCGGGCCCGCTGCCTGGACGGTGGCGGCGGCCGCGGTGGCGGCGGCGCCGGTGAGGAGGGTGCGCCGAGGGGTGCCCTTCGGATTCGCCATGGCCGTATGGTCATGCACACCACAACCCGCCCGCAAGACGCGTGCCCCTCCGGAGCCACCCGGGCGCGGGCCCCGCCCACGCGCGGACGCGGCCAGCGGCCTCAGGGCTTGCGCGCCACGCCCCCGAAGTCGTCGACCTCCGCGGGCAGTCGGCCCTTGAGCGGCTCGGGCCGCCAGCGCGAGACGGATACCAGGCCGGGCTCCAGGAGGTCCAGGCCGTCGAAGAAGCGGGCGAGCTGCTCGGGGCTGCGGTTGACGCGCGGGTTGTCGCTCGCCTCGTTCCACTGCTCGATCATCTCGCGCATCCGCTCGGGGTCGAGCACCTCGGTGTCGTCGCACAGGACCAGATAGCTGCCGGAGGGCAGGGCGTCCACCAGGCGGGCCACGATGCCGTAGACGGAGTCGTCCGTGACGTGTGCGGTGATCCCGAGCAGCATCAGGGCGATGGGCCGGGTGAAGTCCAGGGTCTTGGCGGCCTGCTCCAGGATCGCGTCCGGGTCGCGCAGGTCGGCGTCGATGTAGCCCGTCGCGCCCTCCGGGGCGCTGGTGAGCAGCGCCTCGGCGTGGGTGAGCACGATCGGGTCGTGGTCGACGTAGACGATCCGCGCGTCGGGGGCGAGGCGCTGGGCGACCTCGTGGGTGTTGTCGGCGGTGGGAAGGCCCGTGCCGACGTCCAGGAACTGGCGGACGCCCGCCTCCGCGACGAGGTGGCTCACGGCGCGCACGAGGAAGTGTCGCTGGGCGCGCGCGATCTCGATGATCCCCGGGTTGGCCGCGCAGATCTGGTCGCCCACCTGCTGGTCGACCTCGTAGCAGTCCTTGCCGCCCAGCCAGTAGTTCCAGATGCGTGCGGAGTGCGGCACATTGCTGTTGATCAGCGTGGGGTCGTACGACATGAGGGCCCTCCCGGGGTCGACCGCTGCGGAGCCTAACGCAGCTCCCGGCGGCGGTCGGCGCCGGATACGGCCAGCGTGACGGCGCCGGGCCGCCCGTCACGATCGAGGACGTCATCGCCGAGCCGCCGTCGGACGCCGCATTCCTGGCTCAACTACGTCCTCACGAACCGCACGGGTGACAGGTGCAATGTCCTTGTACGTGCGGAGGATCGGCATCCGCACCCCCAGGGAGGAGACGCACCATGGCAGCGGAGGCACACGGCACGGCTCCCACCCCCGACGAGGTCGGGGCGATGTACGACCAGTACGGCGATCTGCTGGCGCATCTGCTCGGGTCGAGCGCCGTGCACATCGGCATGTACGTGCCGCACGGCACGCGTACGCCCGCGACCTCGCTCGTCGACATGGCCGACGTCGCGCAGGACCGGCAGACCGAGTTCCTCATCGACACCTTCGACCCGGTGCCGGGCGGCCGCGTGCTCGACATCGGCTGCGGCACCGGCGCTCCCGCGCTGCGCCTGGCGGAGCGCACCGGGTGCCGCGTCACCGGCATCACGGTGAGCCGGAGCCAGCTGGCCCGGTGCCAGGAGCGGCGCACGGTGCATCCAGCCGCGGACCGCGTGGAGTTCGCGTACGGCAACGCCATGGCCCTGGAGCACACCGACGCGTCGTTCGACGCCGCCTGGTCCATCGACTGCGTACCGCACCTGTCCGACCGTCCCCTGGGGCTCCGGGAGGCGCATCGCGTGCTGAAGCCCGGCGGTCGCTTCCTGCTGACCGAGTTCACGGTGCGCGGCACGCCCAGCGAGGCGGAGATGTCCGCGTACACCACGCTGTGGGCGTGTCCGCCGCTGCGGCCCTTCGCCGCGCTGATCGGCGAGGTCGAGGAGGCCGGGTTCCAGGTGGAGCTGGTGCGGGACATGACCGCCAACGCCGTGCTGTGCGGCGAGCTGATGGGCGTGCTCTACCAGGACCGGCGCGAGGAGATCGAGCAGCGGTTCGGCAAGGAGGCGCTCACCCACACCGACCCGCTGATCGGTCCGTTCCGCTCCTTCACCCGGCGGCACACGGACTACCACGTCCTGGTGCTCCGCAAGCCGACGGACTGAGCGGGCCGGGCGTCAAGCCGCGCCGACCTCGTCGGCCGCCGCCTCGGCGTCCGGCGCGAACGCCGCGACCGGAGACCGGAACCGCGCGGTTTCAGCCGCCGACGGCGGTCAGCTCGTCGAAGGCCGCGAGCAGGTCGAGGAGCGGGGCCTCGCCCCACGCGGCGACGGCGAGGGCCGCCGCGAGCACCGCCGTGCCGTGCGCGCCCCCGGCCTCGTCCTGCCAGGAGGCGCGCAGCGCCGCGTCGTCGCGGCTCGCCCAGGCCCGGACCGCCCGGGTGGCGGCCAGTTCGTGGTGCGGCGGGCCCGCGGCGGCGAGCCGGTCGGCGGTGCGGACCACGTCGGCCGGGGTGAGGGTGCGCGGGCCCGACAGGACGACGCCGACGACGAGGCGCAGGACGTCACCGGTGACGGACGGCAGCTGGGCCCGCACGGCCGGGTCGGGGGTGTCGAGGGCCGCGGCGATCGTCGCGGAGTCGCCTCGGGCGTAGGCACGGACCAGTGCGACGCCCCTGCGCGTCGCCTCCCGGCCCGCGCGGTCGGCGGGCTCGGCGCGCCGCCGGGCCCGGTCGGCCTGCATGAGCGACCCGTGGGGACCGTGCGGTGCGGGGTACGAGGTCATGCCCCGGCTCCTTTCGCGAGACGTGCCGCGATCCTCCGACCTCAAGTGCGGTTGAAGTCAAGCCCCGCAGGCCGCGCCGGTCACTGCGGCTTCGGGCAGGTCCCGTCGGCCTTCTGGTACGTCCCTTCGGTGAAGTCCACGCGCGCGAGGTCGGCGCGGGCCGCGACGCCGAGCTTCGCGAGCGCGTCGCTCACGTGGTGGTGGACCGTGCGCGGGCCGAGCAGGAGCTGGGCCGCGATCTCGGGGTCGGTGAGGCCTTCGGCGGCGAGGCGGGCCACCTGCCACGCGCGCGGCGTGAGCACCGGCCCGCCGCTCGGCTCCGGCTCGGGGCGGCGGATCCGCTCACCGGCCCGCTCCTGCTCGGCCAGGGCGCGGTCGAGCAGCGGCACGGCGCCGAGCCTCCGGAAGGTCTCGGCCGCGTCGGCGAGCTGGACGACGGCGTCCGTACGCCGTCGGGCCCGGCCCAGCCACGCGCCGTACAGCAGGCGCGTGCGGGCGTGGTCGAACGGGCGCCGGGCCGCGCCGGAGGCCTCCAGGGCCCGGTGGAAGAGGGCCTCGGCCTCGCCCGGGTCCGTGGTGAGGAGCGCGGCGGTGCTGTCGGCCGCGGCCTGCGCCCAGGCGGCGCCGGTGCCGTCGGCCCAGGCCCGCAGCGTCCGCAGGGCGGCGCGCGCGTCGGCCTCCGCACCGGCGCGGAGCGCGGCCTCCGCGGTGTCGGGCGCGGCGAGCAGCGCGAGGGTGGGGTGCGCGGCGGCGTGGCCGGGCTCGGTGAGGCGGCGCAGCCACGCCAGCGCCTCGGTGTCCCGGCCCGCGAACAGGGCGGCCTGGCCCCGGGCCCAGTACGCGGTGGCCGTCAGGTCACGCATGCCGCACGGCACCGAGCGTTCCAGGACGCGGTCGGTGAGGGCGGTGACGGCGGGCGTCTCGCCGCGCGGTGCGGCGAGCCGGGCGAGGGCTGCGCGGCACAGGGACGCGGCGCGGTCGGCCCCGGTCTCCTCCGCGACGCGCAGGGCCTCGGTGGCGTCGGCGGTGGCCTGCGTCCAGTGGCCGCGCGCGATGTCGAGGGGGGCGGTCTGCGGGGCGGTGCGCACGAGCGCGCCGGTGGGGTCGGTCGCGCGCAGGGCGGTGAGCCGGGTGCGCAGGGCGTCGGCGAGGGCGGTCTCCGCGCCCCGGGCCAGGGCGAGCGGGGCGGGCGGGAGCAGCGGCCAGGAGCCGGTGCCGAGCCGGGCGACGGCGTCGCCGGTGAGGGGCGCGGCGGCGGACGTCTCGCGGTCGGTGTCCCACCACTGGTGGAGCGCGGGCAGCAGCGCGGCCTCGGGCAGGTCGCCGTCGATGGCGAGGCCCGCCAGGACGCGCAGGGCCTCGGTCTGCCGGTCGCCGGAGCCCGCGGACCAGGCCGCGCGCATGGCGACGCAGGCCAGTTCGACGGCGCGGCCCCGGTCGGCGACGGCGCGCAGGTCCCGCAGGAGCAGCCGGTGTGCGCTCTTCTGCTCGCCGTGGGCGTGGGCGATGAGGCCGCGCAGGCCGCCGCTGATCCCGGCCACGACCTCCTCGGAGGCGCACCGCTCGGCCTGGTCGAGGAGGTCGTGTGCGGCGGGGACCTGCCCGGCCTCCCAGGCGGCGCGGGCGGCGAGGGCGAGGCGCCGCCCCTTGCCGTGGGGCGCGGTGGTGAGGTCGGCGGCCCGGCGCAGTCCGGCGACGGCCGAGGCGTGGCCGCCGCGCCGTCCGCTCTGCCGGGCGCAGTCCTCCAGTTGGGCGGCGATGCCGTCGTCGGGGCCTTCGGCGGCGGCCGCGCGGTGCCAGGCACGCAGGTCGGCGCGGCCCTCGCCGGTCAGGACGTCCGCGAGGGCGCGGTGGGCGCGGCGGCATTCGGCGGGCGGGGCCTGGTCGTGGACGACCGTACGGACCAGTGACGTGGGGAAGCGGAGGCGGTCGCCCTCGATGGCGAGCAGTCCGGAGCGCAGGGCGTCCTGCCAGGCCGGTTCGGTGGCGCCGAGCAGGGCGGCGGCGGCACGGACGGCGCGGTGGTCGCCGCGGTCCTCGGCGGCGGCGACCAGGAGGAGCATGCGGGTGGGTGCGGCGAGCTGGGCGACGCGCGCGGCGATGGCCCGGTGCAGGGGCGGCCCGGGGGCCGTCTGCCCGTCCGTTCCGTCGGCCGCGCCGGAGCGGGGCAGCTCGCGCAGGGCCAGGGGGTTGCCGCCTGCGGCGCGCAGGGTGCGGCGGACGGTCTCGGCGTCGGCGTGCGGCGCGGCGGCGCGGACGACGGCTGTGGCGGCGGTGTCGTCGAGGGCGCCGATCTCCAGGGCGGTGCCGCCGCCCCAGGGGCCGCCGGGCGTGGGCGCTTCCTGGCCCGTGACGACGAGGAGGGCGACCGGTTCGCTGTCCAGGCGGCGGGCGACGTAGGCGAGGCACGCGGTGGTCGGCCCGTCGAGCCACTGGGCGTCGTCGACGGTGATCAGGAGGGGCTGTTCCGCGGCGAGTCCGGACAGCAGCGTGAGGGTGGCGACGCCGATGAGGAAGCGGTCGGGGCGCGCGCCGCCGTGGCCGAGGGCCGCGCCCAGGGCCGCCGCCTGGGCCGCGGGCAACGCGTCGATCCGGTCGGCCACCGGCCACAGCAGCGCGTGCAGCGCGGCGAAGGCGAGGGGCTCCTCCACGCGGGCGCCGCGGCAGGAGAGCGTGGTGAACCCGGTCGCCGTGGCGGCGGCGTGCTCCAGGAGCGCCGTCTTGCCGATGCCGGGGTCCCCCCACAGCGTGAGCGTCGCGCCGCTGCCCTCGCGCGCTCCTCGCAGGACGCGGGCGAACGTGGCCTTCTCGAAGTCCCGTCCGTACACGTTCATTTGGTCGAGATCCTAGGGCAGACACAGTCCGCCCTGACGAAGAGCCTCGCCCTTGCCCTGCTACGGACTGTGTTCGACCACTTCCCGTCCGTTGCCCCGCGGCCTCCGTAGAGGGCGCGGGGCGACCCAGCGGACGGGCCTAGGCATGCTCCTCCGCCGTCACCGGCTTCGGGATCAGGAAGGACGTCACGAACGCCGCCGCGATGAGGACGACTCCGGCGATCATGCCCGCCGAGTAGCCCGCCACCGAGGTCTTGTCCGCGGGCGCGGCCGCGGTCTGCACGGCGAACAGGACGGCGAAGCTCAGGCCCGCGCCCAGGTTGAACGCCCCCGCGTTGAGGCCGGGCAGGACGCCGGGGCCCTCCTTCGGGGACAGGACGATGCCGAGGCCGTTGAGGACGATGTTGGCGACGCCCGCGTACGTGACGCCGATGAGGATCGACGAGACGAGCAGCAGCGCGCGCGAGTCGGCCTGGAGCGTGACGAGCATCAGGGCGACCGTCGCGGCCGAGCCGACGAGGCCGAAGCGCAGGACCTTGCCGTAGCCGAGAGTGGCGGCGAGGCGGCCCGCGAGGGGGCCCATGGCCAGGCCCGCGAGGGCGTAGGGGGTCAGGGTCCACCAGGCGGACTGCTCGGCGCTCATGCCGAATCCGGCGTCCGCGTTCTGCGCGAACGCGGGGATCATGCCGTTCATGACGGCGAAGACGCCGGTCATGGTGAGCACGGTCGTCAGGAGCAGGGCCCAGGTGGAGCGCTGCCGCAGGTGCCGGGTGGCCACCAGCGGGTGGCTGCTGCGGTCCTCCGCGCGCCAGAACACGGCGAAGGCGGCCGCGGCGACGACGGCGAGAGCGGCCACGAGCGGCCAGTTGGCGTCGCCGAGCTTCCCGGCTTCGTTGAGGGCGATCAGGGCCGCGCCGACGGAGACGACCAGGATGGCCACGCCGGGCCAGTCCATGCGGGTCTCGGCGGCGTTGTCGGCGGTCGACTCGGGGGTGAGCACGGCGACCAGGACGGCGGCGAGGGCGGCGACGACGGCCATCACCCAGAAGACCGAGTGGAAGCCGTAGTGGTCGGCGAGCTTGCCGCCCGCGATGGAGTCGACGCCCGCGATGCCGCCGTTGACGGCGGTGATGACGCCGAGCAGGGTGCCGTACCGCTTGGGCTCGTGGACCTCGTTGCGCAGCATGATCAGGCAGAGCGGGACCGTCGGCCCGGACACGCCCTGGATGACGCGGCCGACGAACAGCATCGGCACGCTCTGCGCGAGCGCGGCCACGACGCAGCCCACGGCCATCAGGACCATCATCGCGGCGAGCACCCGGCGGCGGCCGACGAGGTCGCCCAGGCGCGGCAGGAACAGGGAGAACAGCGCGGCGGAGGTGAAGAACGCCGTCTGGGTCAGGCCGACCTCGGCGGTGGTCGCGCCGAGGGAGTCCTCGACGTTCTTCAGCGCGGGGCTGAGCATGCTCGCGTTCAGCTGGAAGGCGAAGCACGCCGCGAGGAGGGCGGTGACGAGGACCCAGATCCGCACCGGGCGGCTGCCCGGCGCGGTCGCGGTGGCGGACGCGGTGGAGGAGGCGTTCACGCGGGCACCTCGCCGATGCGCTCCAGGGCGTCGACGACGAGGTCCCAGAACCTGCCGTGGTCGAGGTCGACGGCGACCTGGGTGTGGCAGTCGGCGGGGGCGGGCGCGCGGAAGTCGGCCACGGTCATGCCGAGGGTCAGGGTGCCGGTCAGCTCGATGTCCACGGGGGCCTTGCGCACCGTCATGACGCTCGGGTCGATGACGTACGCGACGGCGCACGGGTCGTGCACCGGCGGGTGCTCGAAGCCCTGTTCCCGCAGGTACATGGAGCCGAAGAAGTCCAGGAGCTCGTTCACGAACGCGGCGGGCCGCGTGCCCACGGCGGCGATGCGCTCGACGACCTCGGGGGTGGCGAGCGCCTGGTGCGTCAGGTCGAGGCCGACCATGGTGAGGGGCCAGCGCTCGTTGAAGACGATGTGCGCGGCCTCCGGGTCGATCTTGATGTTGAACTCGGCGACGGCGCTCCAGTTGCCGGTGTGGTAGCCGCCGCCCATGAGGACGACCTCGCGGACGCGCTCGGCGATGCGGGGTTCCTTGCGCACGGCCAGGGCGATGTTGGTCAGACCGGCCGTCGGGACGATGGTGATCTCGCCGGGCTCGTGGGACATCACCGTGTCGATGATGAGGTCGACGGCGTGGCGGTGGTCGAGCTCCAGGGTCGGCTCGGGCAGCACGGGGCCGTCCAGGCCGCTCTCGCCGTGGATCGACTCGGCGACCTCGACGTCGCGCACCAGGGGCCGGGGGCAGCCCGCCGCGAAGGGCACGCCGGTGATGTCGGCGATGCGGGCCACCGACAGGGCGTTGCGGGTGACCTTCTCCAGGGTCTGGTTGCCGACGACGGTGGTGACCGCGACCAGCTCGACGTCCGGATTGCCGTGCGCCAGCAGCATGGCGATCGCGTCGTCATGCCCGGGGTCGCAGTCGAGGATGATCTTTCTGGCCATCGCGGAACCTCTTTGTTCGGCTGAGGCGGCGCTGGCGGGCGTCACCTCGGGAAAACGTTCTCCGAAGACTTTGTGCACGGGTGCGCATTATGTCAACGATCCGGAGCATCCCCGTCCATGTGCCCGCCCAACGCCTCTGAGCTGGTGTGATGTCGGGCCTGCGCGAGGCGGCCCGAGGCCCTGCCGCTCTTGGGCACCCAGGCGAGCCCTGTGGCCGTTGATAACGTTCTCCGGACATTGGCCGAGGGAAGGGGGCACGGGCGTGGCTGACGTAACGCTGCGGGACGTGGCGCGGGCCTCCGGCTGCTCCGTCGCCACCGTCTCGCGGGTCCTCGCCGGAACCCGGCCCGTGGGCGCCGACACCGCCCGCCGTGTCCGGGCGGCCGCGGCGAGCCTCGGCTACCGGCCCAACCACGCGGCCCGCGCCCTGCGCAGCCGCGCCACCGGCACGGTCGGCCTCGTCCTGCCGCAGATCACCAATCCCTTCTACCCGGCCCTGGTCCGCGAGCTGACCCACGCGCTGCACGCCGAAGGCCGGGCCGTGCTGCTCGCCGACTGCGACGACGACCCCGTGGCGGAGGCGGAGCGCATCGACGACCTGCTCAGCCGCCGTGTCGACGCGCTCCTGGTGATCCCCGCCGACGAGCGGCGCAGCCGGGACGCGGTGGCCGCGGCGGCGGCGCGGGTGCCGCTGGTCCTCCTGGACCGCCGGTGCGGTCCCGGCGTCGCCGACTCCGTGGCCGTCGACAACGCCGCGGGCATGGCGCTCGTCCTGGACCACCTCGCGGCCACCGGGCGCCGACGGCCCTGTTTCGTCGGCGCGCACGGCACGGCGTCGGCGGCGGCCGAACGGCGCGCGGCGTACGCGGCCGGTTCCGGCGCGCTCGACCCCCGGGCGCCGGAGCGGGTGGCGCTCGGCGACTTCTCCGTGGCCTGGGGCCGGGCCGCCGTCGACATGCTGGGGGAGGCCCGCCCCGACGCCGTGGTCTGCGCGAACGACCTCATCGCGATCGGTGTGCTCCAGCGGCTGCGGGAGCTGGGCGCGGACGTGCCCGGCGAGGTCGCCGTCACCGGTTTCGACGACATCCCGATGGCGGAGCTCGCGGCCCCCGGCATCACCACGGTCCGCCAGCCGGTCGCCGAACTGGCCGCCGAGGCGACGCGGTTGCTCGGCCACCGCCTCGGCCCCGGCGGCGCCGGACCGCGGCGCGCGCTCCGCCTGGCCCCCGACCTGGTGGTACGAGGCTCCAGCCGCCCCCTGCCCTGAGCGGGCTCCCGGTCGGCCCGGCCTCCTGAGCACGTTCGGGTGCGATCGGCGGCACGGGCGTTGCGGCCCGCCGCCGGGTCCGGGACATTGACCTCATGCCGGCTCGGCCGCCGCCCAGGCCGCCGCACCGCCGCTGAGGAGCCGACATGCCCGGAGTGGACACCGAGACGGCGGTGCTGATCGTCGGGGGCGGCCCCGTCGGGCTCACCGCCCGCGCGCTGCTCGCGCGCTGGGGCGTGCGGACGCTGCTCGTCGAGAAGCGCACGGGCCTCTCGCCCTTCCCCCGGTCCCGGCTCGTCAACGTGCGCTCGATGGAGATCTACCGCGGGCTCGGCCTCGCCGCCCGGATCGCGGGCCGCGCGTTCGCGCCCGCGTACGGCCGCGTCCGCTTCCGCGACACCCTGTACGACCGCGACTTCGCCACGGCCGCGATGATCGGCGTCAACGAGCCGGTGCCCGAGAGCCCCGTGATCGGCGTCCTCACCTCCCAAGACCGCCTGGAACCCACCCTGCTGGCGGCCGCCGACGCACCGGTGCGCTTCGGGGTCGAACTCGTCGGCCTGGCGGAGGCGGACGAGGGCGTCGTGGCCGTGCTCGCCGACCACGGCGACGGCGAGCGGACGCGGGTCCGTGCCCGGTACGTCCTCGCCGCCGACGGCGCGCACTCCACCCTCCGGCCGCTCCTGGGCATCGGCACCACCGGCCCCGGTGAGCTGGGCCGTTTCACCACCGTCGTGTTCGACGCCGACCTCGGCCGCTGGAGCGCCGACCAGCCCGCCGGGGTCTACTTCACCGCGCACGGGTCGTTCGGTCCCGTCCACCCCGAGGGCGGCTGGCTCTGGTTCGGGCCCACCCCGGACGGCGCCGCGCACACCGACTGGCGCGACCTCGTCTCCCGTGCGCTCGGGCCGGGCGCCGAGGTGCGGCCCGAGGTGCTGCGGGTGCAGCACTGGGTGATGAACGCGTTCGTAGCCGAGCGCTTCCGGCAGGGGCGCGTGGTGCTCGCCGGTGACGCCGTGCACGCGCTGCCCATCACCGGCGGCCTGGGCATGAACACCGGCGTCGCCGACGTGCACAACCTCTGCTGGAAGCTGGCGGGCGTCCTGCACGGGTGGGCGGGGCCGAGCCTGCTCGACACGTACGGCACGGAACGCCTGCCCGTGGCCCGTCGGACGCTCGACCAGACCGTGGCCAGCACCCGGCTCATGGTCGAGGTGCAGACGCGCCGCAACGAGCAGCTCCGTTCGGGCACGGCGGTCGCAGACCCGGTCGAACTCCCCTGGTCTGAGCGGTACTTCGCACAGCTCGGCCTGGTGCTCGGCGTGGCGTATCGCTCCGGGGCGGTCCTCGCCGACGGCCCGGCCCCGCCGGAAGCGTCCGACTCCTCCGAAGGGGGCACGGACTACGTCCCCACCCCGGAGCCGGGCCACCGCATGCCCCACCTCTGGCTCGCCCCGGGCCGCTCCACGCTCGACGCCTTTGGCGAGTGGTTCACCCTGCTCACCCCGGACCCGGCCCAGTGGGATCACCTGCCCGCCGCGCCCTGGCCGTTGCGGGTCGAGGCCCTCCCCCGCGAACACGCGGACCCCTGCGGCCTGGGCCCGCACGGGGCGCTGCTCGTCCGGCCCGACGGCCACATCGCCGCCCGCTGGCCCGACGCCCCGCCGAGCGACACCACGCTCCGCCGGGCCCTCGCGGCGGTCACCGGCTCGCCGACCGCCTGACGGCCCCACGCGATCCCGCCGCCGGGCGGCCCCATCAGGCCACGTTCCACCGACCGAGTCGCCGCACGGTACTTCTGCCGCGCTCGTCCGTTGTCCCCGTCGACGATCACCGCCCGCCCCGCTGCCCCGGGGCGGGCGGTGCCCCGCGCGAGAAGGGACACCACCTCCGCATGACCACGCAGCACCGCCTGGGCCGGACGGCCGCCGTACTGGCCGCCGCCCTCACCCTGTCCACGGCCGCCACCGGGCTCACCGCGTACGCCGCTGACCACTCCGGCAAGACGGGCAAGCACGCCACCGCCCCGCACGGCGGCGCGGCGCAGCACGACGACGAGGGTGGCTGGGAGCGCGACGGCCTGCGCCTCGACGCCGCGGACAACCGCAAGGTCGACGCGTACGTCGCCCGCGCGCGTGCGGCGGAACCGGCCATCAGCCGCGACGTGCGGGCCGCCGCCGACCTCAGCCGGGCCGAACTCGTCGGCTTCGACCACCGCCTCAAGTCCCCCGACTCCCTCAAGCGGAAGGTCGCCACGGACCTCAAGGACCATCCGGAGCGCAACGTCGACGACGCCCTGGCCCGGCTGAGCGACGCGGTGCGCTACACCCTCCAGTGGCCCGACGACCGCTACGTCACGGGCGTCACCCTCGCCGCCGAGGTGCTGTCCGCCTGGGGCAACGACACCACGAAGTGGTCCAACACCTGGGGCCGGGAGAAGGGCTACAAAGGCCTCAACTCCGGCTGGAGCGCGTCGGATTCGCGGCAGCGGTTCGAGGTGCAGTTCCACACCCCGGCGAGTAAGTACGCCCAGGAGGAGACGCACAAGCTGTACGAGGAGCTGCGGCTGCCCTCGACCAGCCCCGAGCGCAAGCAGGAGCTCCAGGCCCAGCAGGACGCGATCTTCGCCGCGGTGCCCGTCCCGGACGGCGCTCCCGCCCTCGCCGCACCCGCGCCGCTGCCCCGCCGCACGGCTCTGACCCCGGCCGCCTGACACCCACCGCGCTCAGCCCTCCTGCGCCGCCCGCTCCATGATCTCCGCGACCACGTCCGACTTGGCGTCGGCGTAGTTCTGCGTATAGGTCCAGGTGCGGGCGGCGAGTGCTCGCTTGGTGCGGGCGTACAGGTCCCGGTCCTCGGGGTGGGCGCGCAGCCAGTCGCGGAACAGCAGCATGCGGGTCACCTCGGCGCAGCCGCGCGGGAACACGTGCAGGTTCGCCGCGTCGGCGCCGGGCCCCAGGTCCCGCTTGCGCAGCACGCGGTGTTCATACCACTCGGGTTCACGGATGGCGAGCCGGAAACCGATCCGCTCCAGGGCCGGTACGTACGCCTCCTCGTCGCCGGGGTCGGGGACGGTGAGCACCATGTCGACGATCGGCTTGGCGGTCAGGCCCGGCACCGAGGTGGACCCCGCGTGCTCCAGCGCGTGCGGTGTCGCGTCGAGCGCGGCGCGGACGCGTGCCGCCTCCCGCGCGAAGGCCTCGGGCCAGCGCGGATCGTACTCCCTGAGCGTCACAGGACCGTCGAGCCGGGGCACTTCGCCGACCGTGGCCGCCTCGATGCTCTCGGCGGTCATCGGCACGCGTGCCGCTGGCTCGTCCTGGCTTTCCTGTGCGGGCATGACGGCTCCTGGTCGAGGGCGAGGGGCTCGGCGATGGGCCCTCCCACCCAAAGCGGGGATCGTTCCGCAGTCAAGTGCGTTCATCTCGCGCTGACATGGCACCGGGGCGACGCCCGCGGTCGTGCTCCCGCGGGCACCGCCCCGGCCCTGCCGGGAGTACCGCCTCAGTCGCGCAGGACGACCAGGACGAACGCGGCCGAGAGCGCGCCGAGGGCGACCGCCGCGACGCCCCTCGTGAACCGGTGGTCGCGCAGCCCGGGCAGCAGCTGGTCGGCGGCGACGCGGCCGGGTCCGGTCAGGGCCAGGGCCACGGCGCCGGTGAGCAGGACCAGGTCGTACTCGATGCCCTCGGGGGCGAAGAATCCGCCGCCCCACTTGGTGGCGATGGCGTTGAGCATGATGCCGAGGATGCCCGCGCCCGCGAGCGGGGTGAGCAGGCCGATGGCGAGGCCGAGGCCGCAGAGGGTCTCGGTGAGGGCGGCGACCCAGGCCATCGCCTTGGCGGCCTTGTAGCCGTCCGCGGCGAAGTGGTCGGCGGTGCCGTTCAAGCCGCCGCCGTCGAACCAGCCGAACAGCTTCTGCGTGCCGTGACCGGCCATGGTCAAGCCGACGGCGACGCGCAGGAGCAGCAGACCGAGGTCGGTGCCGGGCTGGAGCGCGGGAGCGCCGGGGGCGGCCCGGTGGGCGACCGGCGCGCCGGGCACGATCAGGCCCTCGGGCGGGGCGGGGGGACGGGAAGGGGACGAAGACATGCTGGATCTCTCCTTGGCGCAAAGGGGTCTTGGTGCGAAGGGATGCGGAGGAAGCCGCGCGGCCGGAGGCCGCGCGGGCGGGGGCGCCCGGTGGAGCGGTCGGACGCCGTGTCCGTGGCGTGGGAAGCGTCGAGGGAGGAGAGGGCCCTCTACGTTCTGATGACGCGGGTTCTGTAGAGATCGACGGCGGTGGCGTCCGCGCAGCCCTTCGGGCTCGACGCGGTGGCAACGGGCACCGCGTCGCCGCTCGTCGGCGCGGACCGGGGCACGGGCGCGCAGGGCTGGTCGGGCCGGGGCGGCATCGCGCCACGGGGCGTGTCCGGGGCGTCCCCGTCCTGGCAGCCGCTGGTGTCGGGGCCCACCGAGACCTCGACGGCCGGGCGGTAGGAGCCCATCAGGCCCATCGTGCGCGCGTGGTCAGGCTTCTTCGTGAGAGAGGAGGCCGACGCCGCGCCCGGGCCCCCCACGGTGAGCAGGCAGACCACGAGCGTCAACAGGCACAGGACCAAGCCGCGCGCGCCGGTGTGCCGCGCCCCGCGCCGGGTCCTGAGCTGTCGCCCGCTCATGCCGCCCGATCCTAGGTCCGGACCGGGCGGTACTGAAGACTTCAATGAGCCTGTTGTGCCACGGCTTCACACCGGGCGGCGCATGCACACCCTCGGCCACCGGTCCAGGCCGTGGGCGGCCTCGTTCCGCCGCACCGCCCGCAGCTGCGGTCCGATCGTCGCCTCGTCGACAGTCTCGAAGCCGCAGCGGGCGTAGTACGGCGCGTTCCAGGGCACCTCGGCGAAGGTCGTGAGGGTCAGCGCGGGGAACCCACCGGCCCTTGCGGTGTCGGCCAGGTGCTCGATGAGGGCGCGGCCGACGCCGCGCCGCGCGTGGTCGGGGTGCACGGACACCTGCTCGATGTGCAGGTCGCCGTCGACGTGGTCCGCGAGGAGGTACGCGACGGACCGGTCGGCGTCGTCGGCCGCGACCCAGGCGCGCCCCGCCCGCTGGTACCGCCCGAGCTCTTCGAGCGTGGGCGGCTCGTCCTCGGCGATCTCCGGCATGCCGACGTCCCGGAAGGAGCGGCCCGCGGCCCTCTCGATGTCCTGGAGCAGGGGGAATTCGCTGGGGTCGACCACTCGGATGCGCATGATCCAATTGTTCCCGACGGCTCCGGGCGGCGCCTCCCCTTTTCTTCCCCTCTGGCCGGGGACGCCCCGTCGGCCAGGGGCCGCAGAGGCGCTGGCTTCGCGGGAGGGGGCGGGGGCCGCTGCCGGTCCCCGCCCGTGTGCGTCACTCGCTCTCGAGGGTGATGGCCTGCACCGGGCAGGCGCGTGCCGCCTCCTTCAGCATCGGGTCGTCCGCTGCGTCGGTGCTCTCGGGCAGCAGCGCGCTGAAGCCGTCGTCGTCCTGGGTGAAGACGCCGGGGGCGGTCAGGACGCACTGTCCCGCGCCGATGCAGCGGTCCGTGTCGATCGTGATCCGCATCAGCCGCGCCCCCAGGTGACGGGCAGTTCGATGAGGCCCTGGATGGTGTCGCCGGGCTTGATCGGGACCTCGTCCGCCGGGACGGCGAGCCGCAGGTCGGGGACCCGGGCGAGGAGGGAGGTGAAGGCGATCTCCAGCTCCAGGCGGGCGAGGTTCTGTCCGAGGCACTGGTGGATGCCGAAGCCGAAGGCCAGGTGGTGGCGGGCGCTTCTGCGGACGTCGAGGTCGTCCGGTTCGGGGTAGACGGCGGCGTCGCGGTTGATGGCCGAGGCGGCGAGGAAGACGCCCTCGCCCGCGCGGATGGTCTGCCCGGCCACCTCGATGTCGGCGGTGGCGACCCGCTGGAGCGCGTCGGCGATCGACAGGAAGCGCAGCAGTTCCTCCACCGCGTCGCGGATCAGCTCCGGCTCCGCGCGCAGGGCGTCGAGCTGTGCCGGGTGTTCGAGGAGGGTGAAGGTGCCGAGCGAGATCATGTTGGCGGTCGTCTCGTGCCCGGCGACCAGCAGGATCAGTGCGATCCGCGCCAGTTCGTCGCGGTCGAGCTCGTCGGTGTGCAGCCGTTCGCGGACGAGGTCGTCGAGCAGGCCTTCGGTGGGGGCCGCCGCGTCCGTGGGGCGGCTCTCGGCGGCCCGGCTCTTCCGGTCGACCAGGCCCACGAGGTAGTCCATGAGGTCCAGGCGGGCCTCCTCGGCCTCGTCGGCCGTCTTGCCGCGCAGCAGGCGGCGCGAGGCCTCCTCGAAGAAGTCGTGGTCGGCGTACGGCACGCCGAGGAGCTCGCAGATCACCATGGACGGCACCGGAAGGGCGAACGCGGACACCAGGTCCACGGGCGGTCCCTGTTCGAGCATGGTGTCCAGGAGCTGGTCGACGAGGTGCTGGATGCGGGGCCGCATCGCCGCCACCCGCTTCACGCCGAACGGCGGTATGAGCATGCGGCGCTGTCTGTTGTGTTCGGGGTCGTCCACGCCGAGGAGCGCGGTCCGCACGCGGCGCGAGAGCTCGAAGCGGGGGGCGATGGAGGGGAAGGCCGGATTCTGTCGGTCCGCGGAGAGCCGGGCGTCGGTGAGCAGCGCCTGGGCCTCGGCGTGCCCGGTGACGACCCAGGCCTCGGTGTCGTCGTAGAGGGTCATGCGGCTGAGGGGGCCCTGTTCGCTCAGTGGGCGGTAGCCGGCGGGCGGGTGGTAGGGACAGGTACGGTCCTGAGGAAAGGGAGCTGCTTGCGTCATGCTGTCTCCGGTTTCGGACGGGCGTACAGGTCTGCCGGTCCCCCGAGGCGTTCCGCTCCCCACTACATGCCCTCTACAGCGATTTCGATGACGTGTGGTTCGGCCAAGTTCGTCGCGCATGTCCCCCGCCGGGATGATGAAGGCCGGAAACAGTGCCTTGTGGGGCCGCGCCGCCCCGCGCCCGCCCCGTCACCTTCATTCCGTTCCGGACCCGGACGCCTCGTACGGCTCGCCGAATTGGCCGGTTCTCGCTGTTCATTCCATCGGGCTACCAGGACTTTCTCCCGTGCCGCACGGCGGCGAGGCTCGGGAGGAACCCTTCCATCGCACCAGGAGGTACCCATGCGCACTCGCGTACTCCTCGCCTCGGCCGCGCTCGCCGTGACGACGCTGGTCGGCGGCGCCACCTCGGCGGCCGCCGACGCCGATGCCAACGGCAAGGCGGAGAACTCGCCGGGCGTCCTCAGCGGCAACCTCGTCCAAGTGCCGGTCGACATCCCCGTGAACCTCTGCGGCAACACCGTGAACGTCGTGGGCGTGCTCAACCCCGCCACGGGCAACGCGTGCGCGGAGAAGCCCTGATCTACCGTGGCGCGGCGAGGCCCTTGAGGTCGCGGACGTACCAGTTGTGGCACGTCCCGTCCGCCTCCCGGACCTGCTTCATGTAGGTGAAGCCCGCGCGCCGCGCCACCGCTTCCGACGCGGCGTTGGCGGGGTCCACCCGGATCACGCCGACGCGCGCGCCCTCGGTCGCGGTGTAGCGGCAGACCAGGTCGACCGCGCGGGTCGCGAGGCCCCGGCCCCGCCAGGCGGGGTAGAGCCCGTAGGCGATGTTGGCCGCGCCGGGGGCGAGGCCCGGGACGGTGAGCCGTACGTCGATGGTGCCCGCGAGGGTCAGCTCGTCACCGGCGCGCACGCCGAAGGCGCGCAGCGTGCCCTCGTCGGCCCACTGGTCCTGGCAGTGGCGCACGTACTCCTCCGTGCTCGCCCGGGTGCTCGGCTCGCCGTTGAGCCAGCGCACGAGGAGGTCGTCCTCGCCCGCCAGGTGCGCGTCGACGTCCTCCAGGGTCAGGGGGGACAGGGTGACCACGCCGTCCGACAGCTCGATGTTTCGCACGGGGCGACTGTGGTCGTCTGCCGCCGCGAGGGCAAGCGAATATCGCGGGCGTGCCGTGGGGCGCGGGGCCCGCGCCCCACGGCGCGGGCTCAGGAGGCCACGTAGTCGCGCAAGTGACGTGCCGTCAGCGTGTCGGCGTCCGCGACCAGTTCGGCGGGAGTGCCGGTGAACACCACCTCGCCGCCGTCGTGTCCGCCGCCCGGGCCGAGGTCGATGATCCAGTCGGCGTGGGCCATGACGGCCTGGTGGTGTTCGATGACGACCACCGAATTGCCGTCGTCGACGAGCCGGTCGAGGAGCGCGAGCAGCTTGTCCACGTCGGCCAGGTGCAGTCCGGTCGTCGGCTCGTCCAGGACGTACGTGGACGCCTTCTCGGCCATGTGGATGGCGAGCTTGAGGCGCTGCCGCTCGCCTCCGGAGAGGGTGTTGAGCGGCTGGCCGAGGCGCAGATAGCCAAGGCCGACGTCGTGGAGGCGGCCGAGGACGGTGTGCGCCTGGCCGGACGGGAAGAAGGCGTGCGCCTCCGCGACCGACATGCCGAGCACCTCGCTGATGTTCTTGCCGCGCAGCGTGTAGGTCAGGACCTCGGGCGTGAACCGCTTGCCCGCGCACTCCTCGCACACCGAGGCGACCTGCGCCGTCATCGCGAGGTCGGTGTAGACGAGGCCGATGCCGCCGCACTTCGGGCAGGCGCCTTCGGAGTTGGCGCTGAACAGTGCCGCCTTGACGCCGTTGGCCTTGGCGAAGGCGGTGCGGATGGGGCCGAGGAGGTTGGTGTACGTCGCCGGGTTCGAGCGGCGCGAGCCGCGTATCGGCGACTGGTCGGCGACCACGACCCCGTCCTGCCCCGACAGATAGCCGTGGATCAGGGAGCTCTTGCCGGAGCCCGCGACGCCGGTGACCACGGTGAGCACCCCGAGCGGCACGTCGACCGCCACGTCCTTGAGGTTGTGCCGGTCGGCGCCCTTGATGGACAGGTGCCCCCGGGGCGTACGGACGCGTGTGCGCAGCGCGGCGCGGTGTCCGAGGTGGCGTCCGGTGAGCGTGCCGGACGTGCGCAGGCCCGCCACGTCGCCGGTGTAGCAGATCTCGCCGCCCGCCTCCCCCGCGCCGGGGCCGAGGTCCACGACGTGGTCGGCGATCGCGACGACCTCCGGCTTGTGCTCGACGACGAGCACGGTGTTGCCCTTGTCGCGCAGCCGCAGCAGCAGGGCGTTCATGCGCTGGATGTCGTGCGGGTGCAGGCCGATGGTCGGCTCGTCGAACACGTACGTCACGTCGGTGATGCTGGAGCCGAGGTGGCGCACCATCTTCACGCGCTGTGCCTCGCCGCCGGACAGCGTGCCCGAGGGCCGGTCCAGGCTGAGGTAGCCGAGGCCGATCTCCACGAGCGAGTCGAGGAGGTCCCGCAGTCCGGCGAGCAGGGGCGCCACGCCGGGCGCGTCGATGCCGCGGACGAACGCCGCCAGGTCGCTGATCTGCATCGCCGAACACTCGGCGATGTTCAGCCCGCCCACCTTCGAGCCGAGTGCGGCCCGGGTGAGGCGGGTGCCCTCGCAGAGCGGGCAGCGGGCGAAGACGACCGCCCGCTCGACGAAGCTCCTGATGTGCGCCTGGAGCGACTCGCGGTCCTTCGCCAGCCAGCTCCGCTGCATCTTGGAGACGAGGCCCTCATACGTGAAGCCGTTGGAGCCCACCTTCACCTTGACCGGTGCCTTGTGCAGGAGGTCGTCCCACTCCCGCGCGGTGAAGTCCCGCAGCTTCTTGTCGGGGTCGTGGAAGCCGGAGTTGACCATGATCTGCCAGCTCCAGGAGTCCACCGCGTAGGAGGGGACGGTGATGGCGCCCTCGTTCAGCGAGAGGTCGCGGTCCACCAGCTGGTCGACGTCGACGGTGGAGACCTCGCCGGTGCCCTCGCAGTCCGGGCACATGCCCTCGGGCAGATTGAAGCTGAAGGCCCCCGCGGTGCCGACGCCCGGCTCCCCGAGGCGGCTGAAGATGATGCGCAGCATCGTGTAGGCGTCCGTGGCGGTGCCCACCGTGGAGCGCGAGTTGGCGCCCATCCGCTCCTGGTCGACGACGATGGCCGCGCTGAGGTTGCGCAGCTCGTCGACGTCGGGGCGGCCGACGCTCGGCATGAACGACTGGATGAACGCGGCGTACGTCTCGTTGATGAGCCGCTGCGACTCGGCGGCGATCGTGCCGAAGACCAGCGAGGACTTCCCCGAGCCCGAGACTCCGGTGAAGACGGTCAAGCGCCGTTTCGGCAGGTCGAGGGAGACGTTCCGCAAGTTGTTCGCCCGCGCGCCGCGGACCTGGATCACGGTGTGGCTGTCTGCGGGGGTGACGTTCACGAGCGCTCCTCGCACGTTGGTTCGACCGGAGGGATCAGCGTACACCGTACTCAGTCGAGTCGAGGGGCCATCCTCCACGCCATTCCGACCTGGGCACTCGCCAAGGCCTCACGCCCCGCGCGTGCAGAAAGGCTTCTCCTCTCCCCTGGGCCCACCATCCGGGTGAATGCCCGAATGCCGCCCTCGCGCCGAGGGCAGTCTGGCGGTGCCCGCCCACGAGCCTTGGCGGGAATCCCCCAGCGACGTGAGGGTGCCCATGCTCCACAAACTCGCCCTGTCCACCGCGGCCCTGGTCACCGCCCTCGCCCCCGCGCTCGCGACGGCACCGGCGTCGGCGGCCGGGCCCGGCGTCGAGCGCGGTCCCGGCGAAGTGTGCTTCTGGACCCAGCCGGGCCAGCACGGCACGGGCTTCTGCTACCGGCCCCCGGGCTACCGGGAGCTCCCCGAGTCCCACCACGACAAGACCGTGTCGTTCCGCTCGGACGCCAACCAGAACCTGTACGCGATCGACTGGGGGCGGCACGACTGCTACTACCGCCTGATCCGGCCGTACGACTTCAGCGACAACTGGTCCTGGGGATCGCGGATCGACGGCGTGTCCGACAACGACGAGCGCTGCCAGGCGGCTTGACCGGCCCCGCGCCCGCCCCTCACCGGCCCTCCCGAAACACCGAAGCAGTACCAGAGAAGCGAACAGAAAGGTCCCCTGTCACCCATGAGCACGAAGCTCGTCCCCTCCGCCCCCAAGGCCTCCGCCACGCGCGGTCTCTTCGCCGCCGTCGCGGCAGCCGCCCTCCTGATGACCGGCGGCCTGGTCGCCGCCGCGCCCGCCGGTGCCGCCGACTGTCCCAGTGGCGAGTTCTGTGCCTGGGAGCACTCCGACTACAAGGGCCAGCGCGCCAACTGGTCCGGTGACGACGGCTGGTGGGAGAGCTGGATCGCCGACGAGGACTCCTCCTGGGCCAACCACGGCATCTCGGGCCCCGGCATCAAGGACCACGTCAAGGTGTACTCGCGGGCCCACCAGGGCGGCCACATGACCATCTGCCTCACGCCGGGCCAGGAGGTCAACTACAACGGCGCGGCCAACGACGACGGCGACTCCCACACCTGGGCCATGAGCTGCTAGGCACCGTTCCACGGCGCGGGCCCGCACCCCTTCCCGGGGTGCGGGCCCGTTCCCGTGTTCAGCGGGGGTTCACGTGTCCGCCGCGCCCGGCGAGCGCACCGGTGACGGCCATCGGCACGGCGAGGACGACCAGGCCCACCAGGCCCGCGGTCCAGTGCCCGGTCAGGTCCCGCACGGCGCCGAAGAGCGTGGGCCCGACGGCGGCCACCAGATAGCCCACGCACTGCGACATCGCGGAGAGCAGCCCGGCCTCCTCGGTGGTGCGGGCCCGCATCGACATATAGGCGATGCCCAGGCTCAACACGGCCCCGAGGCCGAGCCCGAGCAGCGCGGCCCACAGGATGGCGGCGGCGGTCGGCGCGGCGGTCAGCCCGATCAGCGCCGCGGCGCACAGCGCGCTGCCGAGCACGGCCAGGTGGCTCTGCCGCCGGGAGCGCTGCGCGGCCACGGGCACCAGCAGGGACGTGAGCATCGCGAAGCCCATGCAGACGGCGAGCAGGACTCCCGCGCGGCCCTCGGAAGAGCCGTGGGAGATGGAGAAGGAGGGCAGCCAGGTGGTGGCCGTGTAGTAGATGAGGGACTGGAAGGCGTAGAACAGGGCCACGGCCCAGGCGAGCCGGTCGCGCCACAGCGATCCGCCCGTGCTCGGGGCGGCGTGGGGGCGCCGCGCGGGACCGTGGCGCAGGCGCGGCGCCCACACCAGCACCGCGGCGAGCGCGAGGACCCCCCACAGGGCGAGCCCGCCGGACCAGTCGAGGCCGAGTCCGTCGCGCAGCGGTACGGTCGCGGCGGCCGCCACGGCGCCGCCGCCGACGAGCATCGCCGAGTGCAGGCCGGACATCAGGCCCACATGGCGGTGGAAGTCCCGCTTGATCAGTGCCGTCACGACGACGTTGGCCACGGCCACGGCCGCGCCGATCAGGAAGGTCCCGGCGAACAGCGGGGGCAGTGCGGGCACGAGGCGCACGGCGGCCCCGGCCAGGAGGAGCAGGAGCACGGCGACGAGGGTGCGCTCCATCCCGTGGCGCCGGGCGAGGCGGGGCGCGAGCGGGGCGAAGACGCCGAAGCAGATCAGCGGCAGCGTGGACAGGACGCCCGCGGCGCCGTTGGACAGCCCTGTGGCGTGGCGGATGTCGTCCAGGAGGGCCGAGACGGCCACGATGACGGGCCGCATGTTCAGGCCGATCAGGAGCACGGCCAGGGCGTACGGGAGCAGGCGGCGGGCGGGCGGCGCGGTGGCGGTGGCGGTGGCGGTGGCGGTGGCGGTTAAGGAGTCGGGTCCGGAGGACGTGGTGGCTCCGGGCTCGGCGGGAGAGTTCACGACGCACTTCCTCGGGGGTGAGGGGGCGGAGCGCCCGGCAGGTCTGGGGGTGACGGTGGGTCAGACCCGGTCAGGCGGACCGCTCCGCCGCGTAGCACGTCCGGCAGACGACGCGGCGGCCCGGCAGGTCCCGCGTCGCCTTGCCCATGCCACTGGCCTGGTGGAGGACGAGCGGCGTGACGTGGCTGTGGTCGGCGCAGACGACCAGGTGGCAGCGGCTGCAGATGCCGATGCCCGCGGTGTCGCTCCTGTCGTCGAGGGCGCAGTCGTAGCACTTCATGGGGGTCTCCGTCGGGGTCGCGCGCCGACGGCCTCCCGGCTCGGGGCAGAGCTGTCCCGGGAACCGGCGGGGCGGCGCGTCGGAAGAGGGGCGGGGGTCGCGTGCGGCAGCGGCGGTCGCACGCCGATCCGCGGGGGCGCTCGGCGGTCCGTTGCCGTACGAGACAGTAGCCCGCTAGTTTGGACAGAGTCAATTCTAGGATCGCTTCTCGCCCAGGGCGGCCAGGGTGATCCCGTTAGACTTCCGGGACGGAGACTGGGGGTGCATCGTCATGGAGCAGCGAGCGGCCGACCTGCTCAGGGCCAAGGGACTGCGCAGCACGGCACAGCGTCGCGCAGTACTCACCGCCCTGCACGGCCACCCGCACTCCACGGCGGCGGAGTTGGAGAGCCGCATCGGCGTCACCGGCGGCGGGGCGTCCTCCTCAGGGGGTCTGTCCCGGCAGGGTCTGTACAACGTCCTCGACGACCTCGCGCGGGCCGCGCTGATCCGCTGCATCGAACCGGCGGGCTCCCCCACCCGCTACGAACTCCGCGTCGGGGACAACCACCACCATCTGGTGTGCCGGTCCTGCGGCCGCATCGAGGACGTCGACTGCAGCGTCGGCCACGCCCCGTGCCTGGAGCCCGGGGACGACCGTGGCTTCGCGGTCGACGAGGCGGAGATCATCTGGTGGGGCCTGTGCGCGGACTGCCGCCAGGCCCGCGGGTGACACAGCGCCTCAGCTTCAGCGCCACCCCCTCCACCGCCGCCCTTCCCGTCCGGACCGGGAACGTTTCCCGGTCCGCCCCGGCACCGCCCCCTATCGCTCGGGACCCTCCCGGCAGCACGCTCTAGAGGCTGTCAGAACATGGAGGAAACGGTATGAAACTCTCCATCCGCAGGGTCGCCGCCGTCGGCGCCGCGCTCACCACGGCCATGGTGCTCATGGCCCCCACCGCCTCGGCCGTCGAGCCGGGCCAGCGGTTCCGCTACGGCGACCTGGACTGCCTCGCCACGGCGGACATGAACAAGAACGGCGGACTGAGCTGTACCGGCACCATGAACGTCACCTGGCGGGCCAAGGTCAAGTGCAAGCTGGGCTTCACCTACTACGGCACGTGGCAGAACAACGCCGATGGCGGCACCAAGGACTCCAAGAGCGAATCCAAGTGCGCCTTCAGCGTCGAGGACGTCATCATCGACCCCATCGCCTGAAGCACCGCCCCCGTCCGGTCCGCTGATCCGCGTCCGTGCGGCCCGATATTCGTTGGCGCACGCCACCACGCCGTCGCTAGCCTGGCGTTCGCACTGTTGATCGCCGACCGGGCCGTGCGCCCGTAGAGAGGGGTGTCTTGATGCCCCGGGTCGCGCCGAGCGCGCCTCGCCGCACCGTCTGACCGTCCGCTTCGCCGCCGCCACGTCCGCGCGGCGGCCGGAGGCCGGTCCTTGGTGCCTTCCTATCGCCGAAGCCGCTCGGCCTGCTCTTGCTGTCGTCTCCCTTCCTCAGCAAGGAGTAACCCGGGTGTCCCACACCACCGGAGCTCGTCAGAGCGACGCCCACAACACCCTCAGGATCACCACGTTCACCTGCGCCTGGTGCGGCCTCAACGTGTCCGCCACCGCCGACGGCGTCCCGCGCGACCACTGCCCGTCGTGCCTGCACTCGCGGCACGTCGTCGACCACGTCGAGGGCGGCCCGAGCGGGTGCCACGGGCGGATGACCCCGATAGCCATCGCCGTCCTGCGGACCGGCGACTGGCGGGTCATCCACCGCTGCGTGCGCTGCGACGAGCTCACGTCGAGCCCCGTCCGCACGGACGACAACCAGCTCATCCTGATGCGCATGGCGGTGCGGCCGCTCGCCCAACCGCCCTTCCCGCTCGAAGCGTTCGGCACTCTGTGAGCCGGGCCGAGGGGAAGGACACCACCATGCCGCGACGCAACCACACCCGCGAGCCGTCATCGGCGCGCCGCCGCCCGCAACGGCACAAGGACGTCCTGCACGGTCGGGGCGGCCACCGCGCCCACGACTTCCGGTGCGTCGGCTGCCGACTCGACGTGTCCCTGGACGCGCCGGGCACCGGGCACCGCAACCACTGCCCGCACTGCCTGGCCAGCCTGCACGTGGACCACCGCGTGCCGGGCGACCGCGCCTCGCCCTGCCGCGGCCGCATGGCGGCGCTGACCATGACCGCACGCCCGGACGGCGAGTGGCTGCTCATCCACGAGTGCCTGACGTGCGGCGAGCTCAGCGCCAACCGTGTCGCGGGTGACGACAACGCGCTGGCCATGGTGCGCCTGGCCCTCAAACCGCTCCAGGACACCGGGGTCGCCCGCCGGACGCTGCTCACCCTGTGACGGCCGGGGCCGCCGTGTCACCACGGCGGCCCCGCCCTCACTCGCTTTCCGGGGGTTACGGCGCCATCTCGTACGTCCCGGCCAGCGCCTCGACGCGGGCCCAGACGCGGGCCGAGCGGGCCTCGTCGACGACCGGGCGGCGGACCGCGCCGAGGGCCCAGCTCTGCTGCCGCGCGGTGGCGGAGTCCTTGCCGTGCAGCTCGACGGCGTACCCGGAGAAGTCCCGTACGAGGACGGCGAAGAGCTCGTCGAGCACGTCCTGCTCCAGGCCCGTCAGGCGCGCCTGCTCCAGGATGAGCTGGCCGTGCACGACCAGCGCGAAGAGCTGGCCGACGGCGAGGAGCAGATCGAGGTCGCGGCTCTGCTCCTCGTCCGGAGCGGCCGTGGTGACGAACTCGCAGAGCGCGTCGGCCTGTTCGCGGAAGCGGGCGACGTTGGGCACCTCGGCGTACGCGTCGTAGGCGGTGCGCCAGTCGTGGAAGCGGATGGCGCCCAGGCCGCGGGCCGGGCCCTGCTGGAAGAGGAAGGCGTCGTCGGCCGCGTCCAGGCGGGTCGGCACGGGCGCGTACTCGGCCGGGTTCAGCAGGTGGTTGCCCATGAACTTCAGGATCAGGGCCAGGTTGACGTGGACCGTGCCCTCCAGCTTGGGCAGGCCGCGGATCTCGGTGGCGGCCTGGGCGAAGTAGGTGTCCTTCTCGAAGCCCTTGGCCGCGATGACGTCCCACATCAGGTCGATGACCTTCTCGCCCTCCGTGGTCACCTTCATCTTCGTCATCGGGTTGAAGAGGAGGTAGCGGCGGTCGTCGGGCCCGGCCGAGCGGAAGTAGTCCACGGCGCGGTCGCTGAACAGCTTCATCCCGACGAGGCGGACGTAGGCGTCGGTCAGCTCGCGGCGCACGTGCGGGAAGGCGGTGACCGGACGGCCGTACAGGATCCGGTTCTGCGCGTGCGTGACGGCCTCGTACATCGCGTGCTCGCAGATGCCGATCGCGCCGGTGCAGAGGTTGAACTTGCCGACGTTGACGGTGTTGAGCGCGGCGTCGAAGGCGGCGCGGCCCGTGTGCAGGACGTCCTCGGCGGCGACCGGGTAGTTCTCCAGGCGGAACTCGCTGACGTACTTCGACGAGTCTACGACGTTCTTGACCAGGTGGTACGCCTCGTGGCGGCTGTCGGCCGCGAAGAAGACATAGCCGTCGGGGCCCTCGACGTCGGTGCGGCGGCCGAAGACGGAGACGAGCCCGGCGGCGTTGCCGTTGCCGATGTAGTACTTGGATCCGGTGGCCCGGAAGCCGCCGTTCCCGTCGGGCTCCAGGAGCATGTCGGTGGAGTAGATGTCGGCGCCGTGGGACTTCTCGGACAGGCCGAAGGCGAACACCTCTCCCTGGGCGAGGAGTTCGGCCGCGCGGGCGCGGGCGGCGGCGTTGTCGCTCTGCCAGACCGGGCCGAGGCCGAGGATGGTGACCTGCCACGCGTACCAGTAGTCGAGTCCGTAGAAGCCGAAGATCTCGTTGAGGGCGGCGATCCGGGCGGTGTCCCAGCGCTTGTCGCCCTCGCCCGCACCGGCGGCGGACGCCGGGGTGAGGAAGGTCGCGAACAGCCCCTCCTTGGCGGAGAACTCCAGGAAGTCCGCGAGCCAGGCGCGGGAGCGGTAGTCCTCGATCAGCCGGCGCTTGCCGCGCGCCTCGAACCAGTCGACGGTCGCGCGCAGCAGCCTGCGGGTCTCGGGGTCGAAGTGGGTCGGGTCGTAGGTGTGGGGGTTGAACAGCAGCGCGTCGGCCATGGCCAGTCGCCTTTCCGGCTCGGGGTCGGGGAGGTCGGGGAAGGGGGCGGGAGAGCGGTGGGTGCGTCAGCGCCGGGCGCCGAGCCGTTCGAGGGTGGCGATCACGTCGTCGAGCCAGGTGAGCGTCATCTGTTCGTACGCGATGCCGCCGCGCAGCACGACGTGCTGGAGCTCCTGCCCGTCGTCGAGCACCGCGGGCGCCTCGGGCCCGGTGAAGTCGCGCCGCTCCCCCGCGCGGTAGTGCGCGAGCCGGTCGGCGTGCGCCTCGCGGTACCGCCGCACCTCGCGGATCAGCGCGGCCGGGTCGTCGAAGGCGGCGCCGCGGATCTTCACGGCGAGCTCGTGCCGGACGCTCTCGGGCTCGATCGGCTCGTGCAGCCAGCCCGAGAGCGCGGCGCGGCCGAGGGCCGCGACGGAGTACTCCTTCTTGTCGGGCCGGTCCTGCTGCGCCACCGCGCGGGCCTCGACCCAGGCGTCGCTCTCCATGCGCTTGAGGACGCGGTAGATCTGCTGGTGGGTGGCGGTCCAGAAGTAGCCGATGGACCGGTCGAACCGCCGGGCCAGCTCATAGCCGGAGCCCGGCTGCTCCAGCAGGGAGACGAGGATCGCGTGCTCAAGCGCCATGCCCGAATCCTCCTATGCAACTCGTTGCATAGACAAGCGGCGCAGGGCAGGTGAGACACGGCTCACCCGGCCTCGCCGCCTTCCGCGCGGGCGGCAGGTGGGCTAGGACGGGTCGGCGCCCGCGGGCACTTCGTAGGTCTTCCCGTCGACGCCCGCCCGGTAGAGCCTGCCCGCCGCGAAGCCGCGGTCGCCCTGGCCGTAGGTGACCTGGGTGGAGAGGTGCAGGCCCGATGCCACGGTGCACAGGCGACCGTCCTCCACGCGCCAGATCTGGCCCGCGGCGTGCGTGGTGATCAGCGGCCGCCCCTTGCTGTCGAGGGTGAGCCCGTCGGGCAGGGCGAGGACGTCGGACGGGTCCACCGAGACCCAACGCCTCGGGTGGGCCGGGTCGTCGGCCGCGATGCGGTAGAGGCCGGGGGCCACGGTGGTCTGGATGACGTACACCTGCGTCCCGTCCGGGGACACGGCGATGCCGTTGGGCTGGGGCACCCGGGCCCAGGCGGGGTCGACCCTGCCGTCCGGCGAGACGCGGCCGATGTTCCGCCCGCCCAAGGTCGTGGTGTACACGGTGCCGTCGGCCGCGAGGGCGACGCCGTCGATGCCGCCGAGTCCGGTGGCGTACGTGCTGACCTCGCCGGTGTCCGGGTCCACCAGGAGGAGCTTGGAGGTGGGCAGCGCGTCGCCGGTGAGCGAGTGCGCGAGGTCGTTGCCGGTGCCGACGAGGAGGCGGCCGTCCTCGCGCACGACGATGCCGCCGTTCGCGCCCACGTCACCGGTGAGGGGTACGGGGGTGCGGCCCGGCGCGTCGATCCGGTAGACGCGGCCGGTGAAGTACGCGGTGGCGAACATCCGGCCGCGCTTGTCCACGGCGATCGACTCGACCCAGTCGGGGACGCGCGCCACCTGGACCGGCGCGCCCCGCCCCGGGGCGGCACAGGCCGGTGCCGCGGACGCGGGGGCGGGTGCGAGCACACCCGCGGCCGCGGCCAGCAGGGCCATCGACGCGATGCCGCGGCCCGGCCCGCGTAAGACACCGCGCGGCCTCCGGCTCACCTTCAACGTCATCGGTTCTCCTTTGTCGTCGGGTCGCTCCGCCGGGCGAAGTATCGGCTCCGGGAACGGTGAGCACCAGCGTCGGGAGGCGTCGGCTCGGGCACACCGGTGGCGGGCGCGGGCGGCGGCGCACGCCGTAGGGTCGGCGTATGCGCATCGTGTCCCTGCTCCCCGCCGCCACCGACATCGTCGCCGAACTCGGCCTGTTGGAGGGGCTCGTCGGGCGCACCCACGAGTGCGACTGGCCGCCCCGGGACGTGGCGGCCGTGCCCGTGGTGACCGGTGCCGATCTGGACCAGGACGCCCTGAGCAGCCGTGAGATCTCCGACGCGGTGGGCGGGTCGGCGCACTCCGGGTCCTCGCTGTACTCCCTCGACACCGAGGCGCTGGCGGCCCTGCGCCCCGATGTGGTCCTCACCCAGGACCTGTGCGACGTCTGCGCGGTGTCGTACGAGCGGGTCAGCCGCACCGTGCGGCTCCTGGACGCGGACACCCGCGTCCTGAGCCTGGAGCCGCGCACCCTCGACGACGTGCTGGACTGCCTGGTCACGGTCGGCTCCGTGCTCGGGGTGCGGGAGCGCGCCGCGTCGCGCCGGGAAGAGCTGCGGGCCCGCCTCGACCGGGTGCGCGCGCTGACCGCGGGGCGTGCGCGGCCCCGGGTGGTCGCGATCGAGTGGCTGGATCCGCTGTGGCCCGCCGGGCACTGGGTGCCCGAGCAGATCGCCGCCGCCGGGGGCGCGCCGCTCCTCGCCGGGCCCGGCGAGCACACCGGGCCCATGACGTGGGACGCGGTGCGCGCGGCCCGGCCCGACGTGCTGCTCGTGCTGCCCTGCGGCTTCCCGCCCGAGCGGACGCTGCGCGAGACGGGCCTGCTCACCCGGCTGCCCGGCTGGTCGGAGCTGCCCGCCGTCCGGTCGGGGCGCGTCTGGGTCCTGGACGGGCCCGCGTACTTCAACCGGCCGGGACCGCGCGTGGTCCGTGGGGCGGAGGTGCTTGCCCACGTCCTGCACGGGGTGGGCGCCGGGGCGGCGGTGACGGCGGCCGAGGCGCGCCCGCTGCCCTGACGCGGGGCGTGCGTGCGGCCCCGGCGCGGCCGTTCAGGACACCGTGCGGCGTCGTGGCGGGGTGAAGGCGTACAGGTCGAGGATCTCCGGCCGCGGAGCGACGCCTGGGCCCCCGGCGCGGACCCAGGCGACGATGTCCTCGGTCGCGTCCGCGTCGTTGACCAGGCCGAGCCACACCGGCCGGGCACCGGCCGCCCGGCCCTCGGCGGAGGGCTGGACCACGATGACGTTGGCCTGGTCGCAGACGTCCAGGCAGGCGGAGACGCGTACGGGTGCCTCGGCCCGCAGGCGCGCGGTCTGCGCGGCGTGGTCGACGCCGGTCACCTTCGGACTGCCGCAGCAGCAGTCCCGGCAGACGACGACCCGGCAGGGCGCCGGGCCGGTGGCCGTGTCGTGACTTCCTGCGGTGCCGGACGACTTCCGGGCCTGTCTTGCGGGCATGCCGCGTCCTGCCTCTCTCCGGGGAGATCCGCCCCGGTGTTCCGTGGAGGAGGCGACCGCGTGAGTCTCCTGGCTCTCGGGTCGCTGCTCGCCCCGGCCTTCCCACCCCGTGCGGGGCAGTGGCCGGTCGGGACGCGCTCGCCGATCACAGTGGCGGGACCGCGCCGGATTCTCACCGGCTTCCTCGGACCGCCGTCGCCTTGTCGCCCGTCATCATTCCATCCGACTGGCAGGGGGTCCGGCTTCGGGTCCGCACTGGCCGCCGTACAAGGTCACCGGCAGGATCTGGACGCTGTTGCTGACGAAGGACGGCAGCGGCACCAACTCCGCGCGCGGCACGGCGAGATCCAGGTCCGGGAACCGCTCGAACAGGCCCGGCAGCGCGATGCCCGCCTCGAGACGGGCCAGGGACGCGCCGAGGCAGTAGTGCGGGCCGTGGCCGAAGGACAGGTGTTTCGGTCGTGGGCGGGCGATGTCGAACTCGGCGGCGTCGGGGCCGAATCGGTCGGGGTCCCGGCCCGCGGCCGCGTACGAGGCCAGGATGGCCTCGCCGCGCGGGATCACCACGTTCCCGACGGGGATGTCGTCGAGGGCGTAGCGCAGCGGGAAGTGCGCGACGGGCGGGTCCCACCGCAGGGTCTCCTCCACCACGGCGTCCCACGGCCGTTGCCCGGTGGTGACGGCGGCGCGCTGCTCGGGGTGGGTGAGCAGCGCCGCCGTCGCGTTGGTGATCAGGTTGAGGGTGGTGCCGTGGCCCGCGACGAGGACCAGGATCAGGGTGCCGATCAGCTCCGGCTCCGAGAGCCGGTCACCGGCGTCGCGCGCGGCGATCAGATGGCTGGTCAGGTCCTCCCCCGGCCGCTTCCGCCGGTCGGCGACGAGGTCGGCGAGGAGTGCGTGCAGGCGTTGTTGGGTGCTGAGGGTCTCTTCGGGCGGGGTGACGCTGCTGGTCAGGCTCGCGGAGAGGGTCCGGAAGTCGTCGAAGCGCTCGTCGGGCACGCCGAGGAGGTCGCCGATCACCGCCATGGGCAGCGGGTAGGCGAAGTGGCGGCGCAGGTCCACCGGACCGGGGCCGACCTCGGCGAGGGCGTCGAGGAGGCTCCGGGTGATCGCCTCGACGCGGGGCCGCATCGCGGTGACGCGCCGCGCGGTGAAGGCCTGCGCGACGAGGTCGCGCAGGCGGCGGTGCTCCTCTCCGTCGGCGGTGGTCATGCCGCGGTTGGTGACCATGCCGATCAGCGGCCAGCCCTCCGGCACCTCTCCCGCCCGCAACGCGGACCAGTGCGCCGGGTCCTTCCCCGTACGAGGGTCCGCCAGGATGTCCTGGAGGAGTCGGTGGCGGGTCAGAACCCAGGCGGGCAGTCCACCGGGAAGTTGCACGCGCACGGCGGGGCCGAGCGCGCGGAGTCTGCGGTTCTCGCCGTGCAGGTCACCGGCGCTCGCGTCGAGGCGGAAGAGAGGGGTCTTGCTGCCCACGGGTCACCTCTGGCTGGGGTCGACGAGGGAGCGATCGCGGAGCGTGGGCGAGGACGGGCCTGGAGCGGGGCGTGCACTGTGTTCGACGCGCGCCTCACCCGGGTGTACGCGGCGTACGTAGGCGCCGTGCCGGGGGCGGGCAGGACGGGCGTACGCGGGGCGGGCGGCTACTGGATCGTACGGTCCCGCGCGCGCCCCGAGAAGAGCGCGCGCGACGTCTGTCCGGCGGTCCGTGGGGCCTGCCCGGCCTGAGATGTGACGGGTGTTCAGCCGGGCTTGGCCGCAGGGGCGGGCTCGACCTCGGGCTCCGGCTCCGGCTCCGGCTGCTGTGCGCGGTCGGCCGTGGCGCTGGCGACCGTCATCCGCAGCGGGGGCAGCGACGCGACGAACGTGCCGAGGGCCAGGAGGACGCCGAGCACCCCGGCGCCCGCCGTGTCGAGGACGGCTCCGACGGCCAGCGGCCCGATGCCGGTGCCCAGCGCGCTCGCTCCGCTGAGGGAGGCCACCAGGCGTCCGCTCGGGTCCAGGAGCGCCGCGGCCGCGAGGGTCTGCACCAGGACGGCCAGTTGGCAGGCCTGCCACAGGACGGCCGCGACGATGAAGAGCACCGGGTCGTGGGTGAGCACCAGGGCGGCCATCGACAGGGCCTGTGCCGTGATGAAGGCCGCCAGGGACCTCGTACGGCCGAAGCGGCGGGCGGCGGCGGGGCCGAGCACGGCGCCGACGAGGGCCACGACGCCGGAGACGGCGAGGACCACCGACACGGCCGAGGCCGACATGCCGGTGTGTTCGCGGCCGAAGACCGAGGCGTACGCCCAGGCGCCCTGGGTGACGGCCCACAGCAGCGCGATCCCGCCCAGCAGGACCCATGTGGGGGTGGCCGTGGCGTTCGGCGGGGCGGTGGCTGCCCCGGCCTTCGAATTACCGCTCGTGGTCGGCCCGTCGGGGAGGCCGCCCACCAGGGGCCACGCGAGCAGACAGCACAGCGCCATGACCAGGAAGCCGGTGCCCTCCCCCACGCTGCGGTTGGCCGCGGGCACCGCCATGATCAGCAGGGCGGTCACGGCCACCGTGCCCGCGATGGTGGCCGCGGACGCCTTGTCGGCGTCGTCGGTGGCGGCGATCGCCGCCGTGGCCGCGGCGTAGACGGCGCCGAGCCCGGCGCCGATGACGAGGTTCGCGAGGATCAGGGTGGGCAGGTCGCTGGCCGCGGTCGCCCCGACGAAGCCCGCGAGGCCGACGGCGAGACCGGTGCGGGCCATGCGGACGCGGCCGGGCCGCGCGGCCCGCGCGGCGAGGCGCAGGGTGACGATCGCGGTGGCCATGAGCTGGGTGGCGCCGACGAGTCCCGCGCCGGAGTCCCCCAGCGCGAACCGCGAGGAGAAGTCGTCGACGAAGAGGGGCATGAGGTTCGCCCCGCCGTTGCCCAGGGTGGCTCCGGCGATCAGTGCGACGGCGACGCCGAGGGTCAGGGCGGCCGTCCCGCGCGCCCTCATCGACGCCCCCGCGGAGTGCGGTCGGCCGGGGATGCTCGGCGGGTGGTCGGGGGTGCGACAGCCATGGGGTTCCCCTCGGTAGGAGGTGCGGAAGGAGTGGGTCCGGCCCCGGTGGTCACGGGTGCGCCGGGTGGGCGGCCGTGACCACCGGACGGGACGGGTGCGGCAGGTGGGGCGGCGGTGACGGGCGGCGGATTCAGCCGGTCCAGACGTCCTCGACGTAGCGGCCGGACTCGGTGAGCTCGGTGAGCCAGGCGGCGGCCTCGGCGTCGGACGCGCCGGTGTGCTCGCGGTGGACGGCCATGAACGCCTCCCGCACGGCGGGGGCCATCCGGCGGCCGTCGCCGCAGACGTGGACCCGGCCGCCCGCCGTCAGTACGTCCCAGACCTCGGCGCTCTCCCGGGCGATGCGGTCCTGGACGTAGCGGGCGCCGTCCTCGGGGGCCTGGGAGAAGACGGGCCGCATGCTGACGGCTCCAGCCGTCTCGGCCGTCTCGAACTCCTCGCGGTGCAGGTAGTCGACCTCGGGGTGGTCGCAGCCGAAGTAGCACAGGAGCGTGCCGGTGGACCCGGTGTGCAGGCGGTCGAGCACGGCTCCGCGGAAGGGCGCGAGGCCGGTGCCCGCGCTGACCAGGATGACCGGGACCGCGTCGTCCTCGGGCAGCCGGAAGGACTCGCCGCACGGGAGCACCCTGGCCTGGACGGTGTCCCCGGCCCGCAGGGTCTGGACGTAGTGCGAGCCGACGCCGCGGAAGGTGCCCTCGCCCGCGCGGTGGGGCGCGGCGAGCAGCGACACCATCAGGTCGACCTCGCCGGGGGCGGCCTGAGCGGAGGACGAGATGGAGTAGTGGCGCGGGCGCAGCACCGGAAGGAGTTCCAGGAAGCGCTCGAAGGACAGCTCGCAGGCGCGGTAGCGCTCCAGCAGGTCCAGGACGCTGAGCCCGGTCGCGGTGACCCGGTCGCGGAAGCCGTCGGCGTCGAGTCCGGCGAGTGCGGCCAGGGGGCGGCGCTCGGGCGGGCAGGCGGTGTGCTCGGCGAGGACGGCGACCTGCTCGGGCGTGGCCGGGGTCTGGAGCTCCACGAAGTCGGTGAGCAGTCGGCGCAGGGTCAGCGGCCGGTCGACGGGCAGGGTGTTGCGTGCGCGGCGGCGGGCGCTCAGCCGCACGGTGCGCTCCGGGTCGAGGCCGAAGCGGGCGGTGACCCGCTGGACGAGGGCGTCGGGGTTGCGCGGCAGGACGGCCAGGTGGTCGCCGGTGCGGTAGGTGACGCCCTCGGGCAGCCGCAGCTTGAGAAAGCGCTTGGAGCGGCCCAGTTCGTGCTCCATGTCGACGAGTTCGTACGCGTCGAGTACGTCCATGGGCTGGACGCCGTGCCGGGCGGCGAGTCCACCGGTGACGGACGCGGTGGCGTCCTGAAGCTCGTACAGGCCCTGCGGCTGCGCGGAGTCGGCCTCGGGGCGCGCCGCCTCGCCGTCGGCGGTGCCGTACCGGTCGAGCAGGGCCGTCCACAGGTCGGCGCTCCAGCGGTCCACGGCTCCGGCGAAGTCCCCGGAGGCGTCCGCGGCACCGCGCTCCAGGAGCGGGGTGGCACCGGCGGCGGTGAGCAACTCCTCGATGCGGGTCGGTACGTGCTGGTAGGTGGCGGCCCAGTTGCGGTCGCCGACGCCGAGGACGGCGAACGGCAGGCCGTCGAGGGCGCCGGGCTCCAGACCTTCCAGCCAGGTGACGAACTCGGCGGCGTCGTCGGTGGGGCGGCCGTTGTACGAGGCGGCGACGATCACCACGGGGCCGTCGGCGGGGCTGAGTCTGCCCGCGCGGTCGTTGAGGGGGGCGACCTCGGTGGTGAAGCCGTGGTCGTCGCCGTCGGCGGCGAGGTCGTGGGCGAGCCCGGCGCAGGTGCCCAGGTTGGAGCCGTGCAGCAGGGTGAGCGCGGTCGCGGTGGCGCGGCGGGCGGCGGGCCGGTCCTCGCTCACGGGCGCGCCGCTCGCGGCGGCGGGCAGGCGCCGCTCGTCGCTGGTGCGCCGGGCGAGCTTGAGGGTGAACGCGTCGGGCTTGAGGGTGAGGGTCTGCTTGATCTCCAGCTGGTAGTCGGCGTGGTCGAGCAGCCGGTAGCGGTGGACAAGGAGGCCGAGGAGCAGGGTGGCCTCGTGCAGGGCGAACTGGCGGCCGATGCAGGCGCGTTCTCCACTGCCGAAGGGCTTGAAGAGGTGGACCGGGCGCGCCGCCTCGCGCTCGGGCGTGAACCGGTCGGGGTCGAAGAGGTCGACGTTCTCGCCCCAGGCGGGGTCACGGTGCAGGGCCGGGGTGAGCACCATCAGGGTCTCGCCCTTGCGCACGGCGTACGTGCCGCCGATGACGGTGTCCTCGATCGGCTCCATGGCGAAGGCGGGCGCGGTCGGCCACAGCCGCAGGCTCTCGTTGAGCACCTGGCGAAGGTAGCCGAGCTTGCCGATGTCGCCGTACTCGGGCGCGGGCGCGTCCGTGTCGCCCCACAGGGCGTCCACCTCCGCCTGCGCGCGGGCCAGGACCTCGGGGTGCTTGGTCAGGTAGTACAGGGCGAACGACAGGGCCCCGCTGGTGGTCTCGTGTCCGGCGATGAGGAACGTGATCACCTGGTTGCGGATGTTCACGTCGTCCAGGGGCTCGCCGGTCCGCGCGTCACGGGTGTGGAGCATGCGACCCAGGAGGTCGTCGGTGCTGGTGTCACCCGACGCCCTGCGCTGCCGGATCACCTCGTCGACGAGCTCCGTCATCAGCGCGGCGTCCTTGCGGAACTGCTCGGTCTGCCGCCAGCGGAACACCTCCGTGCCCGGGATCGACTCGCCCTTGGCCTGGGTGTGGGCGAGCGCCCTGCTCATCGCGTCGACGAAGGGGTGCGCGTCCTCGCGCCGGAACGACGCGAAGTCGTAGCCGAACCCGCAGAGTCCGATGGTGTCGAAGGTCAGCCGGGTCATGTCCTCGGGCACGTCCACCGGGCCCGCGCCGACCGCCCGGTCCCACTTGGCGATCAGCGACCGGGCGACGTCCAGCATCGTCGCGTGGTAGCCGCGCATGGCCCCGAGCGAGAAGGCGGGCATCAGGATGTCGTGCGCCTTCTGCCAGTTGGCCTCGTGGGGGAAGGCCGTGAAGAGGCCGTCCCCGGCGATCTCCCTGATCTCGACGAGGTCGCCGTGCACGTTCTTGCGGAACCGGGTCTCGTCCGCCAGCTCGGCCACCAGGTCCAGGCCGCCGACCATCACGGTCTCGGAGCCGAAGGCACGGATCCGGAACACCGGGCCGAACTCCTTGACCTCCTTCATCAGATGGAGGAGGCCGTCGGCTCCGCTCGGGATGCCGAGGGCGTGGCCGATCAGGGGGAGCGCGGGACGCTCCGGGATCGCCTGGGCCGTCGCCGTGGAAGTGAGGTCGGGCGTGGACACGTGCGTCATGAGGAGGCCTTTCGTTCCGCACCGGCAGTCGCTTGATCATCAAGATACACACGACTTTGTCAGTTGACCATGTCGGGTGATTGTGTTGAGTGACACGGTCGTTCGACTGAACTAGGCGACCGCCGTGGGCGTCGCGCCTCTGCTGGCCTTCTGGCGCACCGGCGCTCGCGCGGTGCGCGCCGGTCAAGGGGGTGCAGGGGGCGGGGGCGCGGCGGGCCTGCTCGCGGCGGTGATCGGCGCGGTCGGCATGCTCGGGGCGGCGTTCCAGCACCTCGTGGTGACGGACACCGGACGCAGCGCGGGCTGGCCGCTGCGGCAGCGGTACGTCTGCACCAACGGCTAGGCCATACCGCCCGCCACACCGACCAGCCGTACGAGGTCCTGGTGGAACACGTCGTCGTGCGCGCCCCAGGGCGGGCCGCCCGCGCGGATCCGTTCGGACGCGTCGACGCCGACGTACCCGCAGGACGGCAGCGCGCCCTCGGCGAGCGCGTCGGCGAGGGTGAGCGCGGGGCTGCCGTCGATGCCCTGGATGCCGTCGTAGCCGAGTGCGCCCCAGGTCCGGCCTGCGCCGGAGAGGAGGGCTCCGTCGCCGATCCTGCGGCAGGCGAGCGGGAAGAACAGGCCGAGTTCGAGGTCGTGGTGCGAGTAGCAGCACACGACGGGTCCCGTGACGCGTCGGTGCAGGCCCGCAAGGGCTCCCCCGCCGCTCAGTTGGGGCAGGTGCTCGGCGAACGCGTAGTGCGACAGGGCCGCCTGGAACAGGCACAGCGAGGCGACCCGCCCCTGCGGGCCGAGGCCCCGCACGGCGTAGGCCACCAAACGCGCGCCCGATCCGTGGCCGACGAGGTGGATCCGGGTGTCGGGCAGGTCCTCCCCGAGGGTCCGCAGGAGCGGGGCGAGGGCGCGCTCACCGATGAGTCCGGCGTGCCTGCGCATCGCGTACGACGTGACCTGGCGCAGCAGTTGGTGGGCGCCGTCCCACACCCGGTCGGGCGTGCGTCCGGCGTGCGGGTCGCGCAGGGGGCGCTCGCTCGGCGCGAGGGACTCGGGCCGGGACAGGCGCTCGGTGGGGTCGTCGGCGGGGCGCGGCCCGGCCGTGCCGGACTCGTTGAGCGTGCCGTGCTCGGAGACATCGGGCGCGCCGGAGCCGGTGTGCGCCTCCTCGAACCGCTCGGGGCTGCGGTTCTCCTCCCGCTCGGTCTCCTGCCGGGCCGCGTCGAGGGCCTCGGCGAAGCCCTCGCACACCTGGGTGGGGCTGTCGATGAGCATGGCCGGGTCGGTCTGCGGCAGGACGTTCGCGCCCAGGTCGGTGCCGTAGGCGTGCAGCGGGGTGTCCAGGGGGTGTTCGACGAGGCGGCGCAGGGCGATGCCCACGTCGTCCAGGGCGCCGTTCCTCAAGGGCCGTTCGTCGAGGAGCCCGAGGAGCCCGGTGAGGGTGTCCCCGCCGTCGGGGAAGACGCGGTGCAGCCCGGTGACGTCGGTGTCGGTGAGCCGCCCCGCGCGGCCGTCCTCCGGCCGCGCGAAGCACATGCTGGGCCAGCGCACGCCCACGAGTCCCACGCCGTCCGTGACGTCGGCCCGCGCGAACAGGGCGCGGCAGCGCGCGTCGATCCGCCCGGTGAGCTCGGGTTCGTGGTGGGCGGTGTGCGCGAGCACGACCAGGTGGCGCACGTCGGCCTCGCGGGCCGCGTCCGCCACCCGGTCCCCCTGCCGCTCGTCCACGGCGTCGCCGTGCGCGTCGAAGGCGACGTCCCACCACGGCGGTCCCTCTTCGGCCCTGCCGCGCGTTTCCCGCGTGTCCCGCATGCGCCCCCCTGCCGTCCCGCGCCACCGTGACGCGATGTCACGTGCACGGCGGGTGCCCCTACGGGGCGGGGCTACGCACGGCTCCGCGGGGCGGCGGCGCGCTGGCGGGCCGCACCCGGGCGCCGGGGGTCACGGAGTACGGAAGCCCTGGAAGGTCACGGGCCTGCGGGTCTCGAAGCCGAGCCGCTCGTACAGGGCGATCGCGCCGGAGTTCGCCTCCGCGACGTGCAGGAACGGCTGGTCGCCCCGGGCCAGGACGCGGGCGGCCAACGCGCGCACCAGGCGGGCCGCGTGGCCCTGGCCGCGGGCCTCGGGAGCCGTGCACACGGCGCTGATCTCGGTCCAGCCCGGGGGCCGCAGCCGCTCGCCCGCCATCGCCACCAGGGCTCCGTCCACGCGGATCCCCAGGTAGGTGCCGAGTTCGACGGTGCGGGTCCAGAACGGCCCCGGTTCGGTCCGCTTGACGAGGTCGAGCATGTCCGGCACGTCGTCCGGCCCCAGCTCCGCTATCGCGACGTTGGGCGCGGGAGCCGGGTCAGCGGGCGGGCGTCCGCCGGGCCAGACCATCTGCCGCCCCTCCAGGACGAAGACCGGCTCCCAGTCCGCAGGCGCGGGCGCCGAGTTGCTGAACATGTCGGCGAAGCCGTCGCTGCCGAGCAGCCGGGCCAGGTCGGCCCAGTCCGCCGGGTCGGGCTCGGTGGGCAGCGCGCAGAAGGTCGTGACCTCCGGCAGGTACGTGGCGGCCCGCCCGAGCCGTCGGGCCAGATGCGCGTGCGTGCCGAGCAGCGACTCGGCGACGGGATTGTCGAGCACGGTGGGATCACTGTTCACGCGCCCGATCTTCGCATCCCTGTGCTACCCGACCGTAGTCCGGTACTTCCCCGCCGCATCCCGGTGCTCCCACCGCATCGGGGTAGTCCCGGCTGGCGGTTCAGCGGGTCGGGGTGTGCAGGATGCCGTTGATCAGGACCTCCAGGGCCCAGGTGTCGCGGTCGCCGGGCGAGAACAGGGCCTGCCTCAGTGAGGTGATCATCGGGTACCGGTCGGCGGGCAGGGCGGCGTAGCGGCGGTCAGCCGCGGCGATGGTGGACTCCTCGTCGGAGCCCTTGGCGTGGTACGCGCTCTGCTCGGTGGCGGCCGCGGCGGTGTGGAGCCAGAGGAGGTCGACGGCCCAGGCGGCGGCGTTGTCGTCGAGGCCGCCGTCCTTCAGGAGGGCGAGCATGCGGTCGAGGACCAGCAGGGCGTTGTCGCCGGTGGGAATGGCGCCGAGGGCGACGGCGGCCAGGCCCTCGTGACGGCTCATCGCCTCGACGGCCGCGGAGATCAGCGCCCGCAGCTGTTCCCGCCAGGTCCCTTCCCCGGTCGTGCGGACCTGCCCGAGGGCTGCGTCGAGCATGGCGGCCATGAGGTCGTCGCGGTGGGCGACGTAGACGTAGAGCGAGGCGGGGCCGGTGTCGAGTTCCTTGGCGACGCGGCGCATGGTCAGTGCCTCCAGGCCGTCGCGGTCGAGGATCTTCAGGCCCGTGCGCACGATGACGTCGCGGCCGAGGGGGGCCTTGGCGGGCCGCGCACGGCGGCTGACGGGCTGCGTGCTCATGGGGGAACCCTAGCCCGAAACGAACACCGTTTGACACGAACGCCGTTCGTTACCTACCTTCGAAACGAACGATGTTCGCGACGAACATCGTTCGCACTACCCGCCGGAGGCCCCACGGGCTCCGGTTCCGGATCCCCGACCGCCGTCCAGCAGCTCGCCAATGCCCTGGGGCCGCCGTCACCACGCCCGCCGCGGCCATGACCGCCAACCCCCTCGTGGCGGCCGCCTGGTGCGCCCGCTGCCGCGCGCCTCCCACCCCCAATACTCCTGACCCACACCACGAACCCGTACGAAGAAAGCAGAACCATGTTCCTGATCACCGGAGGCCGCGGCGCGGTCGCCACCCACCTGACCACCCTGCTCCACCGCGACGGCCTGCCCGTCCGTGTCGGCTCCGCCCGCCCCGAGGACCTCGCCCCGCCCGCCGGAGTCGAGACGGTCCGCCTGGACCTCACCGACCCGGCCACCTTCCCCGCCGCCCTGGAGGGCGTCACCAGCGTCTTCCTCTACGCCGCCGCCGACCGCGCCACCGACTTCGCCGACCTGGCCCACCGCGCGGGCGTCACCCACGTCGTCCTGCTCTCCTCCGCCAGCGTCCTCGGCCCCGACCCCGTGGGCGACCCGCTCGCCAAGTCCCACCTCGACGTCGAACAGGCCCTGCTGGCCGCGCCGATCACCACCACGATCCTGCGACCCGGCTCCTTCGCCTCCAACGCGGGTGGCTGGGCCTGGTCCATCAAGTCCGGCAAGCCCGTCAGCCTGCCCTACCCCCACGCCCACAACGACCCCCTCCACGAGTACGACATCGCCGAGGCCGCGCACGCCGCCCTGACCGATCCCCGCCACCGCGGCGGCCTGTTCACCCTCACCGGCCCCGCGTCCCTGACCTTCGCCGAGCAGGTCGAGCAGCTCGCCGCCGCCATCGGCCGCCCGATCCCGGTCCACCACGCCACGCGCGAGGAGTGGAAGCGGGAGATGGCCGACTACATCCCCGCCGTGTACGCCGACGCCCTGCTGAACTGGTGGGCGTCCCAGGACGGCAAGCCCGTGCCCCTCACGGACACGGTCGAGCACCTCACCGGCCACCCCGCCCGCTCCTTCACCACCTGGGCCACCGACCACGCCGCCGCGTTCACCACCTCCTGACCCGCTGGTGCTCCTGCGCGCCACCCCCTGACCAGGTCGAACGGCGGTGGCCCACCTCCCCCGGGACCGGCCCGCCCCTGATCACCGGGTCACCCCCTCCACCTCCCGCCACCGGAGGCGCCCAGTAGGGTGATGGCCGCGCCGACCAGTAGAAACGGACCACAAGACGTGCATGCTCCAGAGAACACCGCGCCCATCTACGACCTGCTGATAGCCGAACGGGGTGACGTGGTCGCCATCGCCGCCCGCACCGCCGAGGAGACCCAGCGCGAAGCCGACGCCATGCTGGACTTCGGCTCCCTGACCGGGCGCAGGAACGGCGAAGCGTAAGCAGAGCCTCCCCGTCCGCCCCCACTGCTTTTGTCCGGGAGGACGTAAGGGGGCTGCCGGACAACTCCGCGGACGGTGGACTGCCGCACACAGACCCCACGGGGGCCTGTGCATGCCATATCGGCAGAACACCGAGGGGACATCATGCGAACCAAGAAGCGCCTCGCGCTCGTCACCGGCCTCATCGCGCTCGGCGCGGGCCTCATCACCCCGGCGGCCGTCGCGACGCCGGAGCACCGGGCGCCCGCCGCCTCCTGCCTCGGCGGCGCCTGGAAGTACGACAAGGCGCCCGGGGAGATCGACGCCCCGCCCGGCGCGGCCTACTACCGCACCACCAACCGGTGCGCGGACATCCAGGTCAAGCCGAGCAACGGCACGGTGCTCAAGCTGTGCTACCTGAAGAACCACGACCAGAACCAGGTGGTCTGCAAGGGCGAGGTCAACGTGCCGGGCGGCAGCTGGAAGATCCTCGGCACCGACTTCAAGGACGGCGTCGAGTTCTGGCTCCGCTTCAGCAACGCGGGCGCCCACAAGACCGGCCTGGTCGCCGCCTGACATCTCCGTGGCCCGGAGCGCCCCACCCGTCGTCGGCGGGTGGGGCCCCGGCGTCGCTCACATCCGCCGGTGCGCGTGCAGCAGGTACTCCTCCCGGTGCAGCGGGTTGTGGTCGGTCCTGAGCCTGGACCGAGGGCTGCTCGTCGCGCGGTAGTGGCCGAAGGACGTCTCCAGGACGCCCTCGCCGCCGGTGAGTTCGGGCAGCTCCCGCTCCAGGCCGTGCACGTGGTCGGCGGGCAGGTGGCCTTCGACGACGAACGCGTCGCCGCGTGCCTTCGGCGTTCCCGGCAGGGCGCGGTGGCGGGCCAGGGCGAGCGCCACCGGCGCGTACGCGTCCTGCGGGACCTCCAGGACGAAGCGGTGCATCGGCTCGTGCACGACCGTTCCGGCCCGGCGCAGCGCCGTCATCAGGACCAGCGGCGTCAGCCCGCGGAACGCGCCCGCCGTGCTCGTGATGCTGCAGAAGCCCGAGTGGGTCATCGTGACCACGCAGTCGGGCACCCGCCAGCCGTACACCCCCTGCTCCAGCGTGGTGTGGACGGTCTCCTCCACGGCCCGCATGTAGGCGAGGGGCAGCGAACCCAGTTCGACCGCGAGGCGGAAGGTGACGCCGCCGCCGACCGGCCCCGGCTCCACCCGCAGCCCCACCGTCGCCCGGTAGGGATTGCCCTCCTCACCGAGGGCCTCGTGGGCCGCGCCCGTACCGGTGACGCGCTCGACGCAGATCGGTGTCGTCCGCCGGAAGTCGACCGTCAGGTGCTGTTCGGCCAGGCTGGCCGCGAGGACCTCCTTCTGCACCTCGCCGTAGAGGGAGACGGACAGCTCCCGCCCGTGCGGGTCCTGGCGCAGTCCGATCAGGGGGTCCTGTTCGGCGAGCCGGGTCAGGGCCAGGTGCAGCGCGCCCAGGTCGGCCGGGTCGGCGGGCACCACGACGGTTTCGAGGGAGGGCGGCGCGAAGACGTGGTCGTAGGGGCGGCCGACCGGCGGCGTGCCGATGACGTCCCCGATGCGGACCGCCGCGAGCCCGCGCAGCGTGGCGATCTCCCCGGCGCGCGCCGAGGCACGGCGCTCCAGCGCGCCCCGGTCGAAGACGGCCAGGTCCGTGACCTTGGCCGTGGCGGCGCCGACCGCGACGCGCTCGCGGACCGCGAGCCGCCCGGAGAACAGCCGGGCGTACGCGACCTTCTCGCCGCCCTCGCCGCGCTCCACCTTGAACACCCGCCCCGACACGGGCCCTTCGGCGGCAGGGTGCTCGGCGGGCAGCAGTTCCTTGATGCCCCGGACGAGTTCCTGGATGCCCGCGCCGGTGATCGCCGAGCCGACGTACACCGGATGCACCCAGCCCTTCCGGGTCTGGGTCACGAGGGCGTCGTGCAGGCGCTCGTACGGCACGGAGGCCTCGTCCGCCACATACGCGGCGAGCAGGGCGTCGTCCCGGGCGGTCAGGACGTCGAGGAGTCCGCGGGTGAAGGGGCCGTCGTCCTCGGTGAAGGCCGTGACGCGGGCCGTGGGCGTGCCGAGACCCCCGCTGACTCGCCCCATCGCAACGGTGGGCACGCCGAGTCTGCGCTCGGCCTCGCGCAGGACGCGCGTGTCGTCGGCGCCGCGCCGGTCGGCCTTGTTGATGAAGATCAGGGTGGGGATGCCGAGCCGCTTCAGCGTCCGCATCAGGACGCGCGTCTGCGGCTGCACGCCCTCCACGGCGGAGACGACGAGCACGGCGCCGTCGAGGACGCCGAGGACCCGCTCCACCTCGGCGATGAAGTCGGGGTGGCCGGGTGTGTCGATGAGGTTCACCGAGACGGCCGAACCGCCGCCGCCGAGGCGGAAGTTCACCACCGCCGACTTGATGGTGATGCCGCGGCGGCGCTCCAGGTCGAGGGAGTCGGTGTGGGTGCTGCCCGCGTCGACGCTGCCGATGGCGTCGATCGCCCCGGCCTCGTACAGGAGCCGCTCGGTCAGGCTCGTCTTGCCGGCGTCAACATGCGCCAGGATCCCCAGGTTCAGCGTGCGGTGCGTGGTGCGCACAGAGCGTCATGTCCTTCAGGTTGATGACTGGTCCTTTCGTCTGGGACATGGACGTTCCGCGCATCGCCGTCTCCTTGATCTCGTGGGCTGCTGCGGCGATGTTCGCACCACGGGCTCGGGGCCGTCGACCGAATATTCCGGCGCGGCCCGTGGCCCGCTCTCGTTCAGATCGCGATCGACTGCTGCAGCCAGCGGCTCACGCGGTAGGGGATCCACCAGGCGTACGGGCCGACGTCCAGGACGAGCTTCTCGCCCCGGAAGTCGTCGAGCGCCTCCTGCGGGACGCTGTCGGCGGGTGTGCCGTAGTCGAGGAGGTCGATGGCCGTCGCGTACTCGGGCTCGTCGGCGGTGAAGCGGCGCAGCTCGCCCCAGCGCCGGTCGCGGATCTGGATGAAGCCGGGGCCCTTGCGCCACAGGCATTTGCACAGGTAGTGGCCGCGCCGCCAGGTGCGCAGGGACGCCTCGGCGTCGCTGGGGCCGTGCAGGGCCGCGGGCGGCTGGAGGTGGCTGAGCACCCGCCAGCTCTCCCCCGCGTCCTGGTCGAGGAGCAGCTCCCACTCCACCATGACGGCGCGCGCGGTCAGGTCCCGGACGAGGCTGAGCCAGTGCAGGGCGGCCGCCGGGTCGGTGGCGGTGGTCAGGTCGACGGGGGCGGGCAGGCGCACCCGGCGCGCGCCCAGCTCCCACAGGCGCGCCGCCTCGCCGCGGGCCGGGCCCGGCAGCGGCACCTCGCCCAGGAACATGCCGGGCAGCGCGCACGCGTCCGGGTCGTAGTCGCGCCAGGCCAGGAGCGTGGGCGAGGTGAGGGTGGCGGTCATCGGGCTCCTCCTGGTCGGTCTTTCGGGCGGGTCAGGCCGGTTCGGGGACGGCTTCGGGGTCGGCCGCGCCGTCCTCCGCGTGGACGTGCCGCATGAAGTCCAGGCGCAGCAGGTCCTCGTTGACCGCGGCCGGGGCGATGTGGACGTACTGTCCCGCGTCCGCGAAGACGATGCCGAGGGCGAGCCAGGAGTCGAGCAGCCGTTGCAGCCGCTCCTCGTCGACACCGGCTCCGGGCACGCGCGCGGCGGCCTTGCGGGTGAGGGCCGTCAGGGTGTGCGGCTGGTCGAGGAGGCGGAAGACGGCGAGGTCCAGGGGGTCGCTCAGCTCCATGGCGCGCCAGGCGAAGGTGCGCCTGCGGCTGACCAGGACGATGCGGTCGCCGTGGTCGTCGTGGGTGAGGCGGGCGTCCGTGTGGTGCTTCTTCCAGTCGGCGAGGGCCGCGTTCAGGGCGCCCACCGTCTGCTCGCCGATGCCGCGGGCCGGGGCCTCGAAGACGTACGCCATGCCGTACAGCTCTTCTTCGGGCAGGTCGTAGGTGAAGCGGTAGTGCGCCTCGGGGCGCAGTCCGGTGAAGCCCAGTTCGGGCCGCTCGAAGTAGGGGCTGAAGCGTTCGATGGCGATGCGGGCGGAGAGGTCGACCGGCGGGTCGAGGTGTTCCAGGGCGGGGATCTGCGCGATGACCGGGTCGTAGTCCTCGGCGCTCTCGCCGGGGAAGCCGTGGAGGTAGTTCCAGGCGACGGACAGGCCGGTCTCGGCGCCGTCGCGGAGCATCCGGACGTTCTGGCAGCCGCTGACGCCCTTGTCCATCAGGTCCAGGACGCGGCTGTTGAGGCTCTCGATGCCCGGCTGGACGTAGATGAGTCCGGCGTCGGCGAGGGTGCGCAGCTGGCTGCGCTTCATGTTGGCCTTGATCTCGATGTGCAGGCGCAGGTCGTAGCCGCTGTCGATGATGCGGGGCAGGACGGACGTCAGATAGCGCATGTCGAGGATGTTGTCGACGACGTACATGTCGAGCACCCGGTGGCGGCGGGCCAGGTCCATGATCTCTTCGTAGAAGGTGTCCGGGCTCTTGGAACGGAACTCCATGAACGAGCCGTTGAGCCCGCAGAAGGTGCAGTGGTGCTTCTCGCCCCACCAGCAGCCGCGGGCGCCCTCGACGACGAGTTTGGGCTCCACCCAGTTGCGGGCCACCGAGGCGGCGAGGCGCTCGAAGTAGCCGCTGTAGTCGGGCGGCAGGATGGCCGCGGGCGGCAGCGGCCGGGTGGCCATCGGGTTGGCGATGCTCGTGCCCGAAGCGTCGCGGCGGCACAGACCGGGCACGTCGTCGACCGCGGCCTCCTCCTTGAGGGCGGTGAGCAGCTGCGGGAAGGCGCCCTCGCCCTCACCGCGTACGACGTAGTCGACGAAGGCGAAGTTGCGGTGCACGGCGGCGCCCTGCTCGCCGTCGCAGTTGGCGCCGCCCATGACGGTCACGACGTGCGGGGCGAGTTCCTTGACCCGGCGGGCGGCGGCGAGCGCGGCGGTGTTCTGCTGGAAGGTGGAGGTGAAGCCGACGACGTCGGGCTGCTTCGCCACGATCTGCTGGGCGATCATCTCGACGAACTCGGGGACGACGCGGTGCAGTTCGCGCGTCATCTTCATCCGCGCGGCCTTGAGCTTGCCGGTCATGGTGGCGGTGAACTCCTCGTCGCGCCACTGCGGGTCGTCGTACAGGGCGGAGGAGAAGACCCAGTCGCCACAGCCCATGAAGTACGAGGAGAGGGCGTAGTACTCGTAGTCGTCACCGGTGAACTCGGTGCGCTCGGTGATCCAGTCGGTGAAGGCGAGGTTGGCGTGCAGCACCTCGGCGGTGGCGCCGGGGACGCGCTCGTCCACGCTCCGTTTGAGGATGCCCAGGGCGAGGGACGGCAGGTCGATGGGCGACCAGGGCATGTTGACCAGCAGTACGCGCATGGGCGCTCCTCCGATGGTGGGGCCGACCGGCCCCCGGGGGGTGCTCCCGGGGACCGGCCGGTTCGGGATCAGTCCTCGACGCTGTCGTCGCCGTCCTCGGCGTTGCGGAACGGGACGGTGACCGTGATGCCGATGCTCGGCTTCCGGTTCGTCTCGTCCTCCGCGAGCGGGTCGTTGTGGATGACGTCCTTCTGCATGGCTCTCTCCTCTCACTGATGGGCGGTGCGGTGCGCTGCCCCCCTTCCGGGCGGAGGGGGGCGTCTGGGTGGGGTGGTGCCGCGGAGCTCCCGGTCGAGGAAGAGCACCGCGCGGCGCAGCACGGCCACGTGGTCGCCGCCGTCGTAGCCGTCGTGCCCGGAGTCCAGCCAGAGGGACTCGTGCCGGGCGCCGATGGCGTGGAGGACGCCGAGGTAGGAACGGACCTGTGCGGCGGGGCATTTGGTGTCGTGCGTGGCGGCGACGACCAGGAGCGGATCCTGTACGTGGACGGCGTACCGGATGGGGGAGCTGTGCGCGTAGCGTGCGGGCACCTCCTCGGGGGTGCCGCCGAACAGCCGCTCGTCCAGGGCGCGCAGGGCCTCGGTGGCCGAGGCGTGGGCGGCGGCGTAGTCGGCCACCGGCTTCACGGCGACACCCGCCCGCCACAGGCCGGGCCGGGTGCCGAGGGCGAGCAGGACGAGGTAGCCGCCCCAGGAGGTGCCCCAGAGGCCGGTCGCGTCGGGGCGGATCAGGCCGCGCGCGACGAGGTCGGCCCGCACGGCGGTGAGGTCCGCGACCTGGGTGTGGCCGACGCCTTCGCCGAAGGCGCGCTGCCAGCGGGGGCCGTAGCCGGTGGAGCCGCGGTAGTTGACCCGGGCGACGGCGAAGCCGGAGGCGACCAGGGAGTGCACGGTGCCGTCGTAGGCGTCGCGGTCGTGATCGGCGGGGCCGCCGTGCACCAGGAAGACGGCGGGGTGGGGCCCGGGGCCGTCCTCGGGGAGGCTGAGCAGGGTGTGCACCGGGCCGTCCGGGCCGGGGGTGCGGATGTCGCGCAGGATGCCGGGGACGCGGCCCTCGACGGTGCCGAGGGGCGGCAGTGGCGTGCCGGTGGTAGAGGCCATGCGCGGCGGGTGCGCCGTGTCGGTCCAGAGGGTGTGCAGGTCGCCGCCGGGGTGCGGGGCGGCGTCCAGGAGGGTGCCGGGGGGCGCGGGGACAGGGTCGAGGGTGCGCCGTTCGAGGTGGGCGCGGTGCAGCAGGGAGCGTCCGTGGCGGTCCTGGCGGATGAGGACGGAGCGGCCGTCGGGGTACCAGCGGGCGGTGATCTGGGTGTCGAAGGCGCACCAGTCGTGGGTCACGGTGCCGGTGGCGGGGGTCCAGGTCTCCAGCAGATAGCGGTCGTCGCGCTCGCGGACGAGGAGCAGGGGGGCGTCCGGTCCCGCCGGTGCGAAGCCGAGGGCCCACAGCCTGCCGTGCGCGCCGTCGCCGGGCAGGACGGCGGCGTCGGTGCCGTCGGGGGTGAGGACCGTGACGGCCCGGGGCGAGTCGGCGCCGCGCGTGAGGACCAGCAGGTCACCCGCCGGGGTGAGTCCGGCGAGCGCGGCGGGCCCGTCGACGCGCGTCACCTCCCGGCCGGGGCCGCCCCGGGACCCGATGTGGACGGCGGTGCCGTCGTCCAGGCCGACGCCGACGGCGGCGATGGCGCCGCCGGTGACGGCGAGGCCGCGCGCGGTGCCGTCCGGGACACCGGCGAGCCCGGGCCGGTCGGGGCCGCCGGTGAAGGGCTGGAACCGCCAGTGGCCGACACCCCGGGCGTCCTCGGCGAACCACCAGACGCGGGCGTCCCGGTCGATCGCGCCGTGCAGGGTGCCGCCCGGCCTGTCGGTGACCTGCCGGGCCCGGCAGGCGGCGGCGTCCCAGGTGAAGACCTCGCAGCGGCCGTCGGCGTCGGCGGTGAAGACCATCCGGCGCGAGTCGGCGGCGCACACCTCGGGCAGCGCGGCCCGGTAGACCTGGAAGCGGCTCACGCGGCGGCCTCCGCGAGGGCGGCCCGCCGGGTGGTGTGCACGGCGAGGAGGGTGAGCAGGGCGGCGCAGCCGAGGGCGGGCGCGGCGGTGTCCACCCGGTCGGCGAACAGGCCCGCGAGGACCGGGGCGAGGGCCGCCGCCGCGCCGGACGCGGTGCCGAGGACCGCGCCGACGCGGGCCTGCACGGCGGGCTCGGCGACGAGGAGCACCCGCGCCTGGAAGACCACGGCGGCCAGCGGGATGACCAGGCAGACCGCGCCGAGCAGCGCGCCGTACGCCCACGGTCCGGTGGCGGTGGCGAGGGCCGCGGTGAGCGGGACGAGCAGCCAGGTCACGGCGGTGACGAGCCGGGCGGCGCCGACGCGGACCGCGACCTTCGGCGCGGCGAGCGAACCGGCGAGCCCCGCGCCGCCGGAGACGGCGAGCACGACGCCGAGCGCGAGCGCCCCCGTGCCGGAGCGCTCCAGGGCGAAGACGGCGGCATAGTAGAGCGCGACGGCGACGCCGTTGACGAGGGCGATCCAGACCAGGACCAGGCGCAGCAGCGGCTGTCGCCGCACCAGGCGAAGGCCCGCGGCGGCCTCGCGGAACAGGCTGTCGCCGGAGGGCTCGGCCGGGGCCTTCAGGTCGGTGCGCATCCCGCGTACGCAGCCGGCGGCGACGGCGTACGAGACCGCGTCGGCCAGGAAGGGCAGGGCGCGCGAGAGCTGGTAGGCGGCGCCGCCGAGGGCCGGGCCGAGGATCAGCGCGCCCTGGTCGGCGGCGGCGAGCCGGGCGACCGCGCGGGGTTGTTCGTCGGGCGGGCAGACCAGGGCGACGGTGCCGCGCGAGGCCGCCTCGTGGCAGGCGGTGGCGAACCGCTCGACCAGGACGGCGCCGAGGAGGTGGGCGAGCGTGAGGTGCCCGAGCGCGAGCGTCAGGGCGACGGACCCCATGGCCAGCGCGGAGACGGCGGCGGACCAGAACATGATCGTTTTGCGGGCGCCCCGGTCGGCGGGGACCGCGGCGAGCGGCCCGAGCAGGATCCCGGCGGCCAGCGACAACCCGGCCACGAGCCCGGCCGTCTGCGCGGAGTGGCCGAGCGCGAGGAGCAGCAGCGGCAGGACGACGCCGGAGGCCTGGGTGCCGAGGGCGTCGGCGGCGTTGGCCCACCAGAAGAGGCGGAAGTCGCGGGCGGAGAGCGATCCGGCAAAGGCGCGGGGGTCCTGGGGCGGCCGGGGCCACGCTACGTCGCCGTGGCGGTCCGGTGTGTCCGCCTCCGTCTGTGGCTCCACGCAACCCCCTCACAACTGTGAATTGCCTGTGTAGAGATGTGCAGAAAGTGCAACGAGAGCGGGATCGTAGCCAGCCGCCGGAGCGCGCTACAAGACGCCGGGGTCGCTGACTGAAAAGCGCCGTGGAGGGGTGCGCCGGGGGTGCGTCGCCCCGTGTACCAAGGGGAGTCGTGAGTTCCGTCAGGCTGCGCGGGATTACCGAGGCACACGTGACGCGTGTGACGTGAGGGACACCACGAGGCACGTCGACGTTTGAGGCTGACGAGAGCCGTGGGGTGTTCGCGAGCCGTCAACTCTGCTACGCACAAAGGCCGTTGATGGTTCCACCCGAGCGAGAGGATGGCTGGTTCCCGACGGTACGGGAGGCTCTGCCGCCGACCGGGACCGGGTCAGGCGCCGGGCGGCACGGCCAGGGTCCGCGCGACCTCTTCGTAGGCCCGCAACGTGTCCAGGAAGGTCTCGCGGCCCCAGAGTGCGAGCCCGAGGAGCACGACGAGGACGGCGGTGACATGGAGGTCGCCGAGCGGGTCGTCGGCGTGGGCGCCGCGGAAACCTTCCTGGTCGCCGCGCGCCCAGGCGCGGACCGCCTGCGTCACGGTGAACTCGTAGGCGGTGGGCGCGGCGGCGGCCACCTCGTCGGCGAGCCGCACCACCTCTCCGGTCCGCAGCTCCCGGCCCGTCAGCGCGACGAGGGCCAGCGTGGACCGCAGCAGGCCGCCGAGCACGGCGTACGTCTGCTGGCGTTCGGCCTCGCCGACGCGGACCAGGGCCCGGGTCACCGCGGCGGCGTCGCACGCCGCGTAGCCGCGGACCACGCCGAGGGCGCGGTCCGCGGCCGTGGCGGGGGCGGCCCCCCCCGCCCCGCCCCCCGCGCCCCCCCGCCCCGCGCGCAAGATCGCCACCCGAGTTGAGCGCGGTCCGCACCGCAGCCCGGCGGGGGGGCGGGCGGGCGCCGCCCGAA
>NZ_JBITXV010000011.1:0-378124 GCF_044544845.1 Streptomyces sp. NPDC053474
GCCCTCGCCCTCGCCGGTGAGGTTGTCACCGGTGTGCTCGACCGAGCCGTCGGGGCTCGTGAGGTTGTTGTAGAAGACGAAGTGCTGGTCGGAGACGACCTTGCCCGAGGCGTCGCAGAGCAGCGCGCTGGCGTCCAGGTCGTAGTCCGTGCCGGTCGTGGTCCGCACGTCCCAGCCGAGGCCGACCAGTACGGCGGTGAGGCCGGGCGCCTCCTTGCTCAGCGAGACGTTGCCGCCCTTGGCGAGGGAAACTCCCACGGTGTCCTCCTGTGGTCCTCTGCGGAGATGGTCCTTGTTGGAAAACCGGCCCCGTCCGTGAACCGGACCGGGAATTAGAATCTACATGACTGTAGAAGTTGCTGCGGCGGCCGCACCGGCGCCCAGGGGGCCTCCTGCCCACTGCGGCCGTTACGATGTGGCGCTCCCCGGTGACGTGCCCGACAGGCGTGCGGCGCGCGGAGCGCTGACGGCGGGCCGAGCGCGCGCCGTCGTCACGACGGCAGGCGAGGACACGGCATGGAGCGGCAGGACGGCGACGGGCGGGAGCACCGCACGCGCAGGCGGGGCCAGGGCGAACTGGAGGCCCAGGTGCTCGCGGCGCTGCACGAGGCACCGGGCCCGGTCGGCGCGGTCTGGGTGCGGGAACGGGTCGGCGGCGACCTCGCGTACACCACGGTGATGACGATCCTCACCCGGCTCCTCGCCAAGGGCGTGGTGAGCCGGGAGCGCGCGGGCCGCTCCTTCCACTGGCGCTCCACCGCCGACGAGGCGGGCCTCGCCGCGCTGCGCATGCGCAAGGTGCTCGACAGCGAGCGCGACCGCGGGGCCGTGCTCGCCAGCTTCGTGACCACCCTGTCCGCCGCCGACGAACGCCTGCTGCGCGAGCTGCTCGGCGACGCGGGCGGCGCCGCGGCGGAGGGCTGACCGGTACCCATGGGGCTCTTCGTCTATCTGCCGCTCGTGCTGCCGCTCACCGCCTGGCCGGTCGCCCGGCTCGCCGCGCAGCACCTGCACCCGCGCACCGCGACCCGGCTGCTCGCCGGGCTCGCCGCCGTCATGGCCCTGTGCAGCACGCTGTGCCTGGCCCTGCTCATGGTCGTCGGCACCGCCCAGCTGCCCGGCAATCCGCTGCCCGACGCCTGGTCCGACCCCGAGGTCCGCGCCGCCCTGCCGTACGACGAGGTCGCGGGCGCGGCCGCGATCCCGGCGCTGCTCGCCGTGTGCGCGGCGGTGGGCCGCACGGTGGGGCGGCACCTCGCGGTGCGCCGCCGGGCCGCGCGGGCCGTCGCGGGCCTTCCGGGCACCTCGGTGGCGGTCCTCGGCGACAGCGCCGACGGCGCTGCCTACGCGTACGCCCTGCCCGGACCGCCCGGTCGCTCCGGATCCGGCCGCGTCGTCGTCACGCGCGCCCTCCTCGACCGGCTCGGCCCCGCCGAGCGACGGGCCCTGTTCGCGCACGAGCGGGCCCATCTGGCCGCGCGTCACCACCGGTTCCTGTTGGTGACGCAGCTGGCCGCGCGGGCCAACCCGGTCCTGGTGCCGCTGCGCACGGCCACCGCCTACACCGTCGAGCGGTGGGCCGACGAGGAGGCGGCCCGGGTGGTGCGGGACCGGCGCGTGGTCGCGCGGGCCATCGGCAAGGCCGCCCTGGTGGCGGGCCGCGCCCCCGCGCCGGGCCTCGCGGGGCTCGCCGCGGCGGGTCCGGTGCCGCGCCGGGTCGCCGCGCTGCTCGCGCCCGCCCCGGCCGCGCGCACCCGCCCCTCGCTGTTCACGGGGGTGGGGCTCGCCCTGTGGTGCGCGGCGGGCGGCACCGCCGTCTCCGCGATGTCGTCGGCGAACGCGGCGGTCACGATGGTGCTCGTGCTGCGGGCGGCGACGCCCCTGTGAGGTGCGCCTGAGGTGCGCCGCCGCCCGCGGTGCCCCGCGGGGCGTCCGTCAGAGGTCGAACTCGTGCGGCGGCAGGTCGAGGGCGTAGCACGCCTCGCGCACGACGGCCTGCTCGTCCTTGTCGAAGTCGCCGTCGGCGCCGCCGATGACGATGCCGATCTGCACCACGGCACGGGCCTCGGCGGGCTTCTTCTTGGCCTTGGCGACCTCCTGCAACACGCTGACCTTGCCGAAGTCGAAGTCGGTCGTGAGCTTGTTCACGTACTCCTCGAAGCGGTGGCGCAGGTCGTCCGCCGGGAAGTTCTGGAGCACGTCGTTCGACGCGATGAGCTGGGCCACGCGCTGGCGCTCGGCCTGGTCGACGGTGCCGTCGGCGGCCGCGACCAGGGCGCACATCGCCATGCTCGCGTCGCGGAAGGAGCCGCTCTTGAGGTCGTTCTTCTTCGCGAGCAGCTGGGCCTGCATCGTCGAGGCGGATTCCTTGAAGCGGTCCCACAGGGCCATGGAAAGTCTCCATCGGGTTGGTGCTCGTGAGCGGGCGTCAGACAGCGCCGACGCGGCACGCTCGTTTCTACAACGATGTAGAAACTAACACCCGGGCGGGAAAGTTCCGCAAGGATGGGGGAGGACCTACACGAGGGATGTACGCGAGGGACGTACGCGGACCTGTTCGGCGGACGCGCGCACGCGTACGCCGTGGACGTACCACCACGGAAGGGGTGCCCCGATGACATCGACGAGCCCGGGGCCGAGTGGGCCGCCCGGCGGGCGGCCGCAGTTCACGGCGCGGGACCTGCTGGCCCGCGCGGCGGCGGAACTCCTGCCTCCGCCGGACGCCAACCCGTTCGTGCCGCTCGTCGCCGACGGCACGGCGGAGCGGGGCGCCGTGGCCGCGCTCGCCCTGGAGCAGTGCCAGGTCATCCCGGCCGACCGCCGTTCCTTCCTGCACCTGGCGGACCGCTCGGCGCGGGCCGGGCTGCCCGCGGGCGCCGCGTTCTTCTCCACCCTCGCCGAGGGCGAGGCCCTCGCGGCCGACCGGCTCGGCCCGCTGCTCGCCGCCTGCCGGGTGAGCGCGGAGCAGGCGCGCGCGTACGTACCGAGGGCGGGCTGCCAGGCCTACCCCGCGTATGTGGCGTGGCTGGCCCTCAACGGCGAACCGGCCGACGTGGTGCTCGCCCTGACCGCCAACTTCGCGGCGTGGGGCGGCTCTTGCGCGACGCTCGCGGCCGCGCTGCGCACGCGCTACGGCTTCCCCGACGAGGCCTGCGCGTTCTTCGACCTCTTCGCCGCGCCGGCACCCGACCTCGACCGCGCGGCCCTGGCCGCCCTGGAGGAAGGGGTGGCCCGGGGCACCGTCACCCCCGGGACCGCACTGCGGCAGGGGCGGCTGCTCCAGGAGTACGAGGAGATGTTCTGGGCGAGCCTCGCCGGGCGGGCGGGGGACGAACGGCCGTGACCCCGCCGCCCGGCGCGCGGCTCACTCCGGGCGCAGCACGATGGCCGTCGCGATGACCCCGTCCCGCATGGTCCACAGGCCGTCGAGCCCGGTCAGCTCGGAGCCCGCGACCAGCGGGCCCTCGATGAGGATCTTGGCGGAGAAGGTGCCGTCGGCGCGGATGGTCAGGTGCGCGTCCTCGAAGCCGAGCCAGCGCCGGGCCAGCGGGAACCACGTCTTGTAGACGGACTCCTTGGCGCTGAACAGGAGCCGGTCCCAGGGCACGGACGGCTGCTCGGCGGCGAGGGCGGCGAGCGCGGCGCGCTCCGCCTCGTCGCTGACCAGGTCGAGCACGCCCGGGTCCGAGAGCCGCTCGGCGGGCTCCGCGTCGATGCCGAGCGAGGTCACGGCGGCGGCTTCGGCGACGACCGCCGCGCGGTAGCCCGCGCAGTGCGTCATGGTGCCGACCACGCCGTCCGGCCACACCGGCTCGCCCTTCTCGCCGCGCGGAATGGGCCCGGGCGGCACGCCGATGCGGGCGAGGGCGGTACGGGCGCAGTGCCGCGCGGTGGTGAACTCCCGCCGCCGCTTGTCCACGGCCTTCGCCACGTGCACGGCCTCTTCGGGGTACAGGACCGCGTCGGCCGGGTCCTCGCGCGTCTCGCAGACGGCGACGGGCAGTCCGGCCAGGAGCGCGCTCAATATGCGGGTTCCGCCGGAGGCCTCGGCCGCCGCGTTCGAAGGTGAGTTCACGGCGGATCACTCTACCGGGGGGCCCGCGCCCCCGACAGGGCCGCACGGCCCGCCCGCGCCGGGCTGGTCACCGTATAGGTCACATATAGCGACCGAACCGACGCTCGACTCATTCGAACGATTGAGGGGGGCTTCACGTGGAGTCGGACCAGGGGGCCGGGCGTCAGGCCGGGCAGCAGGGCAAGGGCCGGGAAACACGCGTCGCGCTGGTGACCGGGGGCTCCCGGGGCATCGGCCGCGCGGTGGCGACCCGGCTCGCGCGGGACGGCTTCGACGTCGCGCTGTGCTACCGCTCGGACCAGGCGGCGGCCGACGTCGTGGCCAAGGAGGTCGAGGCCGCGGGCCGCCGCGCCCTGACCCGGCAGGTCGACGTCGCCGACGGGGCGGCGGTGCGCGAGCTCGTCGCCGAGGCCGAGGGGGAACTGGGGCCGCTGCACGCCGTGGTGGCCTCCGCGGGCATCACCCGGGACCGGCCGCTCGGCCTCATGACCGACGACGAGTGGGACGGCGTCGTCCGCACCAACCTGGACGGCACCTACCACCTGCTGCGGTCCGTGGTGCGGCCCCTGATGGGGCGGCGCGGCGGAGCCATCGTCACGCTCTCCTCGGTGTCGGGCGTCGCGGGCAACTCGGGCCAGGCCAACTACGCCGCCTCCAAGGCCGGGATCATCGGCCTGACCCTGTCGCTCGCCAAGGAGGCGGGCCGCTACGGCGTGCGCGCCAACGTGGTGGCGCCCGGCTTCATCGACACCGACATGGTCGCGGGCCTCCCGGACAAGGCGGTGCAGGGCGCCCTCACCGCCATCCCGCTGCGCCGCTTCGGCCGCGCCGAGGAAGTCGCCTCGCTCGTCTCGTACTTGGTGTCCGACGAGGCCTCGTACGTCACCGGGCAGGTGCTGCGCGTCGACGGAGGCATGGCCCTGTGACCGCCCCCGACGATCCGGGCCTGTGGTTCCACCGCGCACCCGGGCCGCCGCGGACGCCGCGCCTGCGCCTGGTCTGCTTCCCGCACGCGGGCGGCACCGCACGGCTCTTCGACGGCTGGCGGCACCGCCTGCCCACCACCGTCGAGGTCGTCGCCGTGCGCTACCCGGGACGGCAGGAGCGGCTCGACGAGCCGTGCGTGGAGTCCATGACCGAACTCGCCGACCGGATCACCGGCGCCCTCGCCGGGTACGACGACGTGCCGCTCGCCCTGTTCGGGCACAGCATGGGCGCGAGCGTCGCCTACGAGGTCGCGCGGCGCCTCGAAGCGGGCGCGGGCCCCGCCCCCGTCCACCTCATGGTGTCCGCGCGGGCCGCCCCGGGCCACGGCGGGCGCACCACGCTGCACCGCGCGGCCGACGAGGTCCTGCTCGCCGCCGTGCGCCGCCTCGGCACGCTCGGCGGCGTCGACCCGTTCGCCGAGCCCGAGCTGCGCGAGCTGCTGCTTCCCGTACTGCGCAGCGACTACCGGCTCGTCGAGACGTACGCGCCCGCCGCCGAGGCCGCCCCGCTGCACGCGCCCATCACCGCCTACCTGGGCGACCGCGACCCGGGCTGCTCGGGCGACCGGGTGCGCGCCTGGGCGGGGTTCACCACCGGTGACTTCGCGCTCCGGGCGTTCTCAGGAGACCACTTCTACCTCGCCCCCAGGGAGGCGGAGCTGACCTCGGACATCGCCGAGCGGCTCGCGCCCGCCCCGGTGGCAACCGCGAGAGGAACGACAGCGACATGACGCGATCCCAGACCTGGGCCCCGCACGAGGTGCGGGCGGACGCCGGCGGCGGCGCCGACGAGCTGCTCACCCGCATCGACGAGCTCGACGGCGGCCTCGACGCCGCCCTCGTGCGCGAACGGGCCCTGGTGTTCAGGGGGTTCGAGGTCGGCACGGACGAACTCGACCGGGTCCTCGACCGGCTGCTGCCGCACCGCCTCGCCTACGTGCACGGCAACTCGCCGCGCACCAAGGTCGGCGGCAACGTCTACACGTCCACCGAGTACCCGCCCGAGTTCACCATCTCCATGCACAACGAGATGAGCTACGCGCACGTGTGGCCCGCCCGGCTCGCCTTCTACTGCGCGATCCAGCCCGGCGGCGGCGGAGCCACCCCCGTCCTGGACGCCGCCCGGTGGCTGGCGGCCCTCGACCCGGAAGTACGCGAGGCCTTCGCGGGCGGCGTGCGCTACATCCAGAACCTGCACGACGGCTACGGCCTCGGCAAGAGCTGGCAGGACACCTTCGAGACCGCCGAGCGCGGCGCCGTCGAGGACTTCCTGAAGGGCTCGGGCGCCGAGTGGGAGTGGCAGCGCGACGGCTCCCTGCGCGTGGAGTCCGTGCGGCCCGCCACCACCCGGCACCCGGTCACCGGCGCCGAGGTGTGGTTCAACCAGGCCGACCAGTGGCACCCGGCGGGGCTCGGCGACGAGACGGCCGCCGAACTCGCCGCGATCCTGCCCGAGGACCAGCTGCCCCAGATGGTCACCTTCGCCGACGGCGGCCGCATCCCGGGCGAGTACGTCACCCAGATCCGCGACCGCGGCCTCGAAGCCGCCGTCGACGTCGACTGGTACCAGGGCGACCTGCTGCTCATCGACAACGTCCTGCTGGCGCACGGCCGCCGCCCGTTCACCGGCGACCGGCGCGTCCTCGTCGCCATGTCGGACTGACGGCGCGCGCCGCAAAGAGAGCGAGACAGCCATGAGCCACCAGGTCGAAGAGGTGCCCGCGGGCTGGGCAGGCGCCGGAACCCTGCCCGGGCTGCACCGGCCCGAGGTCCCGGGAACCCGGATACAGGACTACATCCACAGCCATCGGACCGCGCTGCGCGCCCAGCTCACCGAGCGCGGCGCCCTGCTCCTGCGCGGCTTCGACGTCGCGGGCGTCGACGGCTTCGACGGGGCGGTGCGCGCCTTCTCCGGCACGCCGCCGCTGGCCTACGCCGAGCGGTCCTCGCCCCGCAGCACCATCAAGGGCCAGGTGTACACCTCGACCGACTACCCGCCGGACGAGGAGATCTTCCTGCACAACGAGAACTCCTACCAGGCGGTGTGGCCGCGCACCCTGTACTTCTACTGCGTCGAGCCGCCCACCACACAGGGCGCGACCCCGCTGGCCGACACCCGGCAGGTGCTGCGCTCCCTCGACCCGGAGGTCCGCGAGGAGTTCCAGCGGCGCGGCTGGCAGGTCGTGCGCAACTTCCACCCGGGCTTCGGCGTGCCCTGGCAGGAGGCCTTCAACACCACCGACAGGGCGGCCGTCACGGCGTACTGCGCGGAGCGCGACATCACCGCCGAGTGGCGTCCCGGCGGCGGCCTGCGCACCACCGCGGTGCGGCACGCCGTGCACCGCCACCCCGTCACCGGCGAGCAGGTGTGGTTCAACCACGCCACGTTCTTTAACCTCACCACCCTCGCCAAGGACGTGAGCGCGGGGCTGCGGGCCATCTTCGACGACCCGGACCTGCCGACCCACACCTACTACGGCGACGGCGGCGCGATCCCCGACGCCGTCACCGACCAACTGCGCGCCGCCTACCGGGCCGCGACGGTCCGCTTCGACTGGCAGCGCGACGACGTGCTGATCGTCGACAACATGCTCACCGCGCACGCGCGTGAGCCCTTCACCGGCCCCCGGCGCATCGCCGTCGCCATGGCCGAGCCTTCGGACACCTGAGCGCCCCGAGCGCCGAGGACACTTCAGAGAAGTCGAGGAAGACATGCCCCTGGCAGACCTGTTGCAAGACGAGCGCACCTACGGCTCGCGCATCACGGGCATCGCCGCCTACCGGCCCGCCCGGCAGCTCACCAACGAGGACCTGGCACCGCTGACGACGGTGTCCCCCGAGTGGATCGAGCAGCGCACGGGCATCAAGACCCGCCACCACGCGGGTGAGGGCGAGGGCCTGGTCGCCATGTCCGTGGCGGCCGGCGAGAAGGCGCTCGTGCACGCCGACGTCGACCCCGCCGAGGTCGACCTCACCATCGTCGCGACCGCCACCCGCAAGCGCCGCATGCCCGGCATCGCCCCGGAGGTGGCCAGCCGCATCGGCCTGCCCAACTCCGGCGCGTACGACCTGAACGCGGTCTGCGCGGGCTTCACCTACTCCCTCGCGATGGCGTCCAACGCGGTGCGGCTCGGCGAGGCCCGGACCGTCCTGGTCGTCGGCGCCGAGCGCACCAGCGACTGGATCGACCCCCAGGACCCGGACACCTTCGTCATCTTCGGTGACGGGGCCGGTGCCGCCGTCGTCTCCCGCTCCACCGAGGTGGGCGTCGGACCCGCCGTGTGGGGCAGCGACGGCGCCCGGCACAAGGTGCTCGGCATCACGGAGAAGGCCGACGGCCGCGAGTACGTCCAGATGAACGGGCCGCTGGTCTACAAGTGGTCGACCGCCACCATGCCGGACGTCGCCCACCGGGCCTGCGCGGCCGCGGGCATCACCATCGACGACGTCGACTGGTTCGTGCCCCACCAGGCCAACAACCGCATCATCAGGACCCTCACTCACGAACTGGGGCTGCCGCCGGAGCGCGTCGTCAACGACGTCGTCGTCACCGGCAACACCTCGGCCGCGTCCGTACCGCTGGCCCTCAGCAGCCTCTACGACAGCGGTCGCAGCACACCCGGCGACATCGTGCTGCTGCTCGGCTTCGGCGCGGGGCTCACGTACGCGGGCCAGATCGTACGGATGCCGTAGCGCTTCGCTGGATTTGCCGCGCTGTGCCGTCGATCGACTGCGGGTTCGTCGTGGCTGGTCGCGCCCACGCGGCGGAGCCGCATATCAGCACAGCCTCGCGCCCCTTCGGGGCACTCCCGTGCCGCAGCGCACTTCATCCGTCACCGTCCATTCACGTCCCCAACCGCACACAGAAAGAGGTCACCATGGCCAGAGACGTACTCACCGCCGACGTCGTCCGCCTCGTTCAGGACACCGCGTTCGACCTGGACGGCGAGGTCACCGCCGAGTCCAGCTTCGAAGAGCTCGGCATGGACTCGCTCACCCGCGTCGACCTGCTCGCCGCCGTAGAGAAGACCTACCAGCTCTCGGTGCCCGACGACACCGTGGCGACGCTGCTTCGCGTGCGCGACGTCGTCGACTTCCTCGTCGAGGCCAAGGCAGGAGTCTGACGCATGGACCGCACCGACCCCTTGGCCGGGACGCTGCCCCTGTCGGTGGGGCAGGAGGGGCTGTGGCTGCTGCACACGCTGCACCCCCAGTCCACCACCTACAACCTCGCGGGCGGTGGGCGGATCACCCCCGCCCCCGACCTGGCGGCCCTGGACCGGGCCTGGCGGGCCCTGCTCACCCGGCACCCGATGCTGCGCTCGCGCTACACCGAGGTCGCGGGTCGGCCCCGGCGCGTCGTCGACGCCCCGGAGGAGGCCGCGCAGATCGCGGTCGTCGAGGTGCCGGACGCCACCGAGGAGGAGCTGCGCCGCCGCGTCAACGCCGAGGTGCGCGCGCCCTTCCGGCTCCGGGACGAGGGGGCGGTGCGGGCCACGCTGCTGCTGCGCCGCACGGACGCGCTGCTGGTCGTCGTCACGCACCACATCGCGACCGACGCCATCTCGCAGTGGCTGCTGTGGCGCGACCTGTTCGCCGCCTACGAGGCGGAGATCGCCGGAAGCGCCCCCGACTGGCGGCCCATCAGCCATGACTACGACGAGTTCGTGGGCCGGGAGCGCACCCTCCTCGACTCGCCGCGCGGCACCGGGCAGGGAGAGTTCTGGCGCGCCGAGTGCGAGGGCTCCACCCCCGCCGAGCTGCCCACCGACCGGCCGCGCCCCGCGGTGTCCTCGCACACCGGGGCCAGCCTGGTGCGCAGGCTGCCCGACGCGCTCGCGCAGGCGGTGACCAAGGCCGCCGCCGAGCGCCACGTGTCACCGTTCGCCCTGATGGTGGGCGCCTTCCAGGCCATGCTGCACCGCTGCACGGGACAGAGCGACTTCCTCATCGCCTGCCCGGCCTCCACCCGGCGCGCGGCGGCGGCCGACATCATCGGCTACTTCGTCAACCCGGTCCTGATCCGCGCCCGCTTCGACCGCGAGACCACCCTGCGCGACGCCGTGGACGCGGCGGCGGACCGCGTCCGGCAGGCCACCGCGCGCGTCTCCTACCCGTTCCCGCTGGTCGCCCAGGGCGCCTCCGGGCCGCTGTTCCGCATCTCCGTCACCATGGTCGCCACCGACCGGTTCGGGCACGGCATGGACGGCCTGGTCGCGGGCGAGAAGGTGGCCCTCGCCGGACACGAGCTCGCCTACGTGGAGATCCCGCACCTGGAGGGCCAGTGCGACCTGGCCCTGGAGATCACCCGGGACGCGCACGGCCTCACCGTGGCCCTGCGCTACGACACCGACCTGTTCGAAGAGGCCACCGCCCAGCGGCTGTTCGACCAGTTCCAGCGGTGCGTCACGGCCGCCGTCGAGGCGCCCGACACCCGGGTCGCCCGGGTGCCGCTCACCGACGACACCGAGCGCGACCTGCTGCTGGCGCTGAGCGGCGGGCAGGCGTGAGCCCCCGCACCGCGGTCCACGACAGCATCCTCGACGCCGTCGGCGGCACCCCGCTGGTGGAGCTCGGCGGGCTGCTGCCGAGCTTCGGCTCCCGCGTCTTCGCCAAGCTGGAGTCCGCCAACCCCGGCGGCAGCGTCAAGGACCGCTCGGCGCTCTCCATGCTCCTGGGCAAGATCCGGGCCGGGGAGCTGCTGCCCGGCCGGTCCACCGTCGTGGAGTCCAGCTCCGGCAACCTCGCGATCGGCATCGCGCAGATCTGCCGCTACTACGGCATCGACTTCACCTGCGTCGTCGACCCGCGCACCACCCGGCAGAACCTGGCGATCCTGCGCGCCTACGAGGTCACCGTCGACATGGTCACCGAGCCCGACCCGGAGACCGGCGCCTATCTGCCGAGCCGACTCGCGCGGGTGCGCGAGCTGGTGGCGACGACCCCCGGCGCCTACTGGCCCAACCAGTACCGCAACCCGCTCAACCCGCGCGCCCACGTGCGCACCATGCGGGAGATCGACGAGGCGCTCGACGGCAGGGTCGACTACCTCTTCTGCTCCACCGGCACCGGCGGCACCCTGCGCGGCTGCGCCCAGTACATCCGCGACCGCGGGCTCGCCACGACGGTCGTGGGCGTCGACGCGCTCGGCAGCGTGCTGTTCGGCGGGCCGCCCGGGCCGCGCCTGCTGCCCGGCCACGGCGCCGCCGTGCGCCCCGAGCTCTTCGACCCGAGCGCCGCCGACGAGGTGGTCCTCGTCTCCGACCTGGAGTGCGTGGTGGGCTGCCGCACCCTGACGCTGCGTGAGGCGATCCTCGCGGGCGGCTCGTCCGGCGCCGTCACCGCGGCGCTCGGCAAACTCGCGGACCGCATCCCCCCGGGCAGCACCTGCGTGCTGGTCTTCCCGGACCGCGGCGACCGCTACCTCGACACGATCTACGACGACGACTGGGTGCGGCGCCACTTCGGCGACATCGAGCACCTGTGGAAGGAACAGGGACACACCATGGCGGTGGCGGCATGCTGATCCTCGGACACGGCGCGGTGGAGGGGCTGCTCGCCGGGCGCGAGCGGGAGCTCATCGACCTGGTCGCCGCCGCGTACACCGCGCACGACGAAGGCCGCACCAGCCTTCCGCACTCCGTGTTCCTGCGCTTCCCCGACCGGCCGAAGGACCGCATCATCGGGCTGCCCGGCTACCTCGGCGCGAGCGCGCCCACGGACGGCGACGAGGGCCACGAAGCCGTCGCGGGCATGAAGTGGATCGCCTCCTTCCCCGACAACGTCGCCTCCGGCCTCCAGCGGGCCAGCGCCGCGATCCTGCTCAACTCCCTGAAGAACGGCCACCCCGAGGCCCTGATCGAGGCCTCGGTGATCTCCGCCCGGCGCACCGCGGCCTCCGCGGCGCTCGGCGCCCGGCTGCTCCTCGGCGAGCGCAGGCCCACCGGCGTCACCCTCATCGGCTGCGGCGTCATCAACCGCGAGGTCCTGCGCTTCCTCGCCGCCGACCGGCCCGAACTGACGGACCTCACCCTGTACGACAGCGACCCCGAGCGGGCCCGCTGCTTCGCCCGGGACCACGCGCGGCTGCTGCCCGACGTCAAGGTCCGCAGGCGCGACCGGCTCGACGAGGCCCTCGCCGACCACGACCTGGTGTCGTTCGCCACGACCGCGGCGACCCCGCACACCGGCCTGGCCGCCTGTAGGCCGTCGGCCGCCGTGCTGCACGTGTCGCTGCGGGACCTGACCGTGCCCGCGATCCTCGGCGCGCACAACGTCGTCGACGACGTCGACCACGTCTGCCGCGAGCGCACCTCCATCCACCTGGCCGAACAGGAGACCGGCGGGCGGGACTTCATCGAGGCCAGCGTCGGCGAGCTGCTGCGCGGGCGGGCCACCCTGAGCCCCGCCCCGGGCAGGCCCCTGGTGTTCTCGCCGTTCGGCCTCGGCGTCCTGGACCTGGCCCTGGCCCGCTTCGTCCACGACAAGGCGCGCCGCTGCGGCATCGGCACCGTCGTCAGCGACTTCCTGCCGTCGCCGGTCCTCTGACACCGCGGCTCGACACTCTTACGGAGAAACAGACATGACCGTCCCGCTCCATCAGCTCATCGCCGCCCGGGCCGCGTCGACGCCGCGGGCCGTCGCGGTCGAGGACGACCTCGGCTCCCTCACCTACGAACAGCTCGACCGGCGGGCGGGCGACGTCGCGCGGCTGCTCGTGGCGCGCGGCGTCGCCCCCGAGTCGCGCGTCGCCGTGTGCCTGCCCCGCGGGCGCGACCTGCTCGCGGCGCTGCTCGGCGTGTGGCGGGCCGGCGCGGCGTACGTGCCCCTCGACGCGGGGCACCCGGCGGAGCGGAACACCTGGGTGACCCGGGACAGCGGGGCGGCCCTCGCCCTGACCACGCGGGCCTCGGCCGGGCTCTTCGACGCCGCCCTGGCCGGGCGCGTCGCCGCCCTGGACGAGGAGGGCGCCTTCGACGGGCTCCCCCCGGAGGACGTGGCGGTCGAGGTCTCCGGCGACCACGCCGCGTACCTCACCTACACCTCGGGGTCCACCGGCCGCCCCAAGGGCGTCGTCATCCAGCACGGCGGCATCGCCAACCGCGTGGCCTGGTCGCTCTCCCACCAGGAGCTCTCCGCGCGGGACCGGGTGCTCCAGAAGACCGTGATCACCTTCGACGCGGCGGCCTGGGAGCTGTTCGCGCCGCTCGCCGCGGGCGGCACCGTGGTGATGGCCCCCGCGGGCGCCGAGTCCGACCCGGCGCTGCTCGCCCGCACCGTCGCCGAGCGGCGCGTCACCGTCCTGCAAGGCGTGCCCTCGGTCCTGCGGATGGCCGTCCAGGAGCCCGCCTGGGCCGACTGCGCGGCGCTGCGCCTGGTCGCCTCCGCGGGCGAGCCGCTGGACGCCGCGCTGTGCCGCCGCCTCGCCGAGCCCTCCGGCGCGCAGGTGTGGAACACGTACGGGCCCACCGAGTGCTCCATCGACGTCAGCGGCCAGCTCTTCGACCCGGAGCGGCACACCGACGCCGTGCCGATCGGCCGCCCCCTCGACGGCATGCGGGCCTACGTCCTGGACGAGGAGTTCGCCCCGGTGCCGATCGGCGTCGTCGGCGAGCTGTACGCGGCGGGCGTGGGCGTCGCCCGCGGCTACGCGGGCAACCCCGCGGGGACCGCCGAACGGTTCGTGCCCGACCCGCACGGCCCGGCCGGAAGCCGCATGTACCGCACGGGCGACCTCGCCCGCTGGCGCTCCGACGGCGCCCTCGACTTCCTCGGCCGCGCCGACCACCAGGTGAAGGTCAACGGCGTACGCATCGAACCCGCCGAGGTCGAGGCCGCCCTGACCGCCCACGAGGACGTGCGCGGCGCCGTCGTCGCGGCCCGCGAGACCCCCGGCGGGAAGCGGCTCGTCGCCTATCTCACCACCGGCCGCCGGGTGCCGCGCGACGAGCTGCGCCGCTCCCTGCGGGGCAGGCTGCCCGAGGCGATGATCCCCTCGATGTTCGTCACCCTCGACTCCTTCCCGCTCACCACGAGCGGCAAGGTCGACCGCGCGGCCCTGCCGGACCCGGTCGACGACCAGGGCGCCCAGGGCACCCACACCGCGCCGCGCACGCCCGCCGAGAAGCTCGTCGCCCAGGTCTGGGAGGAGCTGCTCCAGATCGAACGGGTCGGCGCCCACGACGACTTCTTCGCCCTCGGCGGCTCCTCGCTCGTCCTGACCCGCCTCGCCGACGCGCTGCGCACCGCGTCGGGCGGCGACGTGCAGCTGCGCGGCCTGTTCGGCGCCTCGACCGTCGAGGCGCAGGCGCGCCTCCTCGAAGAGGCGCGGCCCGCCGTGCCGCCGGTGACGCCCGTCCCGCGCACGGAGCCGCTGCCCCTGTCGTTCGGCCAGCACCGCCTGTGGTTCCTCGACCGCATGCACCCGGGCAGCCCCGAGTGGGTGGCGCCCATGTTCCTGCGGCTGCCCGCGGGCACGACCACGGCCGCCGTGCAGGGGGCCCTGGACACGCTGGAGTCCCGGCACGAGTCGCTGCGCACCCGCTACGTCCTGCGCGGCGAGGAGCCCCGGCAGGCCGTCGTGCCCGCCGCCCCCGTGGAACTGCGGGTCGAGCACGCCGGTGAGGACGAGCTGGAGCGGCTGTTCGGGGAGCAGTTCGGCCGCGGCTTCGACCTGGGCGAAGGGCCCCTGTGGCGGGCGCTGCTCGTCCACGTGCCGAAGGGCGGCCCCGTGCTGCTCGTCACCACCCACCACATCGCCACCGACGGCTGGTCGACGGTCCTCCTGGAGCGCGAGCTGCGGGAGCTGTGCGCCGCCCGCTCCGAGGGCCGCGCCCCGGTCCTCGCCGAGCCGTCCGTCCAGTACGCCGACTACGCCGCCTGGCAGTCCGAGCGCGCCGACGACCCGGCCCTCGATCGCGAACTGGAGTACTGGAAGGAGCAGTTGGCGGACCTCACGGAACTCCAGCTGCCGACGGACCGGCCCCGGCCCGCCCGGCGCGACGCCCGCGGCGCGGGGGTCCGCTTCACCATCCCCGCCGGGCTCGCCGACGCCCTCACCGGCGTCGGCCGCCGCCACGGCGCCACCCCGTACGTCACCTTCCTCGCGGCGTTCGCCGGGCTCCTCGCCCGCTACTGTGGCCAGGACGACATCGGCGTCGGCAGCCCGGTCACGGGCCGTACCCGCCCCGAGACGCAGGACACGGTCGGCTTCTTCCTCAACTCCCTCGTCCTGCGCTGCGACACGAGCGGCGACCCCGCGTTCACCGAGCTGCTGGAGCGCGTGCGCACCACGACACTCGCCGGGTTCGCCCACCAGGAGCTGCCGTTCGAGCGCCTCGTAGACGAGCTCCAGCCGGTGCGCGACCTCTCCCGCACCCCGCTCTACCAGGTCGCCTTCGACCTCCAGGACGAGGGCGCCACCGCCGTCGCCACCGACGACGTCCTGATGGACGCCTTCCAGGGCGCCTGGCGGGTCGCCAAGACGGACCTGACGCTGTTCATGTGGCGCCAGGCGGACGGCTCCCTCGTCGGCGCCTTCGAGTACGCCACGGCCCTCTTCGACCAGCCGACCGCGGCCCGCATGGCCGAGCACTACGTCCGCCTCCTGGAAGGCGTCGCCTCCCACCCGGAGCTGCCCCTGTCGGCCCTCGACATCTCCTCCGTCCAGGAACGCCGCCTGCTGCGCGCGTGGGGCGGTTCGGAGTCGGCGGCGGTCCTGTCCGGCGTGTCGGTGCCGGAGCTGGTGGCGCGCCAAACGGTACGAGTTCCTGACGCTGTTGCCGTCGAGTGCGGTGAACAGCGCCTGACATACGCGGAGTTGGACGCGGCGGCGAATCGTCTGGCTCATCGTCTGCGTGCGGACGGCGTGGGCGTGGGTTCGTCGGTGGCGGTGCTCCTGGATCGTTCCGTGGAGCTGATGGTGGCGCTGTTGGGTGTGTGGCGCGCTGGTGCGGGTTACGTACCGATGGATCCGGTACTGCCGTCGGAGCGGATCGCGGCGATGGTGGCGGACGGCGGGGTCTCGGCCGCTGTCACGTCGGTTGAGTACGCGGATCGGTTCACCGGCGTACCGACGGTGCTGACGGCCGTAGACCTGTCGGCCTATCCGGCGCAGGCGCCCGAGGTCGTGGTCGATTTGGACGCGATGGCGTACACGGTGTTCACGTCGGGTTCGACGGGTCGGCCCAAGGGTGTGGAGGTCACGCACCGGGGTCTGGCCAATCATGTGGAGTGGGCCGAGCGGGAGCTGGCGTCTGCTGGTTCGGGCGGAGCCCCGGTCTTCTCCTCCGTCGCCTTCGACCTGGTGGTGCCGAATGTGTGGGCGCCGTTGGTGGCTGGTCAGCGGGTGTGGCTGTATGGCGGTGAGCTGACGGAACTCGGTGATGCGTTGGTGGCGGCGGGTCCGTTTGCGTTCATCAAGCTGACGCCCGGTCATCTGGAAGTGTTGGACCAGCAGTTGTCGGACGAGCGTGTGCAGGAGCTGACGCGCAAGGTCGTGGTCGCGGGTGAGGCGCTTCCGGGGCAACTGGTGGAGCGGTGGCGGCAGTTGCTGGGTGATGGGCAGGTCATCAATGAGTACGGTCCGACGGAGGCGACGGTGGGGACGTGTGTGTTCCCGCTGGAGGAGGAGTTCACCGGGGTCGTGCCCATCGGACGGCCACTTCCCAACATGGTGATGCGGGTGCTTGATGGTGGGATGCGTCCGGTTCCGGTCGGGGTCGTGGGGGAGCTGTTCGTCGGTGGTACGGGTGTCGCGCGCGGTTACGCGGGCCGCCCCGGGCTGACCGCCGAGCGGTTCCTGCCCGACCCGTACGGGGGCTCGGGCGAGCGTCTGTACCGGACCGGTGACCTGGTCCGGTGGCGGGCCGACGGGGCGGTCGAGTTCGTCGGCCGCATCGACGACCAGGTCAAGGTGCGGGGCTACCGCATCGAGCTGGGCGAGATCCGTGCCGCCCTCGTGGCGCAAGCGGCGGTGTCCGATGCCGCCGTCGTCGTCTCCGACGAACAGCAGCTGATCGCGTACGTCGTCGGCGACAGCGACGGACTCGCCGAGGCACTGGGCGAGGCGCTGCCGCCGTACATGGTGCCCTCGCTCTTCGTGGAGCTGGACGCGATCCCGCTCACGGCCAACGGCAAGGCCGACCGCAGGGCCCTGCCCGGCCCCGGCGCGACGGTCACCGACACCTATGTCGCCCCGCGCTCCGAGGTCGAGGCGCGCATCGCCGAGGTGTGGAGCCAGATCCTCCTCGTGGACAAGATCGGCGCCGACGACAACTTCTTCGAGCGCGGCGGCCACTCGATCCTCGCGGTCCGGCTGATCTCGCGGCTCCAGGACGAGTTCGACCTCGACCTGCCCGTCCGGGTCGCCTTCGAGCGGCCCACCGTCGCCGGGCTCGCCCAGGAGATCGAGGACCGCGTACGCGCCGAGATCGAGGCGATCCTCGCGCCCACCGCCGACGACGGCGGCGAAGCCCGCACCGGCACGCCCACCGACCAGGCCTGAGACAGGGGGACAACCACCATGCAGCAGCACGCTCGACACCACCTCAACGGGGCCCGGACGGAGGCCGCGGGAGCACCGGACGGCGCCACCCGCCATCTGATCTCCGTGTGCGACCTCAGCGACGACGACCTGCGCGCCCTGGTCGCCCGCGGCGCCGAGTTCGCGGCGGGCGTCCGCGAGGAGACCCTGGCCGGGGAGATCGTCGGGATCTACTTCCGGCGCACCTCCACGCGCACCCGCACCGCCTTCACCACCGGCGCCCTGCGCCTCGGCGCCAGGACGGTGACGTTCGGGCCTGGCGACCTCCAGCTCAACACGGGGGAGACGAGCGAGGACACCGGGCGCGTCCTCGCGGGCATGCTCGACCTGCTCGTGGCCCGGACGTCGGACGCCACCGAGGAGCTGCGGACCTGGGCCGCGGCCGGGCCGATGTCCGTCGTGAACGCGATGAGCGCCGAGGAGCACCCGACGCAGGCCCTGACCGACCTGACCACGCTGCACCGCCACTTCGGGCACGTCGACGGCCTGCGCGTGCTGTACGTCGGCGAGGGCAACAACAGCGCGGCCGCCCTCGCGCTCGCCCTGAGCCGGTTCCCCGACACCACCCTCGACCTGCGGACGCCGCCCGGCTACGGCCTGCCCGCGGACGTCATCACCACGGCGGTCGCGCAGGCCGACATGCACGGCGCGACCGTGCGCGAGCGGCACGACATGGCGGACCTGCCCGAAGGCGTGGACGCGATCTACACCACGCGCTGGCAGACCACGGGCACGACGAAGCCGACCGCCGACTGGCGCGAGGTCTTCGCCCCCTTCCAGGTCACCCGCGACCTGTGGCGCTCCAGCCCCGACGCGGTCTTCCTGCACGACCTGCCCGCGCACCGTGGTGAGGAAGTCACGGCCGACGTCCTGGACGGGCCCGCCAGCATCGCCTTCACCCAGGCGACCCACAAGCTGCACAGCGCGATGGCCGTCCTGGAGTGGTGCCGGGCCGGGGCGCGATGAGAAAGGCAGCCGACGGCGGCACGAAACCGCGTCGACGGCACGCCCTCCCGGGCCTCAACTCCTACCGCGACTTCCGGCTCCTGTGGACCGGATCGGCCCTGTCGGTGATGGCCGAGCGCTGCTCCGGCATGGCCTTCACACTGCTGATCCTCTGGCACACCGGGTCCAAGAGCAGCGCGGGCCTGGTCGGCTTCGCCGCGCTCCTGCCCGCGCTGCTCGTCCAGCTGCCCGCCGGGGTCCTCGTGGACCGCTGGAACCGGCGCGGCGTGATGCTCGTGTGCGTGGTGGGGCGGATGGTGGCGGTCGCGACCGTCGCCGTCGCCCTGGCGGGCGACCGCCTCTACGTGTGGCACATCGCCGCCGTCGCCTTCGTACAGGGCGCGCTGACCGTCTTCTACCAGCTGGCCGAGCGGGCCACCGTGCGCGGCGTGGTGCCCGCCCGGCAGCTGTCGGCGGCCATGGCCACGAACGAGGCGCGCTCGCGTGCGGTCAACTTCGTCGGACACCCGGCGAGCGGCATGCTGTTCGGCATCTCCGCGTGGATGCCGTTCATGTCCAGCGTCGGGATGTACCTGCTGTCCCTGATCACCCTGGTGCGGCTGCGGGCCAAGGACGACACGAAGGCCGAGAAGGGCAAGGGGAAGGGCGGCAAGGGCGGGAAGAAGCGGCCCATGACGGCGGAGATCCGCGCCGGGCTCGACTGGGTATGGAAACGCGCCTATTTCCGCACCGCGCTGCTCATCATGGCGGGCAGCAACCTGATCTTCCAGGCCCTGATCCTCAGCGTGGCCGTGGTGGTGCGGGACTCCGGCAGACCCGCGGGCACCGTCGGCCTGATCATGGCCGCGGGCAGCGTCGGAGGCCTCCTCGGCGCCATCACCGGCGGCGCGCTCAGCAAGCGCCTGCCGATGCGCCACACCATGATCGTGTCCCATGTGGCCTGGGCACTCGTCCTGCCCGGAACGGTGGTTTTCCACCATCCGGCCGCACTTGGGTCTCTCTTCTTCATAACATCGCATATAGGAGCCGCTGTTACCGTCGCAGGCATGTCCCACCAGGTGCGCATCACCCCGAACAACATGCAGGGGCGGGTCGGCAGCGTCGTCATGCTGCTCGTGTCCGGGGCGAGTTCCCTGGGCGCGCTCGGCACCGGCTTCCTCCTGGACGCGTACGGCACCCGTCAGGTCCTGATCGGCGCATCCGTGGTGATGGCGGTCCTCGCCGCCGTCGCGACCCTCGTGTTCACACGCCGAGGCGCGGCACTGGAGGACGAGAACAACATGGCGCCGCCCCCCGAGAGGGAGAGCGAGCCAGTGGTCGTCTCCTCGCGTACGACCCTGACCTTACGGAGAATCGATGGATGAGGCAGTGCGGCTGGAGTCGCTCACCAAGACATACAGCTCGGGAGCCAACCCCGTGACCGCGCTGCGCGAGGTCACGATGGCCTTCCCCCGGGGCAGCTTCACGGCGATCATGGGCCCCTCCGGCTCCGGCAAGTCCACACTGCTGCAGTGCGCCGCGGGCCTGGACCGGCCCACGTCGGGCCGGGTGAGCGTCGACGGCACCGATCTGAGCACCCTGAACGAGACGCAGCTGACCGAGCTGCGCCGGGAGCGGACGGGCTTCATCTTCCAGTCCTTCAACCTGCTGCCCTCGCTCACGGCCGCGCAGAACGTGTCCCTTCCGCTGCGCCTCGCCGGGCGCAAGCCGAAGCGCGAGGCGATAGCCCGGTCGCTGGCCCTCGTGGGCCTCGGCGACAAGGCGGGCAGCCGCCCCAGCCAGCTCTCCGGCGGTCAGCAGCAGCGCGTCGCCATCGCCCGCGCCCTGGTCAGCCGCCCCGCCGTGCTGTTCGCCGACGAGCCAACGGGCGCCCTCGACCTGCACACGGGACGGGAGCTCCTCGACACCCTGCGCAAGCTCGCGGGCCCGCCGACCGGCGACGGCTACGCGGCCACCGAGCTCGCCGACCGGCCCACCACGATCGTGATGGTCACGCACGACCCGAACGTCGCCGCGTACGCCGACCGCGTCGTCTTCCTCGCCGACGGCGTCCTCGCCGGTGGCCTGGAGCGGCCCACGGCGGAGGCGGTCGCGGCCCGGATGACCAGCCTGGCGGTGTCGTAAGTGCTCTTCATCGCCTATCAGACCCTGCGATCGCGCTGGGTGTCGTTCCTCGGCACCCTCGTGGCGCTCGTCCTCGGCGTCGCCCAAGTCGCCGCCATGGGCGCCCTGCTGCTGACCGTGCTCGACCTGCCCGACCGCCCCGTCGAACGGTTCGCGAAGGCCCCGGCCGTCGTCAAGCCCGACGACGGGGACTGGAACGCCTCCCAGCACGACCTCGGCGTCCGCTCCCTGCCCGAGTCGCAGGGCGTCGAGCCCGCCCTGCGGCAGAAGGTCGCGGGCACCGGCGGGGTCGTCGTCGACCGCGCCTTCTACGCCCAGCTCGACGGCGGCCCCAAGGACCAGGTGGGCCACCCCTGGCCGGTCGCGCGCTTCGGCGGCTACCGCCTCACCGACGGGCGCCCGCCCACCGGCAAGGACCAGGTCGTCGTCCCCTCCGACCAGGCCCGAACCGGCGAGCGGATCACCGTCATGACCGCCGCGGGCGTCTCCCGCTACACCGTCTCCGGCACCGTCTCGCCCGTCGACTGGGAGGACGCCGTCTTCTTCAGCGACGCCGAGGCCGCCCGGATCTCGCCGCGCGTCGAGGCCCTCGTCCCGCTCGGCCCGCTCGACGCGGTCCGCGCGGCCGTCGGCGACGACGCCGAGGTGCTCACCGGGCAGGACCGGCACAAGGCCGACGCCAGTGAGGACCGCGACCGCGAGACGCTCGACAACACCGTCACCCTGGTGCCGGTCATGGCGAGCGTCGCGGGCACCACCGCGGTGTTCGTCGTCGCCTCCACGTTCGCCTTCGCCGTCGTCCAGCGCCGCCGCGAAGTCGCCCTGCTGCGGGCCGTCGGCGCCACCCCCAAGCAGGTGCGGCGCATGGTGCGCGGCGAGGCCCTGCTCGTCGGCACGCTGGCGTCCGCGGCGGGCGCGGCGCTCGGCCTGTACGGCGCGCAGCTCCTCGCCGACGTCCTGATCGCCATGGACATCGCCCCCGACTGGTTCGAGGTGAAGCCGTCCCTGCACTGGACGATCACCGCCCCGCTCGCCGGAGCGTTCCTGGTCGGCACCACCGTGGCCTGGTGCGGAGCCGTCGCCGCCGCCCGCAGGGCGGGCACGGTCCGCCCCGTCGAGGCGCTGCGCGAAGCCGCCGTGGACGACACCGGGATGACGCCCGCGCGCCGGCTGCTCGGCGCGGTCGGGGTCGCCGCGGGAGTGGGCCTCGCCGGGTGGATCGCCTTCGGCAAGCCGCAGAGCGTCCTGTCGCCCAACACCTACGTCACCGAGCTGCTCGTGCCCGTCCTGGCGGCGGCCGTCCTCGCCCCGCTCGCCGTCGGACCGCTCACCCGGTTCTTCATGTGGCCCTTCCGCAACTCCGCCGGGCCCACGGCCATGCTCGTGCGCGAGAGCGCGCTCACCGCCCGCCGCCGCACGGCCGCCACCGCCGCGCCGATCCTGCTCACCGTCGGCCTCGCCCTGTCGCTGCTCGCGGCCACCGACTCCCTCGGCGCCGCCCGCGACCACGGCCTGCGCAACTCGGTCACCTCCGAGTACGCGCTCGCGCCCGACCACACGCCGGGCATCAGCCCCGACGTCATCGACAAGGTCAAGCGCATCGACGGCGTACAGATCACCGCGCCGCTCCTGACGACCGTCTACACCCGCGACGAGGACCGCTTCGACGTGAACGACGGCCTGGTCGTCGACACGGCCGCGCTGAAGCACACCATGGACCTCGACGTCACCGAAGGATCCCTGGACAGCCTTGACGACAACAGCATGGCCGTCGCCGACCTGTGGGGCTGGGACGTGGGCACCCGCGTGAAGATCTTCCTGGGCGACGGCGAACAGGCCACGCTGAAGGTCGCCGCCGTCTACAAGGCGCTGCGCGGCTCGGACGTCGCCTATCTGCCCGAGCGGTTCGCCGCCTCCGCCGCGTACTCCCGCGACGGCCTGGCACGGCGCGCCTACATCTCCCTGAAGCCGGGCACCGACCGGGCCGCCGCCACCGCGGCCATCGAGAAGGCCGTGCGGGGCAACGGCGCGAAGTTCATGACGCGCGACGAACTCGTCGCCACCGAGAGCGCGTACGCGCGCCACCTCATCGAGGTGCGGCAGCGCTCCACCGCGCTGATCGTCGTCCTGTTCTGCTTCATCGCCATCCTCAACACCCTGCTCATGGCCACCGCCGACCGGCGCCGCGACCTCGCCGTGCTCCGCCTCGCCGGGGCCACGCCGAAACAGGTCGTGCGGTTCTTCGTCGCCGAGTCGCTGCTCGTCACCGCGATCGGCGTGGCCCTCGCCGTCATCGCCTCCGCGGTCAACCTCATCGGCCTGTGGGGCGCGCTCCACGAGCTGTTCGGTGCGGCGCCGATCGTGGTGCCGTGGGCCGTCGTCGGCACCGTCACCGCCGTCTCCGCGGTCCTCGCCGTCGTCGGCACCGTACTGCCCGTCGGCGCGGCCCTGCGCTCGCGCATCGTCCAGCTGGTGGGCGCCCGCGAGTAGGCGCTTCGCGCCCGCCCCGAAGATCACGCGGCCCGGTCCCCATCGCCCCGGCGGGACCGGGCCGCGTGCTGTCCGCGCGCGCCCGAGCGGCGCGCGCCCGCCGTGTTGCCTGCGTAGAGGCCGCATATAGGTGCCCGCCGGAAGCTGAGGACGTAACGATCCCCGGGGCTTGCCCCGGCATTCCCCCCGGGCTCGCCCCGGCTTTCGAAAGGGACGCCGACATGGCTGACGACCTCAACGACGACCGCCTCTACCGCGTCGTCCGCAACGACGAGGAGCAGTACTCGATCTGGGCCGCCGACCGCGAGCCGCCCGCGGGCTGGCACACCGAGGGCACCGAGGGCACCCGCCAGGAGTGCCTGGACCGGATCGACACCGTCTGGACCGACATGCGCCCGGCGAGCCTGCGCCGCCGCATGGAGCAGGCGGGCACCTGACATCCGCGCCCCGGCCGGGGCGCCACACCCAGCAGGTTCGCGGCAACGCACGGACGCATCACGTGAAAGGTCGGGAGGAGCGCTCAGCATGAGCACTGGCGGAAATCGGACGGGCCAAGGGGCCGGTGCGGCCCAGGACAAGCGCGAGGAGCTGGTGCGCGCCAGGCTCGCCGGAGCCCGTGGCGGACGGCGCACCGCGGTGGCCCGTGCCGACCGCGAAGGGCCCCTCGCCCTCTCCCACGGTCAGCAGCAGATGTGGTTCCTCAGCCGCCTCGACCCGGACAGCTGGGAGTACAGCGTCCCGGTGGCGCTGCGCCTTCGCGGGCCGCTGGACCCGGACGTGCTGTGCCGCGGCCTGACGGCGGTCGTGGCCCGGCACGAGATCCTGCGCACCCGCTACCGCCTGGACGGCACCGAGCCCGTCCAGGTCATCGACGAGCCGGGCCTGTTCGACCTGCCCACCGACGACGTCAGCGCGTTCGGCGACCCCGCCGAGCGCGAGCGGCGCGCCCTCGCCCTCGCCGAGGCCGAGCCCGGCAGGCCCTTCGACCTGGAGCGCGGCGGCCCGGTGCGGGCCCGCCTCATCCGCGTCGCCGCCGAGGACCACATCCTCGTCGTCGTCTTCCACCACGTGGCGTGCGACGAGTGGTCCGTCGGCCAGTTCCTCGGCGAACTCTCCGCCCTGTACGAGGCGTTCGCCGCCGGGCGGCCGTCGCCGCTCGCGCCGCTCGCGGTGCAGTACGCCGACTACGCCGCCTGGCAGCGCTCCCGGCTCGCCGACGGCGCGCTCGACCGGCACCTCGCGTACTGGCGCACCCAGCTGGAGGGCCTCACGGCCCTGGAGGTGCCCACCGACCGGCCGCGCCCCGCGACCCGCTCCTGGGACGGCGACGCGGTGCCCGTCGCGCTCTCGCCGGAGCTGACCGCCCGCCTGCGCGACCTCGGCGGCGGCCGCGGCGCCACGCTCTTCCACACCCTGCTCGCGGGCTACCAGGCGCTGCTCTCCCGCTACACCGGCCGCACCGACGTCCCCGTCGGCACCGTCGTGTCCGGGCGCGGCAGACCCGAGCTGGAGCAGCTCATCGGCTACGGCATCAACACCCTGGTGCTGCGCGGCCGGTGGAGCGGCGACCCGGCCTTCACCGACCTCGTCGCACAGGCCCGCGCCACCACCCTGGACGCCTTCGACCACCAGGAAGTGCCCTTCGCCCGGCTCGTCGACGACCTCCAGCCCGAGCGCGACCTGTCCCGCACCCCGCTGTGCCAGGTCGCCTTCACCCTGCACCAGGAGCGCACCAGCTCCTTCCGGCTGCCCGGCGTCACGGCCGAGCCGCTGCGCGCCACCAGCCGCGTCTCCCGCTTCGACCTCACCCTCCAGCTCGGCGAGCGCCCCGACGGCGGCGTGCGCGGCACCCTGGAGTTCAGCACCGCCCTGTACGACAGGGCCACGGCCGAACGCCTCGCCCGCCACTACGTCCGCCTCCTCGAAGCCGCCGCCGAAGCCCCCGGCCTGCCGCTGTCCCGCCTCGAGCTGCTCGACGCGGCCGACCTGGCCGTGCTCGTGCCGCCCGCCGAGACGCTCCCGGCGCCCGCCGCCTGCGCCCACGAGGTCTTCGCGGAGCGGGCCGCGGCGGCCCCGGACGCCGTCGCCCTGGTGTGCGGCGCGCAGCGCCTGACGTACGGGGAGCTCAACGCCCGCGCCAACCGCGTCGCCCACCACCTGCGCCACCTGGGCGCCGGAGTGGGCGACCTGGTGGGCATCAGCCTCGACCGGGGCATCGACCTGCTGCCCGCCCTCATCGGCGTGCTCAAGTCGGGCGCCGGATATCTGCCGCTCGACCCGGAGCACCCCGCCGACCGCATCGCGTACACCCTCAAGGACGCGGGCGCCGAGATCGTCCTCACCTCGCGGGCGCGCGCCGAGCATCTGCGCGGCGCGCACACGGGGCGGCTCGTCGTCCTCGACGGCGACGAGAACGACGAGGACACGGCCGCCCTCGCGGCCGCGCCCGACACGAACCCGGACTCCGGCGTCACCCCCGACGACCTGATCTACACCATCTACACCTCCGGCTCCACCGGCCGCCCCAAGGGCGTGGGCCTGACGCACGCCAACGTCCTGCGCCTGTTCACGAGCACCGAGCGGTACTACGGCTTCGACGACCGCGACACGTGGACGCTCTTCCATTCGTACGCCTTCGACATGTCGGTGTGGGAGATGTGGGGCGCCCTGCTGTACGGCGGGCGGCTCGTCGTCGTGGGCGCGGAGACCGCGCGCTCCCCGGAGGACTTCCTCGCGCTGCTCGCCGAGCAGCGCGTCACCGTCCTGAACCAGACGCCGTCCGCGTTCCGCAGCCTGGTCTCCCTGGCCGGTGACGGACATCCGCTGATCGACGAACTCGCCCTGCGCGTCGTCACGTTCGGCGGCGAGCGCCTCGACGTGCCCGGCCTCGCCCCCTGGACGGCCCGGCGCGACCTGGACCGCACCCAGCTCATCAACATGTACGGCATCACCGAGACCACCGTGCACACCACCTACCACCGCGTCACCGAGGCCGACATCGCCTCCGACGCGGGCAACCCGGTGGGCGTGCCGCTGCCCGACCTCAGCGTGCAGCTGCGCGACGCGCACGGCGAGCTCGTGCCCGTCGGCGTGCCCGGCGAGATCCACGTCGGCGGCCCCGGCGTCGCCCGCATGTACCTCGGCCGCCCGCGCCTGACCGCCGAGCGCTTCGTGCCCGACCCGTACGGGCCGCCCGGCTCCCGCCTCTACCGCAGCGGCGATCTGGCCCGCTACCGCCCCGACGGCACCCTCGACTACCTCGGCCGCATCGACCACCAGGTCAAGATCCGCGGCCACCGCGTCGAACTCGGCGAGATCAAGGCCCTCCTGGCCGGGCACCCGCGGGTGCGGGACGCCGTCGTCGTGGTCCGCGAGGACACGCCGGGCGACCGGCGCCTGGTCGCCTACACCGTCCCCACCAGCGACGCCGTGGCCGCGCCCAGCGAGCTGCGCGCCCTCCTGGCCCGGGCACTGCCCGCGTACATGGTGCCCAGCGCGTTCCTCGTCATCGCGAAGATCCCCCTGACCGTCAACGGCAAGCTCGACCAGGCCGCGCTGCCCGCGCCCGACCGCGGTGCCCTCGCCGTCGAGCGCGCGCACGTCGCGCCCCGCACCGCGGCCGAGGAGGAGATGACGGGCGTCTGGCGCGACGTGCTCGGCGTCGACCAGGTCGGCGTGGAGGACAACTTCTTCGACCTCGGCGGCGACTCCCTGCGCGCCGTGGCCCTCGTCGGCGCCCTGCGGGAGGCCGCGTACGACGTGACGGTCCGCGACGTCTTCGCGCACCGCACCCCCGCCGAACTCGTCGAGTTCCTCACCGGCCGCCCGGCGCCCGCCGCGCCCGAGCCCGGCGTCGAGCCCTTCGCGCTCCTGTCCGCCGAGGACCGGGCGAAGCTGCCCTCCGGCGTCGTGGACGCCTACCCTCTGGCGCAGGTCCAGCTCGGCATGGTCGTCGAGATGCTCGCCGACGACGGCCGCAACCACTACCACAACTCGACCTGCTTCCGGATCCTCGACGACCGCCCCCTGGACCCGGCCGCCCTCGACCGGGCCGTGCGGACCGTACTCGGCCGCCACGAGATCCTGCGCACCTCCTTCGCCCTGGAGGGCTACTCCGTGCCCCTCCAGCTCGTCCACGCCCCCGGCGAGGTCCACTCCCCGGTCGCCGTCCGCGACGTACGGGCGCTCGACGCCGAGGAACTCGACCGCGACCTGCGGCAGTTCATGGCCGCCGAGCGAGCCGAGCTCTTCGACCTCACCGCGGCGCCGCTGGTCCGCTTCACCGGCCACACCCGCGACGACGGCAGCTGGTGGCTCACCCTCACCGAGTGCCACGCGGTCCTGGAGGGCTGGAGCCACCACTCGCTCCTGATGGAGCTCGTCGCCACCTACCGCGCGCTGCGCGACGGCGTCACGCCCACCGAACCGGAACCGGCCGCCGTGCGCTACGCCGACTTCGTCGCGGCCGAGCTGACGGCCCTCGCCTCCGACGAGGACCGCTCCTACTGGCGGCGGATCATCGACGGCCACGCCAAGTTCGACCCGCCCGCGGGCTGGGGCGACGACCCCGCCACCACCCCGCGCGGACTGCACCGGGCCTGGGTGCCCTACCACGACGTGGAGCAGGGCCTGCGCGCCCTCGCCGCCACGGCGAAGGTGCCGATCAAGAGCGTCCTGCACGCGGCGCACCTGAAGGTGATGAGCCAGCTCACGCCCGAAGCGACCCTGCGCACGGGCCTGGTGACCAACGCCCGCCCCGAAGCCGTCGGCGCCGACCGCGTCCACGGCGTCTACCTCAACCCGCTGCCGTTCCCCTTCCGGCGCGGTGCCCGCACCTGGCGCGACCTCGTCCAGCAGGTCTTCGACCAGGAGATCGAGCTGTGGCCGCACCGCCGCTACCCGCTCGGCGCCATGCAGCGCGACAGCGGGGCCGCCGGGCGCCTGGTCGACGTCCGCTTCAGCTACCAGAACTTCCGCCAGGTCGACCAGGACGTCATCGACTACCCGGCCACCATCGACGACAGCCCCACCGAGTTCCCGCTCGGCGTGTCCACCCGGGCCGGATTCATGGTCATCACCGCCCAGAACCACGTGCTGTCCCGCGCGAGCGTCGACCGCCTCGCGGCCATGTACCGCGCGGTCCTCGAAGCGATGGCCGCCGACGCGGACGGCGACGCGCACCACGACTACCTGCCCGGCGGCGAGCGCGAGCGCGTGCTGCGCGCGTGGGGTGGTGCGGAGTCGGTGGTGGCGGTGTCCGGGGTGTCGGTGCCGGAGCTGGTGGCGCGCCAAACGGTACGAGTTCCTGACGCTGTTGCCGTCGAGTGTGGTGAACAGAGCCTGTCCTACGCGGAGTTGGACGCGGCGGCGAATCGTCTGGCGCATCGTCTGCGTGCGGACGGTGTGGGTGTGGGTTCGTCGGTGGCGGTGCTCCTGGATCGCTCGGTCGAGCTGATGGTGGCGCTGTTGGGTGTGTGGCGTGCGGGTGCGGGTTACGTACCGATGGATCCGGTACTCCCCTCCGAGCGGATCGGGGCGATGGTCGCGGACGGCGGGGTCTCGGCCGCTGTCACGTCGGTTGAGTACGCGGATCGTTTCGTGGACGTTCCGGTGGTGCTGACGGCCGAGGATCTGTCGGCCTATCCGGCGCAGGCGCCCGAGGTGGTTGTCGATTTGGATTCCGTGGCGTACACGGTGTTCACGTCGGGTTCGACGGGTCGGCCCAAGGGTGTGGAGGTCACGCATCGGGGTCTGGCCAATCACGTGGAGTGGGCCGAGCGGGAGCTGGCGTCTGCTGGTTCGGGCGGAGCCCCGGTCTTTTCCTCCGTGGCTTTCGACCTGGTGGTGCCGAATGTGTGGGCTCCGTTGGTGGCCGGTCAGCGGGTGTGGCTGTATGGCGGTGAGCTGACGGAACTCGGTGACGCGTTGGTGGCGGCGGGTCCGTTCGCGTTCATCAAGCTGACGCCCGGCCATCTCGAAGTGCTGGATGGCCAGTTGGGCGATGCGGAGATCCAGTCGCTCGTCTCGCGTGTGGTCGTGGCCGGTGAGGCGCTTCCGGGGCAACTGGTTGAGCGGTGGCGGCAGTTGCTCGGTGATGGGCAGGTCATCAACGAGTACGGTCCGACCGAGGCGACGGTGGGGACGTGTGTGTTCCCGCTGGAGGAGGAGTTCACCGGGGTCGTGCCCATCGGGCGGCCGCTCCCGAACATGGTGATGCGGGTGCTCGACGGCGGGATGCGTCCGGTCCCCGTCGGTGTGACCGGAGAGCTGTACGTCGGTGGGACGGGTGTCGCGCGCGGTTACGCCGGGCGCCCTGGGCTGACCGCTGATCGGTTCGTGCCGGATCCGTACGGGGGGCCGGGGGAGCGTCTGTACCGGACGGGTGACCTGGTCCGGTGGCGGGCCGATGGAGCCGTGGACTTCCTGGGGCGTATCGACGACCAGGTGAAGATCCGGGGCTATCGCATCGAGCTCGGCGAGATCCGCGCGGCGCTGGTCGCGCAGTCGTCGGTGTCCGACGCGGCCGTCCTCGTCTCCGACGACCAACGGCTCATCGGCTATGTGGTCGGGGACAGCGAAGGACTGGCCGAGGCGCTGGGCGAGGCACTGCCGGAGTACATGGTGCCGTCGGTGTTCGTGGAGCTGGAGACGATCCCGCTCACGGCCAACGGCAAGGCCGACCGCAGGGCCCTGCCCGACCCCGGCGCGAGCGACTCGGACACCCATGTCGCCCCGCGTACGGAGGCCGAGGCGCGGATCGCCGAGGTGTGGGGGCAGATCCTGGGTCTGGAGAAGGTCGGTGTGGAGGAGAGCTTCTTCGACCTCGGTGGGCACTCGATCAAGGCGATTGCCCTGGTGGGTGCGTTGCGGGCGCAGGGCTTCGAGGCGGGTGTGGGGGACGTGTTCCGGTACCGGACGGTGGCGGGGCTCGCCGCCGCGCTCGGCACCGGTGGCAGCGCCCCCGAACCGGAAGGCATCGCGCCGTTCGCGCTGCTCGACCCGCACGACCGGGAACGGCTGCCCGAAGGACTCGTCGACGCGTTCCCGCTCGCACAGGTCCAGCTCGGCATGCTGGTGGAGATGCTGGCCGACGACGGCCGCAACAAGTACCACAACACCACCACCTTCCGGATCAAGGACGGCCGACCCTTCGACCGCGCCGCGCTCGCCTCGGCGGGCCGCGCAGTCGTCGAACGCCACGAAATGCTGCGCGCCGCCTTCGACCTGGAGGGCTACTCGACACCACTGCAACTGATCCACGCGGCCGCCGAACTGCCGGTCACCGTCCACGACCTGCGCGACCGGAGCGCGGACGAGCAGGAGACCTTCCGCCGCGAGCACATCGTCAGCGAGCGCGCCCTGCCGTTCGCCCTCGACCGCGCGCCGCTCCTGCGGATCTCCGCGCTCGTCGAGTCCGACGAGGCCTGGTGGCTGTCGGTCAGCGTCTGCCACCCGATCACCGAGGGCTGGAGCCACCGCTCCCTGCTGAGCGAGATAGTCGAGGGCTATCTGACGCTGCGCGCCGACGGGGAACTGCCCCGGGCGGAGACCCCCGACGTGCGGTACGCCGACTTCGTGGCCGCCGAGATCGCCTCCCTCGCCTCCGAGGAGGACCGCGCCTACTGGCGTGACGTCATCGACGGCCACAGCACGTTCGAGCTGCCGTCCGCCCTGGGCGACCCGGAGGCCGCCGGACGCGACGCGCACACGCTGCGCGTCCCGCTCGACGACCTCGCGCCGACGCTGCGCGCCCGCGCCCGTGAGACCGGCACCTCGCTCAAGGCCGTGCTGCACGCCGCGCACCTGAAGGTGATGAGCCAGCTCACACCGGAGGACGCCTTCAGCACCGGCCTGGTGTGCAGCGGCCGCCCCGAAGCGGTGGGCGCCGAACGGGTCTACGGCATGTACCTCAACACCGTGCCGTTCGCCCACCGCCGCGGCGCCCGCACCTGGCGCGAGCTCATCGGCCAGGTCTTCGAGCAGGAGGGTGCCCTCTGGCCGCACCGGCGCTTCCCGATGCCGGTGATGCAGCGCGAACTGGGCGACGGCTCCCGCCTGCTGCACGTCCGCTTCAGCTACCTCGACCTGAGCGACGCCCAGACGGACAGCGACATCGTCGACGCCGACTCCGGCATGGGCGAGGGAGCCACCGAGTTCGGCCTCGCCGTGGCGGCCCGCGCCAGCGGCCTGCTCCTCACCGTCGACCCGAGCGCCGTCACCCGGACGAACCTCACGCGCCTCGCCGCGATGTACCGCGCGACCCTCGAAGCGATCGCTGCGGACGCCGACGGCGACGCCGAGGCGACGCTCCTCCCGGACGGCGAGCGCGAGCGCGTGCTGCGCGCGTGGGGTGGTGCGGAGTCGGTGGTGGCGGTGTCCGGGGTGTCGGTGCCGGAGCTGGTGGCGCGCCAGGTGGCTCGGGTTCCGGATGCTGTGGCCGTCGAGTGTGGTGAACAGCGCCTTTCGTACGCGGAGTTGGACGCGGCGGCGAATCGTCTGGCGCATCGTCTGCGTGCGGACGGTGTGGGTGTGGGTTCGTCGGTGGCGGTGCTCCTGGATCGTTCCGTGGAGCTGATGGTGGCGCTGTTGGGTGTGTGGCGTGCGGGTGCGGGTTACGTGCCGATGGATCCGGTACTGCCGTCGGAGCGGATCGCGGCGATGGTCGCGGACGGTGGGGTTTCGGCCGCCGTGACCTCGGTTGAGTACGCGGATCGTTTCACCGGCGTACCGACGGTGCTGACGGCCGAGGATCTGTCGGCCTATCCGGCGCAGGCGCCTGAGGTCGTGGTCGATTTGGACGCGGTGGCGTACACGGTGTTCACGTCGGGTTCGACGGGTCGGCCCAAGGGTGTGGAGGTCACGCACCGGGGTCTGGCCAATCATGTGGAGTGGGCCGAGCGGGAGCTGGCGTCTGCTGGTTCGGGCGGAGCCCCGGTCTTTTCCTCCGTGGCCTTCGACCTGGTGGTGCCGAATGTGTGGGCGCCGTTGGTGGCCGGTCAGCGGGTGTGGCTGTATGGCGGTGAGCTGACGGAACTCGGTGACGCGTTGGTGGCGGCGGGTCCGTTTGCGTTCATCAAGCTGACGCCCGGCCATCTGGAAGTGCTGGACCAGCAGTTGTCGGACGAGCGTGTGCAGGAGCTGACGCGCAAGGTCGTGGTCGCGGGTGAGGCGCTTCCGGGTCAACTGGTCGAGCGGTGGCGGCAGTTGCTCGGTGATGGGCAGGTCATCAATGAGTATGGTCCGACGGAGGCGACGGTGGGGACGTGTGTGTTCCCGCTGGAGGAGGAGTTCACCGGGGTCGTGCCCATCGGACGGCCACTTCCCAACATGGTCATGAGGGTGTTGGACGCACAGCACCAGCCCGTACCCGTAGGGGTCGTGGGGGAGCTGTACGTCGGTGGGACGGGTGTCGCGCGCGGTTACGCCGGGCGCTCCGGGCTTACGGCTGAGCGGTTCGTGCCGGATCCGTATGGGGGGCCGGGTGAGCGGCTGTACCGGACGGGTGACCTGGTCCGGTGGCGGGCTGATGGGGCCGTGGACTTCCTGGGGCGTATCGACGACCAGGTGAAGATTCGCGGTTACCGCATCGAGCTGGGTGAGATCCGCGCCGCCCTCGTGGCGCAGGCGGCGGTGTCCGATGCCGCCGTCCTTGTCTCCGACGAGCAGCAGTTGATCGCGTACGTCGTCGGGGACAGCGACGGGCTCGCCGAGGCGCTGGGCGAGGCGCTGCCGGAGTACATGGTGCCGTCGGTGTTCGTGGAGCTGGAGACGATCCCGCTCACGGCCAACGGCAAGGTCGACCGGCGGGCCTTGCCCGAGGCGGCGGCGGTGGCCGACACCTACGTCGCCCCGCGCTCCGACGCAGAGGCGCGGATCGCCGAGGTGTGGGGGCAGATCCTGGGTCTGGAGAAGGTCGGTGTGGAGGAGAGCTTCTTCGACCTCGGCGGGCATTCGATCAAGGCGATCGCGCTGGTGGGTGCGTTGCGGGCGCAGGGCTTCGAGGCGGGTGTGGGGGACGTGTTCCGGTACCGGACGGTGGCGGGGCTCGCCGCCGCGCTCGACACCGGTGGCAGCGCCCCCGAACCGGAAGGCATCGCGCCGTTCGCCCTCGTCCCGCAGAGCGTGCGCGAGGCCCTGCCCACGGGCGTCGCCGACGCCTACCCGCTCTCCCAGGTCCAGCTCGGCATGCTCCTGGAGATGCTCTCCGACGACGGCCTGAACAAGTACCACAACACGTCCACGTTCCGGATCAAGGACGGCAGGCCGTTCGACGCGGACGCGCTCGCCCGCGCCGCACGGACCGTGGTGGCCCGGCACGAGATGCTGCGGACGTCCTTCGCGCTCGAAACGTACGAGATGCCCCTGCAACTCGTGCACCAGGAGGCCGACACCACCGTCGCCGTGCACGATCTGCGCGGGACGACGCCCGAGGAGTTCGAGGAGGGGCGGCGCGCGCACATCGCGCGGGAACGCGCCGAGCTCTTCGACGTCGCGCGCCCGCCGCTCCTGCGGATCTCCGCGCTCGTCGAGTCCGACGAGGCGTGGCACCTCGGCTTCACGCACTGCCACGCCATCACGGAGGGCTGGAGCCAGCAGTCGCTCCTGATGGAAGTGCTGAACGCGTACCGCGCGTTCGCCGAGGGCGGGGAACCGGAGCCGCAGGAGCCGATGCCGGTGCGGTACGCGGACTTCGTCGCCGCCGAACTCGCGGCGCTCGACTCCCCGCAGGACCGCGACTACTGGCGGCTCGTCGTCGACGGCCACGCGCCGTGCGCGCTGCCGCCCGAGTGGGGCGACGGCGTGGCCGCCGAGCGGGAGGACTTCAAACTGTCGGTGGAGTTCCGTGACATCGAACCCGCGCTGCGCGCGCTCGCCACGGAGACCGGCACGTCCTTCAAGGCCGTCCTCCTCGCCGCGCACCTGAAGGTGCTCGGCTCGGTCACGAACGAGGACGCCTTCCACACCGGCGTCCTGTACAGCGCGCGCCCCGAAGTCCCGGGCGCCGAGCGGGTGTACGGCATGTTCCTGAACACGCTGCCGTTCGCCCACGACCGCACCGCCGACACCTGGCGCGACCTCGTGCGGCAGGTCTTCGACCGCGAGGCCGAGGTCTACCGTCACCGGCGGTACCCGCTGCCCGCCGTGCAGCGCCTCGCGGGCGGCGGGCGGCTGTTCGACATCATGTTCCGCTACCAGGACTTCCACCAGGTCGACACCGGCTCCGTGGACGTCCGGGCGGGCGCGGGCGACAGCTCCAACGAGTTCACGATGTCGATCGCCAACGTCCCCGGCAGGCTCGTCCTGCGCGCCGTGAGCACCGGCCTCAACCGCGCCAACGCGGAACGCCTCGCCGGGATGTACCGGACCGTCCTCGAGGCCATGGCGGCCGACGCGGACGGCGACGCCCGCGCGGCGGTCCTCACGGACACCGAACGCGCGCGGCTTCTCCAGGACTGGAACGACACCGACATGGAGTGGGAATGAGCAGGCGCGTGCACGACGTGTTCGAGGCGACGGCCGCGGCCACCCCGGACGCGGTCGCCGTACGGGCGGGATCGACCGTCCTGACCTACCGTGAACTGGACACCCGCGCCAACCGCGTCGCGCACGAGCTGCGCGCTGCGGGCGTCGGCCCGGAGTCCGTGGTGGGCGTGCTCATGGAGCGCGGCCCCTGGCTGCTCCCGGTGCTGCTCGGCATCTGGAAGGCGGGCGGCTCCCAGCTGGCCCTCGACGCCGCCCTGCCCACCGAGCGCCTGGCCTACATGCTGGACACGGCGGGCGCCCGGCTCGTCGTCACCCAGCGCACCCTGGCCGGGCTGCTCGGCGATGCCTACGACGGGCAACTCCTCGACCTGGACCGCGACCAGGGGCGGATCAGCGAGCGGCCCGGCACCGCGCCGGGCCCCGCCCCCACCGCCCCGGCGGGCCCGCCGCCGCCCGAGGGCCTCGCCTACACGCTGTTCACCTCCGGCTCGACCGGGCGGCCCAAGGGCGTGCAGATCGCCCACGGCTCGCTGCTCAACCTGCTCTTCTCGCTGCGGGCGCGCTTCGACGCGGCGCCGGAACACGTGTGGCTCGCGGCGACGTCGGTGTCCTTCGACATCTCGTACGCCGAGCTGTATCTGCCACTGATCACCGGCGGCTCCGTGGTACTCGTGGACGACAGCGGCCTGGGCGACCCGCTCGCCCAGCTCGACCTGATCGACACCCACGGCGTCACCCACCTCCAGGCCACCCCCGCGGGCTGGAAACTGCTGCTCGCCGCCGGATTCGCGGACCGCCCCGTCACGGCGGTGACCGGGGGCGAGACGTGCCCGCCGTCACTGGGCCGTGAACTGCGCGGCCACGTGCGCCGCCTGTTCAACCTGTACGGGCCGACCGAGACGACCATCTGGTCCACCGGCTGGGAAGTGCCCGCGGGCCCGACGGACATGCCCGTCGGACGGCCGATCCACAACACCCGCGCGTACGTGCTCGACGCCGCGCTCCAGCCCGTGCCGGTCGGCGTCATCGGCGAGCTGTACCTGGCGGGCGCGGGCGTGGCCCGCGGCTACGCGGGCCGCCCCGGTCTGACCGCGGGCCGCTTCCTGCCGGAGGAGCTCGGTGGGCCGCCGGGATCGCGCATGTACCGCACCGGCGACTGGGTCCGCTTCCGCGCCGACGGCGAACTGGAGTACCTGGGCCGCGCCGACCACCAGGTGAAGATCCGCGGCTACCGCGTCGAACTCGGCGAGATCGAGGAACAGCTGGTCACCCACCCCGGCGTCGGCACGGCCGTCGTCGTCGCCCGCGAGGACGGCCAGGGCGAACCCTGGCTGGTCGCCTACGTCGTGCCGCCCGGCGGGCCCGCCGGGCCCGAAGCCGCCGAGGCTGGGCAGGACGAGCTGCGCCGCCACCTCGCCGCGCGGCTTCCCGGATACATGGTGCCCACCGGCTTCGTGCTGCTCGACCGGCTGCCCCTGAACGCCGCGGGCAAGGTCGACCGCGCCGCCCTGCCCGCCCCCCAGCGCACGGCGCTCGTCGCCGACCGCGCCTACCAGGCGCCCCGGACCCCGACCGAGCGGCTGCTCGCCGACGTGTGCGCCGAGGTCCTCGGCGTGCCCGGCGTCGGCGCGCACGACCGGCTCGCCGACCTCGGGGTCGACTCCATGCGCATCGTGCACGTCCTCGCTGCCGGGCGGCGCGCGGGCCTCACCGTGACCCTGCGGATGCTCCTGGACAGCGTGACCATCGCCGACCTCGGGGCCGCGATCGACGGAACCCCCGCTACCTACGGAGCACAAGACGATGACGGCCACCCTCAGGAAGCCCACGACGCCCACGCGGCGGACGACGGCGAAGGGAACGCGGCGGACGACGGCTCCGGCGGCCGGTCACGGGCCGGTGCGCCGGTGACCGGCGGCACGCCCGCGCCCGACGTGGAAGCCGTGATGGCGGCGCACGGCATCCCCGGCGCGGCCGTCGCCGTCCTGCGGGACGGCGAGGTCGCGGCCCTGCACGTGCACGGCGTACGGTCCACGGACACCGGCGCGCCCGTCACCCTGCGCACCCGCTTCCAGGCCGGGTCGATCAGCAAGCACGTCATCGCGTTCGCCGCGCTGCGCCTAGTCGCCGACGGGCCGCTCGCCCTGGACGAACCGCTCGACGCGTATCTGACCGGGCGGACCGTGCCGCGGCTGCCCGGCGGCGGCCGCGTCACCCTGCGGCACTGCCTGTCGAACACCGCGGGCCTGTCCTCGACCTCGGCCACGTGGTGGCACCCCGACGAGACCATGCCCACGCTGTCCGACGTCCTCGACGACGTCGAGGCGGAGGCCGATCCGGGGTCGGTGTTCCGCAAGGCGGGCAGCCAATGGGCCTTTGTTGAGCAGGTGTTGACCGATGTGACGGGCCAGGAGCTCGGCAAGCTCGTCGACGAGCTGGTGTTCCGGGAGCTCGGCATGCGGGACAGTGCCTTCGCGGCGGGCGGCGCCGACCTCGCCGCGGGCCACGACCGGCACGGAGAGGCGCTGCACGGCGGCCACCGCCACCGCCCCGCGCGGGCGGGCAGCGGGCTGTGGAGCACGCCCGCCGACCTCGCCCAGTTCGCCGGCGCGCTGCGCAGGACCCGCAACGGCCTCGGTGACCTGCTGCCGGGACCGCTCGCCGACGCGATGCTCACGGAAGCCTTCCCGGGGAGCTTTTACGGCCTCGGTACGGTCATCGACCACTCCCTGGGAGAGGTGGAGTTCGGCCACGGCGGACAGACGCCCGGCTACCGCGCGCTGACCTCCCTGCGGCTGCGGTCCGGCACGGGCTGCGTCGTGATGACAAACTCCGACCTGGGGAAAGAGGTGCACAAGGCCGTCGCTGCCGGGCTCGGCCGGGACATCACCGCGCGGCTCGCGGGCGACTGAACGCCCCCCCCCGAGGCACGGGAGCACCAGGATCCGGCACCGCACCGCATACGGCTGAAGGCAGGTATTCAGCCGTATGCGGTGCGTGAGGTTTAAAGGTTGTTGTCCGCCGAATAAGCCGTGGATAACGGCACTTCGTAGCGTCAGGCCCAGCAAGTGTTCGCCTGAAGACGGGGGGAGCCGAGATGGACTTTCGAGTCCTCGGCCCGGTGGAAGCAGTACGGGGCGCCGACAGAATCGCCCTGACCGGATCCAAAGTACCTACGGTGCTCGCGGCGCTGTTGCTCGCGCGGGGGCGCGTGGTGTCCGACGCGCGCATGAGCACCCTGCTGTGGGGGTGGGAGCCGCCGGCCACGTCCGGCGCGCAGATCTACACGTATATGTCGCGGCTGCGGAAGCTGCTCGGCGACGAGGTCGCCATCGAGCGGCGCCCGCCGGGGTACGCGCTGCGCGCGCCCCGCAGCACGGTCGACCTCATCGAGTTCGAGCGGCTCGCCGAGCGGGGCCGCGCCGAACTGGCCGCGGGCCGCAACCGCGAGGCGTCCGCCCTGCTCGGCCAGGCCCTCGGCCTCTGGCGCGGCACCGGCGTCTCCGGCGTGACCGACCATCTCGCCGAAGCCGAGCTGCCGCGCCTGGAGGAAGCCAGGATGCACGTCCTGGAGCGGCGCATCGAGGCGGACCTCGCGCTCGGCAGGCACGAGCGGCTGACCGCCGAACTCACCGGCCTGGTCGCGGAGTACCCGCTGCGCGAGAAGCTGCGCGCCCAGCTGATGACCGCCCTGTACCGGTGCGGACGGCAGGCCGAGGCGCTGCGCAGCTACCACGAGGGCCGCGACGTCCTCGCCGACCAGCTCGGCATCGACCCGGGGGAGACGCTCGGCTCGACCTACCACGCGGTCCTCGTGGGCAAGCTCGGCCCCGGCGCCGCCAGCGGCGGACCGGGCGCCGACGCCTACGACGACGCGCCCCGGCCCTCGACGCTCCCCGCGGACGTCGAGGAACTCATCGGCCGGGAGGTCGAACTGGCCTCCATGCAGAAGCAGTTGACGCCGGACCCGGACGGCGGCGGCCCGCGCGGCCTGCTCGTCACCGGCATGGCGGGCGTCGGCAAGACGGCGCTCGCGGTCCGGGCCGCGCACGCCGCCGCCCGGCACTACCCCGACGGCCAGCTCTTCGCCGAGCTCACCACGGCCGACGGCACGCCCCGCAGCGTGCGCGACGTCCTCACGATGCTGCTCCGGGCGCTCGGCGCGGTGCCGGAGCTCACGGACACCAGCGGCGGCGTGGGCGGCACGGACGGCTCCTACGACGACCGCACCTGCCTCGACGAGCTGATCCGCCTCTACCGCATCCGCACCGCGGGCAAGCGGCTCCTCGTCGTCCTCGACGGCGCGGTCGACAGCGGCCAGCTGGAGCCCCTGGTGCCGGGCTCGCCCGAGGCGACGGTCCTCATCACCAGCCGGGCCCGGCTGCCGCGCGTCACGCAGGCCCGCACCACGGTGCTCACACCGCTGGAGGACGACGCCGCGCTCGACCTGCTCGTCAGCGTGGCGGGCCGCGCCCAGCTCCTCGCCGACCCGGCGGCCACCCAGGCGCTGCTCGCCCACTGCGGCGGCCTGCCGCTGGCGCTGCGCGTCGTCGGCAGCCGCCTCGCCGCCCGGCCCCGCTGGCCCGCCGCGTGGCTCGCGAACCGCCTCGCCGAGCCGTCGACGCGACTGCGCGAACTGTCGTACGGCGGCCTGGACGTGCGCGGAGCGCTGCTCACCTCGCTGCGGCAGCTGCCCCGGCACACCGGCCGTACGCTGATGTGCCTGGCGGGCCTCGGGACGGAGCCGTTCCGGGCCGCGACCGCCGCGCGCTGCCTCGCCGAGCCGGAGTCGACGGCCGAGCGGCGCCTGGAGCGCCTGGTGGACGCCGCCCTCCTGGACATCTGCGGCGTGGACCGCCTGGGGCGGCCCCTGTACCGCTTCCACGAACTGGTGCTGCTGTTCAGCCAGTCACTCGGGAGCGCGAGAGCCGAGCCCGCGCGGACCTGACCGGTGCGGGACCGCGTGCCAGTCCTCGTCGTCGCCGGTCTCCAGGGGCCCGGCGACGACCCGGTCCTTGAGGGGGGCGGCATCGCCGCCCGGTGTGGTCCGCCTGCTGTGCATCGCATTCCTTCCACGAACGACGAGAACGATGAGGACGACGAGAACGATGAGGACGATGTGAAGAACGAGAACTGACGAGAACTGACGAGAACAATGCTTGTCGTGGCGCCTCGCGGGACACCGCGGGGCGCCACGGCGACGTACGGGGTGCCGTGGGGGCCCACGGCGGTGCGGGGCCGCGTCGGTGAGGCGACCGGCCCCGCGCGGCCGACAGTAGGAGGCGGGGACTTCGGTCCCCTATCGATCCGCCTTCCGCCGGGCCCGCGCCGCGATATCGCCCCAGCTCAGCCATCGCGGTGCTCGCGCGGCCCCTCGTGCGGGGGCCCGCCGCCAGGGCCGCCGGGCGCCGCGCCGAGGGCGGTGGCCGTGTCGAGCTCGCGGTCCGCGCCCTGCTGGTCGGGGTGGATCCGGCGCGGCCCGCCGCGTTCGGGCCCGGGTTCGGCGCCGTCCTCGTCGTGGTCGCCGTGCTCCGTGGGCGCGAGCCCGGCCCGGGCCCGGGCCGCCGCGGGGTTCCAGATGGCGCGCTCGGCGGCCGTGCGGTCCCAGGGCGCGCGGGCCCGGGGCACCGTCGGACGCCGGGCGGCCTCGCCCTGGTGCGCCTGCCCCTCGGCGCGCCGCTGCGCCCCCGCCGTGCGCAGCGCGGCCAGTGCCTCGTCGGCGCGCTTGACCCAGTCGTCTACGCCCACGCGCAGGAAGCAGTCGCGGGCCGCCCGCAGATGCTCCCGGGCGCGGTCGTCCTGGCCGCCCATGCCGCAGGCCGCCCCGAGGGCCAGCTTGATCTTCCCCAGGACCAGCGGGCTGTGCACCGTGGCCACGATGTCGAGGGCGTGCAGGAGGGTGGCGCGGGCCTGCTCCCAGTCGCCGCGGCCGAGCCGGGCCTCGCCGAGGCCGAGGAGCCCATGGGCGAGACCGAGCAGGTCGGCGCTTGCCCGGGTGATGCGGATCATGCGCAGGAGAGCGCTCTCGGCCAGGTCGTAACGGCCTTCCGCCAGATAGACGCGGGCCAGCCGGTGGGTGCCCTGCGCCGTGCTGCGGGCGCCTCCCGGACTGATGCCCGACGAGATCCGCACGGACCGGAGGCTGAGCTTGCGCGCCTGCGCCAGATGGCCGCGGTCGAGCTCGATCTGCGCCATGTTGTTGAGCACATGGGCCTGTGACGACAGGTCGCCCACCGCGCGGAACACCTCCAGGGCGGCCACGCTGCGGTCCATCGCGGAGTCCGTCGCGCCCCGCATCTGGTCGATCATCGCCATGCTGCGCAGGACCAGGGCGCGCCCGTGCTCCTCGCCCGCGAGCTCGTGCAGCGCGAGCGCCGCGGCGAAGCCCGCGTCGGCGCCCGCGAACCGGCGCAGGCGCATCTCCAGGGCGCCCAGGGCGTAGAGCATGGCGCCCTGCCCGCGGACGTTGCCCGCGTCGCGGGTGGCGGTCAGGGCCTGCTGGGCGCACTGGCGCCAGTCGTCGACGTAGTTGCGGGTCTCGAAGAGGACCAGCGAGCACAGGGTGAGGTCCCAGGCCAGCTCGTCGAGGCCGGCCCCCGCGGCCTGCCCGACGAGACGTACCAGGGAAAGCCGCTCCGCCTCCAGCCACTCCAGCGGCCTCGCGAGCAGCTCGGCGGCCAGGGCGTCGGGCGGAGCGCAGCGCGGCGCCGCGCTGTGGATGATGCTGAAGTCGCCGCCGTAGAGCCGCCGGTGGGCCTGCTCGGCCAGGCCGAGCGCCGCCTGGAGGACCCGGACGACGGCGGCGCGCGCCTGCTCCTCGGCGTCCTCCCCGTGGGCCCGCTCGCGCGCGAAGAGGCGCAGCAGGCTGGGGGAGTGGTACCGCGGCTGCCCGGCCGCGTCAGGACCCACAGCGGTGAGGAACTGGGCGTCGACGAGCTGCTCGATGAGCCGCTCCGCGGTGAACTGGTCCGTGTCGAGCAGCGCCGCCGCCACCCAGGGCGCGAAGTCGTGGACGTCGAGGAGGCCGAGGCCGCGGTAGAGCCGGGCGGCGTCGGCGGACAGACAGCGGTAGCTGATCCCGAAGCTCGCCCGGATGCGCGAGGTGCCCTGGCTCAGCTCGTCCAGGCGCCGCTCCTCGTCGCTGAGCCGGGACACCAGGTGGGTCACGGTCCAGTGCGGCTTGGCGGCGAGCCGCGCGGCGGCGATCCGCAGCGCGAGCGGCAGCAGGTCGCACAGCTCCACGAGCCGGGCCACCGCGGCGGGCTCGGCGGCGACGCGCTGGGAGCCGACGACGCGGTCGACCAGCTCCACCGCCTCGGCCGGGGCAAGCCGGTTGAGGTGCACGCGCGCCCGCGGCGGCCAGGCCACGAACTCGGCGAGCTGGTCGCGGCTGGTGACCAGGGCGCTGCAGCCCTCGCTGCTCGGCAGCAGCGGCTGGATCTGCGCGTACGTACGGGCGTTGTCGAGGACCACGAGGACGCGCCGGTCGGCGAGCGCGCTGCGGTACATCGCCTCGCGCTCCTCGGGGGCCTGCGGGATCTGCACGCCCGCGAAGCCGAGGGAGCGCAGGAAGCCGCCGAGGACCCCGGCGGCGGCCGTCGGCTCGTGGCGCTCGTCGTAGCCGTGCAGATCGGCGAAGAGCACGCCGTCGGGGAACCGGTCGGCGACCCCGCGCGCCCACCGCACCGCGAGGCAGGTCTTGCCCACGCCCGCGAGCCCGCTGATCAGCCCGACGGTCGGCCCGCGCACGTCGGCGCCGCGGTCGAGGAGCACCCCGAGCTGCTCCAGCTCACGGGCGCGGCCGGTGAACCCGGGGGCGTCCGTGGGCAGCTCGAAGGGCGGATCGTGCGGGAGGGCCGCGGCGGCGGGCGGCTCGGCGCCCGCGCCGTCCCGCGGGTCGGGTCCGCGCTCGCGGTCGTCCTGGAGGATGAAGCGGTGCAGCTCCTTGAGGGCGGGGCCCGGTTCGAGACCGAGCTCGTCGATGAAGCGCTTGCGCCCATGCCGGTAGCTCTCCATGGCCTCGGCGCGGTGGCCCGAGCGGTACTGGGCGGTGATCAGCAGGTGCAGGGCGCGCTCGCGCAGCGGGTGGGCGCGGACGGTGGCGGCCAGCTCCGGAATGACCCGGTGGTGCTGGCCGAGGCGCAGCCGTACGTCGGCGGCGTCCTCGAACACGCTGAGCTTCAGCTCGTCCAGACGCCGGGCCTCGTCCTCGACGGCACGGCCCGTCACACCCGTCAATGCCGGGCCTTCCCAAAGGCCGAGCGCCCGGGTGTACGCATGGGCGGCGTCCGTTAATCGGTCAGTCCTGACGGCTTCCTCGGCCGCGGTCACGAGCTGTTGGAACTCGGTGGCGTCCACCTCGTGCTCGCCGATGCGCAACAAATACCCCGGGTGCGCCGTCACGATGACCTGGTCCGTAAATCCAGCAGCCTTGAACGCTTTGCGCAGCGCCGCGACGCAGATGGACACCTGAGTGCGTGCGGTGGCCGGTGGGCGGCCGTCCCACACCGTGTCGACGAGCGTGTCGACGGACACGATCCGGTCCACGTTGAGCAGCAAGGACGCGAGGATGGTGCGGTGTCGGGGGCCTCCCACGTGCACCTGGCCGGAGCCGGACATGACGCAGAGCGGGCCGAGAATCTTGAATCTGAATCGGTGCCCCATATCTCCTCCGGAGCCCTGGTGTCCCTGACCAGAGCACTTGAGTGTTACACCTTACGCATCGGTGCGAAGGAATCATGCACCGGAACCATAAATGGAAGCTTCAACTCCGTACCGCTCAGCGATTTTTCACCGTGGTGTGATCCCCGGTTGCGAATGCCCCTCAATAGACGCGCCGGTAACTGTCGCGGTTCCTGCTGGTACGTTCCGGATTCACGATGTCTGAATCCTATGAATACTGCGCGGTAATGTCCTTGTGGTACTTGTGAGTAAGAACTGGGGTAACACCGAGTACGGACATCGACTAATCGCGACGGCCGTGTGAACCGCCGCGAAAGTACCCAGGGCCGTCCGAGGGCGGCAAGCAGGCGCACCGGTCCGCCGCGTCGCCGCGGGCACCCGTCCGGGCCGCCCGACAGGGGGCATACGCTGGGCGGATGCTGGACGAGTACCGCACCGTGGCCCGTGAGGGCGTGCACGAGACCGAGATCAACCGCTCGCGCTTCCTGTGCGCGCTCGCGCCCGCCGCCACCGAGCGGGAGGCCCAGGACTTCGTCGCCCGCGTCCGCAAGGAACACCCCACCGCCACGCACAACTGCTTCGCGTACGTCATCGGAGCGGACGCCTCCGTACAGAAGGCGAGCGACGACGGCGAGCCGGGCGGCACGGCGGGCGTGCCCATGCTCCAGATGCTGCTGCGCCGCGACATGCGCTACGTAGTGGCCGTCGTCACCCGCTACTACGGTGGGGTCAAGCTCGGCGCGGGCGGGCTCATCAGGGCCTACGGCGGCGCCGTCGGCGAGGCCCTGGACGCGCTCGGCACCCGCACCCGGCGCCGCTTCCGCCTGGCCACCGTCACCGTCGACCACCAGCGCGCGGGCAAGCTGCAGAACGACCTGCGCGCGGCGGGCCGCGAGGTGCGCGACGTCGGCTACGGCGAAGCGGTGACCATCGAGATCGGCCTCCCGGAGGCCGACGTCGAGCAGTTCCGCGCGTGGCTGGCCGACGCGACGGCGGGCACCGCCGGGTTCGCACTGGGGGGAGAGGCGTACGGGGACGCCTGACCGGCTGGGCTCCGCTGGGTGCGCGGTGCCCGCGCGGGGCGCCGGGGCCCCGCCGGATGTGCCGTGCCGTGCCGTCGGTCGTCTGCCGCCACGTCGTGGCTGGGCGCGCAGTTCCCCGCGCCCCTTTGGGGCACTGCACCTACCGGGGCGCCTGTGATGTCAGACCCGGCCGTTAGTCTCGGGGGCCATGAGGCTGCTGCACACTTCCGACTGGCATCTCGGCCGGGCCCTGCACCGGGTGAGCATGCTCGACGCGCAGGCCGCGTTCGTCGGCCATCTCGTCGCCACCGTCCGCGAGCGCGCGGTGGACGCCGTCGTCGTGTCGGGAGACGTGTACGACCGGGCGGTGCCCCCGCTCGCCGCCGTCGAGCTGTTCGACGACGCCCTGCACCGCCTCGCCGACCTCGGCGTGCCCACGGTCATGATCTCCGGGAACCACGACTCGGCGCGGCGCCTCGGCGTGGGCGCGGGCCTCATCGACCGCGCGGGCATCCACCTGCGCACCGACCCGGCAGGTGTCGGCGAGCCCGTGGTGCTCCCCGACGCCCACGGGGACGTGGCCTTCTACGGCCTGCCGTATCTGGAGCCCGCCCTGGTGAAGGACGAGTTCGGCGTCGAGCGCGCCGGCCACGAGGCGGTGCTCGGCGCCGCCATGGACCGGGTGCGGGCCGACCTGGCCGTCAGGCCCGAAGGCACCCGCTCCGTCGTCCTCGCCCACGCCTTCGTGACCGGCGGCGAGATCAGCGACAGCGAGCGGGACATCACCGTCGGCGGCGTCGCCTCCGTGCCCTCCGCCGTCTTCGAGGGCGTCGACTATGTGGCCCTCGGCCATCTGCACGGCAGCCAGATCATCGACGAGCGCGTCCGCTACAGCGGCTCCCCGCTGGCGTACTCCTTCTCCGAGGCCGACCACCGCAAGAGCATGTGGCTCGTCGAGCTCGACGCGGCGGGCGGGCTGAGCGCCGCCGAGCGCGTCGACTGCCCGGTGCCCCGGCCCCTCGCCCGGGTCAGGGGCGACCTCCAGGACCTCCTCGCCGACCCGGCCCTCGCCCGGCACGAGGACGCCTGGATCGAGGCGACCCTCACCGACCCCGTGCGTCCGGACGAGCCGATGGCCCGGCTCTGCGAGCGCTTCCCGCACACCCTCAGCCTCGTCTTCGACCCGGCCCGCGCCCCCGAGGAGCCCGGTGTGTCGTACGCGCGGCGCCTCAAGGACCGCACCGACCAGCAGATCGCGGAGGACTTCGTGACCCACGTGCGCGGCGCGGGCCCCGACGACCGGGAGCGGGCGGTGCTGCGCGACGCGTTCGACGCCGTCCGCGCCGACGACGTGCTGCGCGAGGTGGCCGGATGAGGCTGCACCGGCTGCGGATCACCGCCTTCGGACCCTTCGGCACCCCCCAGGACATCGACTTCGACGAGCTGTCCGCCGCCGGGCTCTTCCTGCTGCACGGCCCGACGGGCGCCGGAAAGACCTCCGTCCTGGACGCCGTGTGCTACGCGCTCTACGGCTCGGTGCCGGGGCCCCGCCAGGGCAGCGGCCAGGGCGTCACCCTGCGCAGCGACCACGCCCGCCCGGACGCCCGCACGGAGGTGCGCCTCGAACTGACCGTGGCGGGGCGCCGCCTGGAGATCACCCGGCAGCCCCCGTGGGAGCGCCCCAAGAAGCGGGGCACGGGCACCACGACGGACAAGGCGCAGAGCTGGCTGCGGGAGCACGTCCCCGGCCAGGACGGCCCGGCCGCGACCACCGGGACCTGGAAGGACCTCAGCCGCTCCCACCAGGAGATCGGCGAGGAGATCACCCAGCTGCTCGGCATGAGCAAGGAGCAGTTCTGCCAGGTCGTGCTGTTGCCGCAGGGCGACTTCGCGCGCTTCCTGCGGGCGGACGCGGAAGCCCGCGGCAAGCTCCTCGGGCGGCTCTTCGACACCCGCAGGTTCGCCGCCGTCGAGCAGCGGCTCGCCGAGCGGCGCCGCGCCGCCGAGGCCCAGGTCCGCGAGGCCGACGCGGACCTCCTCGCGGACGCCCACCGCATGCAGCAGGCCGCGGGAGCCGCACCCGGCGACGCCGGTGCCGAGCTGCCCCTGCCGGACGTCGAGCCCGGCGACCCCGGGCTCGCCGACGCCGTCCTCGCCTGGGCCGCCGTGGCCCGCTCCGCCGCACGCGAGCGGCACACCGTCGCGCGCTGCGCCCTCGCCCAGGCCGAGTCCGCCCGCGCCGCCGCGGCCGCCGAGCTCGACGACGTACGCGAACGGGCGCGGCTGCAGCGGAGGTTCGCCGACGCCGAGGAGCGGGCGGCCCGCCTGGCGGAGCACGCGGAAGACCACCGGCGCGTGCTCGCCCGCATGGAGCAGGGCCGCAAGGCGGAAGCCGTCGCCCCCGCCCTCGCGCTGCGCGCCGACATCGACACCGACCACCGGCGCGCCACCGCCGCCGAGGCACACGCGCGCGGACGCCTCCCCGCCAGGTACGCCGACGAGAGCGCCGCAGGTCTCGCGAGCGCCGCCCGCAAGGCCAGCGAGGAGCTCGGCGGCCTCGCGTCGGCCCGCCGCGCCGAGCACCGCCTGAGCGACCTCTCCGCGCAGCGCGCCGACCTCGACCGCCAGGAGCGGGCCGACGACGACCTCCTCCAGGAGGCCGAGGGCTGGCTCGCCGGCTGGGACGGCACCCGCACCCGCCTCCAGCAGGACATCGAAGCCGCCCAGGAGGCGGCCACCCGCACCGAGCACCTGGCCGGTCAACTGCAGCCCGCCCAGGAGCGGCTTGACGCCGCCCGGCGCCGCGACGAGCTCACCGAGGCGGCCGCCACGGCCAGGGAGCGCGCCGTCACCGCCCGCGAGGGCGCCGCCCGGGCCCACGAGCACTGGCTCACCCTCAAGGAGCGGCGCCTCGCGGGCATCGCCGCCGAGCTGGCCGCGCACCTCACCGACGGCGCCCCGTGCGCGGTGTGCGGCGCCACCGAGCACCCCGTGCCCGCCCGCAGGGCCGAGGGCCACGTGGACCGCGCCACGGAGGAGGCCGCGCTCGCCGCCCACCAGCGCGCCGAGGAGGCCGCTCAGCGGGCCGAGCGCGAGCACGCCGACGTCCGCGCCGAGCTCGCCGCGGCCACCGCCGCCGCCTCGGACACACCGGTGGCCGAACTGGCCGCGTCCGTGGCGCGGTTGCGCCAGGAGCACGGGAGCGCCCGCGACCGCGCCGGTGGCCTGCACGCCGCGCGCGAGGCCCTCGCCCGGGCCGAGCGCGAGCACGACCGCAGGGTCACGGCCCAGCAGGAGGCCGCGCGCCGCGTCGACTCCCGCGCGGCGCTGCGCGACGCCCTGGAGCGGGAGCGGACCGCCCTGGCGGACGAGCTGGCCCACGCCCGCGGAGGCTGCGCGAGCGTCGCCGAGCGCGCCGCCCAACTGGAGCGCGAGGCCGCCCTCCTCACCGAGGCGGCCGACGCCGCGCGCACCGCCGACGACACCGCCCAGGGCCTGAAGGACGCCGACGCCCGCCTCGCCGACGCCGCCTTCCGCGCCGGGTTCGACACCCCGGCGGCCGCTGCCGCGGCGCTCCTGGACGACGCCCGGCACCGGGAGCTCCAGCACCGCGTCGACGCCTGGCAGCGGGAGGAGGCGGCGGTCCGCGCGCTGCTCGCCGAGCCGGACGCGGCCGCCGCGGCCCGGCTCCCGGCCGCGCCCCTCGCCGCCGCCGAAGCCGCCGCCGAGGCCGCGGACCTGCGGGCGCGCGCCGCCGCGTCCGACTGCGACGCCGCCGCCCGGCGCGGCGCCGACCTCGACCGGCTCTCCGCCCGCTCGGCCGCGGCGGCCCGCAGGATCGCGCCGCTGCGCGAGGAGTATGACCGCGTGACCCGCCTCGCCACGCTCGCCGCGGGCACCTCGGCGGACAACGAACGCAAGATGCGCCTGGAGTCGTACGTCCTCGCCGCCCGTCTCGAACAGGTCGCCGCGGCGGCCACCGCCCGGCTGCTCCGCATGTCCTCGGGGCGCTACACCCTGGTCCACTCCGCCGACCGCACCGGCCGCGGCCGCTCCGGCCTCGGCCTGCACGTCGTCGACGCCTGGACGGGCCGCGAGCGGGACACCTCGACGCTCTCGGGCGGCGAGACGTTCTTCGCGTCCCTCGCCCTCGCCCTCGGCCTCGCGGACGTCGTCACGGACGAGGCGGGCGGCGTCCGCCTGGACACCCTCTTCATCGACGAGGGCTTCGGCACCCTGGACGACCAGACCCTCGACGAGGTCCTCGACGTCCTGGACTCCCTGCGCGAGCGCGACCGCAGCGTCGGCATCGTCAGCCACGTCGCGGACCTGCGCCGCCGGGTGCACGCGCAGCTGGAGGTCGTCAAGGGGCGCGAGGGATCGGTGGTGCGCCAGCGCGGCGCCGGGTGAGGCCCGGGCCGGGCGGGGTCAGCGCCCCAGCGGGCGCCTCGGCAGGGGGGAGGAGTAGACGATGCTCGTCGTCACGGCGCCGAGCGCGCCTATCTTGCCGGAGACCTCCTCCAGGTGCCGCATCGAGCGCGCGGCGACCTTGATGACGAAGCAGTCGTCCCCGGTGACGTGGTGCGCCTCCAGGATCTCGGGCGTCGCGTCGACCAGGTCGTGGAACGGCTTGTAGTGGCCGTTCGGGTAGCGCAGCCGTACGAACGCGAGGATCGGCAGGCCGAGCCGCTCCGGGTCGACCACGGCCGCGTACCCCTGGATCACGCCCGCCTCCTCCAGGCGCCGCACCCGCTCGGTGACGGCGCTCGGGGACATCGAGACGGCCCGCGCGAGCTCCGCGTAGCTGGCGCGCCCGTCCCGCTGGAGGACGTCGAGGATGCGCCAGTCGGTGGCGTCCGTGGAATAACCGGTCATGCCCGAGAGGAAACAGGGAAAACCCCGGCCGATCAAGAGGTACGCCGGGAATCACGGGTTCAGCGCCGACCGCGCGGCCCGTAGATTTTTGGCCATGAACACGATCGCCGCCGTGAGCGCCACCGCCCCGAACCCCGTCCTCCGTGTGCCTCCGGCCGCTCCCGCCGCGGCCGCCGCCTACTTCGGCGCCAGCCTCGCCTTCCACGCCGACGTCTCGGACGTCGCCGCCGCGCTCGCCGCCGACGGCGACCCCGGCTTCGTCGTCCTCGACTCCCGCTCCACCGAGTCCTGGGACCAGGGCCACGTCCCGGGCGCCGTCCACCTCCCCACCGCCCTCATCCCCGAGCAGGCGGAGGCCCTCCTTGACAAGTCGGTGCCCGTCGTCACCTACTGCTGGGGCCCCGGCTGCAACGGCGCGACGCGCGCCGCCCTCGCCCTCGCCGAACTCGGCTTCCAGGTCAAGGAGATGCTCGGCGGCTTCGAGTACTGGGCCCGCGAGGGCTTCGCGTACGAGACCTGGGAGGGCCGGGACCGGCGCGAGCCGGACCCCCTGACGGCCCCCCTCGACGGCGACTGCGGCTGCTGAAGCCGCCGTCGAGAGGGGCGTACGGCGCCGGGGGCCCGGCAGCCGCAGGTCAGAGCGCCGACAGCTCGTCCACCAGGTCGTCGAGCCCCAGCGAGCCCTGGGAGAGCGCCGCCATGTGCCAGGCCTTCGCGTCGAAGGCGTCCCCGTGGCGGCGACGCGCGTTCTCCCGGCCGAGCAGCCAGGCGCGCTCGCCGAGCTTGTAGCCGATGGCCTGGCCCGGGATCGTCAAGTAGCGGGTCATCTCGCTCTCCACGTAGTCCGACGGGCGGCTGGAGCGCGCGTCGTAGAACTCCTGCGCCAGGTCGGGGGTCCACCGCTCGCCCGGGTGGAAGCCGGAGTCCGCCGGGATCTCCAGCTCCAGGTGCATGCCGATGTCGACGATCACGCGCAGGGCACGCATCATCTGCGCGTCCAGATAGCCGAGCCGCCGCTCCGGGTCGGTGAGGAAGCCCAGTTCGTCCATGAGGCGCTCGGCGTACAGCGCCCAGCCCTCGGCGTTGGCGCTGACGATGCCGACGGTCGCCTGGTAGCGGGACAGGTCGTCGGCGACGTGCACCCACTGCGCGAGCTGCAGATGGTGCCCCGGCACGCCCTCGTGGTACCAGGTCGACACCAGGTCGTACACGGGGAAGCGGGACAGGCCCATCGTCGGCAGCCAGGTCCGGCCGGGCCGGGAGAAATCCTCCGACGGAGGCGTGTAGTAGGGGGCCGCGGCACCGCCGGGCGGGGCGATGCGGGACTCCACCTTCCGCACCCGCTCGGCCAGGTCGAAGTGGGTGCCGTCCAGCGCCTCGATGGCCTCGTCCATCAGGCCCTGGAGCCACTGCCTGACCTCGTCCACGCCCTCGATGTGCGTGCCGTGCTCGTCCAGGTGCGCGAGCGCCACCCACGGCGTGGCCGCGCCGGGCAGGATCTTCTCGGCCTCCGCCCGCATCTCGCCGAGCAGCCGGTGGTACTCCGCCCAGCCGTAGGCGTACGCCTCGTCCAGGTCCAGGTCCGTACCGTTGAAGAAGCGGGACAGGCGCGCGTAGCGCTCGCGGCCCACGGTGTCGGGGGCCCCGGCGATGGCGGGCGCGTACACGTCCCGCATCCAGTCGCGCAGGGCCGCGACCGCGCCCGTCGCCGCCTTCGCCGCCGCGTCGAGCTCGCCCCGCAGGGACGCGGGCCCGGCCGCGGCGAAGTCCTCGAACCAGCCGCGCCCGTCCTGCGGCCCCACCCACTCCGTGAGCTGCCCGACGAACGTCGCCGTCGGTCGCGGCGCGCCCGGCAGACCCCGTTCGAGGCCGAGCGCCAGCGAGGCGCGGTAGCCCTCGTACGCGGCGGGCACGGCGCGCAGCCGCTCGGCGATCGCCGCCCAGTCCTCCTCGGTCTCGGCCGGAGTCACCGTGAAGATCTCCCGCACCTCGTGCGGCGGGGTGCCCAGGTTGCCGACGGCCCGCAGGGGCTCGTCGGCCTCGTGCACGGCCAGCTCCGCCGTCAGGCGCTCCCGCAGCAGCCGCCCGCAGCGCCGCTCGATCGCGGTGTCGGCCCCGGGGCGCGCCTCGGCCTCGTCGAGCCGCGCGAGGGTGGTGCGCAGGAGCTCGGCCCGGGCCGCGTGGCCCGCGGGGGAGAGGTCGGGCAGCTTGCTGTGGCTCTCCTTGACGCCGAGGTAGGTGCCGGTGACGGGGTCGAGGGCGACCAGGGCGTCGACGTAGGCGTCGGCGATCTCGCGGGGCAGCGGGCCCTGGCCCGCCGTGGTGCTTGCGATCTTCGTGTCTGACATGCGGACATCCTGATACGGGACCGGGGCGCACGTCACGCGCGTATCCCGGCCGGTGCGGCCGCTCCCGCCGCGGTGACCGCCGCGCCTCACGAGTGTTTGACTGACCGTTCCAGTTGCGGCTAGCTTCTGCGCCATGGCCAGAACCAAGGAATTCGACCCCGACGTGGCGCTCCGGTCGGCGCTCGACCTGTTCTGGAGCCGGGGGTACGAGGCGACGTCCATGGCGGACCTCGTTACGCATCTCGGCATCGGCCGCGCCAGCATCTACGCGACCTTCGGCAACAAGCACGAGCTGTATCTGAAGGCCCTGGACCGGTACGCGGAGGCGCGGGAGCCCGAGCTGCTCGACGAGCTGTCGCGCCCCGGGCCCGCGCTGCCCGGCGTGCGGAGCCTCGTGCGCCGCTTCGCCGCCGAGGCCACGGCCGACGGCCGCCGCCGCACCGGCTGTTTCATCACCAACACGGCCGCGGAGCTGGCCCCGCACGACGAGGCGGCGGACCGCAGGGTCGAGCGGAACTGGGAGGGCCTGGAGACGCTGCTGCGCTCCGCGCTCCTGCGCGCCCAGGCGCAGGGCGAGCTCCCGGACGACCGTGATCCGCGTGCCCTCGCCCGCATGCTGCTCGTACTGCTCCAGGGCATCCGCGTGGTCGGGAAGGTCTCCGGCGGGCGGGAGCGGGTGCGCGACGCGGCGGAGCAGGCGCTGGCGCTCCTGGACTGACGGGGCGGCCGGGACCCGCGGGAGGGGGGCGGGCCTCGCCGCGCGCGGCGAGCGCTCCCCAAGGGCCCTTGGCGCCCTTTCGCATGCCCAAATAATGGAACGTTCGGTCAAGAAAATTCGCTCGAAAGGAATCTCATGACAAGGAACCTCATGGCACAGCAGAAGGTCGCCGTGCTCGGCACCGGCACCATCGGCGCGCCCGTGGCGCGCAACCTGCGCGGCGCGTTCGCGGTGAGCGTGTGGAACCGCACACCGGCCAAGGCCGCCGAACTCGCCGCGCTCGACGGCGTGGAGGCGCACGCCGACCCGGCCGCGGCCGTGGCGGGCGCCGACGTCGTGGTGACCGTGCTCAAGGACGGGCCCGCGGTGCGCGAGGTCATGGAGGCCGCGGCGCCGGGCCTCGCGCCGGGCACGGTCTGGGTCCAGCTCAGCACCGTGGGCGTGGCCGCCGCCACCGACCTGGCGGGCTTCGCCGAGCGCCACGGGCTCGTCCTGTACGACGCGCCGGTGCAGGGCACGAAGCAGCCCGCGGAGAACGGGCAGCTCGTCGTCCTGGCCGCCGGCCCGCGGGCCGGGCGGGAGCGGGCGGAGCCGGTCTTCGACGCCATCGGCAGCCGCACGGTGTGGGTCTCCGAGGAGCACGGCGCCGCGAGCCGCCTCAAACTGGCCCTGAACGGCTTCGTGTTCGCGCTCACCCATGGCGCGGCGGAGAGCCTGGCCCTGGCCGAGGGCCTCGGCGTCGATCCCGCCCTCGTCGTGGACGTGATCGCGGGCGGGCCCCTGGACAGCCCGTTCTTCCGGGCCAAGGCGGCCGCCATGCTCGCGGGCGACCACGCGCCCAGCTTCTCCGTGGCCAACGCGGCCAAGGACGCGCGCCTGGTGGTCGAGGCCGCGCGGTCCGCGGGCGTACCGGTGGACGTGACGGCAGCCGGCCTGCGGCGGTTCGAGCGGGCGGCCGAGGCCGGGCACGGCGACAAGGACATGGCCGCCTCCCACCTCGCCCCGGACGCCGCGGCCTAGCCCCGCGCGGTCACCCCGCCGGGGCCCGGGACGCCCGGGCCCCGGCGGGGTCGCCGGTATCGCGTGGGACTACTGGTGGCTGTCGTACGGAAGGTGCGAGCGCACCGGTGTCGCGTCCAGGCGGGCGGTGATGACCAGCGTGCCCTCCTCGATCTGGAAGTCGAGGGGCAGGGCGAGGCCGCGCATCGCCGCGACCATGCCGGTGTTGGACGACTGCGTCACCGCGTACACGGTGTCGCAGCCCGCTTCCACGGCCATCGCGACGAGGCGGGCGAGCAGTTCACGGCCGATGCCGCGGCGCTGCCACGCGTCCTCGACGAGCAGGGCGATCTCCGTCTCGTCGCCGTCCCACAGCAGATGGCCGAGGCCGACGACCCGGCCGGAGGCCGTGCGCGCGGCCAGGGTGCGGCCGAAGCGCGGGCTCAACAGGTGGTTGAGATAGCGGTCGGCGTCCCCCACCGGGCCGTGGTAGCGCATGCCCAGGGTGCGCGGGGAGCAGCGTCCGTGCATGGCCTTCGCGGCGTCCAGGTCGGCGGTGTCGGCGCGGCTGACCGTGATGTCGTTGCCCTCGGCGAGGGTGAGGACGTCCTCGCCGCGCGGCACGCGGGGGCCGAGCCTGGCGTCCAGCTCCACCAGGGCCCGCGCGCGGGCGAACTCCGTGGGCGTGAACGGCAGCTGCGGACGCTCGACCGTGATCACTCCGCCTTCGGGGGCCCGCAGGCGCAGGAGCGTGCCCTCCCAGGTGCCTTCCACCGGCACCGCTTCGCCGTCCTGCCCGCTCCGGGCAGGCAGCAGGCGGATCGTGCAGCGCCCCAGCAACTGGCGCAGCGCGAGCGGCAGTTCCGCGGCGTCCAGGGCCGTGCGCGTGGCGAGGTTCAGGATGCGCGTGGGCGCGTCCACCAGGTCGTGCGCGTCCGCCCGCTCGATCCAGGTGCTCGATCCGCCCGCCCCGGCGATCGCCCGGGTGAGGTCCGCCGCGGGGAGCGCCGCGGGCGCGCGCAGCAGGAACTCGTCGACCGTGCCGTCGGCCAGGGGGTGCGTCTGCAGGCTGAGGATGTCCACGCGTGCGTGCGCGAGCGCCGTGCACAGCGCGGCGAGCGAACCCGGCTCGTCGCGCACGGTCGTCCGCATGCGCCACAGCGTCGATCCGTCCGGGGCCGGTGCCGGGCCGGTGGCCCGGTCCTCCACGGCGGAGGGCCGGGCGCCGGTATCGGGATGGCCCGTGCCGGGCGGTGCGTGGGTATGGCGCCGCGCCCACCAGGTGTGGAACCCGGCCGTGGCGACCAGGACGACGGCCGAGACGAGCAGCAGCTCGGGCCCGTCCGGGCCGTGCCCCACGAGATTCGCCACGGCGTCCGCGACGGCCACGGCCGTGAACAGCGCGGCCAGTTCGACGACGTCCCGGCGCCAGTGGTGCACCGGCCGACCGTCCTTGCTCCGTGTCACCTCAGGCATGTCAGCAGTCATACGGTCACTGTGGCCCAAGGGTGTTGCGTGATCACGAACGCCTTGTGTCTGATGGGTTAAGTGCGGATCTGTCGCTTTCATTCCTTTTAGTTCACCGTGATGGTCCATCGATCTCCCCCGTCGGCCGTCACCGGCCCATTGATCGTCACTGACCTCTCGGTCCGTCCGACCCGTGCGACCGTCCCGGGCCCCTGGGCCCGCGACGGTTCCGCGGCCGCCGTCGGCCCGCGCGTCGTCACCGACCGCGGGCCGTCAGCGGCACCGCGTCCACCGTGGCGCACCGGTGGACGTGCCGTCCAGCACTTCACCGGCGGAAGCCCCCATCGGTATGCGCCAACGGAAGCACCCGCGAGCGCTCGCCGGCGGACGCGCCCGCCGGAGGCTCACTGGCCCACGCGCCCCGGCTGCAGCACCTTGGTGAAGAGCACGCCTCCGCCCTGCTGCCGCAGCCGCACCGTCAACTCGCCGCTGCCGCCGTCGATGTCCACCTCCCCGTAGTACGGAGGCGTCTCCACCGGCGAGGTGTTGGGCCGGTCCGGTGCTTTGACGAACGTCTGGTCCGGGCCGAAGGTTCCGTCGAGCTTCACCGCCGGGAAGCCGCCCGCGGCCAGCGGGCCCGACACGAACTCCCAGAACGGCGCGAAGTCCTTGAACGCCGCGCGCGACGGGTCGTAGTGCTGCGCCGAGGTGTAGTGCACGTCGGCCGTCAGCCACACCGTGCCGGTGATCCTGCGGTGCTTGATGTGCCGCAGCAGCTCGGCGATCTGCAGCTCACGGCCCAGCGGCGCGCCCGGGTCGCCCTGCGCGACGGCCTCGAAGTTCGTCGCGCCGTCCGCGACGACCAGGCCAAGGGGCATGTCGGAGGCGATCACCTTCCACACCGCGCGCGAGCGCGACAGCTCCCGCTTGAGCCAGGCGAGCTGCTCGGCGCCGAGGATGCCGGTGGCGTCGTCGGGCTGCCGGTTCGGCGAGTTCGCGTTGCGGTACGTGCGCATGTCGAGCACGAACACGTCCAGGAGCGGGCCGTGCCGAAGGACCCGGTACACCCGCCCGCCCTTGTCGCCGGGGCGCTGCGTCGAGATCGGGTAGTAATCGCTGAACGCCCGCAGCGAACGGCCCGCGAGGACGTCCACGTTCTTCTCCGTGTAGCGCGGGTCCTCCAGGATCTGCCCCGGGTACCAGTTGTTGCGCACCTCGTGATCGTCCCACTGCACGATGGAGGGCACCTGGGCGTTGAAGCGGCGCACGTGCTCGTCGAGCAGGTTGTAGCGGAAGTTGCCGCGGAACTCCGCGAGGGTCTCGGCGACCTTCGACTTCTCTTCCGTGGTGACGTTCCGCCACACCCGCCCGTCGGGCAGCGTGACGCTCGCCTGGATGGGGCCGTCGGCGTAGATGTTGTCGCCGCTGCACAGGAAGAAGTCCGGGTCGCGCCGACGCATCTCCTCGTACACGCGCCAGCCGCCGAGGTCGGGGTTGATGCCCCAGCCCTGGCCCGCGATGTCGCCCGACCACAGGAAGCGCACGTCGTCCTTGCGCGAGCGGGAGACCGTGCGGAACGTGCCCGTGACCGGCTTGCTCGTGCGCCTGGGGTCGTCCGGGTCGGCCAGGAGCACGCGGTAGTGGATCTGTTCGCCGGCGGGCAGCTCGCGCAGCCGCGTCGTTCCCGTGAAGTCGGTGCGGGGGCCGAGCAGCGGCCCGTACCAGCGCTTGGGTCTGCGGAACGACTCGGTGGCGGAGGTCTCCACGATCATGCGGGCCGGGCGGTCGGAGCGGACCCACACCAGACCCGAGTGCGCGCCCACGTCCCCGGCCTGCACGCCCCACCGGGCGCTGGGGCGCCCGGAGAGGGCGAAGGCCGGGGCGGCGCCGCCCAGCGCGGACACGGCGGGCACGGCCAGCGCCGCGGGCACGGCGAGCGAGCCGCGCAGCACGCTGCGGCGGCGCGGGGACGGGCTCGACGGACGGTGTGACATGAGGGCGCCTCCAAGGACGGCGGTCGTTCGGTGTGCGAAGTCACGTTTACTTTCGTGTCACGGCTCGCACGCGAACCCCAAGTGAACAACTGGCCATGGCCCCAGGGGAACCGCCGCGCGGGCACCTCCGCACCCGACGCCTGGACGCCGGGAAGGGCCTAGTCCCGAAGGCGTACGCCGCGCGCCCCGAGCACTGGGACCGACGCCCGATGGTGACAAGATCCACTGCTTCCTACAGTGGCCAGGACGGCGCGCGACAGGGCGGGCCGCACCTCAGCAGGACGCAAGGAGTACGCCGTGCCCGTCAACGGTTCCCGTCACATCCGCATCGCCCGCCCCTCCCGTGACCTCGCCGCGGCGGAGCGGTTCTGGGTCGAGGGGCTCGGCCTGAGCGTCGTCTACCGCAAGGACGAGGGCGGTCCCGGCGAGCACGCGCTGCTCATGGTCGGCTGGCCGGACGCCTCCTGGCACCTGGAGCTCGTCCACGGGGCGCCTGTGGACTCCCGGCCCACCGAGGAGGACCTCCTCGTCATCTACGTGGACGGCGAGGTGCCGGACGACCTCGTCGCGCGCCTCGAAGCCCACGGCGGCAAGCGCGTCCTGTCGCCCAACCCGTACTGGAACGAGTGGGGCGTCACCGTCGAGGACCCCGACGGCTACCGCCTGGTGCTCTGCACGCGCGCGTGGTCCAACTCCTGACGCCTGCCCGCGCGTCAGCGGCTCGTGTCGAGGATGACGCGCGCCACGCGCGCGGGGTCGTCGTTCATCGGCACGTGCCCGCAGCCGGGCAGCCGGACGAGCCGGGCCCCGGGGATGGTCCGCTTGGCCCGCGCGCCCTGGCGGCGCAGGAGCAGGCGGTCGCGGGTGCCCCAGGCGATCGTCACCGGAAGGCCCGGCACGTCGTCCCGGAACACCACGTCGCGCCCCGCGGCCAGGGTCTGCTCGAACCCGGTCGCGTACCGCAGCGCCAGGGTCTCGGCGACGGCGGCCTCCGGCGCCCGGCGCGCGGGGCGGGCGTAGATGGTGCTCGTCAGGGCCGTGCGGCCCGCGGCGCTGCGGGAGAGGCGTTCGATCGCGGGCACCGGCAGGGCGGACGCCGCGCGTCGCATCGCGAGCAGGGTCGCGAACGCGTACCGCCGCTCGGCCTGGGTCCAGAACCCGGCGGGGGACAGCGCCGTGACGGACCGTACGAGCTTCTCGCGGCCGAGCTCCAGGGCGAGCAGGCCGCCCAGCGAGTTGCCCGCCACGTGCGGCCGCTCGACGTCCAGGGCCGCGCACAGCGCCGCGAGCGCGGGCACCACCGACGACAGGCCGTACGCGAGGCCGTCCGGGAGCGGCGGTGACACGCCGAAGCCCGGCAGGTCCACGGCGATCACGTCGCGCTCGGCCGCCAGGATGTCCACGACCGGGTCCCAGGCCTGGCGGTGGTGCCCGATGCCGTGCAGGAGCAGCAGGGGAGCGCCGTCACCCGTGCGCCGGTAGGAGACGGTCACCGTGCGCGGCCCGCGAGGCGACTCGACGGCGAACGTGACATCTGCCACCTCTGCGGCCATGACCACTCCTGACTTAGACAGCTTGTCAGCAACAATTACCCTTCAGTAGCGCCGAGTTCAAGGGGCCGTCCGGCACCGGCCGGGAACGCCCGGCCGCCCCCGGCTGTGATCCTCGTCCGCCGCGCCCGCCGCGGGTGGACAGCCCATCGCCGGTGAGCTGGGATGGGAACGTGGCTACCGACACCGCGACCGACGTCTTCGAAGAACACCGGCCCGTCCTCCTGGGCGTCGCCTACCGCATGCTCGGCCGCGTGGCCGACGCGGAGGACGTCGTCCAGGACGCCTGGCTGCGCTGGTCCCACGCCGACCAGGAGCAAGTGCGCGAACCGCGCGCCTACTTGGTGCGCGTCACCACCCGCCTGGCCATCGACCGGCTCCGCCACGTGCAGTCGCGCCGCGAGTCCTACGTAGGGCCCTGGCTGCCCGAGCCCTACGTGACCGACTTCGGGCCGACCGTCCCCGACACCGCCGAGCGGGCCGTGCTCGCCGACTCCGTGTCGCTCGCCGTCCTCGTCGTCCTGGAGTCCCTCTCGCCCCTGGAGCGCGCGGTGTTCGTGCTCCGCGAGGCCTTCGGGTTCCCGTACGCCGAGATCGCCGTCACCCTCGACCGCACCGAGGCCGCCGTGCGCCAGCTCGCCGGGCGCGCCCGCAAGCACGTCGACGAGGGCAGGCCGCGCTACGAGGTCGACCCCGCCGAGCGGCGCGACCTGACCGAGCGGTTCCTCGCCGCGGCCCTGGAGGGCGACCTGGACGGGCTGATGTCGCTGCTCGCCCCGGACGTGCGCCTGGTCGGCGACAGCGGCGGCAAGGTCAGGGGGCCGCTGCGGACCCTGGAGTCGGCCGACAAGGTGGGCCGTTTCCTCCTGGGCGTGACGAAGAAGAGCGTCCCGGGCGCCGAGCGGGTCGAGTTCCGCTTCCTGGAGCTCAACGGCGCCGCCTCCGTCGTCTTCCTGGTGGACGGCAAGGTGGACAGCGTCTTCCAGCTGGATGTCGCCGAGGGGCGCGTGCAGCGCGTGTACATCGTACGGAATCCGGACAAGCTCGTGAGTCTCTCCGCCTAGGTTCCCGACGCCCAGGACCAAGCCCCCGCCCGTGCCACCGGCGGGGGCTCGCTGCCGCACGCGCGCATGGGTGACGTATCGGTTTTCGTCACCCCAGGGGGTGAGGTGTCGACCCTGCGCGAACACCGCGTGAATGCTCTGTGGCACCACTTCTGTGCGGGCAGTAACGGAAGCAGGATTGGTCTTGACCAAGGATGAGCGCGGCTCTATCGTCGCTGAGATAGTGCAGGAACCTTTAATAAACAAGGCGCTGAAAAGCCGCCTGCGCACGGCGATTGCGGAGGACAGGGTGGGGACCACGCAGCTGGAAACGGTGCCGGAGCCGAAGTACTGGCACCTCAAGACCGTGCTCAGCGAAGCACTCGACTCCGAGTTCGCCGTCGGCGAGATCCTTCCGAACGAGCGGGACCTCGCCGCCCGGTTCGGCGTCGCCCGCGCGACCCTGCGCCAGGCCCTGGAGCAGCTGGAGCTGGAAGGCAGGCTCCAGCGCCGCCGCGGCGTCGGCACGACCGTGGCACCGCCGCGCATGGGCGTGGCCGTCGGCACCGACCGGGGCGGCTGGCCCGGGGCGCCCGGCGACGACTGGCAGCCCGCCGACAGCGAGGCCGCCGTGCCGCCCGCCGACGTCGCCCGCGCCCTGGAGACCGGCCCGGACGAGCCCGTCCACACGGTCCGCCGCACCCGCGTCTCGCACGGCCAGCCCGTCGCCGCCGAGCTGCTGTACGTGCCGTCGGCGTCGGTGCCCGACCTCACCGCCATCGACGCCCCGGCCGGACCGGCACGCGCGCGTGCCGTGCTGCGGGAGCTCGCCCGGCTCGACATCGAGGGCCAGGACCGCGCCGTCGAGCTCGGCTCGGCCCGCGCGGACGACGCCCGGGCCCTGGACCGGCTGCCCGGCGCCCCGGTCCTGGTCGTCACCACCCGCTTCCTCGCGGGCGGCCGCACGGCCGCGCTCTCCGTGGCCACGTACCGGGCCGACACCTGCCGCCTCACGTTCGGCGACCAGGGCGCGGTGGAGATCCACCACGGCCCGGAACGCCAGGCCTCCTGAGGCCTGCTGGAGAGCCGAACGCCGGACGGACGCAGCAATGAGCCCGTCCGGCGATCGAGGACAAGCGCGAAGCGCGAGGACCCCGCACCTCACCGCGGAGCGGCCACCGTGCCCTCCACGGCGAACAGCTCGTCCTCCACATGGTCGAGCGCAAGCCGCAGCGCACCCGTCGCGACGGCCGCCTCGCCCAGCATCGACAGCGCCACCCGGGGCGGCCGGAGGCAGTAGCGGGCCAGCTCGCGGCGGAGCGGGTCGAGGACACCGTCCAGGCCCGCAGCCCAGCCGCCCACCACGACCAGCTCCGGGTCGAGCGCCAGGACCAGCGCCGCCACGTCGTGCACCAGCCGCCGGATGAAGCGGTCCACCGCCGCGAGAGCCCGCTCGTCGCCCTCCCGGGCGTGCGCGAACACCTCCGCCACGGCCTGCTCGTCCAGCGGGTGCAGCGGCTCGTCCGTGGTCGAAAGGAGCGTCTCCGGCTTCACCTCACGGCCAAGCAGGTGCAGCGCGCCGATCTCGCCCGCCGCGCCGCCGTAGCCGCGGTGCAGGCGCCCGCCGATCAGCGAACCCGCCCCCGGGCTCAGCCCGGCGAGGACGAACACCACGTCGTCCGACTTCGTCGCCGCGCCCTTCCAGTGCTCGGCCACGGCCGCCGCGTTCGCGTCGTTCTCGACCAGGACCGGGCACTTGAAGGAGCGGCGCAGCCGCTCGCCGAGCGGCAGCCCCGTCCAGCCCGGCAGCGCCGTGCTGAGACGCACCGAGCCGTCCGCCTCCACGATGCCGGGGCTGCCCACGCCGACGGCGCGCAGCGAGCCACGGGCCACCCCGGCGCGGCGCAGCAGATCGGCGACCGCGCCGCGCAGCCGCTCCAGGCGCTCGTCCGCCGACGCCGTCTCCGAGACGTCCTTGGCCGCCGTGCCGAGGATCTTGCCGTGCAGGTCCGACAGGACGGCGGCCACCCGGTGCGGGCCGATCTCCAGGCCGAGCAGATGCCCCGCCTCCGCACGGAAGCGGAACTTCCGTGCGGGTCGTCCCTGGCGCCGCGCGGCACCGTCGTCCACGTCCGTCTCCACCACGAGACCGGCCTCGATCAGCCCTTCGACCACGCCTTCGACGGTGGGCCGTGACAGGCCCGTCGCCCGGGTGATCTCCGTGAGTGTCGCGAAATCCGCGGCGCGCAGCGCGTGCAGCACCACCGAGGAGTTGATCCGCCGTAGCAGAGATGGATCTCCGCCGGTCAGCCGCCCCAACGTCCTACCTTCCATCCCATGCGCATGATGGGCGGATGGTACTCGCAAGCCGTCCACCAGTGCGAGTGCTGATCGCGCCGGCCCCCTGGGAACCGCCCCCTCCGGAGCCGCGCGTCACCCCGGAGCCACGAAACCGGACTCGTAGGCCACGATCACCGCCTGTGTCCGGTCCCGCGCGCCGAGCTTCGCGAGCACCGCGCTCACATGCGACTTCACCGTCTCGGTGCCGACCACGAGCCGCCCCGCGATCTCCGCGTTCGACAGGCCGCGCGCCATCAGGCGCAGCACCTCCTCCTCGCGCCCGGTGAGCCCCGCCCGCGCGAACGCGGCCCGGGCGCCCTCCTCGCCCCGCTCCTCGCCGTGGCTGGCCGCCAGGCGGCGCACCGCGGCCGGGAACAGCAGCGACTCGCCCTCGGCCACCAGCCGCACCGCGTGCACGATCTCCGCGGGCCGCGCCCGCTTGAGCAGGAAGCCGTCGGCACCCGCGCGCAGCGCCTCGTACACGTACTCGTCGTTCTCGAAGGTCGTGATGACGACGATCTTGGGCGGGTCCTGCACCGTGCGCAGCACCGCGCGCGTGGCCTCGATGCCGTCCAGGAGGGGCATGCGCACGTCCATCGCGACGACGTCCGGGCGCAGCTGCCGCACCAGAGGGATCACGGCGGCGCCGTCGGCCGCCTCCCCGACGACCTCGATGTCGGGCTGCGCCTCCAGGACGGCGCGCAGCCCCGCGCGGACGAGGGGCTCGTCGTCGACGAGGAGCACGGTCACGGGCATCCGGCCAGCCTAGATCACCGGCCCGGCAGGGGGCTCAGAGGCCCTCAGCGCAGCGGCAGTTCGGCGTGCACCCGCCACTCGCCGTCCTCGGGCCCCGTGCTCGCCCGGCCGCCGAGCAGCACGGCGCGCTCGCGGATGCCGCGCAGACCGCTGCCGCCCCGGCCGGTCGGGGCCGCCTGCCGCGGCAGGGCGTTGCGCACGTCGAGGGTCAGCGCGCCGCCGGACACCGCGACGCGCACCCGGACCGGAACCGGGCCCGCGTGCCGCAGGACGTTCGTCAGGGCCTCCTGGAGCATGCGGTAGCCCTCCCGAGACACCGGCCCCGGCAGCTCGTCCACCGGGCCGGACACCTCGGCGTCGACCTCGGCGCCCACCGTGCGCGCGGACTCCAGGAGCCGGTCCGCGGCGGCCAGGGTCGGCCGCTGGTGGGCGGGCTCGGCGTCCTCCCGCAGCACCCGCAGGACCCGCTCCAGGTCCTCCAGGGCGTCGCGGCCCGTCTCCTCGATCGCCTCCAGGGCGCGGTCGGTGAAGTCCGCGTCGGCCGCGGCCCGTGCGGCACCCGCCTGCACCACGGCGACGGTCAGGGCGTGCCCGATGGAGTCGTGCAGCTCACGGGCGATGCGGTTGCGCTCCAGGAGCTGCTCGGTGCGCTCCTCCAGGGCCGCGAGACGCTCGGTCGGCGACGGGCCCAGGAGGCCGCGCGCGGCGGCCGCGGCGAGGCGGCCCGCCACGACCACCAGGACGCTCAGGACGAGCAGGGGCAGCGGCAGGAGCAGCGCGTTCCAGGCCGCCGAGGCGGGCCGGGGCAGGAACAGGCCGTCGTCGTCGGGGGCATCGGACGTCGTGCCCAGCAGCGCCAGCGCGTACCCGATGAGCTGCACCGAGGCGACGCCGAGCCCCCACCCCAGCTCCAGGCGCACCACGAGCCACACGGCGGTCCGGCCGCGGTCGCGCCACGACGCCGAGGGAGCCACGGAGACGCCGGGGCCCTCCCCGTCGGCGCCGTCGGCCCCCGGGTCCCCGGATCGCGCCTCCCGCGCGTGCGCCCCCGGGAACAGCATCAGGCGCGCCTGGAGCCCCTCGGCCCGGCGCATCGCGGGCACCAGGGCGACCGCCGCCATCAACGGCACGGGCAGCAGCGTGATGACCACCCAGTCCCGGGCCGTGGCGTCCTCGATGCCGTGGACCGAGGCCGCGGCGAGCACCACGAGACCGCCGACGAGCAGATGCAGCCAGCGGGTGTACGTGACCGCGCGGGTCAGCGGTCGCAACAGGCGGATCATGCCGGTCATCGTGCCAGTACGCGCGCGTGGCCCGGCTCCCCCGCACGGGGGAGGCGATCTCCTCGGCCGGGGGAGGCCCAACCCCGGCGCGGAACGCGAGGGTTGCCCCATGACCAGCATCGACGTCCACCACCTGACCAAGGAGTACGGCACCAGGCGCGCGGTCGACGACCTGACCTTCAGCGTCCGGCCCGGCCGCGTCACCGGCTTCCTCGGCCCCAACGGCGCCGGAAAGTCCACCACGATGCGCCTCGTGCTCGGCCTCGACCGCCCCACATCGGGCACCGCCACCGTCGGCGGCCGCCCCTTCGCGACGTACGACGAGCCGCTGCGCCAGGTCGGCGCCCTGCTCGACGCGCAGGCCGCCCATGGGTCGCGCACCGCCCGCGACCACCTGCGCGCGCTCGCCGTCAGCAACCGCGTCGCCGCCCCGCGCGTGGGCGAGGTCCTCGAAGAGACCGGCCTCGCCGCCGTCGCGCACCAGCGCGTCAAGACGTTCTCGCTGGGCATGCGGCAGCGCCTCGGCATCGCGGCCGCCCTGCTCGGCGACCCCGCCGTGGTCCTCCTGGACGAGCCGTCCAACGGCCTCGACCCCGAGGGGATCATCTGGATCCGCGAGCTCGTGCGCCGCCTCGCCCGGGAGGGCCGCACCGTGCTCGTGTCGAGCCATCTGATGAACGAGACCGCCACGTTCGCCGACCACCTCGTCGTCCTCGGCAAGGGCAGGCTCCTGACGGACACGCCCATGCGGGACTTCATCACCGCGCACAGCAGCCCCCGCGTGCGCGCCCGCACCAGCGACCCGGCACGGCTGCGCGCCGCCCTGGCCCGCGCGGGACACGAGCTGACCGAGGCCGAGGACGGCGCCTGGACGGTGGACGGCGTCCGCGCCGCCGAGGTCGGCGCCCTCGCCGCCCGCGAGGGCGTCCCGATCCTCGGACTCGCCGACGAGGAGGCCTCCTTGGAGCAGGCCTATCTGGCCCTCACCGCCGAGGAGACCGAATTCTCCGCGGGCCCCACCGGCTCCGCGACCACCACCACCCGACAGGAGGCCTGACCATGTCGACCGCCGCCGTGCTCCACTCCGAGTGGATCAAGATCAAGTCGCTGCGGGCGACGCTCGTCTCCCTCTTCGCGGTGTGCGCGGCGACCCTGGCGATCACCGTCCTCGCGTTCGCCACCGTCGGCAAGGCGGAGGCCGACAACGTCGACGCCGAACCCGTCTTCGACGCCTTCTACGCCCTCAACTTCGGCCAGATCGCGGCCATCAGCTTCGGCACGGCCGCCGTCGGCTCCGAGTACGTGACGGGGGCGCTGCGCGTCTCGCTCACGGCCGTCCCGCGCCGCGGCCTGTTCTACACCGCGAAGACCGCCGTCATCGGCGCGGCCGCCCTGCTCGTCGGCCTCGTCACCTGCTTCGGCGCGTTCCTCGCGGGCCAGGCCTTCCTGGGGGAGTACGCCATCGGGCTCGGCCACCCCGGAGCGCTGCGCGCCTGCCTGGGCGGCGGGGTCTACCTGGCCCTGATGGCGCTGTTCGCGGCGGGCCTCACCGCCCTGCTGCGCAGCGGAACCGCCGTGCTCAGCCTGCTGATCCCGTTCCTCCTCATCGTGTCCTTCGTGGTCGGCGACGTCGCGGGCGGCGCCGCCCAGTTCCTGCCCGACAGGGCCGGACAGCAGATCCTGCACGCGGACCCCACGGGCACCCTCGGCGCGTGGACGGGGCTCGCCGTGACGGCGGCCTGGGCGGGCGCCGCGCTGCTCGCGGGCTGGTGGGCGGTGCGCCGCAGGGACGCCTGAGCGGCGCCCGCACGGTCCGGGCAGACCGCTGTCGCCCCGGCGTCGATGACTGATTGTCAGTGGCGGCCGCTTTACTGGACGCATGAGCAGCGCAGAGCACCTCGCGACGATCGACCTGCTGCGCGCCCGGGACTTCCCCGAGGCGCCCGGCAGGTCCGCGGCCGTCCGCGCCGGACCCGGCTTCCACATCGCGGAGTTACGCACGTACGAGACGGCGGAGGACGACGACGGCACGGCCCGCGACGCCATGGAGGAGCAGTACGAGGCGGAGCGCGACGCCCTCGCCGTGCTCCTGACCGCGCGCTGGGGCGAACCCCACATCATCAGCCTCGCCAGTGCCTTCGCCCGCGTCGTGGCCGGTTCGGGGGACGTGCCGGAGCCCTGGGCGTCCCTCAGCGAGACCGTGCCCGACGTGCACCTGTGGCAGGTCGAAGGCCACTGGCTGGCCCTGGGGGTGGCCCGCTGGGGCGGCTGGGACGCGCTGCAACTCCTCGCGGTGATCACGAAGGTCGACCCGCCGTGACGACGCCACCGCCTCCACCCGGGCGACCCCGTACGTCAGCCTCGGCCGCCCCGAAGGCCAGGACCGTCAGCCACCGGGGCGAACGTCAACTCCCCGTACGGGGACGGCAGGAAGAAGCGGGCCACCTCCGCGTCCCGCACCTCCGCGAGGCGCGCGGGCGACCAGCGGGGCTTGCGGTCCTTGTCCACGACCTGGGCGCGCACGCCCTCCGGGAAGTCCGCGGAGGTCAGACACGCGCACGACGTGCGGTACTCCTGACGCAGCACGTCCTCCAAGGAACCGAGGGCGCGGGCGCGGCGCACGGCGGCGAGCGTGACCTTCAGGGACGTGGGCGAGCGCGAGAGGAGCGTCTGTGCGGCCTCCTTCGCCGCAAGATCGCCCCAGGCAAGGAGCCGGTCGACGATCTCCTCCACGGACCCGGCGGCGTAGCAGGAGTCGATCCACTCCCGGTGCGCGGCCAGTTCGCCCTCGGGCGCGGCCTCGGCGAAGGCGGCCACCACGTCCGCCGCCTCGCCGTCCGCGAGCGCCGCGGTGAGCTCCCCGAGCCGCCCGGAGGGCACGTAGTGGTCGGCGAGCCCGCACAGCAGGGCGTCCGCGGCGCCCACCGCCGTGCCGGTCAGGGCCAGATGCGTACCCAGCTCACCCGGCGCCCGCGACAGGAGGTACGTCCCGCCGACGTCCGGCACGAAACCGATGATCGTCTCGGGCATGGCGACCCGCGAGCGCTCCGTGACGACCCGCACGCCGCCATGGGCCGACACCCCGACGCCACCGCCCATCACATAGCCGTCCATGAGGGCGACATAGGGCTTCGGATAGTGCGCGATGCGGGAGTTGAGCACGTACTCGTCGTGCCAGAACGCCGCCGACGCGGCGCCACCGCCCGCCAGGATGTCCGCGCGCACCGCCCGGATGTCACCGCCCGCGCACAGGCCCCGCTCCCCGGCGCCCGACACCACGACGGTCGCCACCGCCTCGTCCCGCTCCCAGGCGGTGAGCGCCTCGTCGATCAGACGGACCATGGTGTGGTCCAGGGCGTTCAGCGCGCGGGGCCGGTTCAGGACGACGTGGGCCGCGCGGCCCTCGGTGCGCAGGAGGACCGGGGGTGGTGCGTCATGGCTCACGGGGTGGTTCCGTCCTTCGGTAGTACGTCGTGAGGGGGCGCGTCCCCGGAGGTCCGGCGCTCTCCTGCGCTCTCCGGCGCGCCGCCGCCCGCCTCGGTGTCCTGGAACGCTCCGGTGGTCTGGACCGCCCCGGTGTCCTGGAACGCCGCCAGGATCCGCTCCGCGGCCGTCGTCGCGGTCACCGTCCCCTCGCGCACGCCCCGCTCCAGCTCCGGCGCGAGCCGCCGCACGTCCGGGTGGGCGTACAGACGGCCGAGGAGCTCCTCGCGCACCATCGTCCACGTCCAGTCGACCTGCTGGTCGCGGCGCTTGGCGGCGAGACGGCCCGTGGAGTCCAGGAGCGCGCGATGCTGCTCAAGGCGCTCCCAGAGCGTGTCGAGCCCGCTGCCCTCGCGGGCACTGCAGCTGAGCACCGGCGGCGTCCACACCGCGTCCGAGCTTGGGGTCTCCCCTGCTCGAGCGGAGCCGAGAGCTTGGGGATGCATCAGGCGCAGCGCGCCCGCCAGTTCACGGGCCGCCGAGCGCGCGTCCCGCTCGTGCGGGCCGTCGGCCTTGTTGACGGCGATGACGTCCGCGAGCTCCAGGACGCCCTTCTTGATGCCCTGGAGCTGGTCACCGGTCCGGGCGAGCGTGAGCAGCAGGAAGGAGTCGACCATGTTGGCCACGGCCGTCTCCGACTGGCCCACGCCGACGGTCTCCACGAGCACCACGTCGTAGCCCGCGGCCTCCATCACCACGATGGACTCACGGGTCGCCTTCGCCACGCCGCCGAGCGTCCCCGCCGTGGGCGAAGGGCGTACGAACGCCATCGGGTCCACCGACAGGCGCTCCATGCGCGTCTTGTCACCCAGGATGGAGCCGCCCGTGCGCGTCGACGACGGATCGACGGCGAGCACCGCGACCCGGTGCCCGAGGGAGGTGAGCATCGTGCCGAGCGCGTCGATGAACGTCGACTTGCCCACCCCCGGCACACCACTGATGCCCACGCGCCGCGCCCGCCCCGCGTGCGGAAGCAGCTGGGTGAGCAACCGCTGGGCGAGGACGCGGTGTTCGGGCTTGGTGGACTCCACGAGCGTGATGGCCCGCGCGATGTGCGCGCGCTTGCCGTCGAGGACACCCTTCACATAACTGTCGAGATCGATCGTCGGTGCCATGGGGTCAGCGGCTCACAGCCCGTTCCCGGGACCGTCGGCGGCCTGTTCGTCCTCAGGGCCGTCCGCGGGCAGCTCGTGGCCGAGGCTCACGGCGAGCCGCCGCACCAGGTCGTACGCCGCGTCCGGGATCACCGTGCCCGGCGGGAACACGGCCGCCGCCCCCATCTCCAGGAGCGTCGGCACGTCCTGCGGGGGAATGACACCACCCACGACGATCATGATGTCCTCGCGGCCCTCGGCGGCGAGCTCCTCGCGCAGCGCGGGCACCAGCGTCAGATGCCCGGCCGCCAGCGAGGACACGCCCACGATGTGCACGTCCGCCTCGACGGCCTGCCGGGCCACCTCACCGGGCGTCTGGAACAGCGGGCCGACGTCGACGTCGAAGCCCAGGTCGGCGAAGGCCGTGGCGATGACTTTCTGGCCGCGGTCATGGCCGTCCTGGCCCATCTTGGCGACCAGGATGCGCGGTCGGCGCCCCTCGGCCTCCTCGAAGGACTTCACCAGCGCGCGGGTGCGCGCCACGGACGGCGACGGGCCTGCTTCGGTGCGGTACACACCGGAGATCGTACGGATCTGGCCCGCGTGCCGCCCGTACGCCTTCTCCAGGGCGTCCGAGATCTCGCCGACGGTCGCCTTCGCACGGGCCGCGTCCACGGCCAGCGCCAGCAGGTTGCCTTCCAGGCCGGGGCCGGAGCCGCGCTCGGCCGCCGCCGTCAGCTTGGCCAGCGCGTCCTGGCAGACTGCGTCGTCGCGCTCGGCGCGCAGCCGCCGCAGCTTCTCGATCTGCTGCGCGCGCACCGAGGAGTTGTCGACCTTCAGGACCTCGATCTGCTCGTCGGTGTCCACGCGGTACTTGTTCACGCCGATCACCGGCTGGCGCCCGGAGTCGATCCGCGCCTGTGTGCGCGCCGCGGCCTCCTCGACGCGCAGCTTCGGGATGCCCGCGTCGATGGCCTGCGCCATGCCGCCCGCGGCCTCGACCTCCTGGATGTGCTGCCAGGTGCGGCGGGCCAGGTCGTAGGTCAGCCGCTCCACGTAGGCGCTGCCGCCCCACGGGTCGATGACCCGGCAGGTCCCGGACTCCTGCTGGATGAGTAGCTGCGTGTTGCGCGCGATACGGGCCGAGAAGTCCGTGGGCAGCGCCAGCGCCTCGTCCAGGGCGTTGGTGTGCAGCGACTGGGTGTGGCCCTGCGTGGCGGCCATGGCCTCCACACACGTACGCGTCACGTTGTTGAACACGTCCTGCGCGGTCAGCGACCAGCCCGAGGTCTGCGAATGCGTGCGCAGCGAAAGCGACTTGGGGTTCTGCGGATCGAACTGCTTGACCAGCTTGGCCCACAGCAGGCGCGCCGCCCGCAACTTGGCGATCTCCATGAAGAAGTTCATGCCGATCGCCCAGAAGAACGAGAGCCGCGGAGCGAACGCGTCCACGTCAAGACCCGCCTCCCGCCCCGCCCGCAGGTACTCCACGCCGTCCGCGAGCGTGTACGCCAGCTCCAGATCGGCCGTCGCCCCGGCCTCCTGGATGTGATAGCCGGAGATCGAGATGGAGTTGTAGCGCGGCATCTTCTGCGAGGTGTACGCGAAGATGTCGGAGATGATCCGCATGGAGGGCTTGGGCGGATAGATGTAGGTGTTGCGGACCATGAACTCCTTGAGGATGTCGTTCTGAATGGTCCCCGCCAGCATCGTAGGCGGCACGCCCTGCTCCTCGGCGGCGACGATGTACAGCGCGAGCACCGGGAGCACCGCGCCGTTCATCGTCATCGACACCGTCATCCGGTCCAGCGGAATGCCGTCGAACAGCTGACGCATGTCGTAGATCGAGTCGATGGCCACGCCCGCCATGCCGACGTCACCGGTCACCCGCGGGTGATCGCTGTCGTAGCCGCGGTGCGTGGGCAGGTCGAAGGCCACCGAGAGGCCCTTCTGCCCGGCGGCCAGATTGCGGCGGTAGAAGGCGTTGGACTCCTCCGCGGTGGAGAAGCCCGCGTACTGGCGGATCGTCCACGGCTGGTTCACGTACATCGTCGGATACGGCCCGCGCAGATACGGCGCCACCCCCGGATACGTGCCGAGGAAGTCCAGGCCCTCCACGTCCGCGCCCGTGTACAGCGGCTTGACCGCGATGCCCTCGGGCGTCTCCCAGAGCAGGTCGTCCGCGTCCTTGCCGGTGACCGCCTCGACGGCGGCGCGCCACTGCCCGGCGGAGCCCTGCGGCGGCGCGCCCGCCCCCAGGTCGATGCCGGAGAAGTCGGGGATCGTCATGACGCCACTCCCATGAGGTCGAGGGTGGAGGACAGCACGGCCACGGCGTCACAGCCGGCGAAGACGTACGCGTCGACGCTCTCGCCGTACGCGCCGGGCCGCCCCGCGAGGAACACCTGCCGGGCGCCCGCCGCCTTCAGCGCGGCCGCCACGCCCGCCGCCTCCTCGGCGTACAGCGCGTCGCTGGAACACAGGCACGCGACCGTCGCCCCGCTGGCGCGGAACGCGTCGGCGGCGGAGTCGGCCGTCACCGACACCGGGTCATGGACCGGCTCGACACCGCCCGCCTGGAAGAGGTTCGCGGCGAACGAGGCGCGCGCCGTGTGCGCGGCCGCCGGGCCGAGCGCGGCCAGGAACACCTTCGGCCGGGCGCCGGTCGCCGCCAGATGGGCGTCCGAGCGGGACCGCAGCGCCTCGTACGCCTCGTCGCGGCGCACCCGCGGCAGACCGCCCGTCGGCCCCGCGGGCGCGGGCTCGCGCTCGACCGGCTTCTCACCGAGGTGCGGGAACTCGCTGACGCCGGTGATCGGCTCGCGCCGCTTGGCGAGCTTGCGGCTGCGCTCCGCCCAGGTCGCCGCGAGGCGCTCGCCGAGCAGACCCGAGCGCAGGGCCGCCGCCTGGCCGCCCGCCCGCTCGATCCCCTGGAAGAACGCCCAGGCCGCGTCGGCCAGTTCGGCGGTCAGCCGCTCCACGTACCAGGAGCCGCCCGCCGGGTCGATGACCCGGGACAGATGCGACTCCTCAAGGAGGATCGTCGAGGTGTTGCGGGCGATCCGGCGCGCGAACGCGTCCGGCTGGCCCAAAGCGTGGTCGAAGGGCAGGACCGTGACCGCGTCGGCGCCGCCCACTCCGGCGGCCAGGCTGGCCACCGTCGTCCGCAGCATGTTCACCCACGGGTCGCGGCGGGCCATCATCACCGGGGACGTGACCGCGTGCTGCCGCTGGGCGCCCGCGCCCGCGTCGCCGCACGCCTCGGCCACCCGGGCCCACAGCTGCCGCGCCGCCCGCAGCTTGGCGATGGTCAGGAACTGGTCGGCGGTCGCCGCGTAGCGGAACTCCAGCTGCGCGCACGCCTCTTGGAGCGACAGGCCCGCATCCGTCAGGAGCCGCAGATACGCGACGCCCGTCGCGAGCGAGGCGCCGAGCTCCTGCGCGGCCGAGCCGCCCGCCTCGTGGTACGGCAGCGCGTCCACGACCAGGGCCCGCAGACCGCCGTACTCACGGCCGAGGAGCCGCGCGAGCTCCACGGCGGCGTCCGCGCCCAACTCCTCGCCCGTACGCGCCTCGTACCCCAGCGGGTCGGCGCCGAGCGTGCCGCGCACCGCGCTCTTGGCGACGCCCGCCGCGTCCACGAGCCCGAGGAAGGCCCGCGCCGCCGGCTCGTACGCCGCACCGGCGTCCAAGGCGACCGGGGCCAGATCCAGATACACGCCGTCGAGCGCCCGCTCCAGGCCGGACACGGGCAGCGCGTCCGGGCCGAGGGCCAGCCACAGCGAGGTGACGCCGTTCTCCAGGTCGGCGAGGACCGCTTCGTTCGTGCTCCCGGGGTCGCTCGTCGCATGCCGCTGGCGTACGTCCCAGCCGGTGGCGGCGGCGCCCGCGGCGGAGCCGCCCCGCACGAAGGGGGCGAAGCCCGGGTGACCCACGTCGGCCACGGCGTCACGGGCGGTGTACAGCGGGCGGGTGCTGAGCCCGTCCTCTAGCGCGGTGGACAGCGCTTCCTCAGCCGCCGCCCCCGATACGTCCTTGCCCGACTTGCGCAGTACGCCTTCCACCAGGCGCTGCCACTGCTCATGGGTCGCATCAGGGAAATCGGCGGCCAGCGAAAGCCCGTCGTCAGGCAGGACCGTCATGCGTCGATGCTAGGGCGGAAACGGCACCTGATGCCGAGGCTCGGCTGTGACCTTGGACTCTTTGGATGCTCTTGAACTCGGGCGGCGTGAACGCTATTGCCGCACGTCACAGAAGGGGCATCAGGGGTGATGTGGGGTTCGGGAGGGGTTTGCCCAATGCCGCCGATTGAGGTAGAGGAGCGCCGGTGGCGAACCGGGTGTGCTCGCTCTCGAGCCGGAAGCCCGTCGTCCAGGCGAGGAGGCGGCTCGGGCGGTTCTCGCGTGCGCAAGACCAGCTCGCGGTGCGGCCGCGCGCCGCTACGTCCGCCGTGAGCGCGGTCACGCAAGCGTGCGCGAGCCCTCTGCGGCGGTGCTCGGGCGCGGTGGCGACGGCCACGTCCTCGTACGCGGCCCCCGCGAAGTAGGCGCAGGCCACGGAGAGGACCCGGCCGCCGCGGTCGAAGGCGGCGACCGCGCGCCCGGAGGCGGCGAGCCCCTCGGCGCCGCCCCAGCTGTCGTGGATCCAGTCGGAGCCGGGCCACCCAGCGGCCAGCGCCGCCGCGTCGTCCGCCGTCACCGGGCGGACCCGCACCCCGCGCGGCGGGGGCGGCACGGCCACCGGCTCCCGATGGACGTACACCATCCGCTCGACGGGCACCAGGCGTTCGAACGCGGCACCGAGCACGGGCAGGAAGCGCAGCGGGGCATCGACGTGCCCGGCCGCGAACGGCGCGAGACCCGCGGGCGTCACCGCGCGCGGGTCGCCGCGCAGCACGACGTGCCCGGCACAGGTCACCGCGAGCGCGCGCGGCGCGTCGGCACGGTCGGCCCACCACTGCCCGGCGCCGTGCGCCAGGACGTGTTCGGGCAGGGCGGCGGTCCCGGGCGCCCCGACGGCGAACCAACGGGAGAGCGCGGGAAGTTGACGCGGATCGAGCGGGATCACGGAAGCCGACCTCCAGAGGTTTCCACCAGCGATCGAGAGGATAAAGGGTTGGCACTCGGGCCGGGACGCGCCCGCCCGGGCCGCACGGACAGCGGCCGGGCCGGGCGCGGGAACCGGCAGCTCCGTCAGGAGGCGTGGCCGACCAGCACGTCGGCCAGCTTGGTGAGGCGCTTGACCGTGCGGTCCTCCCGGGCGGCCGCGGCCGGTTCCACCCGCTCCGCACGGTCGTAGTACGCGCCGTTGACGATCTCGACGGCCGGATCGCACAGGCGCACCACGTGGGCGGCGCCCTCGGCGGCGGCCGCGCCCTCGTGCGCGTACAGCGCAAGCAGCGCCGTGTCGCACACGCCCGGGTGCACGGACACCGCGGTCACGCGCGGATCGGCGGCGAAGACGGTGAGCGCGAGCTGCGACTGGGCGTACGCGGCCAGGCGCGAGTAGCGGCGGACGCGGTTCGGGTCGTTCCACTGGATCGACGCCGTGCGGTGCAGCGACGAGGAGACGTTGACGACGCGGCCGCCCGGATCGCTGGTCAGCGCGGGTTCCAGGAGGCTGGTCAGGAGGTAGTGCGCGAGGAAGTTCACCTGGAAGGCGATCTCGTTGCCATCGGCGGTGACCGTGTGCCGCTCGGGGGCCGCGATGCCCGCGTTGTTCACCAGGACGTCCAGGTGCGGGTGCTCGGCCACGACGCGCCGCGCGAGCTCCTCGACCTCCTCCAGGCGCGTGAAGTCGGCGGCGACGGCGTACGGGCGCGCCGCGCCGGCGCGGGCCGAGACGCCGAGCGCGTCGACGGCGGCCCGCGCCTCGGCGGCGGTGCGGCCGTGCACCAGCACGGTGACGCCGCGCTCGGTCAGGAGGCGGGCGGTCTCGAAGCCGATGCCGGAGGTGGCTCCGGTCACGAGCGCGGTACGGCCGGACAGTGAGGCAGAAGACATGGTCGTGTTCCTGTGTCGGGGCATGCCGGGGCGACCCCCCGGCGGGGGTCGGGCATGCGAATGGAGAGCTGTGCGTCCGGGAAGGGGCCGGGCGCGCTCGTCAGGAGCGCCGGGGCACGGCTGGAAGGCGCCGACGGGTGTCGGCGGGGGTGGTGAGTGTGGCGGGTGTGGCGGGTGTGGCGGGTGTGGCGGGTGCGGCGGGTGCGGTGCGGGTTGAGCGCCCCGTCAGGAGAACGGGCGCGCGACCGGCACCGCCGTATGAGGCGGCCGGTCGTCATGGCGCGCGAAGCTGTTCACGATCCTCATCCAACTGGCCCCTGAGCTGGCCTTCAAGCCGCCCGTACGGTCCTTGACGGGGCCCTGATACGCGCCGCGCCACCCCTGGGCACGCTCTGGCCCTCGGGCGTCAAGACCGCGTCAACAGGCCCTGATGGCGCATCAGGAGAGCGTCAACAAGAACAGGAACCTCCGGAACCGGCCCAAGACTGATCACTGCGGGGGGACGGACGAACGGAACCCCGGTGCGGGCTCGGAGGTCGCGTGACGACGACCATCGCCGACAGCGCACCCCTCCGGATACGGGGGTAACGGGGGGCGGGGCGGGTGCGCCCCGCACCGGGCATCCCTCGTCCGTCCAAGCGGACGTCCCGGGTCACGGCCACGAGGGGGCCGGGGCCCGGGACGTTTTCGTGTGCCCCTTCTTCCTTCCCGGCCTCCTTGGGTTGCTCGCTGTGGCTGTCGCTGCTCGTTGTCGCTGTTCGCTGCGGCCGCTCGCTGCGGCTGCGTGCTGTGGCTGCGCGCTGTGGCTTCTGAAAACGGGTGGGGCGCATCGGTTTGACGAGGCGTCGCGCGGATACGCGACCCGCCAGATCGGCCACCGACCCGACAGGGGAGCGAGGATGAGCGACCGAGGCCAGAACAAGACGGGCCCCTTGCGGGACGACGAGTTGAAGAGGGAACTGCGCGGGCACCTCCTGAGCGGCCACGAAACCCGAGCGCGCGAGGAGCGGGCCCTGGAGCCCTCCGGCGAGGACCAGCCCGCCGTCGACCCGATGCCCGTACCGCCACGGCCGGGCTCGACACCACCCGGAGTCACCCCGAGAGAAGTGGAACTGCGCGGCGAACTGGCCCGCCACCTCAGCCGCCGCGCCTACCCCCTCCACCGCGACGAACTGGTGCGGACCCTGCGCGACCACCACGCGCCGGACCTTCTCGTCGACCTCGCGGCACGGCTCCCCGACGACCGGCCCTACGCCAGCGCCCAGGACATCGCCCGAGGACTCGCCGACGACTGAGGACATGTAAGAGACGCGTCAACGCCGTGGGGCCCGCCGTATGAGAGACATCAAGAGCGACGGCGAACCCGCTGGTGGGCGCTTTGCTGAACGGGACCGCACTAATTCCTGCGGGCCCGTTCCGCTGCGGCCGCGTACGGTCGCGGGCAGGGTCCGCCCGCACTGTCAGGAGGCGGCACACGATGACCCGGGTGCTGGTGGTCGAGGACGACCCACAGCTCGTACGGGCTCTGGAGATCAACCTCAAGGCGCGTATGTACGAGGTGGACGCGGCGGTCGACGGGGGCATGGCCCAGCGTCTGGCGTCGGCGCGGCCGCCGGACGTGGTCCTCCTTGATCTCGGACTGCCCGACATGGACGGCATCGATCTGATCGGCTGGCTGCGCGGATTCAGCCGCGCCCCGATCCTCGTCGTATCCGCCCGCCAGGCCTCCGACGAGAAGGTCGCGGCGCTCGACGCGGGCGCCGACGACTACATACCCAAACCGTTCAGCATGGACGAACTCCTCGCCCGGCTGCGGGCCGCGGCCCGCAGGACCCGGCCCGCCGACCACGAACAGACCCCGGCCCTCGTCGAGACGCCGGGCTTCACCCTCGACCTGCTGGCCAAGAAGGCCTTACGCGACGGCCGCGCCGTGCGCCTCACCCCGACCGAGTGGCACTTCCTCGAAGTCCTGATCCGCCACCGCGGCCGCCTCGTCAGCCAACAGCAACTGCTCGGCGAGGTATGGGGACCCTCGCACAGCACACGCACCAACTACCTGCGCGTGTACATGGCCCAACTACGCCGCAAACTGGAGCCGGACCCGGCCCATCCACGGCATCTGATCACCGCGCCGGGGATGGGCTACCGGTTCGAGGAGTGACAGCTTCGAGAAGCGACGGCGGGGCGGGGCCGGAGCTGAGGCCAGGGCAGGGTGGGGCCGGGCCGGGGCTGGGCCGGGCTGGGCGTCACGCATGCCCGCACCCGTTCACCCGTTCTGGGCCCGCCGACCGGGGGGCGCGTCAGCAGAGTGTCAGCGTGCACCCCTTTACCGTCAACGGCACGTCATGGACAGTCGGTTGACACCCCGTGCCGGGCATAACGTCACCATGTGCCCGCTGCCCGGCACCGGGCCCCCGCGCCCGCGCCGACCGAGGCCGCGGCGCCCGACCGACCCACGAGAGCCTCACCCGAGGCTGCTCAAGGAGGAACCATGACCCAGCCCCTGGTGTGCGGCGAAGACCCCGAGCCTGCCGAACGGGGCCCGGCCGGACCCCTTTTCGTCCCCGTCCGGCCGGGACCCGCGGGCTGCATCGCCCGCCTGTTCCGCACACCCGTCGGCGGCCGGACCGCCGTCGCCTTCACCTCCGAGCAGCGGCTGGCCGCCACCCTCGGCGCCCGCCAGCCCTGGATCCGCCTCTCCGAACCCGCGCTGCGCGCCCTCGCCGAACCCCTGGGCGTCACCGGCGTCACCCTCGACCCGCGGCTCACCTCCGACGCACCGGCCACCCCCGTGCTGCCGGTCACTCCCGTGCCGCCGGTCACCGTGCCGTCCGTCGCCGCCTCTTCGGCCCACCGCCCCACACGCCGACGCGAGTGGGACCCGCAGGCCGCGGGCGCGCCGCGCGTCACCGGGGCCGCCGCCCTGGTCGGCGCGCTGACCGCCTGGATCGGCTGAGACGGCCCGGTGACGATGTGAAGACGAGGCGAAACGAGGACCCCGCCATGACCCTTGCCGACCTGCCCGCGGCCAGAGACCACGCCGCGCCCCCCACCCCCGCCGCGCCCCCCGCACACCTGGACGCCGCCGACGACCTGACGGTCTGGCCGCACTCCACGACCCGCCTCCCGCACGGCGACCTGTCCGTCGGCGGCGTGGCACTCACCGACATAGCCGACCGCTTCGGCACCCCCGCCTACCTCCTGGACGAAGCCGACGTACGCGACCGCTGCCGCACCTACCTGCACGCCTTCCCCCACACCGACGTCCTGTACGCGGCCAAGGCCTTCCTGTGCCGCGCCATGGCGCACTGGGTGGCGGAGGAGGGGCTCGGCCTCGACGTGTGCTCCGCCGGCGAGCTCGAACTCGCCGTCACCACCGGCTTCCCCGCCCACCGCATCGTCCTGCACGGCAACGCCAAGAGCCCGCAGGACCTGCACGCCGCCCTGCGGCTCGGCGTCGGACGCATCGTCATCGACAGCGCCTCGGAGATCGCCCGGCTCGCCTCGGCCGTGCCCCACGGCAGCCGCCAGAAGGTCCTCGTCCGCGTCGTACCGGGCATCGCCGCGGGCGGCCACAGCAAGATCCGCACCGGCACCGAGGACCAGAAGTTCGGCCTGTCCATCACCGACGGCTCCGCCCAGCACGCCATCGCCCGCATCCTCGACCAGCCCGGACTCGAACTCGTCGGCCTGCACTGCCACTTGGGCTCCCAGATCACCACGGACAAGCCCTACCTGTGCGCCGTGCGCCGCCTCGTCGGCCTGATGGCCCGCATCAAGGACCACCACGGCGTCACCCTGCCCGAACTCGACCTCGGCGGCGGCCACGGCATCGCCTACCGCCCCGGCGAGGACGCACTCGACATCACCACACTGGCCCGCAAGGTACGCGCCGAACTCAACGAGAGCTGCGCGGCGGCCGGCCTCCCCGTGCCCCGCCTGATCGTCGAACCCGGCCGCGCCATCGCAGGACCCGCAGGCGTCGCCCTCTACCGCGTCCTGTCCGTGAAGCGCACCAGCGAACGCACCTTCGTCGCCGTCGACGGCGGCATGAGCGACAACCCACGCCCCGCCCTGTACGGAGTGCGCTACCTGCCCCGCCTCATCGGACGCCGCTCCACCGCCGCACCCACCACCGTCACCGTCGTCGGCCGACACTGCGAAGCCGGGGACGTCCTCGCCACCGACATCCAACTGCCCGGCGACACCCACCCCGGCGACCTGCTCGCCGTACCCGTCGCCGGCGCCTACCACCTCTCCATGGCCTCCGGCTACAACCTCATCGGCCGCCCACCGGTCGTCGCCGTCGCAGACGGCCACGCCCGCCTCCTCGTACGCCGCGAGTCCCTGGAGGACATCCGCAGCCGAGACGTCGGCCTCTAGCCGCACCGAAGGCGGGCCGCCCCCTCCACGCCCCCTCAGGGGCGGCCCGCCAGCGGGTCTCCAGCCCCGGCCCCCAGACAGCCCCCGCACCCACCGCACCCGGGCCCTGCCTTCCGTACCCCCCACGTGATCCCTCCGCCACCCCAACGGCCGCACCTCAGGACCCCACGAAGCGCAGCACCGCCAACACCCGGCGGCTGTACCCGCTCGCCGAAGGCAACTCCAACTTGTCGAAGATCGCGTTCACATACTTCTCCACCGCGCTCTGCGACACGTGCAACTGCTCCGCGATCGCCGCGTTCGTATGCCCCTGCGCCATCTTGCCCAGCACCTCGCGCTCCCGGTCCGTCAACCGCGACAGCGGATCAACCTGACTGCTGAACGTCAGCAACTGACGCACGACCTCCGGGTCGAAAGCCGTCCGCCCCGCACCCACCCGGTCCAAGGCGTCCAAGAACTCGTCGACCTGCACCACCCGGTCCTTCAGGAGATAGCCCACACCCTCCGTCGCCGTGGTCAACAAGTCCGTGGCATACCGCCGCTCCACATACTGGGACAGCACCAGAACCCCCGTACCCGGCCAAGAACGGCGAATCTCCAGCGCCGCGCGCAGACCCTCATCCGTATGCGTCGGAGGCATCCGCACATCCACGACCGCCGCGTCCGGCGGATCGGCCGCGATCGCATCCAGCAGCGCCTGCGCGTCCCCCACGGACGCCGTCACCTCATGCCCCTCGTCCGCCAACAGCCGGGCCAGACCCTCGCGCAGCAGCGTCGAATCGTCGGCGAGCATTACACGCATGGCAACTCCGCGGTGATGACAGTGGGACCCCCGGCCGGGCTGGCCACACTGAACGTACCGTCGAGCGCGGCGACCCTCCGCGTCAGGCCCAACAGCCCACCGCCCGCCGGATCGGCACCACCCCGGCCGTCGTCCTCCACCCGCAGCCGCAACACCCCCTCCGCACCCCGCGCACACACCGTGACCAGACTGGCCCCCGAGTGCTTGACCGCATTCGTCACGGCCTCGGCAGCCACGAAGTACGCGACGGCCTGCGCCGTGGGCGGCGGCGCGTCCCGCAGCTCACAGTCGAGTCGCACCGGAATCGCGGCCCGCTCCGCGACCGTCTCCAGAGCCGCCGCAAGGCCGCCCTCGTCCAACGCCGCCGGATACACTCGCCAGGCCACCTCCCGCAGCTCCACCAGCGCCTGCTGACTCTCCTCATGCGCCTGGCGCAGCAGCGCCGCCGCCTTCTCCGCATCAGGCGTACGACGGGCCCGGCCGAGCAGCATGCCCAGCGCCACCAGACGCTGCTGCACGCCGTCGTGCAGATCGCGCTCGATACGGCGCCGCTCGTCGTGCACCGCCTCCACGACGCCCGCGCGGCTCTCCGCCAGCTCCCCGATCCGGCGCTGCATGCGCTGACGGGCACTCGGACCCAGGAAGTGCCGCGCGAGGCGCTCGTCCATCAGCGCCACCGCCCGCACTCCCTGAGCCGCCAGGAACAGCAGGAACATCCCGCCGAAGCCCGAGACGCCCATGGTCATTGGCCATCTGCTCAGATCGACCGCGGCCCAGCCCCACAGCAGCAACGAGGCATAGCCCCCACCTATCAAGGCGCACACCAGGACCATGCCCCCGAGCAGCCCCACCGGCCAGCGCGTGGCGACGAAAGCAAGCGCGGGCGCACCACTCGTCGGCGGCGCTATCTCCGAGCCGTACCACCTCGCCATCCGGCGCCGCTGCCCGTCGGCCCACCGGCGGGCGACCCGAGCGACCACGCCCGACTCGCCCCGACCCGCGCCCGACCGCCCGAGCGTGAGCAGCAGCCAGAGGCCCGACGCCAAGGTGAGGACCAGCTCGACGACCGCGCTGAGGAATCCGAGCAACACGCCCACGGCGACGCGCAGTCGGCGAATGAGATAGCTCCGCATGATCAATCACGCTAGTCGAGCGCCGCGCTCCGCGGACTGCGGAAAACCGCAAACCTCACTGAGGCACCCCACAGCCCCGCCCTACGGAGCCCCACAACGAATCTCTGCGGCGGCCCCCATACCGCCCTGGCCTGCACATTCCGTAGCGTCGACGACATGATCCTCACAGCTGAGCACGCCCTCGACACCCCCCTCCTCACCGCCCACGCGTCCACATCACCGGACGCCCCCGCGGGCGGCATAGCGGGCTGGGCCGCCGACCTCATGGACTCCCTCGGCGCGGCAGGCGCGGGCGCCGCCATCGCGCTGGAGAACCTCTTCCCACCCCTGCCCAGCGAAGTCATCCTGCCCCTCGCCGGATTCGCCGCGAGCCAGGGCAAGTTCAGCCTCCTCGCCGCACTCGTGTGGACCACCGCCGGATCAGTGGCGGGCGCCATCGCCCTCTACGCCATCGGCTCACTGCTCGGCCGCGACCGCACCGTCGCGATCGCCGCCCGCCTGCCGCTGGTCAAGACGTCCGACATAGAGAAGACAGAAGCGTGGTTCGCCCGGCACGGCACCAAAGCCGTGTTCTTCGGCCGCATGGTGCCCATCTTCCGCAGCATGATCTCGATACCAGCGGGCATCGAGCGCATGCCCCTGCCCGTCTTCCTCGGCCTCACCACCGCGGGCAGCCTCATCTGGAACAGCGTCTTCGTGCTCGTCGGCCACGCCCTCGGCACCCGCTGGCACGAAGTCACCGACGTCGTCGGCCTCTACTCGAAGGCCGTCCTCGGCATCGTCGCCCTCGCCACCCTGGCCTTCGTGGCGGCCCGCATACGCAAAGCGGGCCGCGGCGCGCACCGGGCACGGAGCTGACCGTGCCGGGCACGCGAGCCACGGCCCGCCCGACGAGTGAAGCCTCCCGATGCGCGGGAGACCGTGCCTCAGAGAATCGCGCCCGGCGCGTACGCCGCAGCCGCGGGGTGCTCCTTGAGCACCGCCTCGATCTGCGCGACGACCGCGGCGACCTGGGCACCAGCGGCGCCGGTGAACGACAGCTTGTCGGCCATCAGCTCGTCCAGCTGCGCGCGGTCCAACGGAATGCGGGAGTCGGCGGCCAGCTTGTCGAGGAGCTCGTTGCGCTCCACACCCTGCTCTCGCATGGCGAGCGCGGCAGCCACCGCGTTCTCCTTGATCGCCTCGTGGGCCTCCTCACGGCCCACACCCGCCCGCACCGAAGCCATGAGGACCTTGGTGGTGGCGAGGAACGGCAGATAGCGGTCCAGCTCCCGGGCGACGACGGCGGGGAACGCACCGAACTCGTCGAGCACCGTCAGGAACGTCTCAAGGAGCCCGTCCAGCGCGAAGAACGCGTCGGGCAGGGCCACCCGGCGGACCACGGAGCACGACACGTCGCCCTCGTTCCACTGGTCGCCGGCCAGCTCGGCGGTCATGGAGGCATAGCCGCGCAGGATGACCGTCAGACCGTTGACACGCTCGCAGGAGCGGGTGTTCATCTTGTGCGGCATGGCGGACGAGCCGACCTGGCCCGGCTTGAAGCCCTCGGTGACCAGCTCGTGCCCGGCCATCAGCCGGACCGTCTTCGCCAGGGACGACGGCGCGGCGGCCAGCTGCACGAGCGCCGTGACGACCTCGTAGTCGAGGGAACGCGGGTAGACCTGACCGACGGAGGTGAAGGCACTGTCGAAGCCCAGATGCGTCGCGATACGGCGCTCCAGGTCGGCGAGCTTGTCCGCGTCGCCGCCGAGCAGGTCCAGCATGTCCTGAGCGGTGCCGACGGGGCCCTTGATGCCACGCAGCGGATAGCGGCCGAGGAGGTCCTCAAGACGGCGATAGGCGACGAGCAGCTCGTCGGCAGCGGTCGCGAAGCGCTTGCCGAGGGTCGTCGCCTGCGCGGCCACGTTGTGCGAGCGGCCCGCCATGACCAGCTCCGCGTACTCGCCGGAGAGCCGGCCGAGCCGCGCGAGCACCGCCACCGTGCGGTCCCGCACCAGCTCCAGGGAGAGCCGGATCTGCAGCTGCTCCACGTTCTCCGTCAGATCGCGGGAGGTCATGCCCTTGTGGACGTGCTCGTGTCCGGCGAGGGCGTTGAACTCCTCGATGCGGGCCTTCACGTCGTGGCGCGTGACCTTCTCGCGCTCGGCGATGGAGGCCAGGTCGACCTGGTCGAGGACCCGCTCGTAGTCGGCGAGCGCCGCGTCCGGCACCTCGATGCCGAGGTCCTTCTGCGCGCGCAGCACGGCGAGCCAGAGCTGACGCTCGAGCTTGACCTTCTGCTCGGGCGACCAGAGCGTGGCGAGCTCGGCGGAGGCGTAACGCCCGGCGAGGACGTTCGGGATACGGGGCTTAGCAGGCGCAGCAGTCACAGTCGGCCATTCTACTGGCGGTTTCTGCAGGCCAGCGCCATGGCTGGGTTCGTCTGAATCTACGAGGGGAGGGAGCGGGGTGGGGAGGGGGAGGGGGGGAGGGGGCCCCACCCCCCCGTATGACGGTCACCTCAGCGTGTAGCCCCCATCCGGATACAACGCAGACCCCGTCGTATACCCATTCCCAAACAGATAGAGCACCGCGTGGGCGATCTCGTCCTCGCTGCCGAGGCGGTGCAGGAGGGTGTCCCTGCGGTACTGGGCGAAGGCCTGGTCGCGGGCCTCGGCGGGGCGGCCCTGCCACAGGTTGCCGTCGATGGTGCCGGGGGAGACGACGTTGACGCGGACGGGGGCGAGCTCGACGGCGAGGCCGCGGGCGAGGCCTTCGAGGGCGGCGTTGCAGGCGGCGTAGGCGGGCGCGGGGCCCGGTGGGCGCGCGCCCGCGGCGCCGGACATCAGGACCACGGACCCGTCGGCCGTGAGCTTGGGCGCGGCGAGCCGTACCGCGTGGTACTGGCCCCAGAACTTGGTGACGAAGGGGCTCTCGGCGTCCTCGTCGCTCAGTTCCAGCATGGGGCCGACCCGGTAGGTGCCCGCGGTGGTGAGGAGGTGGTCGACGCGTTCCACGGGGGCGAAGAACGCGGCGAGGGAGGCGCGGTCGGTGACGTCCACCGTGCGCCAGGTCGCCGCGTCCCCCAGTTCCCGGGCCGCGGCGGCGAGCCGGTCTGCGGAACGCCCGCCGAGCACCACCCGGGCACCGGCCGCGACCGCCTGGTGGGCGACGCGCAGCCCGATGCCGGAGCCGCCGCCGATGAGGACGACGGTACGGCCGTGCAGGGTCCCCGGGCCGGGCACGGCAGGGGCGGGGGCCGTGGGGCGAGGGTCGGGAGGCGGGGTGGTCATGGCGCGATCCTTGTCGAGGTGGGGAAGCAGGAGTGATCGACTTCTGCTCCGGCCAACTCCCAGGACCGCGACGGCATTCCGGGCAAGGGGGTACCCCTTGTACCCGGCTGCCCGCTACCCGTCTACCGGCCTACCCGGCTGTGCCGGGGACGAGCGGGCGGTGCCTGGCACAAGCAGCCGTGCCGGTTGCGAGCAAGCTGCGCCGCGGGCTCAGGTGGGGTCCGGCTCCACGCGGTGCCAGCCCTGGACCGGGCCGGGCGTCGCGGTGTCGGCCGGGGTGACCCAGAAGGCGCGGCCCGTCGCGGGGTCCACGTGGGCGCCGGTCCGGCCGTCGCCGGAGGAGCGGCCCGTCAGCCGACGGCCGATCCACGGGGCGAGATGCTGCCGAGCGAAGCGGGCGTCGGCGACGCGCCGCGCGGACCAGGACGGCGGCACGGCGGCGGGAAGCGGTGCCTGCCAGTCCTCCTCCGGCGCGTACCCGAGCGTCTGCCAGACCGCCTCGGCGACCCTGCGGTGCCCCTCCGCCGTCAGATGCAGCCGGTCCACGTCCCACATGCGCTGGTCGCCGAGCGCCACCGACCCGTACAGATCGACGACGACGGCGCCGTGGCGGGCCGCGAGGTCGTCGACGTGGGAGAAGAGCTCCTCCATGCGGGGGCGGAACCGTTCGAGGACCGGGCCGTTGCGGCCCGGGCTGCGCATCAGGACGAGCTGCTTGCAGGACGGGGCGAGGGTCTCCACGGCCTGTTCGAGCAGACCGCGTACGCGTCCCATGTCGCACTTGGGGCGCAGGGTGTCGTTGAGGCCGCCCACGAGCGTGATCACATCGGCGCCGAGCGCGGCGGCGACGCCGACCTGCTCGTCGACGATCTGCCCGATGAGCTTGCCCCGCACGGCGAGGTTGGCGTACCGGAATCCGGGGGTGCGGGCGGCGACGCGCTCGGCCAGGACGTCCGCCCAGCCGCGGTAGCCGCCGTCGGGCAGCAGGTCGGACATGCCCTCGGTGAAGGAGTCGCCGACCGCGACGAGGCTGGAGTAGGTGGCGTTGATCTGCATGGCGGGGTCGATGGTATCCCGCGGGCGCGAGCCGGGCCCGAGCCGCCTACGGCACCCGGGCCCGCGCGCCGGGCTCCGCGAAGCACCCGCTCAGGCTGCCGAAAGCCCGGCCCAGCCCGAGGCCCAGTCCTGCCCGGCGCGCGGCCCCACCCGAGGCCCGGCCCCGCCCGGCGCCCGGCCCCGCCCGACGCGCGCCCCCGCGCTCAGGCCGCCGTGAAGCGCCCGCTCGGCTCCCCCCGCAGCCGCCCCCGCGGCACCGCGCGGCCGAACGCGGCGAGCAGCAGGTCCTGGCCCGCTCCCCGCAGCGGCGCCCCGGTGCCGTACGTCCGGTCGAGGTCGTCGGCGCACAGCTGGACCCCGGCGAGGTCGGCGCCGAAGAACTTGGCGCCCTTGACGGTGACGTGGTCCAGGAGGATCCGCACCCGGTCCTCCGGCACGCGCCGGTCCAGGCCGAGGGCCACCGTGATGTCCATGCCGTGCACGACGTCGTGGCCGAGCGCGCTCGCGAAGCCGCCCACCGGCGGGGTCCAGGGGTGGTGCGCGTGCGTGCGCAGGAAACCGGCGAGCTCGTCCGTCCCGTACGCCGCCGCGTCCGCGCGGGCGCACCGGTCCGTCATGCGGTGCAGGCTGCCGCCCGCCCTGACGAGCTGCCACAGGACGCGGGGGAGCGGGTAGCGGAAGCCGAGCGACATGTGCGCGGCGACCTCGCGCACCCGCCAGCCCGCGCACAGCGACGGCGCGTCCCACTGCTCGGGCGTCAGGCTCTCCAGGAGGTCGGCCAGCTCGTGGCGCTCGGCCGCGATGGCGGCCCGTATGCGCTGTTCCGACGTGGTTTCGGGACCCGTGCTCCGTGTGTTCCCCATGGTTCCAAGATCTAAGGGGCGGTGTGATAAGTCCAAGAGTCAGTACGTATGGTGACTAGCATTCCTGGTTATGGAACTTCGCCAGTTGCGGTACTTCCTGACCGTCGTGGAAGAGGCCAACTTCACCCGTGCCGCCGCCCGGTTGCACGTGGCGCAGCCCGGGGTGAGCGCCCAGGTGCGCCAGCTGGAGCGGGAGTTGGGGCAGCGGCTCCTCGACCGTTCGGGCCGTACCGTCACGGTGACGGAGGCGGGCGCGGCGGTACTGCCGTACGCCCGGGCCGCGCTGGCCGCCGTGGAGGGGATGCGGCAGACGGCCGACGAGTTCACCGGGCTGCTGCGCGGCCGCGTCACGATCGGGGTGGTCTCGGGCTCCGCGACGGGTGTGTTCGGCGTGGCGGAGCTGCTCGCCGACTTCCACGACGACCATCCGCACGTGGAGATAGCCCTGACCGAGGACACGTCGGAGCGCATGCTGGCCGCGCTCCGGGCGGGCGAGCTCGACATCGCCCTGGTCGGCCCGCCGGGCGAGACCCCGCCGCAGGGCATTCTCTGGGACATCGTGGTGGACGAGCCGCTGGCGGCCGTCGTGGCCGAGGGCGACCCGCTGATCGCGTACGCGGAGGGGCACGCGGGCCACGCGGACGCCGACGCCGACCCCGCGCCGAGCGACGCCCTGACGAGCCCCCTCCCTCCGGTCGCGGTCGGCGAGACGCGCCCCACCGCCCCCGGCCTCCCCCTGGCCGCGCTCGCCGAGCGGCCGCTCATCAGCCTGCCGCGTGGCACCGGGCTGCGGGCGGCCCTGGAGCGGGCCTGTGCGCGGGCCGGGTTCGCGCCGCGGGTCGCCTTCGAGGCAGCGGCGCCCGACCTCGTCGCCCAGCTGGCGGCGCGCGGCCTGGGCGTGGCGGTCTTCCCCGCCTCGGAGGCGGAGGTCGCGGAGCTCGGTCTGCGGGCGCTGCCGTTCGCCGAGCCGGTGCCGCGCGGCCGGATCGCGCTCGCCCGCCGCGCCGACGGCCCGCAGGGACCCGCCGCCCACGCCTTCCTCACCCGGCTCCAGGAGGCCCTCATGCCCGGGGCGGCCGACGCGTCGACAAGCGGTGCCAAGGGGCGCGACCATAAGGGCAGTTGAGGGCTCAACCGTGAGGCCTCGCTCCTGGAGAGGGGGCCGCCATGTGGAGCGCTGCCTTCTGGAAAGCCACCGCGGAGCGTGCCGTCCGCACCTTCGCGCAGGCACTCGCCGCGATCCTCGTCGCCGGGGCGACGAACCTCCTGGACGTGGCCTGGGCGGCGGCCCTCGGCACCGCGGGCATGGCGGCGCTGCTCGCCGTCCTCACCGCGCTCGGATCGGCGAAGGTCGGCCCGCCCGGACCCGGCTTCACGGAGACCCCGGACGGCGGAGGGCGCGCCCCCGTCGGCTGACGAAAAGCGCGCCCTCCGCGGAGCTGGCGCGGGCGGAGCTAGACGGGCTGCCCGAACAGCTCCCGCAGCACGTCCTCCATCGTGACCATGCCCGCCAGGCGGCCGTCCGCGCCGAGCACGGCGGCCACGTGCGTGCGGCTGCCCCGCATGGCCGTGAGCACGTCGTCCAGCGGCGTGGTCTCGCGGACACGCGCGATCGGCCGCATGTCCGCCACCCGGAAGGGCAGGTCGCGCGGACCGACCTCCAGCGCGTCCTTGACGTGCAGATAGCCGACGATCCGCCGTCCCTCGTCGACGACGGGGAAGCGCGAGAAGCCGCTGTCCGCCGACAGGCGCTCCAGCTTCTCCGGGGTGACGCCCACGCGCGCGTAGACCACGCGTTCCAAGGGGAGCACCACGTCGCGGACCGGGCGGCGGCCGAGTTCGAGCGCGTCGTGCAGCCGTTCCTGGGCGCGGTCGTCGATCAGTCCGGCGTCGCTGGAGTCCTGCACCATGCGGGCCAGCTCGGCGTCCGAGAAGGTCGCCGCGACCTCGTCCTTGGTCTCGACCCGCAGCAGCTTCAGGATCCCGTTGGCGAACGCGTTGACCGTGAAGACCACCGGGCGCAGCGCGCGGGCCAGCGCCACCAGCGGCGGCCCGAGCAGCAGCGCGCTGCGCACCGGCTCGGCCAGGGCGACGTTCTTGGGGATCATCTCGCCGAGCAGCATGTGCAGATACGTCGCCACGGCGAGCGCGATGACGAACGAGATGGGGTGGACCAGGCCGTGCGGCACGCCCACCGCGTCGAACAGCGGCTCCAGCAGGTGCGCGATCGCCGGTTCGGCGACCACACCGAGCACCAGGGTGCACAGCGTGATGCCGAGCTGTGCCGCGGCCATCAGCACGGACACGTGCTGGAGCCCCCACAGGACGCTCTTGGCGCGCCGGTCGCCGTCCTCGGCGTGCGGTTCGATCTGGCTGCGGCGCACCGAGATCAGCGCGAACTCGGCACCCACGAAGAAGGCGTTGACGACGAGCGTCGCCAGGCCGATCAGCAACTGGATGACGGTCATCGCTCGCCCTTCCCCTTCTCGCCCCGCCCACGGGAGCCTTCACCCCGCCCACGGGAGCCTTCACCCCGCCCACGGGAGCCTTCGCCCCGCCCACGGGAGTCTCCGTCCCGCTCGCGGGAGTCCCCGCGCTGGAGGCCTGAGTCACCGTGCCGCTCGTGGGCGTCCCCGCGTGCCTTGTCGTGGTGCGCACGATTCCGGGCCCCGCGCCGCCCGCCACCCCCGCGCCGCCCGCCACCCCCGCGCCGCCCGCCGCCCCCGTGGCGGCCCTCGCGGCCGTGTCCGTCGCCCTCGCCGTCCCCGGCGTCCGCGTCGTCGCTCGGCGCCGGGGCGTGCAGCAGGACGCGTGCGGCGCGTCGGCCGCCCGCGTCCACCACCTCCAGGTGCCAGCCGCCGACGTCGACGCGGTCGCCGACCGCGGGGATGCGGCCGAGCTCGGTCGCGACGACTCCGGCGAGCGTCTCGTACGGTCCTTCCGGTACGCGCAGGCCCACGCGGGCCAGCTCGTCGGTGCGGGCCGCGCCGTCCGCCGAGTACAGCTCGCGGCCGTCCTCGTCGGTGCCGACGGCGGCCAGGTCGGGCGTCTCGTGCGGGTCGTGTTCGTCGTGCACCTCGCCGACGACTTCCTCGACGATGTCCTCGAGCGTGGCGACGCCCGCGGTGCCGCCGTACTCGTCGATGACGACGGCCATGGTGCGCTTGCCCGAGAGCCGGTCGAGCAGCCGGTCGACGGTCAGGGACTCCGGTACGAGCAGCGGCTCGCGCATGAGCTCGCGGACGGGCAGCCGCGGCCTGCGCTCGGCGGGCAGCGCGATGACGTCCTTGATGTGGACGACGCCGACGACCGTGTCGAGGGAGCCCTGGTAGACGGGGAAGCGCGACAGGCCGGTCCCGCGGGTCGCGTTGGCGACGTCCTGGCAGGTGGCCTGGGCCTCCAGGGCCACGACCTGGACGCGCGGCGTCATCACGTTCTCGGCGGTCAGGTCGGCGAGGTTCAGCGTGCGCATGAACCGCTCGGCGGCCTCCGGCTCGAGAGCGCCCTCCTTCGCGGAGTGCCGGGCCAGGGCCGCGAGCTCCTTGGGGCCGCGCGCGGAGGCGAGCTCCTCGGCGGGCTCCATGCCCATGCGGCGTACGGCGCGGTTCGCGGTGTTGTTCAGATGCGTGATGAAGGGCCGGAAGGCCGCGCTGAAGATCCGCTGCGGGGTCGCGACGCGCTTGGCGATGGGCAGCGGTGAGGAGATCGCCCAGTTCTTGGGCACCAGCTCGCCGACGACCATCAGGAAGACCGTGGACAGCGCCGTGCCGAGCATCAGGGCGACGGTCGACGCGGCTCCTTCGGGCACGCCGACGGAGCCGAGCGGGCCCTCTATCAGATCGCCGATCGCGGGCTTGGCGAGCATGCCGACGACCAGGCCGGTCACGGTGATGCCGAGCTGTGCGCCGGAGAGCTGGAACGTGAGGTTCTTGACCGCCTTGAGGGCGCTCTCGGCGCCGCGTTCGCCGCGCTCCGCCGCGCTCTCCAGTTCGCTGCGCTCGACGGTCGTGAGCGAGAACTCCGCCGCGACGAAGACGCCGCACGCGAGCGAGAGCAGCACCGCCACGAGGAGCAGGAGCACTTCGGTCATCGGGTCACCTCCGTCCCATGATCGGCCAGGGGCGTGGTGAATGCGCGATGTCGGGTACTAGGAGGCTCGCCCATGGGCGGACGCTCACACCTTTCGTCGGGGTTACAGGGGTCCCTCCATGTTAAAGGATCAGCAAAGCACCACCAGGAGCATTACTTTCCGTAGCGAATGGCCACGAAAAGTAGTGGAGCTGGGCGTCACCGGTCGAGGTGCTTCACCCAGCGGCTCCACTGCGGCTCCGGTGCGTACCCGGCCGCGTGCCAGGCGTGGTGGGCCCGCTCGTTGCGGTTGAGCACCATGGCGTCCGCGCGGCGCCCGCCGAGCGCCGCGAACCGCTGCTCCGCCGCCGTGAGCAGCGCCGAGCCGATCCCGCGCCGCCGCAGGTCGGGGTGGACGGCGAGCCGGTACAGATGGCACCGCCAGCCGTCGAAGCCCGCGATCGCCGTGCCCACCAGCTCGCCGCCGCGCTCGGCCAGGAGCAGCGCGTCGGGGTCGCGGGCCACGAGGCGCTCCACACCCGCGTGGTCGTCGCTGATGCTCGTGCCCTCCGCGGCCACCTTCCAGAAGGCGAGGACCGCGTCCAGGTCGCCGGGCAGAGCGGGTCGAATTCGTAGATCATCCATGGCCGCATCCCATCACCGACCGTGGCTCCGCCGCCCGGAATTTCAGAATCCGGACAGCGGCCCGGCCCACCGCACGCACGGCTACGCCACGTCGGCCGCGCGCTACGTCATGCCGCACGCGCGGTACGTCACTCGCCGCGCAGCTCCTCGATCACGGGGCCGAACGCCTCGTAGTACGCCTCCAGGACCGAGACGTAGGAGAAGCCGTAGCGCTCCCGCTGGGCGCGCAGTTGGTCGGCGATCTGGCGGACGGTGCCGATGAGCATGGTCGGCAGGTCGAGGGCGCTGTCGGTCGTCAGGTGCGGGACGCGGTCGACGAGCTCCTGTACGGCCGCGCGCCGGTCGTCGGTGATCCGGATCGTCTGGACGATCAGGTTCAGCTCGGCGGGCTCGGCTCGTCCGGCCGCGAACCGCCGGTAGGCGGCGACCCGTTCGTCCAGTTCCTCGGCCGAGAGGGGGACCAGCTTGCCGCCCCTGTCGCCCGGTACCGTGCGGGCGCCGGTGAACGCGGCGATGTCGGCGTGCTCGGCGGTGAGCCGCAGCACGCGGTCGCCGCTGCCGCCGATGAGCAGGGGCGGGCGCGGCCGCTGGCGGGGCCGAGGCTGGAACTCCTCGTCGGCGAAGGCCCGGCCCAGCTCCTCCACGGTGCGCCGCAGATGCGTCACGCGCTCGCCCGGCGAGCCGAACGGCAGGCCCGCGGTGTCGTGCTCGGCCCGCACGTACCCGGTGCCGAGGCCGAGTTCGAGCCTGCCGTCGGTGAGCAGGTCGGTGGTGGCCACGTCGCGTGCGAGCAGTGTCGGGTTGAAGAAGCCCGCGTTCAGGACGAACGTGCCGACGCGGGCCCGCTCGGTGGCCTCCGCCGTGGCCACGACCGCGGGGAACGGCGAGGCCATGCCCAGGTGGTCCGCGACCAGGATGACGTCGTAGCCGAGGCGCTCCGCCGTGCGGCACTTCTCGCGCCACTCGGTGCGCGGGGCGGGCGTGAGCAGGGTGACGCCGAAACGGAAGGGGCGCACGGGCATCAACTCTCCAGCGGTGCACGGGGATCGGCACGGGTACGCCCGAGTCCATCATCCGGCCCCCGGTCGCCGCCAGACACTGCGTGGCACGACGGCCGGACCCCGGGCCCGCGACGGCCGGACCCCGGGTCGGGCGTCCCAGGCCCGCGGCCTCCCGGCACCCGAGGCGCCGCTCCGGCCTCCCGGCACCCGAAGCGGCACCCAAGACAGCACCCAAGACAGCACCCGAGGCGGCACCCAAAGCGGCACCCCGGTATCCCGCCGCCCCCGGCACCCCGCCCCCTCACTCGTGCGCGATCGCCTCCAGTACGTTCATGCGCGACGCCCGCAGCGCCGGGAGTAGGGCCGCCACGATCCCCACGACCACCGAACCGACCACCACGGCGACGATCGTCGACCACGGCACCGCGAACGCCTTCAGCCCTTGCAGCGCCAGGACCTGCTGCATCGACACGCCCCACACCAGGCCGAGCGCGAGCCCGAGTACCGCGCCGAACACCGCGATCACCACCGACTCCAGGCGGATCATGCGCCGCAGCTGCCGCCGGGCGAGGCCGATCGCGCGCAGCAGCCCGATCTCCCGGGTGCGCTCCACGACGGACAGGGCCAGGGTGTTGACCACGCCGAGCACGGCGATGACGATCGCGAGGCCGAGCAGCGCGTACACGAGGTAGAGCAGCACGGCGATCTGTTCGCGGATCAGCTTCTTGTAGTCGGCCTGGTCGAGCACCTTCAGCTGCGGGTACGGGTCGAGCACGGACTCGAGCCGGTCCCGCAGCGTGCCCGCGTCCGTGCCCTCGGCGGCGTTGACGTAGAGCGTGGCGTCCTGTCCGTCGGGGACGTACTTCTCCAGGGTGTTGAGCCCCATGAAGATCCCGCCCTCCAGGCCGGGTCCTTCCGCGAGGTCCATGTCGGTGAGCGCGCCGACCGTGAGGTCGGCCGCGCGCCGGTCCGCGATCTCCACGGGCAGCACCGAACCGACGCGTACGCCGTGGTCCGCGGCGAAGTCCTTGTCCATCGCGACGTGTCCGGGGGCCAGCGCCCGGGCCGTACTGCCGCGCGCGTACGAGAGGTTGAGGACCTCGTCGACCCGGTCGCCGTAGCCCGCGACGGTGGACTTCACGGTCCTGCCGTCGGGCGTGCGCAGCTTCAAGGTCGCGAAGCGGTTGCGGACGGTGAGCCCCGCGCCCGGTGTCGCCCGCACCTTCTCGGTGACCTCGGCGGGGAACGGGGTGAAGGGGTTGGCGGCGCCGTTGACGACGAAGTCCGCGCCCAGCGTCTTGTCGATCTGTTCGTCGAACGACTTCGTCATCGACGCGCTCGCCACGGACAGGCCGCCCACCAGCGCGAGGCCCACCATCAGGGCGGCGGCCGTCGCACCCGTGCGGCGCGGGTTGCGCAGCGCGTTGCGCTGGCTCATGCGGCCCACGGACCCGAAGACCGCGGGGAAGGTGCCGCCGAGCACCCGGATCACCGGGCGGACGAGCAGCGGGCCCGCCACGACCATGGCGACGAGGGTGAGGGCGACGCCGAGCCCGAGCAGCGAGGCCGACGTCGAGGTGTCGCCCGCGGCCGCGCACCCCACGAGCGCCGCCGCCCCGGCCGCCCCGATCACGGTCCCGACGAGCGCCCGCAGCCGCAGCGGCCGCCCCACACCGGCGATCTCGGCGTCCGCGAGCGCGGCCATCGGCGAGACCCCCGCGGCCCGGCGCGCGGGCAGGTAGGCGGCGACGAACGTGACCCCGACGCCCACGACGTACGCGGCGACGGGCGTGGGCCAGCCGATCGCCATCTCCGTCGACTTCAGGTTCATGCCGAGCAGACCCATCAGTTCGATGAGCCCGGCCGCGAGCCCGATCCCGGCGCCGAGCCCCAGGGTGGAGCCCGCAAGCCCGAGCAGCACGGCCTCGATGAGCACCGAGCGGCGCACCTGTCTGCGGTCGGCGCCGAGCGCGCGCAGCAGCCCCAGCTCGCGGGTGCGCTGCGCGATGAGCATGGAGAAGGTGTTGACGATCAGGAACACGCCGACGAGGACGGCGACCCCGGCGAAGCCCAGCATCACGTACTTGATGACGTCCAGGAACCCGCCGAGCGCGGCCGCGGCGGACTCGGCCTGCTCGGCCGCGGTCTTCAGCTCGTACGTCGATCCGATCCTGGCGGCGACGCGCCGCTTCAGCTCGGCGTCGCTCACCCCGGGCGCCGCGTCCACGGCGATGCTCGTCGCCGCGTCCTCGTCGCCGAGCAGCTTGGTCTGCGCGGTCGGGGTGTCCAGGAAGACCAGGGCGGCACCGGGGTTGGTGGTGCGGAACGTGACGATGCCGACGACCTCGACCCGGAACGAGCCGGGCGCGGCGATCACCGTCAGCGTGTCGCCGATCTCCACGTCCCTCTTGTCGGCCGTGTCCGCGTCGAGCAGGGCCTGACCAGGGCCGCGCGGAACGTGACCCGAGGTGAGCCGCACCGGGCTGCGCTCGGTCTCGTACCAGTTGACGGCGATGGTGGGGGCGCCGGTCGTCGGGCCCACCGGGTCGTTGTCGCGGTCGACGACGGTGACGTCCTCCACGGACGCGTCGACGTGCGTGGCCGCGACGCCCTCGACCTTGGCGACCTCCTTCGCCACGGCGGCGGGCAGCGTCGGGGTGTGTCCCGTCGACACGCGCCCGTCGTCGTCCTTGGGGGAGACCGCGACGTCGGCCGAGGTGGAGGCGAAGAGCCGGTCGAAGGTGCGGTTGACGGTGTCCGAGAAGATCAGGCTGCCCGCGACGAACGCCACCGAGAGGACCACGGCGAGGGCGGAGAGGAACAGCCTGCCCTTGTGGGCGAGGAAGCTCCGGAGCGTGGACTTGAGCACGACCGTCCGCCTCAGCCTTCGTCGGGGGTGCTCTGCGCCGGGCCTTCGGCGTCGCGCGGCACCGCGTGCAGGACGTCGAACCGCTTCATGCGCTCCAGGACGGCCTCCGCCGTCGGCCGGTCCATCTCGTCCACGATCCGGCCGTCGGCGAGGAAGAGCACCAGGTCGGAGTGGGCGGCCGCGCCCGGGTCGTGCGTGACCATCACCACCGTCTGGCCCAGCGCGTCCACGGCCTCGCGCAGGAAGCCGAGGACTTCGAGCCCGGCCCGCGAGTCGAGGTTGCCGGTCGGCTCGTCGGCGAAGATCAGCTCGGGGCGGGAGGCGAGGGCCCGGGCGCAGGCGACGCGCTGCTGCTGACCGCCGGACAGCTGCGCGGGCCGGTGCCGGAGCCGGTCGCGCAGGCCGAGCGTGTCGATGACGTGTTCCAGCCACTCGGCGTCGGGGCGCTTGCCCGCGATGTCCATGGGCAGCGTGATGTTCTCGCGGGCGTTGAGCGTCGGGATCAGGTTGAACGACTGGAACATGAAGCCCACCCGGTCCCGCCGGAGCCGCGTCAGCTCGCGCTCCTTGAGCCCGGTGATCTCGGTCTCGCCGAGCCACACCTGGCCCGCCGAGACCGAGTCGAGCCCGGCGAGGGTGTGCATCAGCGTGGACTTGCCGGAGCCGGAGGGGCCCATCACGGCCGTGAACCGGCGCCGCGCGATGTCGACGTCCACCGCGTCCAGGGCGAGCACCGCGGTCTCGCCCGAGCCGTAGGCCTTGGTCAGGCCGCGGGCGCGGGCGGCGGTGCCCGGGGGCTCGGCGCGTTCCGTGTGCGGCGTCGTAGCGGGTGTGGACAAGGCCGCCTCCCTGGTTGAGGCCGTCGGCCGGGCCGGGCGGGCGCGGCGCAGGAGTGGAGAGGGTTCAGAGGGTAGGCGCGGGGTCACGTGGCCGGTATCCCTCGCAGGTCGGGCACCCGGACGTATGTAAGGGGCACGGTCCTGGCGCCCTTGTCGGTGCTAGCGCGGCGGCGCTAGCTTGAGGGCATGGCGAAGACGCAGCTGAACGTGCGGGTGGACGAGCACACCGCCCGGGCCGCGCGCGAGCGGGCCCTGGCCCGCGGCATGAGCGTGAACCGGTACATCGAAGAGCTGGTCAAACAGGACGTCGGCGAGCTCGGCCACACGTTCGTGGAGGCCGCCGCCGACTTCATGAAGCAGTACGAGGGCGTGTTCGCCGAGGAGTTCGGCTCGGACCGCGAAGGTCGTCGCTGACTCTTGAACCTCCGCATCGACCTCGCCTGGCTCCTGATGATCGCCGAACAGAAGACTCCGGGAGACCCCCAAGTCACCGACTGGGGCGCCTTGGTGGCCGCCGTGGCCCGGCACCGGGCCGAGATCTTCGACGTCCCCGTCTACGAGGGACCGCACGACCGCGCCGCCGCCCTGCTCCAAGTACTGCTCCACGTCCCCGCCCTGGAGCGTTCGAACGCGCTCTTCGCGGTGTCCGTCGCGTACGCCTATCTGGTCGCGAGCGGAGTGAAGGTCGTGACCTCGCCCGAGCAGGTCCGCGACCTCGCCCGCCTGGTGAAGGAGGACGCGGCGGGCGTCGGGGAGATAGCGCGGGAGCTGCGCCAATGGAGCCGCTGACGGGCGCGCCCACCGGGGCCCCCGCCACCGCGCGCCTCCGCGTCGCCGCGCGCCTCCGCGTGGCGGTGTGCCCCCGCGTGGCCGTGGGCGCTCGGCGCCGCCGGGTGGCCTGACGCGGGCGGCCCGCGTTCCTGACCGGGTGAGCCCGGTGGTAGCCCGCACCCTTGGCCGGGACGCCCGAAGAGCGAGCCGGTGGCCCGCACCCGTGGGCGGGAAGCCTGAAGCGGTCCGTGGTCCGGTGGTCCGTGCCCGTGGTCGGGTGGCCTGTAGCGGTCGGGTGGTCCGCGCTTCCGGCTGGGCGGCTTGTCAGGGGGCTGGTGACTCGTACTCGTGGTCGGGGGGCTCGAAGGCAGGTCCGGTGGCCTGTGCCCGTGGCCGGGTGGCCTGTAGCGGCCCGGTGCCCCGCACCCGTGGCCGGGAAACGCGAAGCGGCCTGGGTCCGCACCCGTGGCCGAGCGGTCGGTAGCGAGCCGGTGGCCCGCCCCCCCCGGCCAAGCAGCCCGGAGCGGGCCGTACTCGCACCCCCAACCAGGCAGCCCGGAGCGGGCCGTACTCGCACCCCCGGCCAGGCCACCCGAAGCGGGCCACACCCGCACCCCCGGCCGGGCGACAAGGCGAGCGGCGGCGCAGGGGCGGGCGCTCCGCTCGGCGGCGATGAGTTTCGCGGCCCGCGCCGGTCACCCCCACAGGGCCGGTCACCCCTACCGGGCCGGTCACCCCCACAGGCCCGTTTCCACGCCCCCGCGCCCGTTCCCGACTCCCAGGAGGCCACGCATGCCTGCCACCATCCAGCCGATGCTCATCACCCCGGACGTGATCCGGCTCCAGTCCTTCTACGCCCAGCTCCTGGGCGCCGAACAGACCACCCGCGTTCCCGAGGAGGGCCCGGTGTTCTTCGTAGGCCTGCGCGTACGGGAGTCCGAACTGGGCATCGTCGCCGACGAGAAGGCCCCGCTGGACGCGCCCCAGCGCTCGCTGCTCAGCGTCACCGTCGACGACGTGGACGCGCTCCTCGGCCCCGTCGAGGACCTCGGCGGCCGGGTCCTCGGGCCGCCGAACGACATGCCGTGGGGCCAGCGGGTCGCCCACATCAAGGACCCGGACGGCAACGCGGTGAATCTCGTCCAGCCCCTCTGAGACCGCTCAGGCCCCGTCCTCCGACGGCCGCCAGGCGGTGCCGAGCACACACGGTGACGTGGGCAGGCGCGGACGCTTCGCGGGCACCAGGACCCGGCGGTAGGGGCCGAGTTCGAACCCGGCCGCACGCAGCGCGCCCACCGGGTCCCGCGCGGTGTGGCAGCCGCCGAACAGCAGCGGCCACACCGTGCGGTCCAGGGCGCGCTGGGCCGTGGCGAAGGCCGCGCCCCGCGCCCGCCCGTGCTCGAAGAACCGCAGCTCGCCGCCCGGCCGAAGCACCCGCCGCAGCTCCGCGAGCGCGCGCGGCACGTCCCGCACGCTGCACAGCACCAGCGAGGCGACGGCCACGTCGAAGGCCTCGCTCTTGACCGGCAGGGCCTCCGCCGCGCCCGGCACCACGTCGACCGGCACGTCCGCGCGCAGCGCCGCCGAGACGGCCAACTGGCGCAGCAGACGCTCCGGTTCGATCGCGACGACCTCGGAGACGGTGGCGGGGTAGTGCGGGAAGTTGAGGCCGTTGCCCGCGCCCACCTCGATGACGCGGCCACAGACCCCGGCGAGCAGCTCCGCGCGGTACGGGGCGATCGCCGGTTCGGCCGCGACGCTGACGCGGGCGTAGCAACGGGCGAAGAGCGGGTGGTGGACGGGCGCGCGCCCGGAAGGCTTGGCGGTCGGCACGGTGGCCTCCTCACGGAGGGGAGATGGCTGGTTCTTCCCCCCTCAGGGCCCGCCGCAACCGGGCCGCGGCCCTGCCCGTGGGCGCCGGACGGGCCCGGCCCGCCCCACGCCCGCGCCCCGTGCGAAGGGGCGGCCTAGGGGAGGGAAACCCCGTCCCACACGCCGCCCAGCTCCGGCCCCAACCACCCCGGGGCCGCCTCCTGGAACTCCTGCCCGCTCAGCCTCCCGGCCCCCTCCGGCACCGCCCCGAGCAGCGGCGCACCCGCCACCCGGGCCAGCTCCTCGACGTTGCAGCGCGCCGCGAGGTCGGGCGCGGCGGGCCAGCTGCCGATGACCAGGCCGAGGCTTTCGATCCCGCGCGCTCGCAGGGCCTCGCCCGTCAGCTGGGTCACGTTGAGGGTGCCGAGCCCCGGCGCCGTGACGACGAGCACCGGCGCCGCGAGCTCGCGGGCCGCGTCCGCGAGACAGGCGCCGGTCCCGTCGAGGTGGACCAGGAGACCCCCGGCGCCCTCGACGAGGACCAGGTCGTGCGAGGCCGCCAGCTTCCGCGCGGCCTCGACGACGTCGCCGGGCGTGACGGGCGCGAGCCCCGCGCGCCGCGCGGCCGTCGCCGGAGCCAGCGGTTCGGGGAAGCGGGCCAGCTCGGCGCCGGTCACCCGGGCGCCCGCGAGCCGCTGCACCTCGTCAACGTCACCGGGCTCCTCGGGGCCGACGCCGGTCTGCGCGGGCTTGAGGACGGCCACGCTGCGCCCGGCGGCGAGCGCGAGCGCGGCCACGGCCGCCGTGGTCACCGTCTTGCCGATCTCCGTGCCCGTGCCGGACACCACGATCACGCTCACGCCTGCGCCTCCCCGCTCGCGCGCGCCGCCGCGCACACGGCGCGCCCGATGCGCGCCACGTCGTCGTCCCCGGTGATGAAGGGCGGCATCGTGTAGATGAGGTCGCGGAACGGCCGCAGCCACACCCCCGCAGCCACGCTCGCCCGCGTCGCCGCCTCCATGTCGACCTGGTGGTCGAGCTGGACGACGCCGAGCGCGCCGAGGACCCGTACGTCTCGGACGTGACGCAGCTCCGCGGCCGGGGCGAGGGCGGCCCGCAGGCCCGTCTCGATCCGCTTGACCTCGGTCTGCCAGTCCTGGCCGAGCAGCAGGTCGATGGAGGCGCTCGCCACCGCGGCGGCCAGGGGGTTGCCCATGAAGGTCGGGCCGTGCGCGAGCACGGGCACCTCGCCGCGGGCGATGCCGTCGGCGACGCGCGGCGTGCACAGCGTCGCCGCCATCGTCAGATAGCCGCCGGTCAGCGACTTGCCCAGGCACATCACATCGGGGGTGACGGCCGCGTGGTCGGCGGCGAAGAGGGCGCCGGTACGGCCGAAGCCCGTCGCGATCTCGTCGAACACGAGCAGCACGTCGTGCGCGTCGCAGGCCTCGCGCAGCGCCCGCAGATAGCGCGGGGAGTGGAAGCGCATGCCGCCCGCGCCCTGCACGACCGGCTCCACGATGACGCCCGCGAGTTCGTGCGCGTGCTTGCCGATCATGTCGTGCAGGTGGGCCGCGTACGCGTCGTCGTACGCGTCGAAGCCCGCGGGCGGCAGGTCGGCGAAGACCTGCTGGGGCAGGACGCCCTGCCACAGGGAGTGCATGCCGCCCTGCGGGTCGCACACGGCCATCGGCTGCCAGGTGTCGCCGTGGTAGCCGCCGCGCCAGGTGAGCATCCGCTGCTTGTCGGGCCTGCCGACGGAGCGCCAGTACTGGAGGCACATCTTCACGGCGACCTCGACCGACACCGAGCCGGAGTCGGAGAGGAAGACGTGTTCCAGGCCCTCGGGCGTGAGGTCGACGAGCCGCTTGGCCAGGCGCACGGCGGGCTCGTGGGTGAGGCCGCCGAACATGACGTGGCTCATGCGGCCGAGCTGGTCGCGCGCCGCCTCGTTGAGGACCGGGTGGTTGTAGCCGTGGATCGCCGACCACCACGACGACATCCCGTCGACCACGTCGCCGACGCCCGCGATCCGCAGCCGGACCCCGCTGGCCCCCTCGACGACCAGCGGCTCCTGTCGGCCGGGCATCGGCCCGTAGGGGTGCCAGACGTGGGCGCGGTCGAGGTCCAGGATCTCCCGCACGTCAGGCATTGGGCGCCACGTCCGTCCCCGCGCCCCGGCGGCGCACCGCCACCAGGTCGGTCCGCGCGCCGCCCGGCTCGGCCTGCCCGGAGGCCTCGGGCGCTTCGGCGGAGGCGCAGACGGAGCCGCAGCCCGCGCCCTCATCGGCCCCGGACACAGAACCGGAACCGCATCCTCCGCCCCGGCGGTGCTCCGGCAGCGTCACCTGGTCCGTGGTCTCCACCTCGAACCCGGCGTCCGCGATCATCTCCAGGTCGGCCTTGCCCGCCTGGCCCTCGCTGGTCAGATAGTCGCCGAGGAAGATCGAGTTGGCGAGGTGCAGGGCCAGCGGCTGGAGCGTGCGCAGATGCAGTTCGCGGCCGCCCGCGATGCGGACCTCGATGTCCGGGCAGACGAACCGCACCATCGCGAGGATGCGCAGGCAGCGCTGCGGCGTGAGGTTCCACTCCTTGGCGAGCGGGGTGCCCTCGAAGGGGATGAGGAAGTTCACCGGCACGGAGTCCGCGTCCAGGTCGCGCAGCGCGAAGACGACGTCGACGAGGTCCTCGTCCGTCTCGCCCATGCCCGAGATCAGCCCCGAGCAGGCCGACAGACCGGCCGCGTGCGCCTTCTGCACGGTGTCGACGCGGTCGGCGTAGGTGTGCGTCTTGGTGATGTCGCCGTACGTCGACTCCGAGGTGTTCAGGTTGTGGTTGTACGCGTCGGCGCCCGCGCCGCGCAGCCGCTCGGCCTGGCCGTCGGAGAGCAGGCCGAGGCAGGCGCAGACCTCGACGCCCTCGTGTCGCTCTTTGATCGCCTTGATGGTGTCCGAGACCCGGTCGATGTCCCGGTCCGTCGGCCCCCGGCCGCTCGCCACCAGGCAGACCCGCTTGGCGCCGCCCGCGAGCCCGGCCGCCGCGGCCTGCGACGCCTCGTCCGGCTTCAGCCAGGTGTACTTCAGGATGCCGGTGTCCGCGCCGAGCCGCTGCGAGCAGTACGAGCAGTCCTCGGGGCACAGGCCCGACTTCAGATTGACCAGATAGTTCAGTTTCACCCGCCGACCGAACCAGTGGCGCCGCACCTTTCCGGCCGCCGCCACCACGTCGAGCAGTTCGTCGTCGGAGGTCGCGAGCACGGCGAGCGCCTCGTCACGGGTCGGCAGCTCGCGCCGAAGCCCCTTGTCCACCAGCGTGTTGAGCAGATCCATGGCGCCGATCCTGGCGTACGCGCGTCCGTCTGACCATGGAGAAACCACACAACAGAAGCCCTGACAGCTGTGGGTATTGCCACACCATGGCCCGGTGGCGCGACAGCTAGGGTCTGTGCACTGTCTACAAACGTATCCCCCCGCCCCGCTCAGGCGGGCGACGACCTGGAGGCCTCATGGCGAGCGCGCCGTTCGACTGGATCGACGAGCGGGCGCGGGCGCGCGAACGCGCCGGGCTCGTCCGCCGCCTGCGCCCGCGCCCGGCCGAAACCACCCTGCTCGACCTCGCGGGCAACGACTACCTCGGTCTCACCCGCCACCCGGAGGTCACCGCGGGCGCGGCCGCCGCCGCCCACCGCTGGGGCGGCGGCGCCACCGGCTCGCGCCTGGTCACGGGCTCCACCGAACTGCACGCGGACCTCGAGCGGGAACTGGCCGCCTTCTGCGGCTTCGAGGCCGCCCTCGTGCTGTCCTCCGGCTACGCGGCGAACCTCGCGGCCGTCACCGCCCTGGCTCCCTACGGCTCGCTGATCGTCTCGGACGCGGGCAACCACGCCTCCCTGATCGACGGCTGCCGCCTCGCGCGCGGCGCCACCCAGGTCGTGCCGCACGCGGACCCCGAGGCGGCGCGCAAGGCGCTCGGCACCCACGAGGGCCCCGCGATCGCCGTGACGGACTCGGTGTTCTCGGTGGACGGCGACGCCGCGCCGCTTGCCGAACTGGCCGCCGCCTGCCGCACGTTCGGCGTGGGCCTCGTCGTCGACGACGCCCACGGGCTCGGCGTCCTCGGCGACGGCGGCCGGGGCGCCCCGCACGCCGCCGGGCTCGCGGGCGCGCCCGACACGGTGGTCACCGTCACGCTCTCGAAGTCCCTGGGCAGCCAGGGCGGCGCCGTGCTCGGCCCGGCGCGGGTCATCGACCACCTGGTCAACACCGCCCGTACGTTCATCTTCGACACGGGCCTCGCGCCCGCGGCCGCCGGGGCGGCGCTCGCCGCGCTGCGGCTGCTCCGCCGCGAGCCCGAGCGCGCCGCACGCGCGCGTGCGGTGGCGCGTCGGCTCCACGAACTGCTGGTGGGTCAGGGGTTCTCGGCGGTCCGTCCGGACGCCGCCGTCGTCTCCGTGCGCGCCCCGTCACCCGAGGCGGCGGTGCGCTGGGCGGCCGACTGCCGTGCCGCCGGTCTCGCCGTGGGGTGCTTCCGTCCGCCGTCGGTCTCCGACGGCGTCTCGCGGTTGCGGCTGACCGCCCGCGCGGACCTGAGCGACGCACAGGTCGCCGAGGTCGTCGGGGTGATCAGCCGCACCGCACCCTGACACCTGAGATCTGGCACCTACGACCTGGGTCCGGGGTCCGGCGCACTCACTCGGGCCTCACCTAAGGGCCGTGGGCCTTCATCGAAGGGCGTCGACGAAGACTCCCCAGGCCGCGGGGGAGAAGAGCACGGCCGGGCCAGCCGTGTCCTTCGAGTCGCGCACGGCGAGCAGACCCGTCAGGGGGCCTGCGCCGAGCGGGGCCGTCTCCACACAGTTGTTCATTCCGTTGCTGCGGCTGCTGCGCCGCCACCGCGCGCCCCTGAGAGACGTGCTGGAGGGAACGTACCGAGGCAGTGCAGTCATGGTGCCTCCTTACGCGCCGTCACCTAACTCGGCGATGAAATCCATTGAATCCTGAACGGAAAGCGCCTGTCCGCGAAGCGAGTTGAAGGCGTCGGTGTACGCCTGAAGGTCTTCTTTCCGTTCGAGGTAGAGGCTACTCGTCAAGTGGTCGAGAACAACCACATCCAGATCGGAAATGTTCGGAAAGGAGAGAATAACGAAAGGCCCGATCAGGCCGATGTGCTCGCCGGAGGCGAACGGGAGTACTTGGAGCCGCACTTGTGGCAGCCGAGCCGCATCCAGTAACCGGCGCAATTGTCCGGAAAGCACCTCGGGGCCGCCCACCTGCCGCCGCAGCACCGCCTCGTCCAGGACCACGCTCAGCCGCAGCGGCGGCTCGCTGCGCAGCACGTCCTGGCGGGCGAGGCGCACCTGCACGAGGGCCTCGACCTGTTCCTCGGGCCGCCCGCCGAGCGCGGCACGTGTCACCGCGCGGGCGTACTCGGGCGTCTGGAGCAGGCCGGGAACCACCGTCGTCTCCAGCGTGCGCACCCGGCAGGCCTGCGACTCCAGGCTGATGAAGTCCCGGTACGCGGGCGGCAGGAGCCCGCGGTAGGCGTGCCACCAGTGGTGGCGCCCGTGCTCGTCGCCCCCGCCCGCGAGGGCGACGAGCAGCTCCCGCAGATGCGGGTCCTGAACGCCGTACGCTTCAAGGAGAAGCCGTACGTCGGCGGCCTTCACGCCGCTGCGGCCCGTCTCGATCCGGCTCACCTTGGACTGGTGCCAGCCGACGAGGGAGGCGGCCTCGCCGCTGGTGAGCCCAGCCTCGGCGCGCAACGCCCGCAATTCCGCGCCGAGCTTGCGACGGCGCACCGCGGGACCGTACTGCATGGCTGTCTCCTTCTGGGTCCTTCCGGAGGACCGCGCCAACGGTAGGGGACAGTAGGGGAACTGCCAGTGTTGCGCCCAAATACGGTCTGCCGTCGCAGAGTTCACCGCTTCGAGCGACAGATATATGCACATCTCGGTGGATCGGCGGGCGCTGCCCGCCCGAGAGTGGCAATCTGGCGCGAAGCACCAGCTCCGGGACGATCCTCAGTACTTTCGCCACGCGTCGGAAGTGCGGTCCCGGTGGGAAAGGGACGGCGCCGTCATGGCAGACCACCAGGAAGCATCAGTCACCCTGCCGAGCGACCCTGTCTCGGTCTCCACCGCCCGCACGTACGTGGCGGACGTCCTCACCGAGTGGGGCCTGCCGTCGGACGCCGACGTGGCCGACACGGTGCGGCTCATCGTCTCCGAGCTCGCCACGAACGCGGTGCAGCACACCCTCGGCCTCTCGCCCACCTTCACCGTGGACGTGCGGCTCGACCGCGACGAGCGGCTGCGCATCGGCGTCACGGACAGCCACCCCCGCTTCCCCCAGCGGTTGCCCGCCGCCGTCCAGCAGGACAACGGCAGGGGCATGGTCATCGTCCGCTGGCTCACCGCCGAGTGCGGCGGCAGACTCACGGTCCGTCCCACGGCGGAGGGCGGCAAGACGGTGTGGATCACACTGCCGTGGTCGGTGCCGGTGCAGAGCTGACCCGCGCGCGGGTCAGCTCCGCCCGCCCGCGCGGCCGACCAGGCGGGGCAGCACGCCCCACAGCCCGCCGCACACCAGGAACGTGCCCACGGCCGCGAGCACCCCGTCCGTGCGGCCCACGGCCACGTCGACGACGAGCAGGACGGATCCGGTGAGGGCCAGCACGAGCACCGCGAGGCCGACGGCCGCCAGCCGCGAGGACACCCGCACGATCAGCGGTTTGGCACCCCGCGCGAACAGGGTGCGGTGCAGCGCGGCGGGCGCCGTGAACAGCGCGGCGGCGAGCACCGCCAGGAGCAGCGTGACGACGTACGTGGCGCGCTGCACCGAGTCGAGCGAGGGGAAGCGCGGGGTGAAGGCGAGGGTGAGCAGGAACGCGAAGAGGATCTGCACACCGGTCTGGGTGACCCGCAGCTCCTGGAGGAGCTCGGAGAAGTTGCGGTCGGCCCGCTCCAGCGGCGTCTCGTTGCGCGTGTGCCGGGCGGCGTCCGGTCTGGAGACGCCCGCGGCACGGGGGTGATGGTCGGCCATGGTCCACGAGTATCCGCGCGGGGCCGCTCCACTCCCGCTCTGACGGCGAGGCCGGGCGGGTGACACCGGCGGCGCGTGGTGATCCGCCGCGTCGTCCGGGAGGGTGCCGCCGTCCGGGACCTGACCGGACGGCGGCGAAAGGCGCTGGTGGCGCCCGGAGCGGGCGGCGGCGCGGGCCCTGGGTGGGCCGCCGCCCGCCGACGGGTCAGCGGACCCGGCCGTACCAGACCTGGTTGGTCCAGATCTTCTCGAGCCGCACCACGGTGCCCCGCTTCGGGGCGTGCCAGATCTTGCCCTTACCGGCGTATATGCCGACGTGGTAGACGCTCCGGCCGGAGTGGAAGAAGACCAGGTCCCCCCGGGTGCGGTTGGCGGAGGACACCTTGCGGGTCTTGTTGTACTGCTGCTGTGCGGTGCGCGGCAGCTTCTTGCCGACGCGCTTGAACGAGTAGAGCGTCAGGCCCGAGCAGTCGAAACGGTTCGGCCCGACCGCTCCGTAGCGGTACGGGGAGCCCTTCTTGGACGCCGCGACCTTGAGCGCCTTCGTCCCGTGCGAGGTGGCCGCTTGGGCGTCTCCGGTGAGCCCGGGGGCCACGATGGTGCCGCCCACGGCGGCGAGTGTGAGAGCCGAAGCCGTACTGGCCCTCGTCAGCAGCGACGGAACACGATGCAGCGCAGTCATGCGCAACCCTTCGTCAGCCGCCTGAGAAGGATGACCTGTCGGGTTCGGGCAGGCGAAGATGCCCGGCCGCGCGATGCGACTTCACCCCAAGGGCCTTCCGGACTAGCCGGACGGCCCGCCTTGCTGGGTCCTCCACTCCTGCCGGTGCACAGATGTCGACCGGGCATCCGGGCGGCGGCAGGATTCGGCGTCCGCCCGGATCGCCCCGCCGCCTGTGGCGGGGGCTTGTCGTCGGAAGGGATCTTCACCCGAGAGGGGCGAAAAAGCCGAGCCGGATCGGCGGTATGTGAGGCTCCTCACGCCTGACCCGTTCCGGTGGACAGCGCCCGAATGGGGTCTAGGTCACACTCGGAGATGATTGCCCCATCAGCGCCGGAACGCCCGAATCCGGGTGCGGCGTAAGGGAGTTGCGCATTTTCGGGGGGCCGCCGGGACGATCGCCGATTACGCAGAAGGGGCGATCATCTCTGGTCATCTCCGGGGCAACCCCGAACTCGGCCCGACATCGGCGCACACCGGCAACGGGCGGATGGCGCAGGCGCGCTGGGTCCGGGGCGCGTTCCACGGTGTCAGATGTCACCGGCGCACGGGGTGACCAGGCCGAAAACGGAATGAGGGCTGGCTGGAAGTGTGGCACGGGACGGCCGGTCGTGGGGGGTGAATCGGGCGGAATCATGACGGACCCGCGTCCGCCGACGCCGCCTTGACCTCCGTCACGGCCCCGTCGGCGGCGGCACCGTCACGCGCGCGGCGCGCCGCTCGCCGTCCAGGACGCGCAGCGCCCGCGCGAGCGTCGGCGCGTGCACCTCGTTCTCCCCGCGCTGATGCATGAGCGCCAGCGCGTCCCGCAGCTCGGTCGCCCGGGCGACCAGCGCCTGCGCGGCACGCAACCCGCCGTACGTGTGTTCGACGCGGGCCGGGTTGATCCGGCCGAGGAGGTCGAGGACCGCCAGGTAGGCGTCGACCAGCTCGCCCTCGGCGCGGGTCAGCGCGGGCAGCGGCGGCAGTTCGGGAAGCACCCGCGCCTCACTCCGCGTCCGGGCGCGCGGCCTTGCGGCTCGGGACGACCCGGTCCACCAGACCGTAGGCGACGGCGGCTTCGGCGTCGAGCACCGTGTCCCGCTCGATGTCCGCCGAGATCTGCTCGGGCGTGCGCCCGGTGTGACGGGCGAGCATCTCCTCCAGGAGCGCGCGGGTGCGCCGCAGCTCCTCCGCGCGGATCCGCAGGTCGGTCGGCTGGCCGCGCACCGGCTCGGGCAGGGCGGGCTGCTGGAGCAGCACCCGGGCGCCGGGCAGGATCGACCGCTTGCCGGGCGTGCCCGCGGCCAGCAGCACCGCGGCGGCGGCCGCGGCCTGTCCGAGGCAGACCGTCTCCACCTCGCAGGAGGCGTACCGCAGCGTGTCGTAGATCGCGGTCGTCGCGCTGAAGTCGCCGCCGGGGGAGTTGACGTACAGCGAGATGTCCCGGTCGGGCGCCGCGTGCTCCAGATAGAGGACCTGCGCCATCACGTCGTTCGCCGAGACGTCGTCGATCGGCGTGCCGAGGAAGACGATCCGCTCGTCCAGGAGCTTGGAGTACGGATCCCAGGTGCGCGCGCCCGAACTGGTGCGCTCGGTGAACTCCGGCAGGACGGAACGGGCGGACGGTCCGCGCATGGCACGCCTCCTGGCAGCACGGGGCCGCCGCCCACCGCGGCGGCCTTCTGTAAAAAATGTACAGGACGTACGTGACGTTATGATGGGGACATGGCCTACGAGATTCCGGTGACGCAAGCCCGGGCGGAGCTTGCCGACCTGATCAACCGCGTGGTGTACGGCGGTGAGCGCGTCGTCGTCACGCGGCACGGCAAGCCGCTCGTGGCCCTGGTGTCGGCGGACGACCTGCGACGCCTCGAAGAGGCGGAGGAGCCCGCGCAGGAGCCGGTGATCACCTCGGTGTCGTCGATCGGCGGCGCGGCGTCCGCCCCCGGGGAGCGACAGCGCTTCGGCATCGCCGCCGAGCACCACGGGCCCCGGATGACCTAGGGCTTGTCCGATGGGTATGGCGGAGCCCTGCTGATGGTCATGGCTCAGTCAAAGGCTGGTTAACCTCGCTGAAACTCCGTCCAACTAGCCTGCCCTGCCACGCCACCTGGGGATTCCGTAAGCGAAAGTGGACACCGGCACGTAAGTCGCTGCGTGTTACATCTATGCCCGTCGCGGTGGCCGCGGCAGCCGGACCCCGCACGGTCCGGGGCGAGGACTGTGAGGTGGGACGTGCAACTGACCCCGCACGAGCAGGAGAGACTGCTCATCCATGTGGCCGCCGACGTGGCCGAGAAGCGCAAGGCGCGCGGCCTCAGGCTCAACCACCCCGAGGCGATCGCCCTCATCACGTCGCACGTCCTGGAGGGCGCGAGGGACGGCCGCAGCGTCGCCGATCTGATGGCTTCGGGGCGCAGGGTGCTCACGCGGGACGACGTCATGGAGGGCATCCCCGAGATGATCCACGACGTCCAGGTCGAGGCGACCTTCCCGGACGGCACCAAGCTCGTCACCGTCCATGACCCGATCGTGTGACGGGAGTCCGCGCAGCATGAACGCCGTGACCGGATCGGGCCGTGGGCCGATCCCCGGGGAGGTCCTCTTCGCCGAGGAGCCCGTCCCCTTCAACGAGGGCCGCGAGACGACCCGGCTGACCGTCCTGAACGCCGCCGACCGGCCCGTCCAGGTCGGCTCCCACTACCACTTCGCCGAGGCCAACCCCGGTCTGGACTTCGACCGCGCCGCCGCGCGCGGCCAGCGGCTCAACATCGCCGCGGGCACCGCCGTGCGCTTCGAGCCCGGCATCCCGGTGGACGTCGAGCTCGTCCCCCTCGCCGGGGCCCGCGTCGTCCCCGGACTGCGCGGGGAGACCGGGGGCGCCCTCGACGTGCCCGACGCCCCCGGCCCGGGCGGCGAAGCGAACGGAGCGACCCGTGCCTGAGCTGTCCCGCGCCGCGTACGCGGACCTGTTCGGCCCCACCACCGGCGACCGCGTCCGGCTCGCCGACACCGACCTGCTCGTGGAGATCGAGGAGGACCGCTCGGGCGGCCCCGGACGCTCCGGCGACGAGGCCGTGTTCGGCGGCGGCAAGGTCATCCGCGAGTCGATGGGCCAGGCCCGCACGACCCGGGCCGAGGGCGCGCCCGACACCGTCATCACCGGCGCGCTCATCATCGACCACTGGGGCGTCGTCAAGGCCGACGTCGGCATCCGTGACGGCCGCATCACCGGCATCGGCAAGGCGGGCAACCCCGACACCATGGACGGGGTGCACCCCGAGCTCGTCATCGGCCCCGAGACCGAGATCCTCGCGGGCAACGGCAAGATCCTCACCGCGGGCGGCATCGACACGCACATCCACTTCATCTCGCCGACCATCGTCGACGAGGCCCTGGCCTCCGGCGTCACCACGCTCATCGGCGGCGGCACGGGCCCCGCCGAGGGCAGCAAGGCCACGACGATCACGCCCGGTGCCTGGCATCTGGCGCGGATGTTCGCCGCGATGGAGAACAGCCCCGTCAACATCGGCTTCCTGGGCAAGGGCAACACCACCAACGCCGCCTCGATGCACGCGCAGCTGCGCGCGGGCGCCGTCAGCTTCAAGATCCACGAGGACTGGGGCGCCACCCCCGCCGTCATCGACGCCTGTCTGAACGTCTGCGAGGACACAGGCGCGCAGCTCGCCGTCCACACCGACACCCTGAACGAGGCGGGCTTCGTCGACGCCACCTTCGCCGCGGTCGGCGGCCGCACGCTGCACGCCTTCCACGTCGAGGGCGCGGGCGGCGGCCACGCCCCCGACATGATCACGGCGGTCTCGCTGCCGAACATGCTGCCCAGCTCGACCAACCCGACCCGCCCGCACACCGTCAACACCGTCGAGGAGCACCTCGACATGCTGATGGTCTGTCACCACCTCAACCCGGCGGTCCCGGAGGACCTGGCCTTCGCCGAGTCCCGCATCCGCCCCACCACCATCGCCGCCGAGGACATCCTCCACGACCTGGGCGCGATCTCGATCATGTCCTCGGACTCCCAGGCGATGGGCCGGATCGGCGAGGTCGTCCTGCGCACCTGGCAGACGGCGCACGTGATGAAGCGCCGCCGGGGCGCCCTGCCCGGCGACACCCGCGCCGACAACCACCGGGCCCGCCGCTACGTCGCCAAGTACACGATCAACGCGGCGATCGCCCAGGGCATCGAGCACGAGGTCGGCTCGGTGGAGAGCGGCAAGCTGGCCGACCTGGTCCTGTGGGAACCGGCCTTCTTCGGCGTCAAGCCGCAGGTGGTCCTCAAGGGCGGGCAGATCGCGTACGCGCAGATGGGCGACGCCAACGCCTCGATCCCCACCCCGCAACCGGTCCTGCCGCGCCCGATGTTCGGCGCCCGCGGCCGGGCCCCCGCGCTCAACTCCCTCAACTTCGTGACCCAGTCGGCCCTCGACGACGACCTGCCCGAGCGCCTCGGCCTCGACCGGCGCTTCGTGGCCATCCGCTCCACCCGGGGGCGTACGAAGGCGGACATGCGGGAGAACGACGCCCTGCCCCGCGTTGAGGTGGCGCCCGACAGCTTCGCGGTCACGATCGACGGCGAGCTGGTGGAGCCCTCACCGGCGGCCGAACTCCCCATGGCGCAGCGCTACTTCCTCTTCTGAGCCGCGCTTCCCTGCCCGCTCTCCGCCCCTCTGATCCTGGTTGTCCTCAACATGTCGCGAGCAGCACTCCTCATCCTGGCCGACGGCCGCTTCCCCGCCGGGGGCCACGCGCACTCCGGCGGCGCCGAGGCGGCCGTCAAGGCCGGGCGGATCACCGGGGCGCCGAGCCTGGAGGCCTTCTGCCGGGGGCGGCTCCACACCACCGGCCTGGTGTCCGCCGCCCTCGCGGCGGCCGCCGCGCTCGGCGTCGCGGAGCTCGCCGCCCTCGACGAGGCCGCCGACGCGCGCACCCCGTCCCTGGCCCTGCGGACGGCCGCGCGCAAGCTGGGCCGCCAGCTGCTGCGGGCGGCGCGTGCCACCTGGCCCGCGCCCGAACTCGACGCGCTGGCCCGGGCCTTCCCCAAGGGCGCCCACCAGCCGGTCGTCCTCGGCGCCGCAGCGCGGGCCGCCGGGCTCGGGGCCGCCGACGCGGCGTACTGCTCCGCCTACGAGTCCATCAGCGGGCCCGCCACGGCGGTCGTACGCCTGCTGAGCCTCGACCCCTTCGACGCCACGGCCGCCCTTGCGCGGCTCGGGGACGACGTGGACCGGGTGGTGGGGGAGGCGGTGGCCGCGGCGGGACGCGTACCCGACGAAGGCCTGGACGCGCTCCCGGCGGCGTCGGCGCCGCTCCTCGAGATCGGGGGCGAGGCGCATGCGGCGTGGCCGGTACGGCTGTTCGCGTCGTAGGGAAGCCCCGATCCGGACCCGCCCCGGAACACCTGCCACGCAGTAAGTGAAGCACTGAGCACCAAGGACGCCGAGGAGAACCATGCACTTGGACCACACCCACGACGAGGCCTCGGCCGTGAGCGCGGACGCGCACCGTCCCGACGGCCGGCGCCGGGCCCTGCGCATAGGCCTGGGCGGCCCGGTCGGCTCGGGCAAGACGGCCACTGTGGCGGCCCTGTGCCGGACGCTGCGCGAGGAGCTGTCCCTCGCCGTCCTGACGAACGACATCTACACCCGCGAAGACGCCGAGTTCCTGCTCAAGGAAGCCGTGCTGCCGCCGGAGCGGATCACCGCCGTGGAGACGGGCGCCTGCCCGCACACCGCGATCAGGGACGACATCTCCGCGAACCTGGAGGCGGTGGAGGACCTGGAGGACGAGGTGGGCCCGCTGGACCTGATCCTCGTGGAGTCCGGCGGCGACAACCTGACCGCGACGTTCTCGCGCGGCCTCGTGGACGCCCAGATCTTCGTGATCGACGTGGCCGGAGGGGACGACATCCCGCGCAAGGGCGGCCCCGGCGTGACCACGGCCGACCTGCTCGTGGTGAACAAGACCGACCTCGCCCCGTACGTCGGCTCGGACCTGGCCCGCATGGCCGCGGACGCCGAGGCGCAGCGCGCCGAACTGCCGGTGGTCTTCCAGTCGCTGCGCTCGGCCGAGGGCGTCACGGCGGTGGCCGACTGGGTGCGCGCGCAGTACGCGGCCTGGGCCGCGGCCGACGCGTGACGAGCCCACCGGTGGCGCGGGCCCTGGGCGCCGCGGGCGTCAGGGCCACCGCCCGCGTCACCGCCCGGCCCGACGGCCGCGGCGGCACCGCCCTGCCCGTCCTGGAGGGCGAGGGCCCGCTGGCGCTGCGCCGCGTCCGCGCCGCGGGCCCGGCGGGCGCGGCCGCCCGGGTCCTGCTGGTCGGCGCGATGAGCGGCCCGCTGGGCGGCGACCACCTCACCGTCGAGGCGACGGCGGAGCGGGGCGCGCGCCTGCACATCGGCTCCGCGGCGGCCACGATGGCCCTGCCGGGCCAGGACCGGCACGAGGCGCGCTACGACGTGCGCCTCACCGTCGCCGAGGGCGCGGAGCTGCGCTGGCTCCCCGAGCAGCTGATCTCCGTGCAGGACAGCGACCTGCGGGTCACCACCCGGGTGGACATCGCCGAGGGCGGCCGCCTGGTCCTCCGCGAGGAACAGGCCCTGGGCCGCACCGCGGAACCCCCCGGCCTCCTCCGAACCCGCCTCACCGTCCACCACGCCGGCCGCCCCCTCCTCGACCAACAACTGACCTGCGGCCCCTCCGCCCCACCGGGCTGGAACGGCCCAGCGGTCCTGGGAGGCCACCGGGCGGTGGGCCAGCTCCTCATCATCAGCCCGGATTTCCTCACCAACCCGCTAAAGCCCGCCATCCTGTCCGAAACCGCCACCCTGACCCCCCTCGCAGGCCCAGGAGCCCTGATCACAGCCCTGGCCCCCGACGCCCTCCACCTACGCCGCCTCCTCGACAAGGCCTTGACGCGCTGGGCCTAGCCCACCCAGGCCCCCGAAGCGGCCCCCTGTCCGGCTCCCCGGACCACGCGGAGCCCCGGCATCCGCCCGCTGGCGTGCATGAACCGTTCACCGCACTGGCCGGTCCGTCTATCGGATGGGGAACTACCTGCTGCGATCGCCCGAAGCCGTCCGCGCCAGTCCGCCGTTGCCCTACCTCGGCGGTTCATCAATGTTCACGGGCTGGTGCCTGCGCCGGTGCCCAACGCGCCGCTTCTCAGAGGTGGGAGGGTCATACGTCCTGGTTTACCAGCTCCATATCTGCAATTTCTTGGAAGATTAATTCCAGCTCTTCTGTGTCGAGTGCTGGATTTTCGCTAGGGCTCATTCCCAATCCGGACCAGTGGAGTGGCGCAACACCCCTCAAGCTCCACCGGACTACTGCTGAACCGTCTTCGCTAACTGCAGTGATCGTTGCGTCGAGTCGGGATCGGTTTGCCTTGATATGCGAGAACCACTGCCATACCTTCAAAGTTTGTCGTGACGGTGCGCGAGTGAGTCTGACTCTGCTAGGCAGAAGGGTGAGGGGGGTTAATCCGTCATCGTTTAGCTCTTCAAGCTCCACGCGGCAGCCCAAACCTTGAAGGGTATCGAATTTGCCCAGCTCAAATTCGCCGATCCGTGTGTGAAACTTTTTTATTGTGGATACTGGATCGTTCATGGATTCACTTCCTTGATTCGTATGCGCCTTGGTCCGTGTGCAGCTTCTCACACGACGTAGGTCGGTGGAGCGGTTTAGGCGGGGCCTGCTTTGGGCCGAGTGATCATGGCCCCTTATGCTGGCCGCGATTCGGGCAGCACCTCGCCTGCCCGCAACAGCCCGAATCTGAGCCATGCCCTTAGAGGCTCGCTCGCCCCAAAGTGGCTGTCTAACTGATCGTTTCAGAATGAGTTGAACCGCGAGTCTTGCGGTTAGCGACCTTGATCGGCAAGGTGTCCGGGTGCGTGCTGATCTTGTTCTGGATGACCTGTGGGAGCGCGTGGCTCCGCTCCTGCCACCCGCTCTTAGCTGCGTTGCCGCCACCCTGGGCGACTGCGGGTTCCCGACCGGGCGGGCCTCGCCGGGGTGATGTACGTACTGCGGACCGGCGTCGCCTGGCGCGATGCCCCGGCCGAAACGGTCGGGTGCTCCGGGGCAACGGCGTGGCGCCGCCTACGGGACTGGACCGAGGCCGGCGTCTGGCCGCGCCTGCACGCAATCCTGCTGACCGAGCTGCGCCGCGCCGACCTGTTGGATCTTGAGCACTGCGCTGTTGACGGCTCGCATGTCCGGGCCCTGAAAGGGGGGATCAGGTCGGCCCCTCACCGGTCGACCGCGCCCGTCCCGGTTCCAAGCACCATCTGATAGTCGACCGGCATGGAACCCCGCTCGCCGTCAGGCTCACCGGCGGCAACCGCCACGATGTCACCCCGTCGCTGCCACTACTCGACGTGGTCCCGCCGATCCGGGGGCTGCGAGGACGGCCTCGCAGCGGGCCGCGGCGCCTGTATGCCGACCGGGGCTACGACTTCGACAAGTACCGCCGCCTGCTGTGGAAGCGCGGCATCACGCCGATGATCGCCCGACGCGGTGTGGCCCACGGTTCAGGGCTTGGCAAGGTGCGTTGGGTGGTGAAGCGGGCCTTTGCCTGGCTGCACCAGTCCAAGCGGCTCCGGATTCGCTACGAAAGACGCGCCGACCTCCATCAGGGCCTGGTCGAACTGGCCTGCAGCCTCATCTGCCTCCGCCGCCTGCGCACCTCACGATGAAGCGAGCGGTCAGTTGAGGATGATCGGATTGGTGAGTGCGGCGACGTGCCCGTTGGGATGGCGGACCTCGATGCGAACGAACCCCGAGTGCTCCGCTGTCGTGTCCCACTGCGCCACGCCCGCCCCGTCAGCGGGGAGAGATGCTCGGTGGACCTTCCCTCGATCGGTGTGGAAGCTGACGGTCCCCATTGGCACACCTCGTACTGCTGCCTGCACTTCCACCTGCCCACTGTGAGTTACGAGCCGTTCTCCCACCCCGACAACGCGACCATCGGCATTGGCGGTGAACGACACGTCCACGTCCGCCGACTCGGCGATCCAGCTGCGGCCGGCACGGATTCCGGCCAAGACCGCCTCGGTACTCAGCTCCTCGGCGAAGACCACGGTGTGAGGGATGCCGATCTGCCCTTCCAGGTGGGTGTCGCTGTTGCCCATCGCTGGCCGCCACGAGCCAGTGCGAATGTCCGCTGCCAGACTCCACCCCCACTCCGCCAGAGCCGCCTCGTTGTCAGCATTCCAGGGCCGGTCCGAAGTCCACAGTCCGTTCCACACCTCCACCACGTCGAAGCCCCGGAAGGGGAACATGAAGTCGCCCGATGGGTAGGGCGCATGCGGGTGCGCGGCCACGCACAGGCCCCCTACTCGATGGACCTGGTCCAGGCACTTATCAACCAATCCGTCCCTGACCTGGTGGTTCCAGTTGACGACCTCGCCGGGATGGATGCCGAGCGCGAGCCAGTGTCCGTCTTTCGTGGTCACCTCTTCGCCGAGAAGGATCAAGAAGTCATCGGCGGCCAGGTGCCCCCAGACACCCGGGGCCGCGGCTGAGTTGTGCTCCGTCGTCGCGATGAAGTCGAGCCTGGCCGCGCGCGCCCGGACGGCCAACTCTTCGGGGGTGAGTTCCCCGTCCGAGTGGACGGAGTGGACATGGCAGTCCCCGCGATACCAGGCCGCTCCGCGTCCGACTGCCCGCGCCGACGGGAAGCTCAAACTCGACAAGGTTCTCCTCCCAAGAGTCCTGTCGACCCAACGCACCGCCAGGGCAACCCGTTCCATCGCTCACAGCGCCATCTCGTCGAGCCGTCAGACCAAGATCTCATTCTGAAACGATCAGTAAATCCATGGAGCCGACCGCCCCAGCCACGACGGGTCTTCCTCCCCATCCAGGCGTGCGCCCGCCATCCGGCCGGGAGCTGCCGCGCGAGGGCGTGGGCGCTGGGGGTTCTTTCCCTCTCGGGCCTGGTGGCGGCCGGGGTAGGCGAAGGCCACGCAGCGCGGCTGCGCCGCCCCGGCCAGCGAGCGCAGCGAGCCTTGATGAAGTAGAGAAACCGGTAACAGCTCGGGGACTGGCCGATCGGCTACCGCGTCGCGGTTCGGCCTGACCGGTCCGCCTCCTTGTGATGATGGCGGCCTCCTGTTGCCATGGCTCTGGGGACGGAGTCTTGACAGGGGGCGAGCATGGGGGAGCTGAAGGTCGTCGCGTGGAAGCGCTACGGGCAAGATCGGCTGTATGTGAACCTGTCGGACGGCACAGCTGTCGCGTGGGCCGACCGTCGTACCGGCAAGGTCACGATCCTTCAGGAACCTTATCGGCGCGAGGCCCTGCGGCTTTTACGGGCCCGTCTTACTCGCAGCGCCAAGCCTGCGACTGCCGCATCCCCGAATCCTCCCCTCCATCGGCAGGAGGCGCCCCCCGTACCGAAGTTGCCTCCGCTGACGCCAGCGCATGACCTAGCGTTGAATCGTCCCGGTGAATCCTTGCGTGAGAAACTTGAAGCAGAGGGGCCTACGCTGTCCCAGCGATTAATCAACTGGTTGTTGCGGAGGCCGTCCGAACTGGATTCCTACCGCAAGGGTTTGACCGGGGAACTCCGGGTAGGGGCTGAGTTGCAGAGACTCTCCCACCATGGTTGGCGCGTCCTGCACTCGATAGAGCTGCCCCGCAAGGTGGACATCGACCATCTCTTGATCGGCCCCGGCGGGGTCTTCTGCATCAACACGAAACGCCACCTCGGCAAGGCCGTTTGGGTCGGTGACGAGATGGCGCGGGTCAATCATGGGAAACCGCAGCCCTATGGCCGTAAGAGCAAGGCAGAGGCCGACAGGGTTCAGACAGTACTGGAACGCCACGTCGGATTTCCGGTGCGAGTGGAGCCAGTGCTCGTGTTCGTCGGTGTGACACGCCTTGAAAAGGCCCCTACTCAGCTTGCCGTGCGCGTGTACCGCGAGCGGGAGGTATCCGCTCTTGGCCCGCTTTCCGGAGTTCTGAGCCCTGAACAGATCGATACCGTGTACGCCGTGGCGCGTCATCGATGTGTCTGGTTGACGACCTGATGGGAGCGCCCGCGCTTCAGGTGAAGCGCAACGTGATTGCACTGTGCGACGTGCCGAGGGGCAACCCGGCCGTCCCCGGAGGCAGAGCCCGCGGTCCCTCCGCACATCGCGGTATGGCGTTCGGTCCGGCGCACGGGGGACACGAAGACGCGCAAGTCCAGCGTGAGCGTTAGCGTCTTCACCACGGGTGTCGGCACGTAGGTGGACGCGACCGCCGTGCGACGCGAGTTCCGACGCGTGCTCGGGCGAGTCAAGGTCGCAGGGACGGAGCTCAAGCCCCACGAGTGGACGACGTGGGAGACCCGGACATCCTCCGTCTCGCTGCTCTCCGACGCTGGGATGCCGCTCGAAGAGATCCCGCGGCTCGTCGGCCACTCCAGCCAGACCACGACGGAGACCGTCTACCGCAGGCAGATCCGTCCGGTGATCCAGATTGGCGCAACCGCGACGGACGGCATCTTCGGCCCCGAGCCCGGGTCATAGTCACTCAGACAGTCACACACCGCACGTCAGAGGCCCGCTCCCGCACGGGGATCGGGCCTCTGACCTGCCATGGCCGCTCACCGGTACTCACCGGTCCGTTTATCGGATTGGTAAAGAACAACAACCACACCTGTCCTGACCGCCCCCGCAGACGGAAGTATCCCCGTACCGAGGGAATGACCGAATCGATGTGCGGGAGGCCCCACTTGACACGTACCCCGATGACCGCGCGGAGCAGACGAGCGATGACGCTCGGGTCCGCGGGTGCTCTTGTTGCGGCGACGCTGATCGCGGGGGCGCTCGGTGCGCCTGCCGCCAGTGCCGATGCCGCCGGCGGCAAGGCCGCTTACGCCAAGGACCGTGAGGCCCGGGGCGCCGCCGTCGCCGCGGCGCGGGCGGCGAAGAAGGGCGTCGACTGGAAGGACTGTCCGGAGGACTGGGGCTTCCCGAAGCCCGTGCAGTGCGGCTGGGTCAGCGTTCCGCTCGACTACGCCAAGCCCTACGGCAAGCAGATCAAGCTGGCCGTCGACCGCATAGGCAACACGGGGAGCAAGGAGGAGCGCCAGGGCGCGCTCGTCTACAACCCCGGTGGCCCCGGCGGCTCCGGCATGCGCTTCCCGCTGCGCGTCGTGAACAAGAGCAAGCTGTGGGAGAAGACCGCGAAGGCCTACGACTTCGTCGGCTTCGACCCGCGCGGCGTCGGCCACTCGACGCCGATCTCGTGCGTCGACCCGCAGGAGTTCGTCAAGGCGCCCAAGCTCGACCCGGTGCCCGACTCCGCGGCCGACAAGCGCGCCCAGCGCAAGCTCGCCGCCGAGTACGCGGACGGCTGCAAGGAGCGCAGCGGCTGGATGCTGCCGCACATGACCACCCCGAACACCGCGCGGGACCTCGACGTCATCCGCGCCGCGCTCGGCGAGAAGAAGCTGAACTACCTGGGCGTGTCCTACGGGACGTACCTGGGCGCCGTGTACGCGACGCTCTTCCCCTCGCACGCGCGCCGCATGGTCTTCGACTCCGTCGTGAACCCCTCGCGCGAGAAGATCTGGTACCAGGCCAACCTCGACCAGGACGTCGCCTTCGAGACGCGTCTCAAGGACTGGATGACGTGGGTCGCCAAGTACGACTCCGTCTTCCACCTCGGTGACACGCAGAAGAAGGTGGCCGCGCAGTGGACCGACCTGCGCGCCGCCGCGAAGAAGGCGCCGTTCGACGGCGTCGTCGGCCCCGCCGAGCTGACGTCGTACTTCCAGAGCGCCCCGTACTACGACTCCACGTGGGTCTCCATCGCCACGAACTGGAGCAAGTTCGTCGCCGGTGACCGGCAGCCGCTCATCAAGGCCGCCAGCCCCGACCTGTCCGACATCGCGGGCAACAAGGCCTCGGAGAACAGCAACGCGGTCTACACCGCCGTCGAGTGCGCCGACGCCAAGTGGCCCACCAGCTGGAAGAAGTGGGACCGGGACAACACCCGCCTGCACAAGGACCACCCGTTCATGACCTGGGCGAACGCCTGGATGAACCTGCCGTGCGCCACCTGGCCCAGCAAGCAGCACCAGCCGATCGAGGTCAAGACCGGCAAGGGCCTGCCCGCCACGCTGATCGCCCAGTCCACGCGCGACGCCGCCACCCCCTACGAGGGCGGTGTGGAGCTGCACAAGCGCCTCAAGGGCTCGCGTCTGATCACCGAGAAGGACGCCGGTTCGCACGGCATCACCAACCTGGAGAACCCGTGCCTGAACGAGCGGGTGGACGCCTACCTGCTCACCGGCAAGGTCGACAGCCGCGACGTGACCTGCGCCCCGCATGCCACGCCCAAGCCGTAGTACCTGTACGACACCTGTAGTCCTGTAGTGATTTCTGCTGTCGGGAGATCCTCCTTGGCCTTGCCGGACGGTCTCCCGACGGCGTTCCCGAACGCTCCCGTCAGGCCTGCGCGTCGAAGCCGCGGCCCGCACGTCCTCGTACACGCTCAGCTCAGCGGTGGCCTCGGGAACCTGCGGCGCGGCGCGGGCCGCCCGCTCTCCTCGGTCTGTCCGGCGGCCTCCTCCGCCTTCACGACGGCCGCGTACTTGTCGACGTACTCCTGGCCCGACAGGCCGAGGATCGCGTACATGATCTCGTCGGTGACCGCGCGCAGGATCGCCTTCTCGCCGTCCATGCCCGCGTACCGCGAGAATTCGAGGGGCTCGCCGAAGCGGATCGTCACGCGCTGGAAGCGCGGCACGACCTGGCCGGGCGGCTGCGCCTCGAAGGTGCCGATCATCGCGCACGGGATCACCGGCACCTGCGCCTTGAGGGCCATCGCGGCCACCCCGACCTTGCCCTTGTACAGGCGTCCGTCGTGCGAGCGGGTGCCCTCGGGGTAGATGCCGAGCAGCTCGCCCTTGCGCAGCACGCCGAGCCCCTCGCGGATGGCGGCCTGCCCGGCCTCCTTGCCGGAGCGGTCCACCGGGATCTGTCCGGCGCTGCGGAAGAACGCGGCGGTGAGGCGGCCCTTCACGCCGGGGCCCGTGAAGTACTCGGCCTTGGCCAGGAACGTGATGCGCCGCTTGAGGATCGCGGGCATCAGGAAGTGGTCGGAGAACGACAGGTGGTTCCCGGCGACGATCGCCGCGCCGGACTCCGGGATGTGTTCGAGCCCCTCGATCCTGGGCCGGAACATCAGCCGCAGCACAGGCCCGATCAGCGCGTACTTGAGGACCAGGTAGAACATGCGGGCGCCGCCTTCCCCCAGGGGTGGTGCCGACGCACAGTAGTCAATCGGCGGCGCCTAGGCGAGAGCCCGTTCGGGTCGACTCGATCGTGCGGCGGACTGGTCCGTTCGGGTTCCGCCGTGCGCCCGGCCGGGGGAGTGCGGGGCGTGGCCGCTGGCCGGGCGGCGCCCGGCGGGGGTGCTCTGGGCCCGGCCCGCCGTCGTCCGGCGGGTCCGGCCCGGCGCCGTACGACGCGATGGGCCGGTGCCGAGGCGTCCCTGACGCCACCGTCCGTGACGCCGGATGTCCCTGCCTGTGACGCGGCGTCCGCCCTCGCCCCTCGGAGGTCCCATGCGTTCGCTCCTCGTCACCTCGGCCGCGCTGCTCGCGCTCGCCGCGTCCGCCGTGCCGTCGGCAGCCGCATCCGCCGAAGGGCCGCCGCCCGGCGGGCGCGGTCTCTTCCTGACGCTGTCGGGCGACCAGAACACCTGGATCCGCGGGGTGCTGCTGCGCTGTGCGCCCGAGCCGTCCGGGCACCACCCGTTCGCCCGGGAGGCCTGTGCGGAGCTGGACCGCGCGGGCGGCGACTTCGACGAGCTGCCGCACGAGGACCGGATCTGCACCAAGGAGTTCGACCCAGTGACCGTCGGCGCGACCGGCACGTTCCGGGGGCGCCCGGTCGCCTGGCACAAGACGTACGGCAACGCGTGCGAGCTGGAGGCGTCGACGGGCCACGTGTTCCGCTTCTGACCGGAAGGGCCGGGGGCCGGAAGCGCCGAAGGTGCCCGAAGGGTTCAGGGCCCCGGTGAAGGCCCCCGGCCCCGCCCCGCCTCACGTGGGCCGGGAGAAGACCATCGCCACCGTGATCAGGCCGAGCACCACCCAGCCGAACCACAGCCAGCCGTTGCTGCCGAGGGCCACCGTGTAGGCGGTCACCATGACCAGACCGCCGATGGTGAACGCGCCCATCGTCTTCGTAGCACCCGGCATCGCCCTGCCTCCTCACGACAGACGGCTCGGGCGTCCGGTATCCGGGGCACCGAGACCGTGGCCTCGATGCCATCCTCACCCGTGAGGAGGCCCGGACGCTAGCGCCCGCGCGACGCCAGTGACGCCAGATAGGCGTTGTACGCCTCCAGCTCCTTGTCCCCGTCGCGGTCGGCCGCGCGGTCCTTGCGCCGCCCTTCGCGCTGGTCGGAGCGGTACCACTGGAAGAGCAGGGCGATGAGGACGAGCACCGACGGGATCTCGCTGAACGCCCAGGCGATGCCGCCCGCCGCGTTCTGGTCGGCGAGCGCTTCGACGCCGAGCGAGGCCGGGGGGTTCTTGTACGTCTCGATCATGGGCTCGGACGCCATCATCAAGGCGATGCCGAAGAACGCGTGGAACGGCATGCCCGCGAACAGCTCCAGCATCCGCATCAGATGGCCGGGCCGGTGCGGTCCCGGGTCGATGCCCATGATCGGCCAGAAGAAGACCAGGCCGACGGCGAGGAAGTGCACCATCATCCCGATGTGCCCGGCCTTGGAGCCCATCAGGGTGTCGAACAGGGGCGTGAAGTACAGCGCGTACAGGCTCGCGATGAACATCGGGATGGTGAACGCGGGGTGCGTGATGATCCGTACGTACCGGCTGTGCAGGAGCATGAGCAGCAGCTCGCGCGGCCCCTTGCGGCCCCGGCCCGCGACCGGCAGCGCCCGCAGCGCGAGCGTGATCGGCGCGCCGAGCAGCAGCAGGATCGGCGACAGCATGCTGATGATCATGTGCTGCACCATGTGCACGCTGAACAGGACCATGCCGTAGTCGTTCAGCTTGGTGCACATCACGAGCAGGATCGAAAGGACGCCCACGACGAACGACACCGTGCGCCCGACGGGCCACTTGTCGCCGCGCCGCACGAGGCGGACGACGCCCCACCCGTACAGGCCGAGCGCCACCAGGCAGCTGATGAGGAAGAAGGGCTCGACCGAGATCTCCAGGCCGCGCGCCAGCGTGAACGGCGGCAGGTCCATGTTCATCCCATGGTCCATGCCGTGCATGCCGTGCCCGCCGTGATCCATCCGCTGGCTCCTGTTTCGTGCAGATTGTGCGCTGTGTGTCCGCACCAGAGTAGAACCGCCCCCGGGCGCGCTCGCGACCGGGGGCGGATTCGGGACCCCGGCGAGCGCCGGGGGGCGGGGCGGTGGCCTAGAGCACGCACTCCGCTTCCTCGTACCGCTGCTCGGGCACGGTCTTGAGCGTCTCGACGGCCTCGGCGAGGGACACCGTCACGATGTCGGTGCCCCGCAGCGCGGTCATCCGTCCGAACTCGCCGCGGTGCACGGCCTCCACGGCGTGCCAGCCGAAGCGGGTGGCGAGCACGCGGTCGTACGCCGTGGGCGTGCCGCCGCGCTGGACGTGGCCGAGGATGACCGGGCGGGCCTCCTTGCCGAGGCGCTGCTCCAGTTCGAGGGAGAGCTGCCGGGCGATGCCCGCGAACCGCTCGTGGCCGTAGACGTCCTTGCCGCCCTCGTCGAACTCCATGGTGCCGGGGCGCGGCTTGGCGCCCTCGGCGGCCACGACGATGGCGAACTTCTTGCCCGCCGCGAAGCGCTCGCCGACCTTCTTCGCCAGCTCCTCGACGTCGAAGGGCCGCTCCGGCACGACGACGGCGTGCGCGCCCGCGGCCATCCCCGAGTGCAGCGCGATCCAGCCGGTGTGACGGCCCATGACCTCGACGATCAGGACGCGCTGGTGCGACTCGGCGGTGGTCTTGAGGCGGTCGAGGGCCTCGGTGGCCACGCCGACGGCGGTGTCGAAGCCGAACGTCACGTCGGTGACCGCGATGTCGTTGTCGATGGTCTTCGGTACGCCGACGATCGGCAGGCCCGCGTCGGACAGGAGCCGGGCGGCCTTCAGCGTGCCCTCGCCGCCGATCGGGATGATCGCGTCGAGGCCGAGCTCGGCGACGTGTCCCTTGGCGCGCGCGACGCCGTCACGCAGATGGGCGGGCTGCACCCGGGAGGAGCCGAGGATCGTGCCGCCGAGCGCCAGGATGCCGCCGACCGCGTCCAGGTCGAGCTTGCGGTAGTCGCATTCCAGGAGGCCCCTCCAGCCGTCGTGGAAGCCGATGACCTCGTCGCCGTGGTCGACGACGGCACGGTGCACGACGGAGCGGATGACGGCATTGAGTCCGGGGCAGTCGCCGCCGGAGGTCAGGACACCGATACGCATGGTGCGAAACCTTTGCAAGGTGGGCGGTGACCGGACCCCGTCGTCCGGCTGAAATCCCGGCCCACCCTACCGGCGCACCGCCCGCCCCCGCAGGCATCGCCCACCCACTGGACACACAGACGCCGGACGGGCGGAATCATCCAGCCCGTCCGGCGTTTGAGGACGAGCGCGCAGCGCGACAGAGCCGCACCCCGCGCGAAGGCGCGGCCTAGGCAGGCTGCTGGGCGGCTGCGATCCGCTCAGCGCGCAGCGCCTCGTACCAGCGGTCGTCCGTCGGCGGCAGCGCGTTCACATCGAGCGCCAGCTTCAGGAGCAGGTCGGCGAGGAGCGGGTTGCGGGCCAGGACGGGCCCGTGCATGTACGTCCCGAAGACGGTGCCGTTGTAGGCGCCTTCCGTGCCGTCGCCCGTGCCGTTGCCCTTGCCGAGGCGGACGCGGGCGAGCGGGCGGGCGTTCGGGCCGATGTGCGTGACGCCCTGGTGGTTCTCGAAGCCGGTGAGCTCCGGCAGGCCGAGCTGCGGGTCGATGTCGCCGAGGACGTCACCGACGCAGCGCTCGCCCTCGCCGCGCACGGAGACCACGTCGAGCAGGCCGAGGCCGGGCTCGCGCTGGCCCAGGTCGTTGATGAACTCGTTGCCCAGGATCTGGTAGCCGGCGCAGACCGAGAAGACGATCGCGCCGTTGCCCACGGCCCGCTGGAGGCCGCCGTCGCGGCGCAGGCGCTCGGCCGCGAGCCGCTGCGGCCGGTCCTCGCCGCCGCCGATCAGATAGATGTCGCCGGAGGTGGGCACCGGCTGGTCGCTGCGCACGTCGTAGCGCTCGACCTGGAGGCCGCGCTGGTGGGCGCGGCGCTCCACGACCAGGGCGTTGCCCTGGTCCCCGTACGTGGACAGCAGGTCCGGGTAGACCCAGACCAGCCGGAGGCTGTTGTCGCTCATGCTCATTGGTCCTCAGTGACGGTCGGGGCGCGGTCAGTTGCCCACGCGGCGGCGCAGGTCCTGGAAGGCGGTGTAGTTCGCGATGGTCTCGATGCGGCCGGGCGGGGCCAGCTGCACGGCCTCGTCGAGGCTCTCGCAGACGCGGAAGTCCAGGTTCGCGACCTCCAAGCGGACGGCGAGGTCCAGCTTGCGGTCGCCGAGCACGAAGATCGGGTGACCGGCGAGCCGGGTGTAGTCGACGTCCCACAGCCAGGAGGTGTCGGTGCCGTCGGCCCCGCGCGCGTTCACCGAGAGGATCACCGGGGCCGGGGGGCCGTCGATCAGCGAAAACGTTTCGAGCCAGCCCGCCGGGTTCTTCGCGAGAAGCAGCCGCAGGTCACGGCCCTGGAACTGGACCACGTCATAGCGGCCCGCGACGGCCTGGACCTGATACATCCGCTCCAGGGCGACCTGCGGCGGCACGCCGAAGACGGCGGCGACGGCGGCGGACGAGGTGGCGTTCGCCTTGTTCGCCCGGCCCGGGAGCTGGAGGTGGATCGGCCAGGCCGAGCCGTGCGGGTCCAGGACGTGGTCGCCGGACAGGGCCCAGCTGGGCGTGGGGCGGCGGAAGCCGCACTCGCCGCAGTACCAGTCGTCGCCGGGGCGCTGCATGACGCCGCCGCAGGCCGGGCACGACCAGGCGTCGTCCTTCCAGGCCTGGCCCGCGGCCACCCACACCACGTTCGGCGAGGAGGAGGCGGCCCAGACGACCAGCGGGTCGTCGGCGTTGGCGATGACGACGGCCTTGGTGCCCGCCAGGCCCTCGCGCCACTTCTCGGCGAGCATGCGGGTCTCGGCGGCGCGGTCGAGCTGGTCGCGCGAGAGGTTCAGGAGGGCGATCGCCTTGGGGTCGACGTCGCGGGCGACGCCCGCGAGGTACTTCTCGTCGACCTCGATGACGCCGAACTTGGCGTCCGAGCCGCCCGCGAGGGCGGAGGTGATGCCCGCGGGCATGTTCGCCCCGAGGGCGTTGGACACGACCGGGCCGCTGGCGCGCAGGGCCTCGGCGATCAGGCGCGTCGTGGTCGTCTTGCCGTTCGTGGCCGAGACCAGGACCACATCCAGGTGGGTCGCGAGCCGGCCGAGGAGCTCCGGGTCGAGTCTGAGCGCGACCTTGCCGCCGATCACCGAACCGCTGCCGCGGCCCGCCGCGCGCGACACCGCCGCGGCCGCCTTGCCCGCCGTCACGGCCAGCTTGGCGCGTGCCGACAGCGACTCTGAGCTGCCAGGGTGTCCTGCCATCGTTCTGGGTCCTCCTTGCGTACGGCGCCGCGCCTGCCCGGCATCGTGTCGGCCCAGCCTATCGAGATCGACTGACAAGCCCGAATCGCACCACCACCCGGCACCACTGCTGTCCCCTGGACCGTACTCTTGCGGCCATGCGACACGGCTCGATCCCGGGCGCCTCAGGGCGCGTACGACCCCTGACCCTGCTCGGTGACCCCGTGCTCCACACCCCCTGTGCGGAGGTGACGGACTTCGGGCCCCGACTGGCGGCGCTCGTCGAGGACATGTTCGCCACGATGTACGCGGCCCGGGGCGTCGGCCTCGCCGCCAACCAGGTCGGCGTGGGCCTGAAGGTGTTCGTGTACGACTGCCCGGACGACGAGGACGTGCGTCACCTCGGCCACGTGGTGAACCCGCGGGTGGTGGAGCTCGACGGCGTGACCGTGCGCGGCCCCGAGGGCTGTCTGTCGCTGCCGGGCCTGGAGGCGGCGACGCCGCGCTTCGACCACGCGGTCGTCGAGGGCGTGAGCGTGACGGGGGAGCCGGTGCGGGTGCACGGCACCGGATTCTTCGCGCGCTGTCTGCAGCACGAGAGCGACCACCTGGCGGGCGGCGTGTACACGGACCACGTCACGGGCTGGCGCAGGCGGCGGGTCCTGCGCAGGGCGGCGCGGGCGCCCTGGGCGACGACGGCCTGAGCGCGTCGGCCGAGCGGAGGCGGGCCCGGGGCGTGACGCGCCCCGGGCCCCCGCGCGCTCAGAAGCCGGGCCCGCCCACGCGGTTGCCCGCGGCGGCGAGGCGGCCCCACAGCAGGTCCGCCAGGCTGCGCACCAACTGGGCGCGGGGGCAGGGGCGTTCGCCCAGCCACCAGTCGCCCGCGGCGTGCATCATGCCGACGATGCCGTGGCCCCACACGCGCGCGAGCTCCGCGCTCTGCGGGCCGAGGTCGACGCGCTCCTCGATGACCTCGGCGAGCTCCTCGCCGAGGCGCCGCAGCAGGGGAGCGGAGTGCAGGCCCACGTCGAAGCCCTCGCCGCTCACCTCGCCGGACGAGACGGCCTCCGACGGATGCATGAGGAAGCGGTAGACCTGCGGCCGGGCCTCGATCGCCGCGAGGTAGGTGTCGAGCGTGGCCTCCACGCGCTCCCTGCGCTCGGCCGGGGCGTCCAGGGCCGCGCGCAGCGAGGCCAGCAGCGCGTCCGTGTGGCGCTTGGCGAGCGCGGCGTAGAGGCCGCCCTTGTCGCCGAAGTGCCGGTACAGGATGGGCTTGGTGATGCCCGCCTCGGCGGCGATGGCGTTCATCGAGGCCCCGGGTCCGTCGCGGAGCACGACGCGGTCGGCCGCCTCAAGGAGTTCGCGCCGTCGTTGCTCGGCGGACCGCTGTTGATCGGTCCGCTGCGTGGTCTCCATGTGGTGTTCTCCGCCCGTGCGATTCCTGACGCAACGCGCAACGTAACACCCGGAAGCCCCCGCGCATCGAACGGGCTGCCGGGAGTTGACACAGGCTACCGGCCGGTAACAGACTCCAGTTACCGCAAGTAACGTAGCACGGGTTCGCAGCCTGGAGGGGTCATGGCCGAGTTCACCATGGAGCTCAACGACGAACAGAAGGAAGTCAGGGACTGGCTCCACGGGTTCGCCGCGGACGTGATCCGTCCCGCGGCCGCCGAGTGGGACGAGCGCGAGGAGACGCCCTGGCCGGTCATCCAGGAGGCCGCGAAGGTCGGCATCTACTCCCTGGACTTCTACGCGCAGCAGTACTTCGACCCCACCGGGCTCGGCATACCGATGGCCATGGAGGAGCTGTTCTGGGGCGACGCGGGCATCGCCTTGTCCATCGTCGGCACCGGCCTCGCCGCCGTGGGCGTCCTCGCCAACGGCACCGAGGAGCAGATCGGCACCTGGATCCCGCAGATGTACGGCGACGCCAGTGACGTGAAGGTCGCCGCCTTCTGCTCGTCCGAGCCGGACGCGGGCTCCGACGTGGCCTCGATGCGCACCCGCGCGGTCTACGACGAGGTCAAGGACGAGTGGGTCCTGAACGGCACCAAGACCTGGGCGACGAACGGCGGCATCGCCAACGTCCACGTCGTCGTCGCCGTGGTCGACCCCGACCTCGGCTCCAAGGGGCACGCCTCCTTCATCGTGCCGCCGGGCACGCCCGGCCTGTCCCAGGGGCAGAAGTTCAAGAAGCACGGCATCCGCGCCTCGCACACCGCCGAGGTCGTCCTGGAGGGCGTACGCGTCCCCGGTTCCTGTCTGCTCGGCGGCAAGGAGAAGCTGGACGAGCGCCTCGCCCGCGCGCGGGAGCGCGCGAAGAGCGGCGGCGAGCGCGTGAAGAACGCGGCCATGGCCACCTTCGAGGCCTCCCGCCCGGCCGTCGGCGCGATGGCCGTGGGCACCGCACGCGCCGCGTACGAGGAGGCGCTGGAGTACGCGAGGACGCGCGAGCAGTTCGGCCGCCCGATCATCGACAACCAGGGCGTCGCCTTCCAGCTCGCGGACATGCGCACGCAGATCGACGCGGCCCGGCTCCTGGTGTGGCGCGCCTCCTGGATGGCGGTCACGGGCAAGAAGTTCGAGAGCGCCGAGGGCTCCATGTCCAAGCTGTTCGCCAGCGAGACCGCCAAGAAGGTCACCGCGCAGGCGATCCAGATCCTCGGCGGCAACGGCTACACGCGCGAGTACCCGGTGGAGCGCATGCACCGGGACGCCGCGATCTACACGATCTTCGAGGGGACCAGCGAGATCCAGCGCCTGGTGATCGCGCGCACGCTGTCGGGGCTGCCGATCCGCTGAGACGGCCGCCGCCCGGGGAGGGGCCCCACCACTGCCCTCCCCTTGCGGTACGCCCTCTGGTTGGCGTCATGTGCATGCCCTTACGGTGGCCCCGTCGTCGTCCTGCCGAGGAGTGCCCATGCGCTTACGTCCCCTGACCTGGCTGGTTCCCGCCCTCGCCGCCGCCGCGGTCACCGCCGCCGCGCTCGCCCTCCCGCAGGGCGGGGAGCGCGCTCCGGACGGCCGCGCCGCTGCCGCCGCCGACGCCCGGCCCACGGGCAAGGCCAGGCCCGACGCGCGGAACGTGGTGCTCGCCGTGCACGGCGGCGCCGGTACCGCCCTCGACCGGGACACGACCACGCCGGAGCGCGAGAAGGCGTACCGGGACGGGCTCACGAAGGCTCTGAGAGCCGGGCGGAAGGTGCTCGACAAGGGCGGTTCGAGCGTGGACGCCGTCCAGGCGGCGGTCACGCAGCTGGAGGACGACCCGCTGTTCAACGCGGGCAAGGGCGCGGTCTTCACCGCCGACGCGGGCCACGAGCTGGACGCGTCCCTCATGCGCGGCTCGGACCTGAAGGCCGGTGCGGTCGCGGGCGTGAAGAACCTGCGCAACCCGATCGCGGGCGCCAGGGCCGTGCTGGACAAGTCGAAGCACGTGCTGCTCGCGGGCGAGGGCGCCGACGACTTCGGCGCCCGGCACGGGCTGCGGACCGTCACTCAGGACTACTACTGGACACAGGCGCGCTGGGACGCCCTGATGGCCGCCAAGGAGGCCGAGAAGGGCGGCAACGGCGACAAGAAGGCCGCGCGCTCCCCGGCCGCCCTCGCCGACGAGCAGTCCAAGGGCACGGTCGGCGCGGTCGCCGTGGACAAGCGCCGCGACCTGGCGGCGGCGACCTCCACCGGCGGCCTGACCAACAAGCTCCCCGGCCGCGTCGGCGACTCGCCCCTGATCGGCGCGGGCACGTACGCGAAGAACGGCACGGTCGCGGCGAGCGCCACCGGCGCGGGCGAGGTGTTCATCCGGGGCGCGGCCACCTCGACGATCTCGAACCTCATGGAGTTCAAGGGCGTGGGCGTGGCCAAGGCCGCGTACGAGGTGATCGTCAAGCGCCTTCCGGCCCTCGGCGGCGACGGGGGTGTGATCGCCCTCGCGCCCGACGGGCAGTTCGACGCGCCGCACAGCAGCCCCGGCATGCTGCACGGCTATCTGACCGAGGACGGCGAGGTGGTCACGAAGATCTTCCCGGACGAGACGCCGCCGAACAGCTGAGCCGCCGCGGACCTCCCGGAAATAGGCAGGCAGACTTGCAAGTTTGCCTGCCTATTTCGTACGGTGACGTCATGACCGACTCGTCAGGAAGCACGGCTGGACCCGGGCCGGAGCAGATCGCCGCCGACCTCACCGTCGCCGTCCGGCACGTCGTGCGCAGGCTGCGCACGCAGACGCCGGAGACCGGCCTGACGGCCTCGCAGCGGTCCGCGCTCGCCCTGCTCGCGGAAGGCCCCGCCACCACGGCGGAGCTGGCCCGCGCCGAGCACGTGCGGCCCCAGTCCATGCGCCTGACCGTCGGCGCGCTGGAGGCCGAAGGCCTGGTCGAGCGGGCGCCGGACCCGCACGACGGACGCCGGTCCATGGTCTCCGTGACCGAGCGCGGCCGCCGGGTCCTCGCCGAGGCGCGGGATGCCAAGCGGAACTGGCTCGCGGCGGCCGTCGCGGACCGGCTCGACGAGCGCGAGCAGCGACAGCTGGCCGACGCCGTCGTGCTCCTGGAGCGCCTGGTCCACCCGTGACCCCGGCGCCGCCGGGTGCGCCCACCCCGTACGAGAAAGGCAGTGCGATGACCGCCACCACCCTCGACCCGAAGACCGCCCTCGTCCTCGTCGACCTGCAGAAGGGCATCACCGCCCTGCCCACGCTCCATCCGGCCGACCGGATCGTCGAGCGCGGGGCCCGGCTCGCCGCCGCCTTCCGTGCGCACGGGCTGCCCGTCGTCCTTGTCCGCGTGACCGGCCGGGCGCCCGGGCGCACCGAGGTCACGCTCGGCGGCGGTGGCGCGACCCCCGCCGACTGGGCGGAGCTGCGGCCCGAACTGGACCGCCAGGACAGCGACATCGTGGTCACCAAGCACCAGTGGGGCGCCTTCCACGGCACCGACCTCGACCTTCAGCTGCGCCGCAGGGGCGTCACCCAGATCGTCGTCGGCGGCATCGCGACGGCGTTCGGCGTGGAGTCGACGGCGCGGGCCGCGCACGAGCACGGCTACCACGTGACGGTGGCCGTGGACGCCGTGACCGACATGGACGAGCAGGCCCATCTGGCCGCCGTCGAGAAGGTCTTCCCGCGGCTCGGCGAGACGGACACCGCCGACGCGATCATCAAGCTCCTGGGCTGAGCGGCTCCCCGGGCCGGTACACGTACGGCGTGGTCGTGGCCAGTTCCGCGAAGCCGAGCCGCCGCAGGATCGGGCGGCTCTCGCTGGACGCGTCGACCTGGAGGTAGCGCACGCCGCGGGCGGCGGCGAGGCGGGCGCGGTGGGCGATCAGCGCGCGGTAGATGCCGCGGCCGCGCCATGCCGGCACCGTGCCGCCGCCCCACAGGCCCGCGAAGTCCGTGCCCGGCCGGAACTCGATGCGCGCCGAGCTCACCGGCTCGTCCCCGGCCAGGGCGACGACCACGGCCAGCGTGTCGGGCGCGGCGGTCAGCTGGTCGAGCACCTGGCGGCCGAGCGCGGCACCGTCCGAGCCGAAGGCCCGGTCGTGCGCGGCGACCATCAGCCGCACCCCCGCCTCGTCCGTCACCGGGACGAGCTCGATCCCCTCGGGCGCGGCGGCGTCCAGGGGCAGCGCGTCGACCTCCGTGACCATCAGGGTCTCGGGAGGCTCGGGCGTGAACCCGGCCGCGAGGAGCCGCTCGGGCAGGTCGGCGGGCAGGTCGTGGGAGTGCAGCTTCCACTCGAACTCGCGCCCCAGACCGGTGAACACGCGCACCTGCGCGGCGATCGCGGCGTCGGCCGTGGCCGGGTCGAGGTCCGACCACAGCACGCCGTTCCAGTCGTGGGCGGCGGCGCCCACATGGCGGATGACACCGTCCGCCCGCTCCACGAGGCCGCCGGGCCCCTCCGGGTCGGGGCTCTGCCGGATCTGCTGGTCGTACGCCGCGAGGGCTGCTGTCGAGTCCATCCGGCCACTTCAGCAGGGGGCTTCGCGCCGGACAACCGAATTTCTCCGGCGGGCGGTCAGCGGTCCGCGCGCGGGGCCCGGGCCCGGGACAGCGGCGGCAGGTGCAGCGACCTGGTGATCGCTGTGAGGCGCAGCGCGAGGACGAGGGCGGCCGACGTCACCGTGGTGGTGGTCGGGGACGCGCCCGCGTGGTGCAGGCCGAGGTAGCAGCCGGCGCCCGCGAGCGCGGCGGTCGCGTACACCTCCTCGCGCAGCAGCAGCGGTGGGAACTGCCCGCACAGCACGTCGCGCAGGACCTCGCCCGTCACCCCCGTCAGGACGGCCAGGATGATCACGGCGAGCGGGGTGACGCGCGCGTCGATGGCGGCCTGCGCGCCCATGACGGTCACCACGGCGAGGCCCACCGCGTCCACCACCATCAGCGTGCGCTGCGGCAGCTCGCGGTGGCGCAGATACAGCATCGTGGTGACACCCGTGACCGCGATCACGGTGAGCAGGACCCAGTCGTGGGTCCAGTACAGCGGGTGGCGGTCCAGGATCAGGTCGCGCAGCGTGCCGCCGGAGATGGAGGCCACGAAGGCGAGGACGAGCCCGCCGAAGGGGTCCATGCGCGCCCGGTGCGCGGCGAGCACGCCGCTCGCGGCGAAGGCGGCGATGCCGACGAGGTACAGCGTGTGCAGCATCAGCGGGCCGCCGTACGTGCGGCCGGTCGCCGGATGCCTCCACGGCGCAGGGCCAGGAGCCCCGCCGTCGACGCGGCGGCCGTCAGGCCCAGGGCGGTCGCGTCCAGGCGCCGGTCCGAGGCGGCGGGCCGCCCACCGCCGTCGGCGACGGCCGTTCGCTGCTGCCCCTGCCGGGCGGGCGCCGCCGTGGCGAGGGCGAAGGCCACGGCGGCCGCCACCGCACCGGCGACGGCCACCGCGATGAGCCGCCGCCCGCGATTCCACACCGTGTCCATGCTCCCCACCGTCCCGGACGCCCCGGGGCCCGCGCCATCGGTCAGGTGGCCGGATCACGGTGGCCGAAAGGACGAAAGCCGCACGGTCGCAGGGCTGAGCAGCGGCCCCCGCGCCGCTGCTCCGGGGCGCCCTCACCCGTGCCAGCGGCAGCGCAGCGCGGCGGTGGTGAAGCCGGGGCCGTAGGCGACGGTGTAGCCACGGGCGCCGTCGGCGGGCGGCGCGCTGTGGGTGCGCTCCAGGACGCGCAGCACGCTCACCCCGCCCAGGTTGCCCTCCTCGGCGAGCGTGTCCGTGGAGTGACGCGTGTCGACGGCGTCGAGTCCGAGGGCGGCCGCGGTGTCGGCGATGATGCGCGGACTGCCCGGGTGGACGACCGCGAATTCGGCCGTCTGCGGACCGACCCACTCCAGAAGCTGCGGAAGGACGTCGTCCGCGGCCGTGAGCGCCTTCCTGGTGGAGTCGAAGTGGAATCCGTCGGGCGTGATCCGGCCGCGCTGGCGGTCGATGCTGCCCGGCAGCACGTACTCGTACGTGTCCTCGATGACCAGGCCCGGGCCGAGGGGCTCGTCCGTCACGACGGTGGCGCCCGCCGAGTCACCGAACAGGGCCTTGTAGATCATGGCCTCGATGCCGGTGTCGTTGTGGTGGTAGACGGAGGAGATGACCTCCGCGGCCACCACGAGGACCTTGCTGCCCGGCCGGACGGCGACCAGGTCCGCGGCCCGGATCAGGGACTGGGTGCCGCCGGGGCAGGCGAGCGTGGTCAGGGCGACGCGGCGCACGGTGGGACGCAGGCCGAGCCGGTCGATCAGGTGGATGTCCAGGTTGGGGACGGACCAGCCGGTGGTGTGCGTGGTGACCACGGCGTCGATGTCGGTGGCGGCGAGCCCGGCCGACGCGAGCGCGGCCGATGCCGCGCGCTCGGCCATGGCGAGGGCGTCGCCGAAGGCCGTGGTGGCCCGCTCGTGCACATCGGCCGTGCCCGCGACGGTCGGGGAGTCGAGGGGCCGGGTGAAGTAGCGGCTCTCGACGCCGCAGTTGCCGATGACCCGCAGGAACGCGGTGAGACGGGGGTGGTCGGGGTGGTGCCTGCGTATGTCGTCGGTGATCTCCGCGGTGGTGACCTTGTGGTCACCGACGACGGTCTGGGGTCTGAGGACATATGCGGACACGAAGGAACTCCCGCCAGGTGCAGGTCGGATGTGGAGGGCATAAGGAAACGTACTGCACCTCGTCGAACGTGCGTCCTGGCGTGGCGGTTCCAGCGCGGGCCCCGGACCTGGGAAGAACCGTCGTACGGGCCCGCTCGGGGCCGTCGGCCCCGAGCGGGCCCGCGTGCGGCGATCAGGTGGCGCCGGGGCGGGGCCCGCCCCGGCGAGGGGGCCGGGCGGTGGCCGACCGCGGCGGGCCGTCAGGTGGCCCGCAGCATCGGCGCCCGTGCGTGGACGCGCTCCCGTCCGGGGTGGAACACCAGGATCATCATCCGGGCGCCCGGGGCGGTCAGCGGCTGGGCGGCGCACATGGTGACCCAGCCCGCGCCCTTCTCGGCGTGCAGCAGGGGCCGCTCGTCGCCGTCGGGGTGGGGGTAGGGCTTGTCCGCGCCGTACAGCGGGGCGGCCAGGGGGTCGGCGAGGACCTCCTTCTCGATCTGCTGGAGGGTCTCGTCCTCGGGCCGGGTGGCGAGCGCCCCGCGCAGCTGCGGCAGCAGCATGGGGGCCCAGGAGGTGTCCCAGTCGAGGAGGATCTCGCGGGCCACCGGGCTGAGGACCATCCAGCGCATGATGTTCGGCGGGACCTCGCCGCCGGGGAAGACGGCGGCGCAGGCGTCGTTGTACACGAGCATGTCCCAGGACGCGTCCGCGATGTACGCGATGTGCGAGATGCCGTTGACGGCCTCGCGCCAGACGCCCGGCACCTCCTTGCCCGACGACAGGTGCAGCGGCCCGGGCGGGTCCTGGAGCAGGGCGTACCGGCACAAAGACACCCATTCCTGCTCGTTCAGCCCGAACAGGCGGGCCACGTCGCGCAGGAGGGCCGTCGGTGGGTTGGGGTAGTTGCCGGACTCGAGGCGGTGGTACGTACCAAGGGTGCGATGCAGGAGTTGGTCCACCTGATGCTGGGAGAGCCCCGGTGCCCGTCTGCCCTGCCCCGTCGAGCGGACGAACCCGTGCGATTCGGGGGCGATGAGGGCGCGTCGTTCACGGAGCAGAGCGCGCAGCGCCGTCTTGTTCATGGTGGGTAATCCCTCTTCGTACACGCCGAGTTGAGCGTCAGCAGTCTAAATATTCGCATCGTCTTTGGGCATAAACATTGCCTGAAGAAAACGATCAGCTCGTGCGGCATCATGGAGTGGGCGGGGCCACCGACCTGCAGGTTTGATCGTCGGTGGGCTCGCGGGCACAACTCAGGGGCATCTTGTTCGGGGAGCATGAAATTGGCTGAAATTCCTCGGCGTCGGATACCCCCTCCGCCTACGGGGTCGTAGTCGGGTAGCGCGCGGGACCGGTTGTTCGTATTCCGATCTATGTGGTCGGAAACTGAGCAGTGTGTACCTGCGTGGCAGTTACTACCCGGTTCGGTTCCTGGGTTCACTGGCTGCGGCCGGTGCCGTCACTCGCCATTACGTAGCGGCCACGGTACCGGCCGCCCCGTGTTGTTCCGGGCGGCCCTTGTGGCTGGTATTCGCTCAAGAGACCTGAGTCCGCGTTCGGCCCTGTTGCCGCGTGCCGTCGAGCGCCGTCACCTGCTTTTCCGCCGCTGCCAGGATCTCCGTCACGCGGGCGCCGAAGCGCACGTCGCACGCGTGCGGCCGTCCGGCATGTGCCGCCGTCACGAGCGCGCTCACGGCTGACCGAAACGCGACGCCCGAATCGCCCCACCCTGTCTCCCCGAAGACCTCCGGGGACGCCGTCCCGCGCTCGCCGCGGAACTCCAGCGTCACGCCGGTCGCCCGCTCCGGGGCGCGCAGCGTCAGGGTCGCCGTACTGGACGCGCCGCCCGCGTGCCGCAGGATCAGATGGACCGTGTCCGCCGGTCCCGGAGCCGCCGTCACCGTCGCGATCTCGCCGAGCACCGCCGTCAGGACGGACAGCGCGTGCGGCCCGACGTCCCACAGGCCACCCTTGCTCGCCCGCCACGGCGAGTCGAAGGCGCCGCTCCCGTCCGCCGCGTAGAACGCGCTGTACCAGTCGGCGCGCCCGGTGAACCACGGCCCCTCCCCGGCCCGCTCGGCCAGCCAGTCGGCCATGGGCGGGGCGAACCGCAGGGTGAAGAACACCACGGAGGCCACACCGGCCCGCTCCACCTCCGTGACCAGGGCGCGCGCCGCCGCCGCGGTCGTGGCCACCGGCTTGTCGAGGAGCAGGTGGCAGCCCGCCCGCGCGGCCCGCGCCGCCAGGGGTGCCTGCGCGTCCGGCGGCACCGCGAAGGCGACCGCGTCGCTCGCGGCGAAGAGCGCGTCCACGTCCTCGTACGCCGTGGTGGCGTGCGCGGCCGCGAGCTCGGCGGCGGCCTCGGGACGGCGGCCCCACACACCGGCGAGCTCGGCGTCCGGATGCGCGGCGAGCACCGGCGCGTGCGTCGCGGTCGCCCAGGGACCCGTACCGATCAAGCCCACACGAAATCTGGTCATGGCCGCAGTATGGCGGAGCGGGGCGGGGCGCCCCACGGGCCGGGGGGCGGTCGCCGCGGGGCGGGGCGCGCGACGATCTCCGCGCCCGCGCCGGGACGGCCCTCGGCGGCTCTCGGTCATAAAGGTACGGACCTTGCGGCGGGACGGTGTCCGGCCGCCGGAGCGTTTCCCGGGGCCGGTGCGCGAAGTCCGGCCCGCTAATCGACGTACCGTCAACTCTCGGCAAGTGAATGGCAATTCGCCGGGCCAGGTGAATTGCCATTCACTCCGCCTCGGGGAAGATGTCCGAGAATCGCGCGTGAACTGTCCCGACTGTCCCGGAATTCTCCGGTATCCGATGGTGCGGCTGGTGGCGGGGCTGTTGCGCCCTGTGCAACCGCCCGTGGCCCGTGGGGTGCCTGCCGCCTACCCTCGGACGCGGCCGCCGCGACCGGGCGGCCGGTGAGGGAAAGTGACGCCATGACCAGCTCCACCCCGCGGCCGCACCGGCGCGTGACGGGGGCCGCGCGCCGTGACGCCGAAGCGACCAAGGCCGCCATCGTGCGGGCGGCCCGGCATCTGCTCGCGCGGCACGCGCACGCCGACATCACGCTGAAGGCGGTGGCCGAGCGGGCCGGGGTGAGCCCGCCGCTCGTCCTGAAGTACTTCGGCAGCAAGGACGCGCTGTTCGCGCAGATCATGTCCTTCGAGACGGACGCCGCGGCCATCCTCGACGCGCCCCTGGAGGACCTCGGCCGCCACATGGTCCACCACCTGCTCACCAGCCAGGCCGAGCAGGGCGCCGACCCCATCCTGCGCATCGTCTTCGCCCCGCTGCACCGCGAGCACGGCTATGTGCTGCGCGCCAACTTCCGTACGCAGGTCGTGCGCAGGCTCGGTGAGCGCCTCCCGGGTGCCGACGCGGGGCTGCGCGCCGAGATGGCGGTGGCGATGCTGCTCGGCCTCGGTGTGATGTACGGCATCGCCCGCGGCCCTCATCTGCGGGCGATGGCGATCGCCGAGATCACCGACCGGTACGCGCCCGCCGTGCAGGCCTGCCTGACGCCGGGGTGAGCCTGCGTCTGCGACACCTGCCTTGAGTGCGCCGCTGGATGTGCCGCTCGGTGGCGTCGGGCGTCCGCGAGTGTCGTGGCCGGAAGTCGGTGTTCCGGGTTGGCCCGGGGCGGCGTCCGGGGATATAGATGCCACGTACATCTACTTCGGCGAGGGGAGCCCGTATGTGCGGCATCACCGGCTGGGTCTCGTTCGACCGCGACCTGCGGACCGAGGGCCGGGTCCTGGACGCGATGACGGAGACGATGGCCTGTCGCGGTCCCGACGACCGCGGCACCTGGGCGGAGGGCCCCGCGGCCCTCGGCCACCGGCGCCTGGCCGTCATCGACCTGCCCGGCGGCCGCCAGCCCATGACCGCGGTCACGCCCGGCGGCACGGTCGCGCTCGTGTACTCCGGCGAGACGTACAACTTCACCGAGCTGCGCGCCGAACTGGCCGGGCTCGGGCACGCCTTCACCACCGACTCCGACACCGAGGTCGTGCTGCGCGGCTACCTCCAGTGGGGCGAGGAGGTCGCCGAGCGGCTCAACGGGATGTACGCCTTCGCCGTGTGGGACGGCCCCCGCCAGCGGCTCGTCATGGTGCGCGACCGCATGGGCATCAAGCCCTTCTACTACCGCCCGACGTCCGACGGTGTCCTCTTCGGCTCCGAGCCCAAGGCGATCCTCGCCCACCCGCTGGCCCGGGCGCGCGTGACCGTCGACGGGCTGCGCGAGGTGTTCGCCTTCGTCAAGACGCCGGGGCACGCCGTGTGGGACGGCATGCGCGAGGTCGAGCCCGGCACCGTCGTCACCGTGGACCGCCGGGGCCCGCGCGCCCGCACCTACTGGCGCCTGGAGACGCGGCCGCACCCGCACGGCCGCGACGAGTCCGTGGCCACCGTCCGCTCCCTGCTCGACGACATCGTCCGCCGCCAGCTCGTGTCCGACGTGCCGCGCTGCGTGCTGCTCTCCGGCGGCCTCGACTCCTCCGCGCTCTCGGCGCTCGCCGCCCACCAGCTCAAGGAAGCGGGCGAGACGCTGCGCAGCTTCTCCGTCGACTTCACCGGGCAGAGCGACCACTTCGTGGCGGACGAGCTGCGCGGGACGCCGGATTCCCCCTACGCCCACGACGTGGCGCGGCTCGCGGGCACCGACCACCGGGACATCGTCCTCGACGCGCAGGCGCTCGCCGACCCCCAGGTGCGGGCGAAGATGCTCACCGCGCGCGACATGCCCGTCGGCTTCGGCGACATGGACGCCTCGCTGTACCTGCTCTTCCAGGCGATCCGCGAGCACTCCACGGTCGCCCTGTCCGGCGAGTCGGCGGACGAAATCTTCGGCGGCTATCTGCAGTTCTTCGACGAGGAGGCGCGGCGCGGCACCACCTTCCCCTGGCTGGTGCGGCACGCCGAGACCCTCGGCGACGAGGCGGGACTGCTGCGCCGTGACGTCCTGGACACCCTCGACCTGCGGTCCTACGTCGCCGACAGCTACGCGGGGGCCGTGGCCGCGGTCGAACGCCTCGACGGCGAGAGCGACGTCGAGTACCGCATGCGCACGATCAGCCAGCTGTATCTGACGCGCTTCGTGCGGGTGCTGCTCGACCGCAAGGACCGGGCGAGCATGGCCGTCGGCCTGGAGGTGCGGGTGCCGTTCTGCGACCACCGCCTCGTCGAGTACGTCTACAACGCGCCCTGGGCCCTGAAGACCTTCGACGGCCGGGAGAAGTCGCTGCTGCGGGAGGCCGCCGCGGACCGGCTCCCCAAGTCGGTGTACGACCGGGTGAAGAGCCCCTACCCGTCGACGCAGGACCCGAAGTACGCCTTCGCGCTCCAGGAGCACGCCAAGGACCTGCTCGCGCGGCCCGGCCATCCGGTCTTCGACCTCGTGGACCGCGACGCGCTGCGGCGCCTAGCGCACCGCGAGACGCCGCAGATCAGGCCCGCCTCGCGGCGCGGCATGGAGCGCGCCCTCGACCTGGCCGTGTGGCTCGACCTCTACAAGCCGGAGGTCGCGCTGGGCTGAGCCCCCGGCCGGGGGAGTCCTGCGCCGGGTTTCAGGACCCCGTCGCCAGGGTGTCCAGGAACCGCTGGAGCGCGGGCGCCGACGAGGCGTCGAGGCGGCGGCGCACCGGCGGCACGCTCGCGCCCCGCCGGACCGCACCGGCGCGCACGTCGCCGCCCCGCCGTACGTGCCCGGTCGCCACCCGCCGTATGAACTCCGCCACGGTGAGGCCGAGCCGGTCCGCGTGCCGCAGTACGGCGTCGTACTCGTCGGGTGGGAACAAGACCTGCACAGGCGTGGCACCGTCCATGGACGCATGATGTCGTCCTGTCCAGCCAGGCGCGGGACAGATGGCCTATTCCGCCCGAAGGGGTGGCGCGGGGGTGCGGGCGCGCGGCGGGGCGCGCGCGTACGGAACGGAGCCCGCACCGGCCGGTGCGGGCTCCGCCCGGGACGAGCCGCGGACTGCGGACTGCGGACTGCGGTCTGTGGGCTGCGGACTAGGGACGGTTGTCGATCAGGTCCTGGATCTGCGGGTAGATCTTCTCCATGCGCGTGCCCACGTTGGTCGGGCAGGAGCCGCCCCAGTGCAGGGCGATCACCTTGTGGGAGGAGCCTGCAAGCACCGGGGAGCCGGAGCTGCCGCCCGAGGTGTCGCAGTTGTAGCCGACGTCCTCGGAGCCGAGCTGCGGGGTCCGCACGCCGCAGTAGGCGCCGCCGTCGCGCTCCTCGTAGATCGAGATGCGCTTGGGCCGGGTGTCGCCGTGCCCGGCGATGTACGCCTGCTCACCCGCGATCGGCGCGCGCGTCTCCAGGAACAGGGTGCCGAACGGGGTGATCCGGTCGAAGTCGTCCACGCTGAAGAGCGTGAAGTCGAGGCTCGCCGAGGTGCGGAGCAGGGCGTTCGCGCCGACCTTGGTGCCGGGGCGCGGGTCGTTGCCGCCGCAGGTGGCGCAGTCGTAGTCGAACTGGAGCTCCACGCGGTCGAGTTCGGCCTGTGTCTTGATGCAGTGGTTGTTGGTCATCATGTGGTTGCCGCGGCCCACGCGCCAGGCGGTGCAGTAGCCCCCGCCGTTGAGGAGCATGCGGGCCACGCTGCGCGAGGCGGCGTAGTGCGCGGGGTGACTGGTCTTGTAGCAGACCGCGTCCCGGCGGCCGTCGGCGCCGCACACGCTGCGCGTCGCCGGGTTCTCGGCGGCGAACTCCGCCGGGGTGTAGCCGCGCCAGTACCGGTCGACCCTCGCCTGCGAGCGCCGCTCGCCGCGCGTGTGCAGGGTGATCACCGCGGTGTCCCCGTCGACGGACATCGCGGCGAAGCCGGTGCGCCCGTGCCGGGTGAAGCCCGCGTCGCCCGGCGCTGCCCCGCCGCGGGTGGGGTCGCCGTGGTAGGTGTGCACCTCGCGTCCGGCCGGGTCGGCCACGGTCAGGCGGTCGCCGGGGGCGAGCGCGAGGCGGGCGAAGTGCACCTTGACGTACGCCGCTCCCGGGTGCCGGAGCACCTGTCGGGCCGGGCCGCCGGGGGAGCCGAGCCGCAGGTCGACCGCCTGCTCCTCGCCCGCGGCCGGGACCGGGGCGGTGCGGACGGGGGCCGGTGCCGTTGCGCTCGCCGTCGTCGGCGCGGCGGGGACGAGGGCGGCCGTGACCACGAGAGCGGCCGCCGCGATGACGCGTCTGAACACGGTGCCTCCTTGGAGGGCGGTGGGGGAAGGAGCTCCTGCCCTCGACCGTAGGCCTGTACATGACAACAAGGGAGGTGCGTGTCAGTCAGAAGTGCTGGGAGAGGGGGCGCGCGAGAGGGCCCCGGCCGGACGGGGGAATCGCGGTCGGGACCCTCATCTTGTTCAACGGTGAAATAGGAGGGGAGGTTCCCGCGCACTCCTCGCCCCTGTGTGATCTGTGCAACATGCAGGCGATGTGGACGCCCCGGCCGGGGCAGGCTCCGGATGTGACACCCGTGCCGGAAACGCCCTAGCGTCGTGCCGTGACGCTCGACGATCTCCGTGTCTTCATCGCCGTCTGCCGCGCGGGCAGCCTCAGCGCCGTGGCGCGCGACCTCTCCTGTACGCAGTCGGCGGTGAGCCAGCACGTCAAACGCCTGGAGAAGGAGCTGGCCGTCAGCCTCCTGGAGCGGCACGCGCGCGGTGTCGTGCCGACGTCGGCGGGCCGCATCCTGCACGCCGCCGCCTCCGACGGCATCGGCGGCATCGACCTCGCCCTGCGCCGCCTGCGCGACCTGGTGCGCGGGGAGAGCGGCGCGGTGCGCATCACCACGGGCGCCACGACGGTGCGGCACTTCATGGCCGACGCGATCGTCGGCTTCCGGCAGCGCTTTCCGCAGGTGGCCCTGGAGTTCCAGACGGCGAGTTCGAGCCGGGCCTGCTTCGACGCGCTCGCCGCCGACGACCTGGACCTGGCCTGGGTCACCATCGGTGACCCCGTGCGCGGCATCGAGCAGCGGCCCGTCGCCGAACTGCGCTGGGTGCTCGCCGTCCCCTGCGGCGACCCCCTGGCCGCCAAGCGGCGCGTCACCCTCGCCGACCTGGCCGCCGTGCAGCTCATCCGGCCCCCCGAGGTGTCCAGTTCGCGCTCCCGGCTCGACGCGGCCCTCGCCGACGCGGGGCTGCGGCCGCAGGGGCACACCAGCGTGGCCGACTGGGACACCGCCCTGCTGCTCACCGAACTCGGCGTCGGCCAGGCCGTCGTGCCGGAGCTGCCCGGCTGGCGCGACGCGGGTCCGCCGGGGCTCCGCCTCATTCCGGTGCCGGAGCTGCCCGCGCTGTCCGTGGGCTGGGCGGTGCGCCGCTGGGACGCGCTCAGCCCGCTGGCACGCGCCTTCGCCGACACGGTGGCCACCGACTGCGGCGCGGGGCGCGTGGGCGCGGTGCCCGCGCAGTCGGGGCCCGCTCAGGGGGCGAGCCGCGCGGCACGCGTCTGACGGCAACGGACCTCCGGGCGGACCAGGCGCGCGCCGGGAGGGTGTCCCCCGACCGGCCGCACCCCGCGCGCGGGCCCGGTGCGCCGCCCGGAGAGTGGGAGGCATGCGTGCCTGGCGGGAGACGGTGGCGGGGCGGCTGCCGCCTGCCGGGCGCGCCGTCCTCGCCGGGGTGCCGGGGCTGTTCGCCGTGGGGGCGCTCGCGCTGTGCACGGTGGGCGTCGAGCACGCGGTCGACGAGGCCGGGCACCGGCCCGCCGCCGTGGTCCCCGCGGCCCACCGCGCGGCCCGGCCGCCCATCGTGCCGCGCGCCAAGTGGCTGGGCGACACCGGCGAGACCGGCCCGCCGGTGCGCTACGGCGGCCCCGTCATCGCCGTCTTCGTCCACCACACGGACTCGCCCAACGGCTACGACTGCGCCGACGCGCCCCGCATCATCCGGGCCCTCGCGGCCGGGCAGACCGGGGCCCGGCTCTTCGACGACATCGGCTACAACTTCCTCGTCGACCGCTGCGGCACGATCTACGAGGGCCGCGCGGGCGGCGTCGACCGGCCCGTCGTCGGCGCGCACACGCAGGGGTTCAACCACCGCACGGCCGGGATCGCCGCGCTCGGCACGTTCACCGCGGGCACTCCGGTGCCGCGGCCGATGACGGAGGCCATCGCCGCGCTCACCGCGTGGAAGCTCGGCCTCGCGGACGTCGACCCACGGCTGCGGGCGCAGCTGGTGTCCAGCAACAGCCTCAGCCGGTTCCCGGTGGGGACGCGTGCCGAGTTCGACGCCGTGGCCGGGCACACCGACGGCTACACCACCAGCTGTCCGGGCGCCGCGCTCCGCGCCGAGCTGCCCGCGATCCGGGAGCGGGCCGCCCGCCTCCAAGGCCGTACGCACCAGCGGGCGCAGGCGGCCCGTCCGCCGCGGTGACCTAAGGCGCCGGTCAGGTGACGCGGGCGGCGATGGCCCGGGCGCACTCCAGGGACTCGGTCCGGGTGGTGTCCACCTCCAGGTCGTAAGCCACGCCCTCGTGCACGAGGCGCGCCTGCGCCGCGGCCATGCCGGGCGTGCGGTCCCCGCGCGCGACCTCGCGGCCCGCGGCCACGGCGCTCTCGCACCGGACGCCGACCCACAGCACGTCCAGGTCGCCGAGCGCCTTCTCCCACCGCCGCTGGGACGCCGTGCCGCCGAGGAAGACGTCGTCGACGACGATCCGGGCGCCCGCGCGGGCCATCGCCACGATGCCTTCGGTCCAGGCCGTCTCCAGGGCCCGGAAGTCCGCCCCGACGTCCACGCCGCCGTCGGCGGCGAACACGATCCCGCCGTCCGCGCCCCGCATCCGCGCGGGCAGGGCGTCGACGAACGCGTCGCACCCGAACGCCAGCCACTGGTCGGGCAGGACGGCCTGCAGGCACCGCACGATCCCGGACTTGCCCGAGCTGGAGCCGCCGTTGAGGATGATCATCCGCGTGGTCACCGCGCCACCCTAGGACGCCGGGCCCCGCGCCGACCACCGCGTTTTCGCGGGTGCGGGGACGGGCCTAGCCGTCGAGGCGGATGCCCTTCACAGCCGTGTCGAAGACCGGGCGGTACTGCTTCCACCGCTCGTTCGGCGCGGAGAGGTAGACGACGTACTGGGTGCCGTCGTCGTCGGAGAAGGCCATCTCCACGGCCCGGAACGTGCGGACCTTGCCGTCGAAGGTGAACTCCCAGTACCCCGCGGGCGTGCCCCGGAAGGTCGTGGCCGCCATCCGCACCCGCTCGTAGCCCGGGTTGTCCCGGCGGGTCTGGCTCTCCTCGGTCCTGCGCCAGTGCTCGACCGGGTCGGACCCCGCGAACTCCGCGACGTTGACCCGCAGGCCCACCAGTCCGGTGGGGTCGATGTACGCGACGTCGCCGCCCGGCAGGTTCTTGCGGGTCCAGCCGTCGCGCACGGGCAGGGACAGGCCGCCCTCCTGCCGCGCCAGGTGGAAGCCGGACGGCACGGGCGGCAGTGCGGGGCGGGAGGCACCGGTCGCGGGCCGCGCCCCGGACGCCTCGTCGCCGTCGCCGGGCCACAGCAGGACGCCGCCCGCCACGCACCCGGCGACCACGGCGGCACCGCCGCACCACAGGGCCGCGCGGCGGCCGGTCCCGCGTCCGCCCCGGCGCGCGGGCGCGGCGACGGGCACCGCCGGGTCGAGCACGGCGGTGCCCGTACCCGCCGCCCGGCGCAGCAGCCGCTCCGCCTCGTGTGCCGGGGTGCGGCGCTCGGGGTCCTTCTCCAGCAGGCCCTCGATGAGCGGGGCCAGCTCCCCGGCGGCGCGCGGGGGCGCGTGGGGTTCGGTGGCGATGGCGTACGCCGTCTCCATCGCGGTGCCCCGCTCGAACGGATGGCGGCCCTCCACCGCCTCGTACAGCGTCACGCCCAGGGACCACAGGTCGCAGGCGGGGCCGGGCTCGGCGCTGCGCAGCCGCTCGGGTGCCAGATAGCGCACGGAGCCGATCAGCTCGCCGGTCCGGGTCAGGGACGGCGTACCGCTCTCGACGGCGATGCCGAAGTCGGTGAGCACGGTCCGGCCGTCGTGCCCGAGCAGGACGTTGGCGGGCTTCACGTCCCGGTGCAGGACGCCCGCGTCGTGCGCGGCGCGCAGCGCGGCCGCCATGGCCAGGCCGTGCCGGGCGGCCTCGGCGGGCGCCAGTGTGCCGCGCTCGGCCAGGACGTCGCCGAGCGTGACGGAGGGGATGTACTCCATGACGATGCACGGCAGGCCCTCGTCGTCCACGACGTCGTGGACGACGACCACGTGGGCGTGGGTGATCCGGGCGGCGCTGCGGGCCTCGCGGCGGGTGCGCTCGTGCAGCGTCTGGATCTCGTCGTCGTTCAGCTGCGGGGGCACGTGCAGCTTCTTCACGGCGACGTGACGGCCGAGCAGCTCGTCCTCGGCCCGCCACACGGTGCCCATGCCGCCCCGGCCCACGCGTTCCGCCAGGCGGTACCGTCCGGCCACGAGCCGTCCCAGATCGGACACCGTCGACGTTCCCCCGCTTCGCACACATGAACAGGTTGCGGAAGAAGCCTAACCCGATCGGCGCCTGCTTCCCGGGGCCGGATCCGAGGGCAGGACCTGCTAGCGATTCGCGGTCGCGTACACGATGAGATTGTCCACGGGGTGCCCCTGGGCGTCGTACGCGCCGTCGCAGGTGATCAGGCGCAGGGCGCGGGCGTCGGTCGTGCCGTAGACCTTGTCGGTGGGGAAGGCCTTCTTGGCGGCCGTCTCGGTGGCGGTGACCCGGAAGTGGACCGTCCTGCCGCGCGCGTCCCGTACGGCGATGTCCGCGCCCACCCGCACCTTCTTCAGGTCGTGGAAGACGGCCCGGCCGAAGCGCGTGTCGTTGTGGCCGATGATGACGGCCGCGCCGCGCTGCCCGGGGACCGCGCCGCCGGTGTACCAGCCCGCCGTCATGCCCTTCTTGGCGGGCGGCACCTCGACCGTGCGGTCCGGGTTCAGCCCGAGCCGCAGCAGCGGGCTGCGCACGCCGATGGACGGGATCGCCACGTGCACGGGGGCGGCGGGCGCGGGCGACGCGGACGCGTCGGGGGTGCCCACGTCGTACGTCCTGGAGGCGGACGGCCTCTCCTTGGTGGCGGCGGCCGTGGTGTCGGCGGCGGAACAGCCGCCCACGGCCGCGCCGCCGACGACGGCGAGGACGCAGGCGCCGAGGGCGCGCCGCGGGAGCGGTCGGCTCTTCAGGGGCATGGGTGCTCCGGACGCGGGGCGCCGCCCGGGCAAGGGGCGGCGCCACCGCGCGTGATCGGGCCGGACGGGCGCGCGGTGGCGCGGTGCCCGGCGGGGGAGGTGGGCCTCGGGGCCGGGCTCAGCCCTGGGCGCGACCGGTGGCGCGGCGGCGCAGGACCAGGGTGCTCGCGCCCGCGAGCAGGGCGATGCCCGCCGCCGAGCCGATGAGGGCCGGGGTGGTGTCGCTGCCGCCCGCCGCGGGTCGCTCGCCCGCGGCGACGCCGCCCCTGGGCGTCACGGTGGGCTTCTTCCGCGCGGGCTCGGGCGCGGGCGCCGCGGTCTTCTCCTTGGCGACGGGCTTGTCGCCCGCGGCGACGCCGCCGCGCGGCGCGGCCAGCTCGCGCTTGTCCCGCAGGGACTTCTCCGCCGCGGCCCGCTTCTTGGCGACGGACTCCTTGGAGACCTCGGGCGCGGGCGCGCTCTCGCCGGCCGTCGGCTTCGGCTTGGGCGTCGCCTCGGAGGCGAAGGCCACGGCGGACGGGGCGGCGAGCACCCCGACGGTCACGGCGGAGGCGACGACCGCGGCGCGCAGCGGGCGGGCGTGGGGACGGGCGTGGGCGCGGTGGGTCATGGGGTGGGGCTCCGTTCCGGCTCGTACTGAGGGGACGTGCCCGGCGGGGGCGGCGGACACCGGGGTTCCGCCGGGCACGGTCGCCAGCCTGGCGCGCAGTTATGTGGAAGCTGTCAGGTTCCTGTTGGGGTTCGATCAGCCTCCGGGCGGCCTTAGGGTGGCGCCATGACGACGCTGCTCATCCACGCAGGTGAGACCGGTGCGCAGGCGCCCGGCCCACGGACGGGCGGGGTGCCGCTGGTGCCACCGGGCTTCGTGTGGCCGACCTGCCGTGCCTGCGGCGGCGCGCTGCTGTTCCTGCTGCACCTGCCGCTCGACGAGGACGGCGGGGACGGCGACCGCGCCGAGGGCGGCGCCCGGGGCCGTGGGGACGTCGTGTCCGTGTTCCTGTGCCAGAACGACCCCGGCATGTGCGACGAGTGGGACGCCACGGGTGGCGCCAACCGCGCGTACCTCTTCGCCGCCGAAGGCCTCGCCGCGCCCGCCGTCCCCGCGCACGGGGAAACCCGGCTCGGCGCGGTCAGCGCGCTGCGCACCGAGGAGGTCGACGCGGCGGGCTTCCCCGAGGCGCTCGACGCCTGGGCGGACGACGACGCGGCCTCGCTCCTGGTCCAGGGCCAACTCGGCGGTGAACCCGCGTGGATCCAGGGCGACGAGACCCCGCACTGTCCCGGCTGCGCCGAGCGCATGACCTTCACGGCCCAGCTGGAGGAGGGCTACGACTTCTCCACCTCGGCCAACTTCGGTGGCGGTGGCATCGGGTACGTCTTCACCTGCGCCCGCTGCCGCGACGCGGCCTTTCTCTGGCAGTGCTGATGGCAGTGCTGATGGCAGTGCTGAGCACCGGCCCCGCTGTCGGACCCCTCTGGCAGAGTGCGCGGCATGAGTGATCGCCACGAAGCCTTCCGTGCCCTGCACCGCGCCGGGGCGCCGCTGTTGCTGCCCAACGCCTGGGACCACGCGTCCGCCGCCGCGCTCGCCCGCGCCGGGTTCCCCGCGATCGGGACGACGAGCCTCGGCGTGGCCGCCGCCGCGGGCAAGGCGGACGCCACCGGGGCCGCGCGCGAGGAGACGCTGTGGCTCGCCCGGGGCATCGCCCGGCTGCCCGCCCTGATCTCCGTCGACATCGAGGGCGGCTTCAGCGACCGGCCCGAGGACGTCGCGGACCTGGCCCGCGCGTTGGACGGGGCGGGCGTCGTCGGGGTGAACCTGGAGGACGGCCGCCCGGACGGCACGCTCACCGCCGTGGACGCGCAGTGCGCGCTGATCCGGGCGGTGAAGGCCGCCGCGCCCGACCTCTTCGTCAACGCGCGCACGGACACGTACTGGCTCGCCGCGGGGGGAGTGCCCGAGACCGAGCGGCGCCTCGCCGCGTACCAAGAGGCGGGCGCGGACGGCGTGTTCGTGCCGGGCGTGCGGGACGAGGCCGTGATCGCCGGACTCGTCGGCGCCCTCGACGTACCGCTGAACGTGCTGCACGCGCCGGACGGCCTGTCGCCCGCGCGCCTCGCCGACCTCGGCGTGCGCCGCGTGAGCACGGGCTCGCTGTTGTTCCGCGCGGCCGTGCAGCAGGCGGTGGACGTGGCCCAGGAGTTCACGCGCGGCACCGCACGCCCCAGGGACGTACTCTCGTACGCCGAAGCCCAAGATCTCGCAACGGCGTTCGAGCCCGGGGAGTGATCCCGGGCCGCCGGTGGGCGGGGCGGCGGAGGGGGAGCGGATGGCGGGGCGGGACACCTCACGGCACGTGGCACGGACGTCGAGCCCCGGCCCTTCCTCCCTGTGGGCGGACCCCAACTACCGCCTCTTCCTGGCCCTCCAGGGCCTGTCCGCGCTCGGCGACTCCTTCTCGCACGTGGCGATCCCGCTGCTCGTGCTGCACCAGACCGGCTCGGTGGCGCAGATGGGACTCGTCACCGGCCTCACGGGCCTGGCCTCGATCGTCACCGGCCTCTTCGCGGGCGTCGTCGCCGACCGGGTGAACCGGCGCCGTCTGCTGGTGCTCACCGACGTCGCCCGCTGCGTGCTCTTCGGCATGGTGCCGCTCGTGTGGCTGTTCGCGACGCCGCTGTGGCTGGTCTACGTGGTCGTGCCGGTCGCCGGGGTCTTCGCGATGCTCTTCCAGGTGACGTACGTGACGGTGGTGCCCGCCATCGTGGGGCCCGGCCGGATCCTCAAGGCCAACAGCCATCTGTTCGGCGCGTACGCCATCGCGAGCGCCGGCGGGCCCATGCTCGCCGGGCTCGTCGCGGCCGCGTTCGGCCCCGCCGCCGCGCTCGGCATCGACGCCGCGACGTTCGCGGTGTCGGCGGTCGGCATCCTCTTCGTCCGCATAGGGCCGATGCCCTCGCCCGCCGAGGCGGAGCAGCGCGAGGGGCGGGACGAACGGGGCGGTGTCCGGCGGGAGTTCCTCGCCGGGGCCCGCTTCCTGTGGCGGCACCCGGTGCTGCGCTCGCTGACCGTGCTCCTGGCGCTGCTCACGTTCCTCACCTACGGCCTGACCGACGTCGTCGTCTACTACGTCAAGCACGGCCTCGGGCACGGCGACAGCACGGTCGGCTATGTGCTGACGGCCGGGACGCTCGGCACGCTCGGCGCGTCGCTCGCCGTCGACCGGTTGCGCAGGCGCCTCGGATTCGGCGCGAGCTGGATCGGCGTCCACCTGCTCGCCGGGGGTGCCGTGGCCTGCCTGGGGCTCACCGGAAGCGTGCCGCTGGTGGCGGTGCTCGCGGCCGTGGTGCTCTTCTGCACCGGCGTCGCGGGCATCAACTCCATGTCCCTGCGCCAGGAGGTGACGCCCAGTCACCTCCTGGGCCGGGTCACCTCGTCCTTCTGGACCCTCCACAACGCCCTCGGCCCGATCGGTGCCGCCGCCGTCACCGCGGCGGCCGGGGCGTGGGGCGTCCGGGCCGTGTGCCTGACCGTCGGTAAGTGCGTCGTGGCCGTGGCCCTGTCCGCCACGGTGACCGGCATCGGCCGCACCGGCAGGGGCCGCGCCGCCCGGGCCGACGGGGCCTGAGGCCGGGGCGGCTACCGGCCGGGGCGCGGCAGCCGGACGGTCGCGATGCCGCCGTCCAGGTCCACCGTGGTGCGGTGCGGCGGGGCGCCGTCCTCCTCGTCGTCGCGCATCACGAGGGAGGACTGGCGCTCCTTGAGCTCGTTCTGCTTGCCCGGCGAGAAGCTGGCGTGGAGCTGCTCGAAGCCGGTCGCCGATATCTGGCCCTGGCGGGCGCTGTTGCGCCAGGGCAGCAGCCCGGCGCGCCCGGCGCGGAGCAGCAGTTGGTCCACGAAGGCCACGACGGTCAGCGCGATGACGAGGCCGGGCAGGGTCATCAAGACGGCGAATCCCATGACTTCAGTATGCGCGGCACTCCCCACCGCCGGGCGGCGGCCAGCGTCGCTTCCCACCGCCGGGCGGCGGTCACCGTCGTGCCTCCCCGCCGGTCGGCGGTCAGTGCCGCGACTCCTCCCGCGTACGGCCCCGTTCGTCCGCCCCGGCCCCGGGCGCCCGGTCGCCGTGGCCCGGCCACCACGCCGCGTGCCCGATGAGGGCCGTCAGCGCGGGGGTGAACAGCATCGCCATGACGAACGCGGCGATCGCGATGCCGAAGGACAGGGAGAAACCCATCTGGGAGAGCGTCGAGTTGCCCGCGAGCATCAGCGTGGCGAACGTCCCCGCGAGGATCACACCGGCGGAGCCGATGGTCGGGCCCGAGTGCCGCACCGCGACGCCCGCCGCCTCGTGCGGGCCGCGGCCCTCGCGGGCCTCCTCGCGCAGCCGCGAGACCATGAGGATGTTGTAGTCCGTGCCGAGCGCGACCACGAACAAGTACATGATCACGGGCAGCATGAACATCAGGCCGGGCTGGCTGCCGAGCTGCTGGAAGAGGAGCGAGGTCGCGCCCAGCGTCGCGCCGAACCCGAGCGCGACCGACAGCATCAGGTACCACGGCGCCACCAGGCTGCGCAGCAGCAGCCCGAGGATGACCATGATGGCGATCGCGGCCACCGGGAAGACGACCGAGTAGTCGCGGTCCACGGCCTTGTTGATGTCGACGTACACGGCCGTGATGCCGCCGACCAGCGCCTTGGTGCCGGGCGGCGCGTCGGCGTGGGCGGCGGGCCGCAGCTCGTCCTTGAGGGTGCCGAGAGCCTTCTCGGAGGCGGGCGGGTCGGCGAGCACCACCGAGTACGACGCGGTCGTGCCGTCCTTGCTGACCTTCGCCGGGGCCACCGAGCCCACGCCGTCGACGGACTCCAACCGCTTGCGGAACGCGGCCGGTCGGCCCTCGGGCAGCGGCTTGTCACCGGTCGACGTGAGGTACACGAACGTCGGGTCGGTGGTGCCCGCCGGGAAGCCCTTCTCCAGGTTGTCCTGCCAGACGATCGACTCCTTGTCCTTGGGCAGCGAGGACCCGGCGAGGTCGAAGTTGGCCTTGTAGCCGAGCGCGCCGAGCGCGAGTACGCCCATGAAGAGGGCCGAGACGACCGCCCACACGGCGGGTTTGCGGGCGATGGACGCGCCGAGCCGGGCGAAGCCCGTGCCCTGCGGCTCCCGCTGCCAGGACTTCGACGGCCAGAAGACCTTCGTACCGAGCAGCGACACCACGGCAGGGACCAGGGAGAGCCCGGCGAGCAGGGTCAGGAACACGGCGATCGCGAGGGCGGGACCCATCGAGCGGAGCATGCCGAGGGAGGAGAGCGTGAGCGCGGCGAACGCGACGATGACGGCGCCCGCCGCCGACGTGATGGCCTCTCCGACCCGCTCCACGGCGTGCACCATGGCGCCCTTGGCGTCCTCGCCCGCGCGCAGCGCCTCGCGGTAGCGGAAGAGCAGGAACAGGATGTAGTCCGTGCCGACGCCGAACAGGACGACGGTGAGCAGTTCCTGGACGGACGAGTCGGCCTTCATGTCGAAGGCCTCGTTGGCCCAGGCGATCAGGCCCGTCGCCATCGGCGAGATCAGACCGATCAGGACGACCGGCAGCAGCGCGATGATGGGGCTGCGGAAGATCACGAGTAGCAGCACGATGATGATGACGATCGTGCCGACACCGACGAGCAGGCTCGCGCGCTCGGACGCGTCGCTCTCGTCGAGGGCCTGCGCCGCCGAGCCGGTGATGCCCGCGTCGAGGCCGGTGCCCTTCAGCTCCCCCTTGAGGTCCTTGCGGAGCTGTTCGACGGCGTCCTGCTGCTGGGTGTCCTCGGGGTTGGTGATCTTCGGCATGGCGACGACGGACGTCTGGACGCGCTTGTTGGGCGATACCTCACCGGGCGTGACGGCCTGGACTTCCTTGATCTTCCTCGCTTCCAGGTCCTTCGAGACGCGGGTGACCGCGGCGGAGTCGGCGGGGGTCAGCCGCCCGCCGTCGGAGCGCTGGAAGACGATGATCGCGCCGATGTTCTCCTGGCGCGGGAAGTCCCGTTCCTGCAGGTCGGAGGCGCGGATGGATTCGTAGTGATCCGGCAGGAAGCTGGCCTCGTCGGTGCTGGAGGTGAGCTTCGGTGCCAGCGAGATCACGGCGGCGGCCGCGACGACCCAGGCGAGGATCACCCACCAGGGGCGGCGGACCACGAAACGGCCCAGTGCAGAGAACATGGATCACTGCCTCTCCTCGCCCCCGAGGCACATCACATCCTGCCCAGCATCGGCTGGACCATGCGGGCCCGCCACTCGGGACGGCCTTCCCGGGACCGCCTTCCCGGGACCGCGGCGGCGGCCCCGGGAAGCGCGGGGAGTACAGCAGCGGACTCAGAAGTTGATCATGTGTCCGGCGAGGCCGTGCACGGCCTCCTTGACGGCTTCGCCCAGGGTCGGGTGGGCGTGCACGTTGCGGGCCACCTCGTGCACCGTGAGGTCCCACTGCTGGGCCAGGGTCAGCTCGGGAAGCAGCTCCGTCACGTCCGGACCGATGAGGTGGGCGCCGATGATCTCGCCGTACGTGGCATCGCTGATGATCTTCACGAAGCCGACGGTGTCGCCGAGGCCGTGCGCCTTGCCGTTCGCCTGGAAGGGGAACTTGGCGACCTTGACGTCGAAGCCCTTCTCCTTGGCCTGCGCCTCCGTCCAGCCGAAGCTCGCGATCTGCGGCTGCGAGTAGGTGGCGCGCGGGATCATCGGGTAGTCGAGCTCCATCGTCTCGGCGTCCGCGATGGTCTCGGCCGCCACGACGCCCATGGACTCGGCGGTGTGGGCGAGCATCAGCTTGGCGGTCACGTCGCCGATGGCGTAGATGTGCGGCACGTTCGTACGGCAGCGGCCGTCGACGTCGATGGCGCCGCGCTCGGTCAGCGCCACGCCGGTCGCCTCCAGGCCGTAGCCCGTGACGTTCGGCGCGAAGCCGATGGCCTGGAGCACCTTGTCGGCCTCCAGGACCTGCTGCTTGCCGTCCTTGGCGGTGACGGTCACGCGGACCTGCGGCCCCGACTCGTCGATCGACTCCACGCGGGTGGAGGTCAGCACGTCGATGCCGAGCTTGCGGTACTGCTTGGCCAGCTCCTTGGAGACGTCCGCGTCCTCCAGCGGGGCGACGCGGTCCAGGAACTCGACGATCGTGACCTTCACGCCGTAGTTGTGCAGGACGTACGCGAACTCGATGCCGATCGCGCCCGCGCCCGCGATCACCACGGAGCCCGGCAGCTCGTCGGCGAGGATCTGCTCCTCGTACGTGACCACGCGGTCGCTGCGGCGCGTGCCGGGCAGCAGCTTCGGGGTGGCGCCGGTGGCGATGATGCAGTGGTCGAAGCCGATGGTGGCGGTGGTGCCGTCGGACTTGGCGACCTGGAGGGTGTTCGCGTCCAGGAAGGTGCCCCGGCCGTCGAACTCCGTGATCTTGTTCTTCTTCATCAGGAAGTGGACGCCCTTGACGCGGCCGTCCGCGACCGTGCGGCTGCGCCGGAACGCCTCGCCGTAGTCGAAGGACACCTCGCCGTCGACCTTGATGCCGTACGTCTTGGCCTCGTGCGTGAACAGGTGGGCGAGCTCGGCGTTGCGCAGGAGGGCCTTCGTCGGGATGCAGCCGACGTTGAGGCAGACTCCGCCCCAGTACTTCTCCTCCACGACCGCTACCCGCTTGCCCAGCTGGGCGGCGCGAATGGCGGCCACGTAACCGCCGGGTCCTGCTCCGAGCACGACGACGTCGAAGCGGTCATCCATGGGGTGGTTCCTCTCTGCGTTTGCGGTGCTGTGTGCAGCTCTGTGGTGTGGCTGACACGATCATCCGTCATACCCTCCCCGCGGCGCGGGGCGGGTCGGTTTCCTCACCCCTCAAGGCTCTCGCCCGAGCCGCCACTTGACCTCCCCGGCCTGCCGCTCGGCGGTGGGGGCGAGCCCGGCCGCGCGGGCGACGGCGGCGGACGCGAGGTGATCGGGGTGGATGTGCGCGCTCACCGACGTCACCCGGGGGTGCCGCAGCAGCCAGGCGACGAGGGCCCGCGCCGCCTCCGTGGCGATGCCGCGCCCCTGCCACGGCGTGCCCACCACCCACGCGACCTCGGCGGTCAGCTCACCGGCGTCGCCGGGTGTGACGGTGGCCTGCACGGTGCCCGCGAGGCACCCGTCGGCCCGGACGCGGACGACCCAGTTGCACCAGGAGGCCCCGGGCTCGGGAGGTCCGGCGAGCATGCGCGCGTACCGGGCGCGCAGGGCGGGCAGGTCGTCCGGGGCGCCGCCGGTGAACGCGTGCAGCGCCGGGTCGGCGAGGACGAGGGCCATCTCCTCGGCGTGCGCGGGACGGAGGGGTTCCAGGGCGAGCCGGTCGGTGTCGAGTGGCTCGGGGGCGACCGGGCCGGTGCCGGGACGGCTCACGCGTCCTCCGCCACCGGCTCCAGGATCACCACGGGCAGCACCCGGTCGGTCTGTCGCTGGTACTCGGCGTACTGGGGGAAGGTCTCCACGGCCCGCGCCCACCAGGCGGCGCGCTCCTCGCCCTCGGCGACGCGCGCCTCGTAGTCGCGGATCACGGGGCCGTCCTGGAGCCGTACGCGGGGGTGGGCGAGCACGTTGTGGTACCAGGCGGGGTGCTTGGGGGCGCCGCCGACGGAGCCGACGGCGGCGTAGCGCTCGCCGTCACGGACGCGGATCACCGGGGTCTTGCGGATCTTCCCGGACCGGGCGCCCCGCGTGGTGAGGACGACGGTGGGGAAGCCGTTCAGGAGGGTGCCGTCCAGGCCGCCGCTGGACTCGTAGCGGGCGACGTGCTCCGCCACCCAGTCCCAGGTGTTGGGGGCGTACTCGCCGTCGAGGGTGTGGTCGTCCGCGAGGCTCATGGGGGCTCCTTCGGCAAGGGCGTGCGGACCGGTCCGATGCCGGTCCGGTTGGTGCCAACCGGCCGGGCCCGCGAACTCTTCCCGCACGCCCGCGCACCGGGCGCGAGAGGGCATGGTGCGGCCCCCGATGCTCGGGACATCGGGGGCCGCGTGCCTCGGCTGCCTCCCCCCACGAAAGGTGGCCGAGGGGTCTTGGGGGACGGTCCGTCAGAAGTTCAGGAGCGCCCCCTCGGCGAGCGCCGCGTCCTTCGTGCAGGGGTTGCCGAACGTGGTCGTCCAGGCGACGTGCTTGCCCTGCCAGACACCGCTCACGGAGACGATGACCGGGTTCCACTCCTTGGTACACAAGGCCTTGGGCTCCTTGTTCACGAGCGCGTCGAACCGCGCGCCCACGGCGGCGGCCTCCGCGCAGGCGGCACGCGGTGCCGGATGGGTGCCCGAGGCCTTCGGCGCACACGTCAGGGTGACCGCGCGCTGCACCGTGGCCGTGGCGGCGTCTTCGCCCTGGCCGACGGTGAGCACGAGGTCCGAGGGCGCGTACAGGCCCATCGGCTTCGGCGTGGCGGCCTGGGCCGCGCCCGTCGTGACCGCCGAGACGGTCAGGACGCCGGCGGCCACGGCCGCGGCCGCGCTCACGGTCTTGAGGAGGTGACGCACTTTGATGCTCCTTCAACTGCGGGTGAGTGGTACGAGAATGGGTGTTGCGTACCGATACTGCTGCGCGTTACGGACGGGTTGCGTGCCGTAGCGGCGGTTGCGTTGGGGAGTCTGGCAAGTGCGCTGAGTGAGCGGCAAACTGATGGTCGATTTCCGGATGCGGGCGTCCGCTGAGCGAGGCGCTCTTGGTCATTCGGGCAGCTCAACGTATGCGGGAGCGCACCCACTGGCCCTGCGGCGCGCCGTTTTGACCCTGGTGGTATAACCCAAAACAACCCTCTGACCTGCGAAAATGAGCGGTCGGTCGTTTTTCGCTGCGTGGGCTTCGACCGGAAACCGGTGCTTGACCGGCCGCGTCCCGCCCGGTAACCAGCGGGGCGCACGGAGCGCGCGGGAGGCCTGCGGCGGGCGCTGAAGCAGGGGCGATGCCGGGTATCGCCCCAGGTCACACGGGTGCGTTCGAGGCCACGAGGGCGCGTGCCGCCACCGGGCCAAGGCGCTGCCCTTGCTTGAAAGCGGTTGTGTACGACTGCGTGCCGAGGCGGGCGCGGGCCGCCGCCGCCACGCGGTCCACGTCCCCGCGCTCGGCGTCGGGCAGCGGCGCGCCCACCGAGGCGCGGGCCGCCGCGGCCGCGCCGAGCAGCGTCGCCGCCGTGCCGTGCGCGCCCGCGGCCGCCTCGGCCCCCGCGAGGCCCTCCAGGGCGAGGGCCAGCGCCCGCGGGTCGCCGAGGGGCAGCGCCGCCGCGAACCCGTCCGCGTGCAGCGCCCGGGCCGCCGCCGCGTCGCCGCGCAACTCCGCCGCGAAGCCGAGCTCGGCGAGGGCGAGCGTCACGCCGGGGCCGTAGTCGGCCTTGCGGAACCACGCGAGGAGCGCGCGCATGTGCCGCTCGGCGCCGTCCAGGTCGCCCTCCCTGCGCGCGCCGAGCCCGAGGCCGATCAGGGCGTCGATCTCGCCGGAGCGGAAGCTGTGGTCGCGCGCCAGCTTCAGGGCCCGCTCGTGATCGGCGCGCGCCTGGGCCAGGTCGCCGGTGAGCAGCGCGATCCGGCCACGCCCGGACAGTCGCTTGGAGGCCTCCGTCCACAGCCCGAGCCGCTCCGCGACGAGCAGCCCCTCGTGGTGCAGCCGGGCGGCCTCGGCGTGGTCCCCCGCGATCTCGCTGAGCGTGGCCAGCGGGAACACGGTCTGCAACTGCCCCAGGGCATCGCCGAGTTCACGGAACAGACGCGCGCCGCGCTCGCTGTCACGCCGCACCGCCGCCAGGTCGCCGCGCGCCATCGCGTGCCGGGCCCGCACGCTGAGCGCGGCGGCGGTGCCCCAGCGGTCGCCGAGCGCCTCGAAGGCGGCGAGCGCCTCGTTCACCAGCCGCTCCCCGGTGCGCACGGCACCCGCGCCGAGCTGTGCGGAACCGAGGATCCACAGGGCGGTGGCCCGCCCCGACGGGTCGTCGACGTGCCGGTACGCCTCCAGGACGGCGGCGAGGGGCGGCTCGACGTCCTCCAGGTGCTCGGCCGCCGACGAGTCGGCCACAGGCGTCGGGCCGTTGACGGCGGCGGCCGGGCCGTCCGTGTCGGCCCCGGTCCCGGCGCACGCGTCGGTGAACCCCTCGTCGCCCTCCCGCAGGGCGATGCCGGTGCGCCAGGCGAGGGCGAGCGCCCGCGCGGCCGCCGTCCCCGGCGCGAGCCCCGTGGCGGTGGGCGCGAGCGCCAGGGCCGCGTCCAGGGAGCGCCGCGCCTCGGCGACCCTGCCCCGCAACACCCAGTACCAGGCGAGGGCGTTCACCATCCGCAGCGCCCGCTCCACGGCCCCGCGCCCGACCGCCGCGTCCAGGGCGCGGCGCAGATTGCCGCTCTCCTCGTCGAGCCGTTCCAGCCACCGCCGCTGCTCCGGGCCGCGCAGCGCCGCGCCGCCGCGCTCGGCGAGCGCGGCGTAGTGGGCGCTGTGCCGCTCGCGCACGTCCTCGGCCTCGCCCGCCGCGCGCAACTGCTCCGCCCCGTACGCCCGTACGGATTCCAGGAGGCAGTAGCGCGGCCCGTCCGGGCGGTCGGACAGGGCCACGAGCGAGCGGTCCACGAGCCGCGCGAGCAGGTCGAGGACGTCCGCGGCGCGCACCGCGCCGCCCGCGCCGACGGCCTGGGCCGCGGCCGGGCCGCAGCCGTCGTGCACGGCGAGCCTGCGCAGGAGCGCGCGCTCGGGCCCGCTCAGGAGCGACCAGCTCCAGTCGATCACCGCGCGGAGCGTCCGCTGCCGGGCCGGGGCGCCGCGGAGGCCCCGGCCGAGCAGCGCGAACCGGTCGTCGATCCGGGCGAGCAGACCGTGCACCCCCATCGTGCGGACCCGGGCCGCCGCGAGTTCGAGGGCCAGGGGCAGCCCGTCGAGCCGTACGCACAGCTCGGCGACGGCCTCCGCGTCGTCCGCGCCGAGCGCCGCGGCGCCGGACCCGAGCCCGGCCCGCTGGACGAACAGCTCCATGGCGCCGTCGAGTTCCAGCGGCGGCACCGGCCACACCCGCTCGCCGCTCACGTCGAGCGGCTCCTGGCTGGTCGCGAGGACGGCGAGGTCCGGTGCCGCGCGCAGCAGCCCGGCGGCGACCGCGGCCACGGCGTCCACCACGTGCTCGCAGTTGTCGAGCACGAGGAGCAGCCGCCGGGCGCGCAGCGCGTCCGTCAGCCGGGCCACGGCGTCCCGGGGCGGGCCCGCCTTAGGCTCCTCGTGCAGGCCGAGGACCCGCGTCACGGCCTCGGCGACGGCGGCCTCCGCGCCGTCCTGGCCCGGGTCGACACCCGCGAGCTCCACGAGCCACACCCCGTCCGGGAAGCCGGACACGAGCCCGTGCGCCGCCGCCACCGCGAGCCGCGTCTTGCCCACGCCGCCGGGCCCGGTGAGCGTCACCAGGCGCGTGGCGCCGAGCAGTCGGCGGACTCCCGGCACGGCGTCGTCCCGGCCGACGAGGCCGGACACCGGGGCGGGAAGGTTGGAGCGCGCACCCGGGGCGGCGGTCGGCGGACGGCCGCGGCGCGCGGGCCCGCCGGGCGCCAGGGAGGGCCCGTCGAGCGACGGGTCCTGGCGCAGGATCGCCCCGTGCAGTGCGGCCAGTTCCGGGCCCGGCGCGAGCCCGAGGTCATCGGCGAGGCGACGCCGCAGGTCCTCGTACGCGGCGAGCGCCTCCGTCTGGCGGCCCGAGCGGTACAGCGCCCGCAGCTGCGCCGCCCGCAGCCGCTCCCGCGTCGGATGGCGTACGACCAGGTCGGCGAGGTCCGCGGCCAGCGGCCCGTGCTCGCCGCTGTCGAGGCGCGCCTCGGCGTGCTCCTCCCACGCGGTGAGCCGGGCCTCGTCGAGCCGGTCCGCCGCGCCCCGCGCGAACGCCTCACCGGCGAAGTCGGCGAACGCGTCGCCGCGCCAGAGGCCGAGCGCGTCCGCGAACAGCCGTACCCGCTCGCGCGGCTCCCCGGCGGCGCGCGCCCGCTCGACCAGGGCCGTGAACCGGGTCGCGTCCACGTCGTCCGGCGCGGCCCGCAGCGCGTACCCGGCGGGCCCCGACGCGAGCAGGTCACGGCCGCCGGGACCGGCCTCGTCCAGGGCCCTGCGCAGCTGGGAGACCTTGCCCTGGAGGGCGTTGGCCGGGTGCTCCGGCAGCGCCTCGCCCCACAGCCCGTCGATGAGCCGCTCGGCGGAGACCGGCCGCCCGGGGTGCACGAGCAACTGGGCGAGCAGCGCACGGACCTTGGCGCCCGGCACGGTGACGGCCGCGCCGTCCGTCGTCCACACGGCCAGCGGACCGAGCACCCCGAATCGCATACGGACGACGATAACGCGCCAGGTGAGCGGCCCCTCGGCCCCAGACCCCGGGTCCCCCCGCCCCCAGGCCCCGGTCCCTCACCCCCCGGTGGCAGCCGGACCGGCAGGGAACCGACAGCCGACCGACAGCGCCCGCCCGCAGGGTGATCACCACAGGCCGCGGCGCCCAGCAGCCTGGCCCCTCACCACGGAGCGACCCCATGAACACCGCCACTCCCACGGCCCCCACCACGGTCACCGTCATCGGCCTCGGCAACCTCGGCCAGGTCCTCGCCCGCGCCTTCCTCGACCAAGGCCACCAGGTCACGGTCTGGAACCGCTCGCGGGGCAAGGCGGACGAACTCGTCGCGCTGGGCGCCACCCTGGCGCCCACGCCGAAGGCCGCCGTCGAGGCCAGCGAGCTGGTCGTCGTCTGCGTCCTCGACTACACGACGGTCCGCGACCTGCTCACCCCCGTCGGCGACGCCCTCGCGGGCCGCGCCGTCGTCAACCTGACGTCGGGCACCCCCGGCCCCGCCCGCGACCTGGGCGCCTGGGTCACCGAGCGGGGCGCGGCCTACGTCGACGGCGCGGTGTACGCGATCCCGCAGACCATCGGAACGCCGGAGGCCTTCGTCCTGTACAGCGGCGACGCCGACGCCTTCGCCGCCTACCGGCCGCTCCTTGAGCCGCTCGGCGCGCCGGTGTTCGTCGGCGCCGACGCCGGACTCGCGCCGGTGCACGACGTGGCCCTGCTCAGCGGCATGTACGGGATGTTCGCGGGCTTCTTCCAGACCGTCGCCGTCGGCCGCTCCGCCGGGATCGCGGCTGCGGAGGTCACCGAACTCCTCGTGCGCTGGCTGAAGGAGGCGCTCGGCGCGCTGCCCGGCTTCGCCGCCGAGATCGACGCGGGCGACTACCGCACGGACACGTCGAACATCGACATCAACGCCGTCGGGCTCGCCAACATCCTCACCGCGACCCGGGCCCAGGGCGTCGGCGTCGACCTGCTCCAGCCGCTGCACGAGGTCTTCCAGCGGCAGCTGGCCGAGGGCCGCGGCAGCGAGAGCATGGCCCGCGCCATCGAGTCCCTGCGCTAAGCGGTCTTGTGGAATTGTGGTGCGGTTCGGCACGCCCCGAAGGGGCGCGGGGAACCGCGCGACCAGCCACGACGGTACCGCAGACGACCGACGGCCCATCGCGGCAATTCCAGCGAAGCGCTCAGGCATTCCCCCTGGTGGGCCCTTCGTCAAGGCCGCGTCAACGTCCCGGCTGTGGCTGCCAAGGATGCGTCAAGGGCCGTGTCCGAAGTCCCCGGCACCCGCTTCGGTGGGAGAAGTGACCCAGGACGCCAGGGAGTTGAGGCACATGAGCGCCGAGAACGTGGTGGGACTTCTGATCGCCGCCGCCCTCGTCGGGTACCTCGTCCTCGCGCGGCTCTACCCCGAGAGGTTCTGACACCGGCGCGATGACGGACGGACGACCCGGACAGCTGAAGATCTACCTCGGAGCGGCACCGGGGGTCGGCAAGACCTGCCGCATGCTCGACGAAGGGCGCCGCAGGGCCGCCCGCGGCGCGGACGTCGTCATCGGCTACGTGGAGTGCCACGGGCGGCCGCACACCGAGGCCGCCCTGGCCCGGGCGCGGGCCGACGGCGTGACGGCCGTCGACCGCGCCCGCTGCTCCTGCCGGGGCGGCGAGTTCACCGAGCTCGACCTGGACGCGCTGCTCGCCCGCCGCCCCCAGGTCGCGCTCGTCGACGACCTGGCCCACGCCAACGTGCCGGGCGCGGGCCGCAACCCCCGGCGCTGGCAGGACGTCGACCGGCTGCTCACCGCCGGGATCGACGTCGTGACCACGGTCAACATCCAGCACATGGAGTCCCTCAACGACGTCGTCGAGAAGATCACCGAGGTGCCGCAGGCCGAGACCGTCCCCGACGAGGTGGTGCGCCGCGCCCACCAGATCGAACTCGTCGACATCGCCCCCGAGGCGCTGCGCCGCAGGATGGCGCGCGGCGACATCCACGCCCCCGAGGACGTCGACGCGGCCCTCGCCCACGCCTTCCGCCCCGGCAACCTCACGGCCCTGCGCCAGCTCGCCCTGCTCTGGCTCGCCGACCGCGTCGACGAGGCCCTCCAGGCCTACCGCTTCGAGCACGGCATCGGCGGCGTGTGGGAGACCCGCGAGCGCGTCGTCGTCGGCCTCACCGGCGGGCCCGAGGGCGACACCCTGGTCCGCAGGGCCGCCCGCATCGCCGACCGCTCGGCGGGCGGCGAACTGCTCGCCGTGCACATCACGCGCAGCGACGGCCTCGCCGCCGGGGCCTCGCACGCGTCCCTGACCCGGCAGCGGCGCCTGGTGGAGGACCTCGGCGGCAGCTACCACTCGGTGGTCGGCGACGACGTGGCCGGTGCCCTCGTGGAGTTCGCGCGGGCGGAGAACGCCACCCAGCTCGTCCTCGGCTCCAGCCGCCGCGGCCGCTTCGAGCGGTTCCTCACCGGGCGCGGCACCGGCGAGACCGTCGTGGCCCTCTCGGGGGCCATCGACGTCCACACCGTCACGCACGAACGCGCCGGGCACGGCACCCTCCTGCCCTCCCGCAGACGCACCCTGTCGGGCCCGCGCCGCGTCGCGGGCCCGGTGGCGGGGCTGCTCCTGCCCCTTGCCCTGACCTTCCTGCTCGACCTGGACGCCGCCCGCGGCCGCCTCAACCTCACCAGCGAGGCGCTGCTCTTCCTGCTCGCCGTGGTGGGCGTGGCCTGCATCGGCGGCGTGGCCTCCGCGGTGGTCGCGTCCGTGACCGCGTCGCTGCTGCTCAACTACTGGTTCATGCCGCCCGTCGGGCACTTCGCGCTCGGCGACCCCAACAGCGTCCTCGCGCTCGTGGCCTTCGCGATCGTCGCGGCCACCGTCGCCGCCGTCGTCGACCGCTCGCTGCGCCTGTCCCGGCGCTCGGCGCGCGCCACCGCGGAGGCCGAGACGATGTCGGCGCTCGCGGGCACCATCGTCCGCGGCGGCCGACCCGTCCCCGCCCTCCTCGAACGGGCCCGCGAGGCCTTCGGCGTGGCCGCCGCCGAGCTCGTCGACCGGCCGCCCGACACCAGCGACGCCCGGGTGACCGCCGTGCCCGCGGGCGCCGACGCCTACCTGGTGCTGCGCGGCCGCACCCTGTCCGCCGCCGACCGGCGCGTGCTCACCGCGTTCGCCGCGCACGTCGGCGCCGCCGTGGAGCGGGCCCGGCTCGCCGAGGCCGCCGCCGAGGTGGAGCCGGTCAAGGCCGCCGACCGGATGCGCACGGCCCTGCTGCGGGCCGTCGGCCACGACCTGCGCACCCCGCTGGCCGCCGCGCTCGCCGCGATCGGCTCGCTGCGCAGCCCCGACCTGGACTTCTGCGAGCAGGACCGGCAGGAGCTCCTCGCCACCGCCGAGGAGTCCCTGACCCGCCTCAACCGGCTCGTCGACAACCTGCTCGACATGAGCCGCCTCCAGGCGGGCGCGCTCCGCCTGGAGCTGCGCGCCACCGCCCTCGAAGAGGTCCTCGGGCCCGCCCTCGACTCGCTGCCGCCCGCCTGCCCCGTGGACACCGGCGGCCTGGAGGAGATCCCCGCCGTCCTCGCCGACCCGCCGCTCCTGGAGCGCGTCCTCGCCAACCTCGTCAACAACGCCGCCCGGCACACCCCGCCCGGCGGCCGGGTCCTGGTCACCGCGAGCGCCCTGGCGGGCCGCGTCGAGGTGCGCGTCGTCGACCGGGGCCCCGGCCTCCCGGCCGCCGACCGCGACCGCGTCTTCGAGCCCTTCCAGCGGCTCGGGGACACCGACAACACCACGGGGCTCGGTCTCGGCCTGGCCCTGTCCCGGGGCCTCGCCGAGGCGATGGACGGCACCCTCACGCCGGAGGACACCCCCGGCGGCGGGCTCACCATGGTCCTCTCGCTGCCCTTCGCCGGGCACTTCGCCGAGGTCAACGGTGCGCACCCGGGAAGCGTCTGGCATTCTGAGCGCCTTTGAGTGATGGGCGCATCCATCGCATCCGAGCGCAGAGACGAGAACATGGCACGCGGCAAGCTGCGGATCTATCTGGGGGCGGCACCGGGCGTCGGCAAGACGTACGCGATGCTGTCCGAGGCCCACCGTCGCATCGAGCGCGGCACGGACTGCGTGGTGGCCTTCGTCGAGCACCACCACCGTCCGCGCACCGAAGTGATGCTGCACGGCCTGGAGGTCGTACGGCGCAAGGAGCTGGAGTACCGGGGCGCGGCCTTCACCGAGATGGACGTGGACGCCGTCCTGGAGCGGGCCCCGGCCGTCGCGCTCGTCGACGAACTCCCGCACACCAACGTGCCGGGCTCGCGCAACGCCAAGCGCTGGCAGGACGTCGAGGAACTCCTCGCGGCGGGCATCGACGTCATATCCACGGTCAACATCCAGCATCTGGAGTCGCTGGGTGACGTGGTGGAGTCGATCACGGGGGTGCGGCAGCGCGAGACGGTGCCGGACGAGGTGGTGCGCCGGGCGGACCAGATCGAGCTGGTCGACATGTCGCCGCAGGCGCTGCGGCGCCGGATGGCGCACGGCAACATCTACAAGGCGGACAAGGTCGACGCGGCCCTGTCGAACTACTTCAGGCCGGGCAATCTCACGGCGCTGCGGGAGCTGGCGCTGTTGTGGGTGGCCGACCGGGTCGACGAGTACCTCCAGCAGTACCGGGGCGAGCACAACATCCGCTCGACCTGGCAGGCCCGCGAGCGCATCGTCGTCGGCCTCACCGGAGGCCCCGAGGGCCGCACCCTGCTGCGGCGCGCCGCCCGGCTCGCCGAGAAGGGCGCGGGCGGCGAGGTCCTCGCGGTCTACATCGCCCGCAGCGACGGCCTGACCGCGGCCTCGCCCAAGGAGCTCGCCGTCCAGCGCACCCTGGTCGAAGACCTCGGCGGCTCCTTCCACCAGGTGATAGGGGAGGACATCGCGGCGGGCATCCTGGAGTTCGCCCGGGGCGTCAACGCCACCCAGATCGTCCTCGGCGTCTCGCGCCGCAAGGCCTGGCAGTACGTCTTCGGGCCCGGCGTCAGCGCCATGGTGGCCCGCGAGTCCGGGCCCGACCTGGACGTCCACCTGGTCACCCACGACGAGATCGGCACCGGCACGGGCCTGTCCAGGACCCCGCGCACCGCCCGGCTCAGCCGCAACCGCCTCATCTGGGGCTGGCTCATCGGCATGGTCGGCCCGGTGCTGCTCGCCCTGCTGCTGCGCGGCGTCGCGCCGGGCCTCGGCCTCGCCAACGACATGCTGCTGTTCCTGACCCTCACGGTCGCGGCGGCCCTGCTCGGCGGCATGCTCCCGGCCCTCGCCTCCGCGGCCTTCGGGTCCCTGCTGCTGAACTACTACTTCACGCCACCCGTCCACCACGTACTGATCTCCAACCCCAGGAACATCGTCGCCCTGGTGATCTTCATCGGGGTCGCGGTGTCCGTGGCGTCCGTGGTCGACCTGGCGGCCCGCCGCACCCACCAGGCCGCGCGCCTGCGCGCCGAGTCGGAGATCCTCTCCCACCTCGCGGGCAGCGTGCTGCGCGGCGAGAACGGCCTCGCCTCGCTCCTGGAGACCGTCCGGGAGACCTTCGCCATGGAGGCCGTGGCCCTCCTGGAACGCGAGAACGACACGGCGCCCTGGACCTGCGCGGGCAGCGTCGGCACCCGGCAGCCCGCGAGCCGCCCGGAGTACGCCGATGTGGACATGCCGGTGGGCGACCACATGTCGCTCGCGCTCACCGGGCGCGTGCTGCCCGCCGAGGACCGCCGCGTGCTCGGCGCCTTCGCCGCGCAGGCCGCCGTGGTCCTGGACCGCCAGCGCCTGCAGTCCGAGGCCGACCAAGCCCGCGCCCTCGCCGAGGGCAACCGCATTCGCACCGCCCTGCTCGCCGCCGTCAGCCACGACCTGCGCACGCCCCTCGCCGGGATCAAGGCGTCCGTGTCCAGCCTGCGCTCCGACGACATCGAGTGGTCCGAGGAGGACCGGGCCGAACTCCTGGAGGCGATCGAGGCGGGCGCCGACCGGCTCGACCACCTCGTCGGCAACCTCCTGGACATGTCCCGCCTCCAGACCGACACCGTTCAGCCGATCGTCCGCGAGGTCGACCTCGACGAGGTGGTGCCGCTCGCCCTGGAGGGCATGGCCGCGCCCGCCGAGCACGTCGTCCTCGACATCCCCGAGGACCTGCCGATGGTGGCCGCGGACAAGGGCCTGCTGGAGCGCGCCGTCGCCAACGTCATAGAGAACGCCCTGAAGTACAGCCCCGAGGGCGAGTCCGTGCTCGTCGCCGCCAGCACCATGGCCGACCAGGTGCAGCTGCGCGTCGTGGACCGCGGCCCCGGCGTCCCCGACGACGCCAAGGACCGCATCTTCGAGCCGTTCCAGCGCTACGGCGACGCCCCGCGCGGCGCCGGAGTGGGCCTCGGCCTCGCCGTCGCCCGCGGCTTCACCGAGGCCCTCGGCGGCACCCTGACCGCCGAGGACACCCCCGGCGGCGGACTCACCATGGTCCTCGTCCTGCGGACGGCCCCCGGGCGCCCGCAGCCCCGCACGGACCTCCCGGCGGCGGCCACGTCGTAGCGGGCGCGCCCGGCGGGTCAGCCGAGGCGCACCGTGACCTTCTGGGTGGCGCCCCGGGCGCCCGCGAGGTCGCCGAAGACGAGCGTCAGCGAGCCGCCCGTCGCGGCCGAGGCCACGGTGGCGGGCCTGCCCGTGACCTCGGCGACCGGCCGCTGCCAGGTCACGCGCAGGCCACCGCCCGTGGCCCGGGTCGGGTCGCTGACGCACACGGTCGCCGTACCGTCGGGCCGCTCGGTGACGAGGACGGAGCAGGCGGCGCTCGTGGCGAGCGGCCCGGCCGCCCCGGCCGTCCAGAAGTTCGCGGCGGTGCAGCCGAGCGAGGGCACGCCGACGCCCTGGACCGCGTCCGTGTTGGCGAGGATCCGCAGCCAGTCGACGGCCGCCGCCCGCTCGGCGGTGCGCTCGGCGCTCGCGCCGGGCAGCAGCAGATACGCGTACGACCCGTCCGTGGGGTCGGTGCCGTGGTCCACGTACAGCGTGAGGAAGGTGCGGGTCAGGGGCGTCGCGGAGCCGCTCCGGTTGATGTCGCTCCACCTGCCGGTGCGCTGTTCCCGCAGGGCCTTCACGGTGGCGCCGCCGGGGAAGACATAGCCGCCGTGCCCGCCGATGTGCGCCCACCGGGCGCCGGTCAGGGTCTGGGACCAAGGCGTGGTGACGGGCTTGGAGACGCCGTCGGCCTGGAAGGGGGCGCGGCCCGCCGTCCCCAGGTTGCGGTTCTCGACCGTCGACTCCACCGCCGTGCCGTCCGTGCAGCTGATGCCCGCGCCCAGGCACACGATCGCGTCGTCCAGGCAGAACCACGCCTTCCGCGCCGACAGGGTGCTCCGCAGCCCCTTCAGATGCTGCCCGAGCGCGGCCCGCTGTCCGTCCGTGGCGCCGCCCACCCAGCGCACGGCGGGACGTGCGGCGCCCCAGTCCCCGCCCGCCCCGTCCGCGAGGACCGTGCGCGAGGCGGTGGTGCCGGGCAGCCGGTAGGGGTCGACGGTGGGCCAGTAGGCGTCGCTGTACTGGCCGCCCGCGAAGCTGTCGCCCCACCAGGCGAGCAGGCCCGAGCCGGTGTGCCAGCCGCGCAGGTTCTCGCCGTTGCCGGTCTCGTAGTACGTGATGCGCGCGTCGGCCATGCTGAGGGACGCGGCCCAGCCGGGGCGCCGGTGCGTGGCCCGCGCCATCTCGGGGAAGAGCCGGTGGCCGGTCGGCTCGGGCACCGGGGCGGTCCCCGCGTCGTCCTCGACGTCCTTGAGGCGGGCCAGGGCGGCGAGGCCGAGGAGCGGGTCGGCGAGCGGCGGGCTGTAGTGGTCGCGGCGCATCCAGCCCTTCACCAGGCCGCGCCAGCGGGCCCGTTCGGCGGCGGACGCGCTCTGGCCGAGCAGCAGCACCGACGCCAGGATCGGATGGCCGCGCAGATGGTCGTCGGCCTGGATCCGCCGGTCGTCGGACGCGGCGACGCCCCGGCTGAGCGCGCGGCCCGCGACGCAGTCCATCACCAGGCCGTTGTGGAGGAACGGCGCCCACGCGTGTTCCACGGCGTCGAACACGATGTGCCGCCCGGGGTCCGTCACCGCCCAGGGCGAGTCGGCGAGCAGCGCGAACAGCAGGCCGAGCCCGCCGAGCAGCACCGCGCCGTAGGAGCCCGTGTAGGGCACGGCGGTGTGCTGGATGAACGAGCCGTCGCGGTACAGGCCGTCGCCGCTCGTCACGTACGGGAAGACCGGTGACAGGGCGTCCCGGGCCAGGGCGAGCTTCGCCGGGTCCGCGCCCACGACCCCGCGCAGCGCGAGCACCCGGCACAGGTCCACGCGGTTGGCGCCCGTGCTGGTGCCGGTGTAGTGCGCGACCGCCGCGTCGGGCACGAAGTGGTCGACGGCCGCGCAGAACCGGGCCACCTGCTCCGCCGACAGCGCGTCGTACAGCAGCACGCAGGTGTCGAGCAGCGCCTGCGGGGCGCCGATCTGCCAGCTCCACCAGTTGCCGAAGCGCGTCGTGCGCTCGTTGTAGACCCGCGTGTAGAGGTGGTCGAGCCCGGTGAGGACGTCGGCCCGCAGCCCGGCGTCGCCGGTCAGTCCGGTGCCCGGCTGGCAGGAGGCCTGCGCCATCGTGGCGAGCCGGGTGCAACTGGCCACGACGTTCGCAGAGTACGTGAACGAGTCCTGGTCGGTGTCCGGTTCGGGGTCGGCGTACGGCAGGTCGGGCCAGAGGGAGCCGCTCGCCGGGGCCATCGTCGAACGCCACCGCCGGGCCGCGTCACCGAGCCCGGCGAGGCGGCCCTTGAAGGGCTCGGCGGTCGGACTGAACCCCTCGCCGAGGACGAGGGTCCGCCAGGTGGCGCGCAGCTGGGCGTACGCGTCCCCGGTCGAGGCGCGGGCGGTGGGCCCGCCGGGGGCGCCGAGCGCGAGGGCGGTGGCGCCGGTGGTCAGCAGGAAGGCACGGCGGGGCCATGAGGGCATGCGGGACTCCCGGGAGACGGAGGGGGAGCAGCGGGTGCAGAGGCGTGCCGCGCGGCCTGGCAAGCGCTTTCTAGCATGCGGCGGCAGGCCCCTCAAGACCTTGCGGCCCGCTTCTCAGCTCCCGCCCTGCGGGGGCTGCTGTTGTGCGGCCCGTTCCAGGAAGCGCAGGAGTTCGACGGGGAAGGGCAGGACGAGGGTGGAGTTCTTCTCGGCGGCGACGGCGACGACGGTCTGGAGCAGGCGCAGTTGGAGGGCGGCGGGCTGTTCGGACATCTCCTTGGCGGCTTCGGCGAGTTTCTTGGAGGCCTGGAGTTCGGCGTCGGCGTTGATGACGCGGGCGCGGCGTTCGCGGTCGGCCTCGGCCTGGCGGGCCATGGAGCGTTTCATGGTCTCGGGCAGGGAGACGTCCTTGATCTCGACGCGGTCGATCTGCACGCCCCAGCCGATGGCGGGGCTGTCGATCATCAGCTCCAGGCCCTGGTTGAGCTTCTCGCGGTTGGAGAGCAGGTCGTCCAGGTCGCTCTTGCCGATGATGGACCGCAACGACGTCTGGGCCATCTGCGAGACGGCGAAGCGGTAGTCCTCGACCTGGACGATGGCGTTGGCGGCGTCGACGACCTTGAAGTAGACGACGGCGTCGACGCGCACGGTGACGTTGTCCCGTGTGATGCCCTCCTGCGCGGGCACCGGCATCGTCACGATCTGGAGGTTGACCTTGCGCATCCGGTCCACGCCCGGCACGACCATCGTGAACCCGGGCGGCCGCGGCGAACCGTGCAGCCGCCCGAGCCGGAACACGACACCGCGCTCGTACTGCTTGACGACACGCGCCGCCGACGCCGCGTACACCAGGCAGGCCGACCCCGTGGCCGCGCCCGCCACGATCAGTTCCTCCAGCATGACGACCCCCTGTCTCTCCGAGTCGTCCGTGCGAACCATCCGTGATCAATGAATCATCCGCAATTTCACGATACGCCCGGATACGGGGCCGGGGCGAGGAGCGGCCCTCAGTCGATGCCGCGCCAGATGTGCGGCTCGTGCTCCTCGTCCTCGTCCTCGCCTGCGAGCAGCGGTGGCGGGCCGCAGGGCCCCGTCCCGTAGTCGAGCGGGGGGCCATCGGAGCGGAGCGGGTCTTCCATGTGGGTTCCTCCGGTTCTGTGCTCCAACGAGGCGCGGCCGATCGTCCAGCCGTCCGCGAGCCGAGGTCGACACGCTGTGCCGTGGTGGATCGGCCCGATGGAGGGAGAGCGGACATGAACGGCTTCCCGCAGCGCGGCGCGGCCCTTCTGCGGGCCTTCGGCCGGGGCGTGCTGAGCGCCCTGGTCGCGCTGGGCTCGATGTATCTGACCGTGCCGGAGGCGGGGGAGGCGGTGGCACGCTCGCGCCGGGGCCCCGGCGGCCCGGCCCACCCGCCGCGGTGTGTGCTCAGCGGGCCGCCACCGGGCCATCCCGAACGGCTGTGCCCCGGCCTGCCGCTGAGTCCGCAGGAACGGGAGCTGCTGCGTGAGCTGCCCTCCCTCCGCCGTCGAGGAACCGCCCGGTGACGGCCACGGCTCTCGGCAGGCCCTCACGCCGGACCGAACAGGTCCTCCCGCACCCCGATGCGCCGGTTTCCGAAGGCCAGTTGGCTCAGCACGGCACCGTAGAGGGGGGTGCGGGAGACGACGGCCGCCATCCGGGGGCGGACGGCGGACGCGACCCTGCCGGTCGACAGCATCACCTTGCTCTGCATCACCTGGATCCTGGTCGTCCGGCGCACGTCGCGCGCCCTGGTGACGGCGTAGCCGCGCAGCGCGGCGGTGTCGTCGCCGCCCCGGGACGCGCGCAGCGACTCGAGCAGCGCGGGATGGGCCGCGACGGCGTCCTGGATCGCCAGGTTGATGCCCTGGGCGCCGATGGGGCCGTGGGTGTGCGCGCTGTCCCCGACCAGGACCAGGCCGGGCCGCACCCACTCCCGGGCCGTGCCGGCGAACACGTCGAGCAGGGAGAGGTCCTTGAACGTCTTGATCTCCGCTTCGATCTGCTCCGCGTGCTCCGGTACGGCCGCCGCGAGTCCGTCCTTGACGTGGCCGAGACCTCGTGCGGCAAGCCGCCGGTAACCCTTGTGCGGGAGCGTCCAGCCGATCTGCACGCTTGCGGGATACGAGGCGTAGGCGAGCGCGGGGTTCCCGCCTGCCCGGAAGATCCGTACGTCGTGCGGCGGCGCACCTCGCGCGGCGAGTCGGAACCACAGCACGTCCTGGTCGAAGACGTCGAGCCGCTCGTACCCGAGGCGGGCCAGCTGCCGGACTTTGGAGAACCGTCCGTCCGCGCCGATGACGCAGTGGGCGCGCACGGCCCGGTCGCCGCCCGGCCCGCGGCCGAGGACCCCGCGCACCCGCTGCCCGGCGTCCTCGATCAGGGCGGAGCACTTCGTCGACTCCAGGTACGTGAAGCCGTCGTGGGCGCGGCACTGGTCGAGCAGCTCTTCCAGGATGTGCCGCTGGGGAACGCTGAGCAGACAGTTGAAGGGGCCGGGCAGTCGGCGGTAGTCGCCGTTGATGAGGACCCGGCCCCGTTCCTCCAGGAGGAAGCGGCCGTGCTCGTGGCAGCCGCGTTCCCGGGCCCCGTCCAGGACGCCCAGGTCGTGCAGGAGCGCCTGCCCGCCCGGTTGCAGGATCTCGCCCCGGTACTCGCGCTCCAGGGACCGCGTCCGTTCCAGGACGGTGACGCGGACGCCGGAGCGGAGCAGCAGCAGGGCGAGCGTCAGACCGGCCGGGCCGCCGCCCACGACGCAGAAGTCGGTGCGTGTCTCGTCCACCGTCCGCTCCTCACACGTCGAGGGTGATGTCGTACTCGGTGAGCCAGGCGTTGAGCCAGAGCGCCATCTCCAGGCCGCCGCGGTCGTAGGGCCTGCTGACGTCCCCCACCGGACGGTCCGCCATCGCGCGGGCCCGGGAACGGTCGAGGAGCGGGAGCACGGGGGCGTCGGCGTCGGCGAGCAGCGCGGCAAGTCGGCCGCGCAGCGCCCGCTCGTACGACGGGTCCTGGGTGGCCGGGTAGGGGCTCTTGACCCGCTCGCGCACCGAGGCGGGCAGCAGCTCGGCGGCGGCCGCCCGCAGCAGGCTCTTCTCGCGGCCGTCGAACGACTTCATCGCCCACGGGGTGTTGAAGACGTACTCGACGAGCCGGTGATCGCAGAACGGCACCCGGACCTCCAGGCCGAGGGCCATGCTCATCCGGTCCTTGCGGTCCAGCAGAGTCTGCACGAAACGGGTGAGGTTGAGGTAGCCGACCCTGCGCATCAGCCGGTCGTCCTCGCTCTCCCCCGGCAGTGCGGGCACCTCGGCCAGCGCCTCGTGGTACCGGTCCCGGCGGTAGCCCGGAAGGTCGAGCTTGTCGAGGAACCCCTTGTCCAGCAGGGCCCGGCCGCCGAAGTACCGGGCGGAGCCGGAGGTCAGCCAGGGGAAGGTGTCGGCGCGCAGCGCGTTGGGGTTGCGGAACCAGCGGTACCCGCCGAAGAGTTCGTCGGCGGCCTCACCGGACAGGGCCACCGTGGAGTGCTGCCGCACGGCACGGAACAGCAGGTACAGCGAGGGCCACATGTCCCCCCAGAACGCCGGTGGCTGGTCGACCGCGCGCAGCACGGCCGCGCGCAGCGCCGGGTCGGTCAGCTCGTCGGTCTCCAGGACCACCTCGGTGTGGCGCGAGCCGGTGTGCCGCACCACGTCCCGTACGAAGGGGGCGTCCCGCATGCCGCGCACCGCGTCCGGCAGGAAGCGGTCGTCCGCGTGCGCGAAGTCGACGGAGAAGGAGCGGACCGGGTCCAGGCCCCGGGCGGCTGCCGCGCGCGCGGCGAGGGCGGTCACCGTGGAGGAGTCGAGGCCGCCGGAGAGCAGCAGGCACAGCGGGACGTCCGCCACCATGTGCCGTTCGACGATGTCCTCGAGCAGTGCGCGGGTGGTCGCGATGGTGGTGGCCAGGTCGTCGGTGTGCTCCCGCGCCTCCAGCTTCCAATAGGCACGGGCCCGCGCCCCCTGCCGTGCGAAGCGCACCGTGTGGCCCGGCCGCACCTCGTACATCCCCTGGAAGACGCCGACTTCCGGGGTCTTCACCATGTCCAGGACCTCGCACAGCCCTTCGGCGGACACCCGCCGCGGCGCCCGTGGGTTGGCCAGGATCGCCTTGGGCTCGGAGCCGAAGAGGACGCCGTGCTCGGTGGGCAGGTAGTACAGCGGCTTGACGCCCATCCGGTCGCGCAGGAGCAGCAGTTCTTCCCTACGGACGTCCCAGACGGCTAGCGCGAACATGCCGTTGAGCCGGGTGGCCACGTCCTCGCCCCACTGGAGGTAGCCGCGCAGGACGACCTCGGTGTCGCTGGCGGTGCGGAAGCGATGGCCTCGTGCGACCAGATCCGTGCGCAGCTCGCGGTAGTTGTAGATCTCGCCGCAGAAGGTGAGTGCGGCCAGGGTGTGTCCTTCGTCGTCCTCGGCCGTCATCGGCTGGCGGCCGCCGTCCAGGTCGATCACCGAGAGCCTGCGGTGGCCGAGTGCCGCGTGCCCCCCGATCCACACCCCCTCGGCGTCGGGACCTCGGCACGCCATGGTGCGCGTCATCGCGCGCACGGTGGTGGACGCCGTCGCGAGGTCCCGCTCGTAGTCGAGCCATCCCGTAATGCCGCACATCACAATCTCCTTCGGATGAGGCGCGGTGCCCCGACGGCACCGGCTGCGGACGCCTACACCCGCTCGGCGAGTCCGGCGGCGACCAGGTCGAGCAGGTGCCGGGGTGTCCTGGCCTCGACGACCACTTCGTCGGGCAGCGTGAGGGAGTAGTCACGCTCGATCCGGCTCACCGTGTTGAACAGGGCGAGCGAGTCGTAGCCGAGGTCCTCGAAGGTGGTGTCGAGGATGTCGCCGTCCAGGTCGACGGTCTCCTCTTCGCCCGCGCACTCGCGCAGCAGTCGCACCAGGTCCTCGATCTCGAACGCGGTCATGGCAGTGGGTTCCTTCCGGTGAGGGACTGGGTGGTGGCCGCGGGGCGCGCGCCGGGCGGCCCCGCGGACGTGGGTCAGACGGCCTCGCGTACGACGAGGGCGGAGTTGAAGCCGCCGACGCCCCGGGCGAGGATCAGCGCGCTGCGCAGGGGTGCTTCGCGGGGCGTGTCCCGGACGAGGTCAAGGAGCCGCTCGTGCGCCGGCGCGTCGACGTGGACCGTCGGCGGGACGACCCCGTCGCGCATGGCCAGCAGGGCGGAGGCGACGTCCAGCGGCGCTCCGCCCGCGAGCAGTCGTCCCGTCATGGTCTTGGGCGCGGTGACCGGGACGCCGCGCGGCCCGAAGACGGCCGTGATCACCTCGGCCTCGATCCGGTCGGCTCCGGGGTCGCCGGAGGCGTCGGCGAAGACCACGTCGATGTCCGCCGGGTCCATGCGGGCGTCCGCGAGGGCCAGGTCGACGGCTCGGCGCAGCCCCGGCGCGCGGCCCGAGCCGGGGCGCGGGTCGAACGTCGCGGCGTGACCGGCCACTTCGCCGTAGCGGTGGGCCGCGTCCCGCCGCCGCGCGTGGTCGGCTCCTTCCAGGACGAGCAGGGCGCCGCCCTCGCCGACGACCGCACCCGTGGCCCGGCGGTCGAACGGCACGAAGGCCGAGCGAGGATCGCCGGACGTGGTCAGCCTGCCGGAGCGGATGAGGCACAGCCAGCTCCAGGGCGAAAGGGAACCGTCGACCCCGCCCGTGATCATGAGGGGGGTGCCCGAGCGCACGTGGCGACGGGCCTTCGCCACCGCGTCGAGGCCGCCCGCCTGCTCGGCCACCAGCGCGCTGCCCGGGCCCCGCAGCCCGTGCCGGATCGAGATCTGCCCGGTGTTGACGGGATAGAACCAGGCGAACGACTGGTAGGCGCTGACGTACTTGCCGCCCTTGCCCCACAGGGCCTGAAGCTCCTTCTGGCCGAACTCGAAACCACCGGCCGACGCGGAGGTGACCACGCCGCAGGAGAACTCCGGCAGGTCCGCCGGGGCGGCCCCCGCGTCAGCGAGGGCCTGTGCCGCGGCGATGAGCGCGAGCCGCGTCATCCGGTCCGTCTGCGGCAGCAGGCGACTGGGCAGGTACTGGGACGGCTCGTACTCCGGTATCTCCCCGGCGAGTTCGGCCGAGTAGCCGGACGGGTCGAAGCGGGTGATCCGGTGGATGCCGCTCTCGCCGCGGAGCACGGCCGACCAGTAGTCGGCGGTGTTGAGTCCGTTCGGCGCGACCACCCCGATGCCGGTGATCACCGACCGCTCCGTGGTGCCCGGGGCGCTGCTCACGCCGCCCTCCGCTGCGGCCCGGTGAGCACCAGGGCGCTTTGGAAGCCGCCGAATCCGCTGGCCACGCTGAGGACGGTGCCGACCTTCCGCTCGCGGGCCACCAGCGGCACGTAGTCCAGGTCGCACTCGGGGTCCGGCTCGTGCAGATTGGCCGTGGGCGGCACCACCGCGTGCTCGATGGCCAAGGCGCAGGCCGCGGTCTCCAGTGCTCCGATGGCGCCGAGCGAGTGCCCGATCATCGACTTGATGGAGCTGACCGGGGTGCGGTAGGCGTGGTCGCCGAGGCCGCGCTTCAAGGCGTTGGTCTCGTGCCGGTCGTTCTGCTTGGTCGCCGAGCCGTGGGCGTTGACGTAGTCGATGTCGGTCGGCGCGACGCGGGCCGCGTCCAGGGCGGACGTGATGGCGTCGGCCAGCTCCGTGCCCTCGTCGCTCAGCCCGGTCATGGAGTACGCGTTGCAGCGTGAGGCGTGCGCGGCGACCTCGGCGTAGAGGTGAGCGTCGCGCCGGCGGGCGTGCTCCAGCTCTTCCAGGACGAAGAAGGCGCAGCCCTCGCCGAGCACGAAGCCGTTGCGGGTGCGGTCGAAGGGCCGGGACGCGGTCTCGGGGCTGTCGTTGCGCGCCGTCGTCGCTTTGATCGCGTCGAAGCAGGCGACCGTGATGGGCGAGATCGCGGCGTCGGAGGCACCCGTGGTGATCACGTCGGCGTGGCCCTCGCGGATCAGGTCGGCCGCGTGTCCCAGCACGTCGACGCCGGAGGTGCAGCCGGTGGACACCACGCCCACCGGGCCCTCCGCCTCGGCGATCCAGGCCAGCTCGGCGGCCATGGAGGACGGTACGAAGTAGTCGAAGAGATACGGCGAGCCGTGGAACTCGTCGACGAGCCAGGACTTCCCCTCGTTGCTGACGAGCGCGTACTCGCTGTCCAGGCTCATGGTGCTGCCGCAGGCCGTACCGGCCATGACGCCGGTGCGGTACGGATCGCAGTGGCCGAGGACCCCGCTGTCCTCCAGCGCCTCCCGCGCGGCTACGACGGCGAACTGCGTGGTGCGGTCCCACTGCCGGATCTGGCGTCGGCTCAGCCCCGCGGCGGCCGCGTCGAAGTCGCATTCCGCCGCCACCCGGGAACGAAACGGCGACGCGTCGAACAACGAGATGGTGCGGGTCGCCGTCCGGCCTGCCGACAGTAGATCCCAGAACGGCTTCCTGCCGATTCCACCTGGGGCCACCACGCCGATTCCCGTGATCGCCACGCGGCGCCCCGCTGGTATTCCAGCCACCGTTTCTCCCTCCGCAGGTGCTTTCCGCCCCTCGGCTTCCAGCGACCTCAAGTCCGGGTCGCGTCCGAGCATGTGGCGGTGCGCTCGAGGGTGCTTCGAGGGCCGATCGACCGGCTCGGGGACCCCCACCCACCAGGCGTGCGGTGTGGTGACCGGCGCTCGAACGGATTTTGAAGCCCCACTGGTCTACTGCGTGCCGAACAACCCAGTCGGCCTTGAGCGCAACCAACGAAGGGGTACGTGAATATGCGGCGCGACGAAGGTACGTACGATGTCGCCATTGTCGGCACCGGCCTGTCCGGAACGATGGTCGGCGCCATTCTCGCCAAGCACGGATACCGCACGCTCCTGCTGGACGGGGCGCAGCATCCGCGCTTCGCCGTGGGGGAGTCGACGATCGGGCAGACGCTCTTCATCCTTCGCCTTCTCGCGCACCGCTACGGCGTGCCCGAGATCGGCCACCTGGGGAGCTTCGACAGCGTGATGAAGCACGTCGGAACCTCGCACGGGCAGAAGAGCAACTTCGGGTTCATGATCCACCGGGACGGCGAGGAGCCCGACCCGCGCGAGACCAACATGTTCCGGCTGCTCGAAGTGACCGGGAACGCGGCGCATTTCTTCCGCCAGGACAGCGACTCGTACATGTTCCACGTCGCCCTGAAGTACGGCTGTGAGGCACGGCAGAACTACCGCGTCTCCAAGGTGGACCTCGCCGCTGACGGGGTCACCGTGATCGGCGCGGACGGCTCCAGCTACCGGGCCCGGTACCTCGTCGACGCGAGCGGCTTCCGCTCGCCCCTCGCGGACCAGCTCGGCCTGCGCGAGGAGCCGAGCCGCCTCAAGCACCACGCCCGGTCGATCTTCACGCACATGATCGGCGTCGAACCGGCCGACGACCACCTGCTCCACGCGGAGCGGGACCGGCCGCCCGTGCCGTGGCACGGCGGCACGCTCCATCACATGTTCGACCGCGGCTGGATCTGGATCATTCCGTTCGACAACCACCCGGGCGCCACCAACCCCCTGTGCAGCGTGGGCCTTCAGATCGATCCGCGCCGCTATCCGGAAGAACCCGGTCTGAGCCCCGAGGACGAGTTCTGGAAGCACGTGCGACGCTTCCCGGCCGTCGAACGTCAGCTGGCCCGCGCTCGGAGCGCGCGCGAATGGGTGCGCACCGGTCGGATGCAGTACTCCTCCACCCGGACCGTCGGCGACCGCTGGTGCCTGATGTCCCACGCGGCCGGCTTCATCGACCCGCTGTTCTCCCGCGGTCTGTCCAACACCTGCGAGCTCATCAACACCCTGGCCTGGCGCCTGATGGAGGCCCTGCGCGAGGACGACTTCACCGTGGAGCGCTTCGAGCCGGTGGAGCGCCTGGAACAAGGGTTGCTCGACTACAACGACAAGCTGGTGAACGCCTCGTACATCGGGTTCCAGAACTACGACCTCTGGAACGCGGTCTTCCGGATCTGGGTGACGGGGAGCGCTGTCGGCAGCAAGCGGTTCCTGAACGCCCTGGCCGCCGCCAAGGCGGCCGGTGACGACGGCCCGCTGCGCGCCCTGGACGAGAGCAAGTACCCCGGCCTGTGGTGCCCGACGGACTTCAACGCCGAGCTCTTCGAGGAACTCGTCGCTCAGTGCGAGGCCGTGGACGAGGGGCGCCGCTCGGCGCAGGAGGCCGCCGACACGATGCTCGGGCGGATCCGCGAGTCCGACTGGATGTTCCCCGCGCTCGGACTCGACCGGCCGGAGACGCGGTTCATCAGCCCGACGGCGGAGAACATGCAGGAGGTCGCCGAGTGGGCCCGGGCCCACCCGCGTCAGGAGATACGCGATCTGCTCGCGGTCTCGCCCCAGCAGGTGCAGGCCGCCCTCTGAGCCGCGCGCGTCGACGCGGTGTGCCCGCCACCGGAGTTCACCGGTGGCGGGCACACCGCGTCAGCACGTCGCCCGGCCCGTGGGGAGGGCCCCTCACCCCTCGGTGGCGAGGGTGAGGCCCGAGCCCACCGGGTCGTGGCCGGGCCAGCCCGCGTACTCGCGGCGCCAGTACATGAGGGGGCCGCGGGCCTGTCGCACGTCACCGTCGACGATCGTGCCGATGACGACGGTGTGGTCGCCCGCCGTGATGGCGGAGGTCAGCACGCACTCGGCGTACGCGGACGTGTCGGACGGCAGCCAGGGCAGTCCGTGGCGCGGTGTGGGCTGCCACGCGACGGCGGCGAACCTGTCGGCCCGCCGGGCCGCGAAGTGGGCGGAGAGCCACTCGCGGTTGTCCCGCAGGAAGTTGACGGCGAACGCGCCGGTTCCCAGCATCTCGCGCAGCACGCGGCTGCGGCTGTTGACGCAGACGAGCAGGAGCGGCGGTTCCTGGGACACGCTGCACGCGGCGCTACAGGTGAATCCGCAGGGATCGCCCTGGGAGTCGAGCGTCGTCACGACGGTGACGCCGGTGGGCAGGGAGCCCATGATGGCGCGGAAGGCCTCGGCGTCGACGTGCTGTGCGGGGCCAGCCCCTGCTGCGGGGTCGGCCGATGGGGTCCTTGAACGCATCGGCGGATGCCTCTCTTCGGGGAGCGTACGGGGGGGCGCGGGCCCTGCCGCGCCCGCGGGGTCAGAGGGCGGGCGCGGGCTGGTGGTGGACGAAGCCGAGGGCGGCTCCCCGCGAGGCCAGCGGACCACGGGCCGGGGAGGTGCTCGGCGCGCCGCGGCCGTGCGCGTCGGCGGCCAGGATCTCCTGGTGCAGCTGCCACAGCTCGGGGGACGGGTCGAGCCCGAGCTCCCGGCGCAGGAGGTCGCGCACGGTCTGATAGGCGCGCAGGGCCTCGCTGCGCCGTCCCGACATGTTCAACGCCATGATCAGTTGGGCGTGGAACCATTCGTTGAGCGGATGGACCGTCACGATGGAACGCAGTTCCGCGATCATTTCGCGATAGTTTCCGAGCTGCATTTCGGCGTGCACGCGCAGTTCAAGCGCGGCGGTGTGACGCTCCTCCAGGTTGGCCACATAGCCGTTCAGGAAGCTTCCGCAGTCGACCCCGGCCAGTGGTGCCCCCGTCCATAGGGCGAGCGCCTCCTCGGCGTATCGGGCGGTTTCCTTGAATCGGTTCGCCTTCGCCGACGCCTGGGCGCGTGAAATGACCCAGTCAAATTGCTTGAGGTCGATGTTCTCGTCGTCGACGCGCAGCACGTAGCCGGGGGCCGCCGTCTCGACCAGGTGCTCCGCCTGGTCCGGACCAACAGCGCGGCCCAGTGATTTGCGCAGGTGGTAGACGTAGGTCTGCGTGGTGGTGACGGCAGTCTGGGGCGACTTGTCGCCCCACAGCTCTTCGATGAACGAGTCCAGGCCGACCACCTGATTGGCGCGCAGCAGGAGAAGGGCTAAGACTTTCTTGACCTTGGGTGCGCGCGGCGTGCACACGCGCCGGTTGTGTATTGCTTCGAGCGGGCCGAGAAGCTTAAATTCCATTTGCCCTCTCCTTCTTCCCTGAGGGTCCCGTTTCCCTGTGCTGGATCACGTCAGAACGGTAAGGAGCGTGGAGATCCTTAGCAATGGACTCCTCTGAAGGTTGGGCCTCATGGGTCGGGTGGACCGGCGTCCGTGTATCTTTCGATGTACTCGAATGGGCGCCGCATGACTGGTAAGTCCGCATCTGTCACGTTGTGAGTGATGGCGTGGATTAGCGGGTGAGGAACGGCGGGCCCGTCCGGCTCTCGGTCTCCCTTCGAACGGCTCTCCGATGGGCGATGCGACGGTGTTCGCTCCGCACGCGACCTCGTCGACGCAGAGGAGCGCCATGCTGATCGCCTCATCGGTGACCCCCATCCCCGCCCATTCACTCCTTGTCTTCCTCCTCCAGGTCGGCCTGCTGCTGCTCCTGGCGCTGCTGCTCGGACGGCTCGCGGCCCGCTGCGGACTGCCCGCGGTGGTGGGGGAGTTGTGCGTCGGGATCGTTCTGGGCCCGACCGTGCTCGGCCACGCCGGGGGTGGGCTCGCGGACTGGCTGCTGCCCCAGCGAGCGGACCAGTTCCACCTCCTCGACGCCGTGGGCCAGCTCGGCGTGCTGCTCCTCGTGGGCGTCACCGGGATGGAGCTCGACCTGGGCCTCGTCCGCAGGCGTGGCCGCGCCGCCCTGGGGATCAGCCTGGTCGGACTCCTCATCCCCCTCGGCCTCGGTGTCCTCGCGGGCTGGTACGTGCCCGAGTCCTTCCTGGGGGGCGCGGTGCACGAGCGCCATGTCTTCGCGCTCTTCCTCGGCGTCGCGATGTGCGTGAGCGCGATCCCCGTGATCACCAAGACGCTCTCCGACATGAACCTGCTCCATCGGAACGTGGGGCAACTGACCCTCGCCGCAGGCATGATCGACGACGTGGTCGGCTGGCTCCTGCTCTCCGCCGTCTCGGCGATGGCCACGACCGGCGTGCGTGCCTCGACCGTCGGCCTGTCCTTGATGTGGCTCGCCGTGGTCGTCGTCCTGGCCGCGACGCTGGGACGCCACGTGGTGGGCGTGGCCATGCGGCTCTCCGCCCGCAGCCGCGAGTCCGGGGCGCCCGTCGTGGTGGCGGTGGCGGTGGTGCTGCTGTGCAGTGCGGCGACCCAGGCGATGGGCCTGGAGGCCGTCCTCGGCGCCTTCGTCGCCGGAATCCTGCTGCGGCTGACCGGCGGCGGTGAACTGGCCCGGCTCGCGCCGCTGCGGACCTTCGTGATGAGTGTCCTCGCGCCGCTGTTCTTCGCCACGGCGGGACTCCGGGTGGACCTGACGGCGCTCCGCCGCCCCGAGGTGCTCGTCACCGCGCTGGTCGTGCTGTTGCTCGCGGTGCTCGGGAAGTTCGTGGGCGCCTTCGCGGGCGCCCGGTTCGGCCGCCTGAACCGGTGGGAGGCGCTCGCCGTCGGCGCGGGCATGAACGCGCGCGGCGTCATCGAGATCGTGGTGGCGTCGGTGGGGCTGCGCCTCGGCGTCCTGACCACGGAGTCCTACACGATCGTGGTCCTCGTGGCCGTGGTCACCTCGCTGATGGCGCCCCCCATCCTGCGGTACTCCACCCGGCGCATCGAACACACCGCGGAGGAAGCGCTCCGCGCGCGCGTGGCGGCCCAGGCCCGAGGGGACCGGGCGGACTTGCGGTGATCAGGGGCGCGCACCGAGAGGGGAGTGGTCCGCCCGGTGCGCGCCGGGCGGACCACGGTGGTCAGCCGGCCAGCAGCGCGGCCACCGTCGTGCGGATGTGCTCCCGCAGGGTGTCCGTGCTCAGGTCCTCGTAGAAGGTGGTGTACATGACCAGGGGGCCCATCATGGCGCCGAACGCGCAGCCGAGGCGGATGCGGTCCTCGGGGGCGAGGCCCGGATCCGCGAACAGGGCGCCGAGCGGCTCGCCCTGGGCCTCGATCTGCGGGCCGAGCACCGGATCGTCGGCGAACAGTTTCTGGAACGCGTCGTCGTTGCGGTCCCAGACCATGAACAGCTGTCGGTTCGTCAGGGCGATCTCGATGATCTGGTCGAAGGCGCGCTGCCAGGCCTCGGAGTCCTTGCCCGCCACGGTCAGCCGGTCGGCGATCCCGCCGTTCACCTCCATGATGCGCTCGACGATCGCCCGCGCGATGTCTTCCTTGGTGCGGAAGTGGTAGTAGATCGCGGCCTTGCTGACGTCGAGGCGCTCCGCGATCTCGCGCAGGGACGTCCCACCGTATCCCTGGGTGGTGAAGAGCTCGGTCGCCACCGCGAGCAGGCGCTCACGGGTGCCGCCGGGGCCGGAGCCCGATCCTCCCCTGCTGACCTGGCTCTTCGCTGCCTGGTTGACCATGACTCGTGACATCTCCTTGACGATCGGCAAGCGTTGCCTTACTGTTTGGCAAGTGACGCCTGGCCGGTGAGCTTAGGTTGAGCTTGTCGCTGGGGTCAATTATGGGTGCACGGTAGCAATTCGGGATACCGGCGGTTCCTTTCCGACCCCTCCTGTCGAGCCGTCCGCGATCCCTCATCCGCGAGAGGAGCAACGCTGTGCCTGTCTCGTCCGGAAGCGACATCGCCATCCGCGTCAGGGGTCTCGTCAAGCGATTCGACGACCACGAGGTGCTCAAGGGGGTCGAGTTCGACGTGCCCGCGGGCTCGGTCGTCGGCGTGCTCGGCCCCAACGGCGCCGGCAAGACCACGACCGTGCGCGTGCTGGCCACCCTGCTCAAGCCCGACGGCGGCGAGGTCCTCGTGGCCGGTCACGACGTGTGCAAGGAACCGGACGCGGTGCGCCGCGCCATCGGATTGACGGGGCAGTACGCCGCTCTTGACGAGTTCCAGTGCGGCCGCGACAACCTCGTCATGATCGGGCGGCTGGCCGGACTGCGCCGCCGGGCGGCCCGGGAGCGGGCCGAGGAGCTGCTCGAGGAGTTCGACCTCGTCGAGGCCGCGGGCCGCCCCGTGAAGACGTACTCCGGCGGGATGCGGCGCAGGCTGGACCTGGCCGCGAGCCTGGTGGCCAGGCCGCGGATCCTCTTTCTCGACGAGCCCACCACCGGCCTCGACCCGCGCAGCCGCAATGTGATGTGGGACGTCATCCGCGACCTGGTGGCAGGCGGTACCACCCTCTTCCTCACCACGCAGTATCTGGAGGAGGCCGACCAGCTGGCCGACCGGATCGTGGTGATCGACCGGGGGCGGGCCATCGCCCAGGGCACCCCCCGCGAGCTCAAGTCCGTACTCGGCGGGGCCCAGTTGGAGCTCGTGGTGTCCGCCGGGCACGACCTGGCCACGGCCGCCCTGGTGCTCGGCGGCTTCGGCGCGGGCCCGGCCACCATCGACTCCGGGACCCGTCATGTGCGGATGCCCGTCGTCGCGCGCGAACGCCTGGTGACGGACGTCGTCCAGGAGATGGCCCTGTCGGGCGTCGACCTCGACGACTGCACCATCCGCCGCCCCTCCCTCGACGACGTCTTCCTGGCACTGACCGGCCACGCGGCCGCGGGCGCCGACGTGCCCGACGAGGACGACGCCGTGGCCCTCACCCACTGACCACGCCCCGGCGTGGGAGAAACCGGAGAACACGAGATGACCACCCTCGTGGCTGCCCCCAGCCCGCACGCACGGCCTGGTGCGTCGGCCCGGGCCCGCCAGGCGATCAGCGACACCCTGGTGCTCGCTCGCCGGAACCTGGCCCGCACGCTCAGTGAACCGGAGTCACTGATCGACGTGACTCTCACCCCAGTGATCTTCACACTCCTCTTCGCCTACGTCGTCGGCGGCGCCATCGCCCTGCCGCACGGCGTGAGTTACCACGACTACTTGGTGCCGGGCATGTTCGCGATGACCATGGCCTCGGCCTCCACCGGCACCGCGGCCGCCGTCAACCACGACATGGCGGGCGGGATCATCGACCGCTTCCGCTCCCTGCCGATGTCACGGGCCGGGGTGCTGGCCGGTCAGAGTCTGGCCGACCTGCTCACCACCCTCATCGCGGTGGTGGTCCTCGCCGTCACGGGCCTGGCGATCGGCTGGCGCGTCCACACCGACTTCGCGCACGCGCTGGCAGGCTTCGCCCTCATCCTGCTCTTCGCCTACGCGCTCAACTGGGGCATGGCCTGCTTGGGCATGGTGTTCCGCAGCGCGGAGGGCGTCCAGCAGTTCGGCGTCCTGATGATGCTGGGCCTCACCTTCGTGTCGAGCGCCTTCGTGCCCACCGGGGGCATGCCGGCCTGGCTGCGCGAAGTGGCCAACTGGAACCCGCTCAGCGCGCTGTCGGCCGCGGTCCGCGACCTCTTCGGGAACCCGAATCCGGCCAGTGCGGTACACGCCTGGCCGCTCCAGCACCCCGTGCTCGCGACGGTCGTCTATTCGCTGGGGATGATCGCCGTGCTCGCCCCGCTCGCCGTCCGGCTCTACCGGACGCGCACCGGCAAGTAGCCGGAAGAAATCGTGGACCCCTCGAAATGCGAGGGGTCCACGATGCATGCCGATCATGGTTGGCGGCTTGGCTCCATAGGCATGGAATCATTCGCTCCGAATATCGTGCTTGTAGTTGATACATTTCGATTGCAAAAGCTTTACTTTGGGCGCGGCCCTGGTCCAGTAGAGTGCCTCTAGGGGGTTAACTTTTGAGCCATCGGCTCCGATGCTCTGCGCGATTCGATTGGTGTTGCTCTCTGGCGTACTAACGGGGGTTACGCGGTGTTGTCGAGGCAGATAAAGATCCTTCTTGTTGATCATCAAACCCTGCTCAGGGAATCGCTGGGCGCCATGCTGGGCGCGGAACGGGACCTCACCGTCGTCGGGTGCGCCGACTGGGGTGAAGAGGCCGTCAGGCTCACGGTCCAGTTCCAGCCGCACCTCATCATTCTCGACGGGGACCGGCCAAGGGAGGTGATGGAGACCTTCGCGCGACTGCGGCACGCGGCGTGCGATGCCCGCTTCCTGGTGCTGAGCGCGCACGATCAGCCGACACTGCTCCGAGAGCTGCTCGCCCGGGGGATCAGCGGGTATCTGATGAAGAGCGTCACCGTCCTCGAACTCGTCACGGCCATCCGGGCGGTGGTGGCGCGGGACGGCCGCGTGGTCCTGTCGGTGGCGCGCACCAGCCTCGCGAGCCTCGGGCGCTCGCCGTGTGACGAGAGTGGCCTTTCGGGGCGTGAGAAGGAAATCCTCGACCGCATAGCGGATGGGTTGAGCAACGGCCAGATCGCCCGTCGGCTCGCCATCTCGGAAGGCACCGTGAAGCGGCATGTGCACAGCGTATTCGTAAAACTCGGTGCTGTGTCCCGAATCGACGCTGTCAATAAGTACTCGGGATTGCGCGAGAGCGGGCTCGTGTCGTGAAACCAGGTCGGATCGGAATATGGGAATCGCATTAGTGAATGCGGTAAATGGCCTGATGCTTCTCTAGTCCGGTGTGTCCAAGGTGCCTATCTTCTGGTTGTGGCTGACTTGGCGTACGGCACCGCGTACCGAGCGACGCTCGACGGACTCAGGGCCCTCGCGGTCCTGAGTGTCGTCCTCTTCCACGCCGAACTCCTCCCTTGGGGCTGGGTGGGCGTCCCGCTCTTCTTCACCTTGAGCGGGCACTTCATCACGCTCACCCTGCTCAAGGACCCCGGGGCCGGGCGCGCGCACCGGGCCGGATCCTTCGCCCGCAACCGCGCCCTGCGGCTCGCGCCGCTGTACGTCACCTTCTGCGCGGTGCTGACCGTGCTCGCCGCCGTGGACTACGGCGACGGATCCCTCGCGCGCAACCTCCCCTACTTCTGGACCTGGTCCTTCGACCTGTCGACGATGGCCCACGACTTCACCCCCACCTCGCTGCAGCTCTACACCCACCTGTGGTCGCTCTGCGTCGAAGTGCAGATCTATGTGCTGTGGGCGGTGGCGGCAATTTGGCTGCCCCGCCGGTGGTTCGTCCGCACGGTGGTGGCCCTGGCCCTCGCCGGACCGCTGCTCCGGGTGGCGCTCTGGATCTTCCTGACCAGGACCGGCTACCCCGCGGAGCTGCGTCCGACGGCGCTCTACACCTCCCCGGCGACCTACGTCGACGCCTTCGCCCTCGGGGCGCTGACGGCGCTGCCGGAGCTGCGTCGTCGACTGCGGGCACCGGCCCGGTGGGTGCCGGCCGTGTTCGCCGCCGTCACCGCGGCGACCGTGCTGCGCGAACTGGCCGAAGGCCACGGCTTCCTCGACGACCTCGGCTATCCGATCCTGCTCGCCGACCACCACGGCTGGATCTGGAAGTACACCGTGCTCGGCCTGTTCTTCGCCGCGGTCGTCCTGGTGCTGGCCGACCGCGGTGAGGGCGGCGTGAGGCTCCTCGGCCGGGCCCCGCTGGTGCGCGTCGGCGTGATCTCGTACGGCGTCTACGTGCTGCACCTGCCGCTGCTCGGGCAGATCCAGCGCTGGCAGCCCTCGTCCGGTACGGGATGGAGCCGGTCCGGTCTGCTGGCCGCCACCGTGCTCCTTGCCGGGTCGGTGCTCGCCGCGGAAGTGAGCTACCGCTTCCTGGAGCGGCCGTTCCTGCGCCGCAAGCGCGACGCGCTGCTCCGATGACCCCTGCTCCGGGGGCTGGTGCCGGTGCACGCGCTTCGACGCGCGCGGCCGAGCGCCCCCGCACCGTCGGGTGCGGGGGCAAGCGGCCGCGAGCGGGTTCACGTCCGGGCGTGGTCCGTCGTCCCGCCGCCCTGGTGGGGTACCTCGGCCCGTGCCTGCGCCGTGGGCTGTGCGGCGGGTTCGAAGTCGGGCAGTCGGCGCAGCACCGCCGGTACGTGCCAGTTGCGTTCACCGAGCAGAGCCATCGCGGCGGGCAGCAGCATGCCCCGGATGACGGTCGCGTCGATGAGGACGGCCATGGCCAGGCCGAGACCCATCTGCTTCATGCCCTGCAGCGAGAGGGTGCCGAAGATGGCGAAGACGCCGACCATGATGACCGCCGCGCTGGTGACGACCCCCGCGGTGGTGGCGATGCCGTGGCTGATCGCGTCCCGGGTCGGCATGCCGCGCAGTCGTGCCTCGCGGATGCGCGACACCACGAACACGTGGTAGTCCATGCTCAGCCCGAAAAGGATCACGAAGAGGAACAGCGGCAGCCACGACTCGATGGCGCCCACGCCCTCCGCCCCGATGAGCCCGGCGCCCCAGCCCTTCTGGAACACGGCGGTGAGGACCCCGTACGCGGCCCCCACCGAAAGGAGGTTGAGGACCGCTGAGGTCAGGGCGATCACCGGGGACCTGAAGGCCAGCAGCATCAGGACGAAGGCGAGCGCCACCACGAAGACGAAGACGGGGGCGACGCTGGAGCCGAGCTTGTCCGCGAAGTCCTTGGAGGCCGCGGTGGATCCGCCGATGGGCGCCTTGACCCCGTCGACCTGGCCGAGCGTCGCGGGGCGCACGTCCTCACGCAGGACGTCCAGGCTCTTCTCGCTCCTGGCCTGAGAGCCGCCGCCGGCCAAAGGGACCTCGATGACCGCGAGGTTCTCCTTGGCGTGCACGGTCACCTGGACCGGCCCCTTGGAGGCGCCGGAGCTGACGGCCCGCTTCTTGAACGCGGCGATGGCCCCGCTCACCTCCGGGTCCTTGATGTCCTCCGCGGTGACCACGACCTCGGCCGGCTCGGGGCCGCCGGGGAAGGTCGTGCTGATGTCGTCGTACGCGCGCACCAACGGCACGCTGCCCAGCTCCTGTTCGAGCGAGAGCTCCGCCGGGTGCAGCGAGACCGCGGGCACCGCGAGGGCGATCAGCGCGCCCGCGCCGACCAGGAGCGAGAGCGTGGGGCGGCGCAGGACGCGGCCGAGGACGGCACGCCAGAAGCGGCTCTCGCCGTCCGGTTCCCGCCGTGCCGCCCTGCGAAGCGGCAGTCGGCCCTTCTCGACCCGGTCGCCGAGGAGCGACAGCAGGGCGGGCAGCACGGTGACGGAGCCGATCATGGCGACGGTGACCACGAGGAGGGTCGCCAGGCCCATGGCCTCGAACTCGACCATCCCGGTGAGGAACATCCCGGCCATCGCCACGATGACCGTGCTGCCCGACACCAGGATCGCGCGGCCGGAGGTGGCCGAGGCGATGTGCAGGGCCGAGCGGGCGTCGTGGCCGCGGGCCCGTTCCTCGCGCTCGCGCCGCAGGTAGAACAGGCAGTAGTCGACGCCGACGGCCATGCCGACCAGCAGCATCACGATGCCGGAACTGTCGCTCATCGGCACCGCGTGGCTGGCGAGCGCCACCAGGCCGGTGGTGGCGAGCACCGCGGTCAGGGAGAGGATCACCGGGAGCACGGCCGCCACGAGCGCGCCGAAGGCGATGAACAGGATGCCGACGGCGACCGGCACGACCGAGTACTCGGCCCGGGTGAAGTCCTCCGAGAACGCGTCCCCGATGGCCTTGTCGGCGCTGGCGGCTCCGAACTGCTCGACCGTCAGGTCCTTGTGACGGTCCGCCACCTCGCGAACGGCGTCGAGGACGGGGCCGACGCGGTCCGCGGCCGTGGCCGGATCGCCCACGACGGAGAACTGGACGAGCGCCGAGCGCCGGTCCTTGGAGACGGCGTCGGTGTCGTACGGCGAACGGACGTGCGTCACCTTGCCGGTGTCCTTGACCGCGGCCAGCAACTCGTCCACGGCCTCGCGCGCGTTCCGGTCGGTGACGGGGCCCTTGGCGCGCACGAGCACGGACTCCAGCGCCGGGTCCTGCACATCGGCCTTGCTGAGCGTCTTCACCACTTGGCCCGCCTCGCCGGGCAGGGTGTCGCGGTCCGTCGCGTCGATCTGTCCGACGGCGCCGCCGACGACCATGGCGATGACGGCGAACGCGAGCCAGGCCCCCACGGCCGTCCAGCGGTGGCGGACGCTCCAGGCGCCGACGCGGCCCGCCAGGCCGTGCGGCGGGGCGCCGGGCTGCGATGTGGTCGGGTCGGCCGGCTGACCCCGGCCTGGTCCGCGTGCTTGCGCCACGAGTCCGCCCCTTTCGGGTCGTTGGGTTGGTGCTGCGGAGAGCTGAAAGCAAAGGCAGGACTGGGGGATGAGCGCAGGAGGGCGTGCGGGCCGCGCAGGCGGCGGCCCACCCCTCGCTGTCTCATCGACAAGTAGCTACTTGCCAAAAGGTAAGCAGTCGATTGTCTTAGCGTCAAGCCAGCAGGCGGGACGCCGCGGACCGGAAGAACGGCACGTCCCCGCCGGGCCGCGGCGGCAGCAGCGGGACCACCTCGCTGTGGCGGGCCCGCACCCGTGGGTGCCTGCGCGCCAGCATCGACAGGCCCTGCCCGGGGCCCGTCTCGACGAGCGTGCAGCGGCCGTGGCGCAGCAGGCCGTCCAGGGCGGGCCAGAACAGGACGGGGGTGGCGAGCTGCCCCGCCCAGAAGCCCGGGTCGACGGCCTGGTGCGGGCGCACGGGGAGGCCGGTGCGCGTCGACCACACGCGGATCGAGGGCGAGTTGAGGGCCACACCGCGAAACGCCGCCCGGAAGGCGTCGGCGGCGCCCGCGACCGCCGGACAGTGGAAGGCCTGCCGCGCGGGCACCCTGCGCGTCGCGACGCGGGCGCTCTTCAGGGCCCGTTCGACCCGGGTGAGGTCCGGCTCGGGGCCGCTCAGCACGGTGTGCGCAGGGGCGTTGACCGCGCCGACGGTCACGGTGCCGACAGCGGGCTGGGCCACCGTCGGCGCACCCGGACCTTCCGGCCGGGGAGCCAGCAGTTCCGCCAGTTCCTCCGGGCGCGCGGCCACCGCCAGCATGCCGCCGGGGCCGGTGGCGGCCATCGCGGCCGAACGCGCCGACATCAGCCGGGCCGCGTCGGCCAGACTGAACACGCCGGCGAGCGCGGCCGCCGCCAGCTCGCCGACGCTGTGGCCGAGCAGCGCGGTGGGCCGGACGCCGTACGACGCGAGGGCGCGGCCCGCGGCGTAGCCGATGGCGAACAGCAGCGGCTGGGCGCGCGAGGCGTCGTCGAGCGGGATCCGCGGACGGGCGCTCAGCCAGTCCGCGCGCAGCTCCTTGCCCTCGTGCCCCATCAGCGCGAAGAACTCGTCCATGACGGCGCCGAAGGCGGGCTCGCCGTCGTACAGCTCCCGTGCCATTCCGGGGTGTTGGGAGCCCTGGCCGGGCAGCAGCAGGGCGACCGTACGGGTGTCGAGCGGCATGCGGTCCTCCAAGGGGTGAGCGCCGGGTCCGGGCATGCCGCACTGCCGGCGCGGACCGTCCGCGCCGGCAGTGCGGCATGCCCCCGTCAGGGGAAGGGAGTGCGCGGTCAGGCGGGCACGGTCGCCTCGAACAGGTGCAGATACGAGTTGATCGGGCGGATCCCGTCGATCCGCAGACCGGCCTTCTCGATCAGGGAGGCGAGACCGCACTCGGTGTGCTTCTTGCCGCCGACGTTCAGGAGCAGCAGCAGGTCCATCGCCGTGGTGAACCGCATCTCCGGGCTGCCGTCCACCAGGTTCTCGATCACGAACACCCGGGCACCGGGGCCGCCCGCCGCCACCGCGTTGCGCAGCGCGGTCACCGTGCTGTGGTCGTCCCACTCCAGGATGTTCTTGAACAGGTACGCGTCGGCTCGGACGGGAATGTCTTCCAGGCAGTCACCGGGCAGCAGCCGGGCGCGCGACGCCACCGCACCGCCCTCGCGCAGCCGCGCGTCCGGGCTCGCCACGACGTCCGGCAGATCGAGCAGGGTGCCACGCAGCCCCGGGTGGTGTTCGAGCAGGGTGGCGAGGACCAGTCCCTGGCCGCCCGCGACATCGGCCACGCTGCGCACCCCGGTCAGGTCAAGGCGCTCCGCGATCGCGCGCGCCGACAGCTGACTCGACTGGGTCATGGCCTTGTCGAACACCTCGGCCGAGCGTGGCATCCGGGAGTGCAGGCAGGAGAAGAACTCCTCGCCGTACAGGGACGGGAAGACGCCCTTGCCCGTGCGCACGGCCTCGTCGAGGTGCGACCACAGCTCCCAGGTCCAGGGTTCGGTCGCCCAGAGCACGTTGTACTTGACGCCGTGCTCGGCGTCCTCGCGCAGCAGCCGGGACTCAGGGGTGTGCGTGTACATCCCGTCGTCCGTCTCGGCGAACACACCGTACGTCGTCAGTGAGCGCAGCAGCCGGACCAGCGCGCCCTCGTCCGCGCCGACGGCCGAGGCCAGTGCGCCCGCGGACGTGGGCTCGTCGCCCAGCGCCTCGGGGAGACCGAGCTGTGCCGCCGCGCGGACGGACGCGGCACAGGCCGCGCTGTGGGCGAGCTCCCGCAGTCGCGTCACCGGGGCCGGTACGGCGGTCGTCGGTGCGGTCACCGCTGGTTTCCTTCCGCCGCGTCGGTCCGCTCGGTGATCAGCTGGTACGGGCCGGGCTCGGCCTTCGCCAGCTTCATGACCTCCATCACCGGGCCGCGGAATCCGTCCGCGCCGGTGGCCCGCTCGTGCGCCGCGCTGTCCGTCCAGGCGGCGGTCTCGACATAGACAGTGGGGTCCTGCCGCGACCGGTACAGGCGGTAGGAGCGGAAACCCGGCTGGGCGGCCATGTGGTCAGTGATCTTGGCGAGGAGACGCTCGAACTCCGCCGCGTCGCCGGTGACGGTGAAGCGGTTGACGAAGTGATGCATGACGGTTTTCTCCTTCGGCTGGGTGGTGGAGGAAGGCGGTCGGGTGAGCGGCGAAGCGGCGGCGAGAGGAGCGGGGCGCAGCCGGGCGCGCAGTTCCTGGCGGAGGACCTTGCCGGTCGGCGAGCGGGGGACGTGGTCGAGCGGTTCGATGTGCTCCAGATGCTCGTAGTACGGGAGCCGGGCGTTCACCTCGGCGGCCACGACGGCCGGGTCGGTGCCCTCCGAGCCCGGGGCGAACACGACGAACCCCTGGGCCACGGCTCCGCTGAACGCGTGGGGACGGTCGACGACCGCGCAGTCGGCGACGGCGGGGTGGCGCAGCAGCGCGCGCTCGATCTCCGTCGGTGACACCAGCCAGTTGTCCCGCTTGAAGACGTCCTTGATCCGGTCGACGACGTAGAGGCACCCGTCGTCGTCCTGTACGCCGATGTCACCGGTGGCGAACCAGCCGTCGGCGTCGGTGTCGCGGGTGAGGTCGCGGCCCAGATAGCCCTTCATCAACTGCGGCCCGCGGACCTGGATCTCGCCCTTCGCGCCCGGTGGCTGTGCGGACCCCGTGTCGACGTCCACGATCCTGCACTCCGTGCCCGCCACGGGCCGCCCCGACGATCCGGGCCGGGGCGCCACCAGGCTGTCGAAGTGCGTGGAAGGAGAGGTCTCCTGAAGCCCGTACCCCTGCACGACCGGTACGTCGAAGTGCTGGCCGAGCGTGGTGACAGCGCCGGGCGCGAGCGTCGACCCTCCGGAGAGCACCGCCCGGAGGGAGGGACATGCGAGCTCCGGCAGCCTGGGGTGCACGGCGAGGCGGGCGAGGCGTACCGGCAGGCTGTAGCAGTGCGTGGCGCGGTACCGATGGGCCGTGGCCATCGCGTCGGCGGGGTCGGCACCGGGGCACAGGACGAGGGTGCCCGCCACCGCGACGGTGATGGTCAGGTGCATCAGGTGGAAGGTCGGCAGCCAGTCGAAGACCACGGACGACGCGTCGAGGCCGTGGGCCCGCGCCGACTGTGCCGCGTTGACGGTGAGGTTGCGGTGGCTGAGCAGCACCGCCTTGGGCGCGCCCGTGGTGCCGCTGGTGAACTGGACGCACGCCACGGCCTCCGGATCCGGATCGAGGCGCGGGGCCCCGGCCCCCGTGGCCCCGGCGGCCAGCTCGGCGAGTGTGGGCACGGCCGCGGGCACTTTGGGGAAGGCCGCGTCCCGGTGGGTGAGGACGAGGTGCCGCAGCTCGGGCAGCCGTCCGCGCACGGCGGCGAGCCGCTCGTACACCTCGGGCGCGACCACCGCGACCCGCGCCCGGCAGATCCCGAGTACCTGGGCGAGACCGGCCTCCCGGAGCAGCGGGTTGACCAGGGCCGGGGTGTTCCCCGACCGCACGGTGCCGAAGAAGGCCGGGGCGAAGTGCGCGTCCAGCGCGGTGGTCAGAGCCACCACACCCCCCGGGCCGCCGGCGATCGCGTGCAGTGCCGCCGCGAACCGATCGGCCAGGGCGTCGAGTTCGGCGTAGCACAGGGACGTGTGGTCCGTGCGCACGGCCGGGTGACCGGGGGCCGACGCGGCGGCACGGCGCAGCAGATCGTCGATGCGGGGCCCGCCGAGCAGGTCCGACAGGGTACTCAGCGGCGGGCCGGACGCGACATGTCCCTCCGGGCCCGGCGGAGCACCCCGCGGGACGCCCGCCGTGGGGGAGGGGCGCCCGGTCACCATGGGACGGCTCCTTGCGCACCCTCGCCGCGGGATCGGGCGGCCGTCACGGGCGGGGCAGGTCGTCGCGGTCCACCCGGCGGTGCCGCACGAGCAGCCGGTCGCCCTCGCGCACCAGCAGGTCCTCGCAGGTGCAGCTGAGTTCGACCGCCGCCTGTCCACCGATCGGCGTGTCGATGACCTGGGCGTACGAGCGCGCGGTGAGGGAACCGTCGCCGTGCCGGGTCACGTCGAGCATGCCGAGCCAGTGACGGCGGCGGACGCCGCGCTCGGCGAGCCGCCGGACGGCCTCGGCCGCCCCCTGCCGGATCGCCTCGCGCCCCTCCTGCGGCCGGGGGTGGGCTTGCGCGCTGAACACGCCGTCCTCGGTGAAGGTCGCGGCCCACTCGGTGACCCGCCCCTCGTCGAGGCTGCGCATCTGCCGGGCGTAGAACTCCAGGACTTCCTGGTACAGCGCGCTGCCCCGCGCACTGTCCACGGGCGGTGCCGACAACGGCATGACGGGCCCCTTTCCGGTCACGGTGGTGTGCTGGTGGACCGAGGCTGACAGCCGTGCCTCGAGAACCGTTGGAGCCGCGATCAGCTGTCCGTCCACACCGTCGCGCGGCCGACGGCACGCCCTTCGCGGGGGCGCGGGAGGCCGCCCGTGAGGCTCGAAGGATCCTCGGCGGGATCTCGAATCCGCTCGGCGAGGCTGCCGCCATCCGACGGAGGAGGACGAGATGACCACAGCAGACACCCCGGGCGTGGCGGAGCACCGCGCGGCCCGCCCGCCCCGGGTCGCCCTCGTGACCGGCGGGACCAGCGGGATCGGCCTGGCCGTGGTGGTCCGTCTCGCACGCCGCGGCATCCCGGTCTTCCTGTGCGCGCGGACCGCCGAGCAGGTGGCGTCGACGGTGAAGGAACTGCGGGACCAGGGGCTGGAGGTCGAGGGGCAGGCGGCGGACGTACGGTCCACCGAGTCGGTCGCCGCGCTGGTGCGGACGGCCGTCGACCGCTACGGACCGATCAACGTGCTGGTCAACAACGCGGGCCGCAGCGGCGGCGGGCGCACCTCGCAGCTCGCCGACGCCCTGTGGGACGACGTCATCGACACCAACCTCAACGGCGTCTTCCGCGTCACGCGCGAGGTCCTGACCACCGGCGGTCTGGAGCACTGCGGCGACGGACGCGTCATCAACATCGCCTCCACCGGCGGCAAGCAGGGTGTCCCGCTCGGCGCCCCGTACTCGGCGTCCAAAGGCGGCGTCATCAGCTTCACCAAAGCACTCGCCAAGGAACTCGCCACCTCGGGCGTCACCGTGAACGCGGTCTGCCCCGGCTATGTGGAGACGCCCATGGCCGTCAGGGTCCGCCAGGCGTACGCGAGCGCCCGCGGCCTCTCCGAGGACGAGGTGTTCACCGAGTTCCACGCGAAGATCCCCATGGGGCGCTACTCCACTCCCGAGGAGGTGGCCGGGCTCGTGGACTACCTGGTCACCGACACCGCCGCGTCCATCACCGCGCAGGCGCTCAACGTCTGCGGCGGCCTGGGCATCTTCTGACCCCGTACGCCCGCCGCCGGTACGCCCGGCGGCCAGGCCGTCAGCCGGAGAGACCAGTTGAGAAGGGCAGAGCCATGCTGCGCACCGGAACGCACCGCACCACGCACCACACCGACATCGACGCGCCCGCGGAGGCCGTCTACGGCATCATCGCGGAGGCCACCGACTGGCCCGCGTGCTTCGCTCCCACCCTCCACGTCGAGCGCCTCGAAGGGGCGGGCGCCCCGGCGGCGGGCGGCCGCGAGCGGCTGCGGATCTGGGCCGTCGCCAACGGCGACGTGACGTCCTGGACGTCACGGCGGGACCTGGATCCCGGCGCGGCGCGGATCCGGTTCCGGCAGGAGGTGTCCGCGCCGCCCGTCGCCTCGATGAGCGGCGAGTGGACGGTCGGGCCGGGAGCGACGCCGGGCACCGCCCGACTCACGCTGGTCCACGAGTTCACCGCCGTCGACGACGACCCGGCAGGAACCGAGTGGGTCACCCGGGCCACCGACCGCAACAGCAGGACCGAACTGGCGAACATCAAGGCGCTCGCCGAGAGCCGCGACACGGCCGCGGACCTCGTCTTCGACTTCGCGGACTCGACCCTGGTGGACGGCGACCCGGAGGCCGTCTACCGGTTCCTGCACGACGCGGCCGCCTGGCCCGACCGGCTGCCGCACGTGTCCCGCATGCGGCTGCGCGAGGACCACGAAGGCGGTGAGTACGTCCAGTGGATGGTGATGGACACCGTCACCGAGCAGGGGTCCGCCCACACCACCGAGTCCGTTCGGCTCTGCTTCCCCCAGGCGCGGCGGATCGTCTACAAGCAGGTGGTGACGCCGCCGCTGCTGGCCGCTCACATCGGCGAGTGGACCGTGACGCGCGCACCGGACGGCGTGCGCGTGACGTCCTGGCACCGCGTCCGGCTGAACGAGGACGCCATCACCTCGGTCCTCGGCGGTGACGCCACCGTCACCGCCGCCAAGGAGTTCGTCCGCCGTGCCGTCGGCGGCAACAGCGCGGCCACCCTCGCCCTGGCCAAGACCCACGCGGAGGGCGGCCGTGGCTGACGTCACGGCAGGCGGGTGCGGGCGCCCCGCCGTGCTGGTGGTGGGCGCGGGGCCCGTCGGGCTGACCCTCGCCCATGAACTGGCCCGCCGCGACGTGCCGGTGCGCGTGGTGGACCGCGCCCCGGGCCCGGCCGTCACGAGCCGGGCCCTCGCGGTGCACGCGCGCACCCTGGAGGTGTGCGATCAGATGGGAGTGCTCGACGCGCTCCTGCCGCGCGGTCGCAAGGTCGAGCACTTCACTGTGCACCTGCGCGGGCGCACGCTGGTCCGCTTCGACACCGACTACTCGGCCATGCCCACCCGCTATCCGTTCAGCCTCATGGTCGACCAGGTGGTGACCGAACAGGTCCTGCGCGAGCGGCTCTCGGCGCTCGGGGTCGAGGTCGAATGGGGCGTCGGGCTCGACTCCTTCACGCCCGGCGACGACCGGGTCGAGGCCTGCCTCGGCACACCGGGCGGTGGCACCGAGACGGTGACCGTGCCCTGGCTGGTGGGCGCGGACGGCGCCCACAGCACGGTACGCAAGAGCCTGGGGCTGCGGCTGGTCGGTGACGCCACCGAGACCTGGCTCAACGCCGACGTGGAGAGCGACGTCGATCTGCCCGGGGACAGCAATCACCTGCTGCACACGGGCAAGGGGACGCTGCTCCTCGTGCCCTTCCCCGAGCGCGGCAAGTGGCGGGTCGTGGACACCCAGGACATCGGCGGAGCGGACGACCCGGAGGCGGTGCGCGGCCGCCTCGCCCGGAAGATCTCCACAGCCGTCGGGCGCCCCGTCGAGGTGGCGGCGCCCACCTGGATCTCGGTCTTCACCGTCCAGCAGCGCATGATCGACGCCATGCGCGTCGGGCGCTGCTTCGTCGCCGGTGACGCGGCCCACGTGCACAGCCCCGCCTCGGGCCAGGGGATGAACGCCGGGATCCAGGACGCCTACAACCTCGCCTGGAAACTCGCCGACGTGGTGCGCGGCCACGCGCAGGAGCGACTTCTCGACAGCTACAGCGCCGAGCGCGTCCCGATCGGCGAGCGGCTGCTCGGGTCCACGCGGGTCGCGACGGCACTGGTCGCCCTGCGCAACGCCCTCGGCCCGCTGCTGCTGCCGGTGGGCCTCGGCACGGTACGGCGCCTGGCTCCGCTCAAGCGCAAGCTGGAACGGAAGATGATCCGCGGCTTCTGCGGGCTCACGGTGGCCTACCCCGACAGCCCGCTCACCCTCCCGGACCCGGCCGCCGCCGTCGGTGCCCCGGCACCGGGGCAGCGCGTCGGATGCACCGAGCGGGCCCACCGCGACGAGCCCGGCTGGACCGGTCTCTGTGCCGAACTCCGCGACCCGCGCTGGACGTTGCTCGCGAGCGCGGACGCCGGACGGGCCACCGACGACGACCTGCTCCGCGACCTCGCGTCCCGCTACGGGACCGCCGTGTCGGTGCGCTGTGCCGGGAGCGCCGGGGAGCGGGCGGGCGGCGTCGTACCGCTACCGGACCACAGCGGTGCGCTGAGGCGCCAACTCGGTCTGAAGGATGGCTACTTCGCATTGATCCGCCCCGACGGCCACCTCGCGGCGAGAGGGCCTCTGGCAGGTCCGTACGGGGCGCGGAACGCCCTGGAAGCGGTCGGTCTCGTCGAGGCGACGGCCGCCTCGGGGCCGGTCCCACAGCTCACCCATGACAGGAAGGCATGACGTGATGAGCCGGAGTCAAGGTCGCGGTCAGGACCCGAGCGAGAGCGACGAGGACGCGTTCAAGGAGCTCTTGCGCGCGCGGAGCGGAGGGCGGGGCGTGCTCGTCACCCTCAAGCGGGACGGGCGCCCCCAGCTCTCCAACGTGGGCTACAGCTACGACCCCGCCACGGAGACGATCCGCGTCGCCACCACCGCCGACCGGGCCAAGACCCGCAACGTGCGCAGGGACGCGCGGGTCAGCTTCCACGTGACGACCGAGGACATGTTCTCCTACGGCGTCTTCGAAGGCACCGCCTCGGTCTCGGCGGTGGCCTGCGACCCCTACGACGCCACCGTCGACGAGCTGGTGGAGATGTACCGTGCCACTCAGGGCGAACACCCCGACTGGGAGGAGTTCCGCGAGACCAAGGTGAAGGACCGGCGCCTCGTCCTGCGGGTCAAGGTCGCACGCGCCTACGGCTTCGTGTTCCAGCGGAGCTGACCGTGACGACGCACTCGGTGCCGACCGTCACCCGGCAGAGCCTGCTCGAGACGTTGCAGGCGTTCAAACGGACGAGCCTGCTCAAAGCGGCGGTGGAGCTCGGCCTCTACGACGCGCTGGCCGCGCAGCCGCTGACGGCGGAGCAGCTCGCCCGGGCCGTCGGCGCGGACCCCAGGGCGCTGCGCGTCCTGCTCGGCGCGGCGGCCGCCAGCGGGCTCATCGCGACCGACGGCACCCGCTACCACCTGCCGCCGGGCGCCGCCGAACTCCTGGTCAGCACCAGCCCCCAGTACGCCGGACACGCGGTGGGGGTCAATGTGAGCGACTGGGAGTGGGAGGCGATGCGCGACCTCGCCGCCGTGGTCCGAGCGGGCGGCACGCTGCTGAGCCCCGACGCCACCGAACGGGACTTCCCGTACTGGACGCGGTTCGCCGCGGACGGCACCTTCGTGACGCGCGCCGCCGCCGCGGCCCTGGTCGAGGAGACCCGCGCCTGGGCCGAGGCCCGGCGCGGCGTGCGGCTGCTGGACGTGGGCTGCGGACACGCCCTGTTCGGCCTCGAGTTCGCGCGGCAGCACCCCGACGCCGTGGTGCACGGCCTGGACTGGCCCGAGGTGCTCGACCAGGCGCGGACGCACGCGCGGCGCATGGGGCTCGCCGACCGCGCCGCGTTCCTCGCGGGCGACGCCTTCACCGCGCCGCTGGCGGGCCCGTACGACCTGGTGATCGTCGCCAATCTGCTGCCCCTGTTCCCACGGGAGCGGGCGGTGGCGCTGCTGCGCCGCCTCGCGGGGGTGCTGCGGCCCGGCGGGCGCCTGGTCACGGTGGGCTTCTGTGTGAACGGCGGGCCGCCCGCCGAGGAGCACGCGGCGCACCTGCTGTCCCTGCTGATGCTGATCTCCACACCCGGCGGCGAGGCGCATTCGCTGGAGGCGACGCGGGACATGCTCACCGCCGCCGGATACACGGAGCTCGCGGCCCGCCGCGTGGGTCCGCTGCCCGTCCACGTCGTCTCGGCGGCACCGCCGACGGGCGGCACCGAACCCCTGGTGACACACCGTACGGACGCACAGGAAGGAACCTTGCGATGAAGTACGCGCGGGTGGGTGAGAGCGGCCTCGTGGTGAGCCGGATCATCTACGGCAACGCCATCACCCATGGTGACCAGATCGACGAGACCGCCGCCCGGGAGTGCATACGCGCGGCCCTGGACAGCGGGATCACCACCTTCGACACCGCCGACCTGTACGCCGAGGGCCGGGCGGAGGAGATCCTCGGCCGGGCCCTCGCCGGAGAACGCCGCGAGGAGCTGGTCATCTGCACGAAGGTGGGGCGCTGGGCCCGGCCCGGCGACCCCAACGCGGGCCTGCTGTCCCGCAAGCACGTCACCGAGTCGATCGACGCGTCCCTGCGTCGGCTCGGCCTCGATCACGTGGATCTGTACCAGGCCCACCGCCACGATCCGCGGACCCCGCTGGAGGAGACCGTCGCGGCCTTCGCCGACGTGGTGAAGTCCGGGAAGGCGCACTACATCGGCGTCTCCGAGTGGCCGGGCGACCGGATCCGCGCGGCCGCGCGGATGGCTCGCGACCTCGGCGTCCCGCTCGTCGCCAACCAGTCCCAGTACTCGGTCCTGTGGCGCGTCATCGAGGCCGACGTACTGCCCGCGAGCCGGGAGTCGGGTGTCGGCCAGATCGCGTGGATGCCGCTCGCGGGCGGTGCGCTCACCGGCAAGTACCGGGCGGGCGAGGCCGTACCGGCGGACAGCAGGGCGGGTGCGGGAGCGAGCGGCGCGAAGTCCATCGGCCGCTGGGACTACCTCAACGAGAAGGTGCTCGCCGCCGTCGCCGACCTGGCGCCGCTCGCGACCGAGGCCGGGCTGACCCTGCCGCAGTTGGCGATCGCCTGGGTCCTGCGCACGGCGGGGGTGAGCGCGGCGGTCGTGGGTGCCTCGCGGCCCGCGCAGCTCCTGGAGAACGCCGGGGCGGTCGACGTGCTGCTCGACGAGGCGCTGGTGCGGCGCGTCGACGCCGCTGTCGCCGCGGTGGTGCGGGCGGACGCCTCGCTCACCCTCGATCCGCTCGGCCCGGCCGCGCGGCTGTGAAGGGGACGACGGCGTGATCTTCACGGAGAAGGAGATCGAGTACCTGACGTCCCAGCCGTTCGGCCGCCTCGCGACGGTGGGCGCGGCGGGGGACCCCCATGTCGTGCCGGTCGGCGTCCACTACAACCCGCACCGGCAGACCATCGACATCGGCGGCATCGGCCTCGGCAGCAGCCGCAAGTACCGTGACGTCCAGCGGCGGCCCCGGGTCGCCTTCGTCGTCGACGACGTGGACCCGGCCGACCCCACGGCGCCCCGGGGCATCGAGATCCGGGGCGTCGCCGAGGCACTGGCCGAGGGGGGTCGGCAGTTCGGCGGCGCGGTGGCCGACGCGATGATCCGGATCACACCGACGAGGGTCATCTCCTGGGGCATCGAGGCCCACTGGCGGGCAGGCCCGTTCGCCCGCGGCGTGGCCGCCGCCCCTGGGCCCGAACCCCGCCCGGCCCCAGACACGTCAGGAACGTCCGACGACCGACGAGCTGTGGAGGATGCCCGATGACGGCCGAACTGACGCACGAGACCGTCGTGGCGGCCCCGCCCCGGCTGCTGTTCGACCTCGTCGCGGACGTGGTCGAGGCCCCTCGGTACTTCCCGACGCACCTGTACGCGGAAGTGGTCGCGGCCGAGAGCGCCGAGCGCGACCTGGTGGCCCGCTGGGTGATCGATCAGGGCGCCGTACGCGGCTGGCGGCTGTGGCGCACCCGGGACACCGAGGCGTTGACGATCGCCTTCCAGCACGAGACCCCCAAGCCCCCGCTGAGCCACATGCGCGGCGAGTGGCGCTTCGAGGGGCAGGCCGACGGCGGCACGCGCGTCCGCGTGCGTCACGCCTATGCTCTGGCCCCCGACGCGCCGCCCGGGGCGGGCGACACAGTGGCCCGGCAGCTGGACGGCAACGTTCCGGGGCAGTTGCGCGCCATCGCGGGGCTCGCGGGGAGCATCGACGCGCTGCGGCGGAACACCGTCACCACCGCGCGCAGTGTCCGCGTCGCCGCGCCCCGGGCCGCACTCGTGGCCGCCGCGGCCCGGGCCATGGGCGACGGCACGGCCTGGGCCCACCTCGAACTCCCCGACGGTCGCCTCGTCTTCAAGCGGTACGCGGGCCTCCCACCGCACCTCCACACCGTGAGCGGTGAGCTCCGGTGCACCGAGGAGGCCTCCGGCACCACGGTCCGCCTCACCGGCACCGCCACGCTCGCCGGGCCCTCGGTGGACGAGGAGGCGACCGTCGCCGCGCGCAAGGAGCTCGAAGCCGACCTTCATGAGCGGCTCACGCTCCTCGCCCGGCTCGGCCCGCGCGCGGCGGCCGACTGACCCGTACACGCGTGACGTCGTGGCCCCGGAACGCTTCACAGGTTCCGGGGCCACGACGTCGTCGGGGGCGTAGCGCGGGGCGCCGCGTCACACGGTCTTCGCGGCGACGACCACGGTGTCGTTGCCCTTCTCCAGGCGGGTCGCGGACAGGAACGTGAACCCGGCCTTCTCCACCCACCCCCGGCACTCCGGCACGGTGTACTCCGAGCCGCCCGGCGTGATCAGCGCCACGTTCAGGCTGCCGATGAGGCTGCGCAGGTCAGGGGTGTCCTCGTCGAGCATCTGGTCGTAGACGACGACGGCGCCGCCCGGGGGAAGCGCGGCATGGGCGCGCTCCAGGAGTTCCTGCCGCAGGACCTCGGACCAGTCGTGGAGCACATGGCCGAAGACGAGGACGTCCGCCTCGGGCAGCGCGTCGGTGAAGAAGTCACCGGCGTGGAAGCGCACCCGGCCGGAGAGGCCGGTCTCCTTCATGTACTCGTCGAAGAACGGCTGCACGGCCGGGAGTTCGAAGACGCCGCCGCTCAAATGCGGGTGCCGCCGGACCAGATGCGCGGCCACGTTGCCGCGCGCGCCGCCCACGTCGACGAACGACGCGTACGCCGACCAGTCGACGGCGGCCGCCAACTGCGGCCCCACCACCTGGTTGTTGGCGTCCATGTGGACGAGGAAGGCGCGGGTCGCCGCCGGGTCGTCGTACAGCGTGGCGAAGGCGTCGCCGCCGACTCCCGCCTTGGGCGCGCCGTCCCGCAGTGCCTCCGTGAGCTGGCCCCAGGTGTGGTAGTGGCGCCGCGCCGCGGTCTTGATCCGAGCCCCCAGGTAGTGCGTGCCACCGGGCACCAGGAACTCCTGGGCCTGCGGCGCGTTGTGGTACTCGGCGCCTGCGCGGGTGAGCAGTCCGAGCGCGGTCACCGCGCCGAGGAAGTCCCGTACGAGCCGCGGGTGGAGCCCCAGGCGTCCGCGGATGCCGTCCTGGTCCAGGGGCCCTTCGGCGAGCAGCTCGAAGAGGCCCACCTCGACGGCGCTGTGCAGGATCCGGGCCTCCGCGTAGGAGGCGCTGAGCCGGGCGATCGCCGGGGCGTCGAGGGTCGGCGGGGTGCTGGTGTCGCTCCTGGTCATAGGTGTCCTCGTATCCCTTCTGGAATGCGGATGGGGGCCCGTGGGCGTCGCGGGCGTACGGTCGGCCGTGCCAGGGGCGTCAGGTCGTCAGGGACAGGCCGCCGTCGACGGTGATGACCTGACCCTGGATCCAGGCCGCGTCGGGGTGGCAGAGCAGGGAGACCGCCGCCGCGAGGTCCTCGGGGGTGGTGAGCCGCCCCGCCGGGGCGCGCCCGGTCGGCGCGGCGACCGCCCGCGCGGGCCCTGCGGTGTGCGGTCCCTTGTCGAGCCTCCCGGTGGCCACGGCGTTCACGGTGACGCCGAGCGGCGCGAACTCGACGGCGAGATACCGGACCAGACTCTCCAGGGCGGCCTTCGCCATGCCCTGTGCCGCATAGCCGGGCACGGCCAGCCGGGCGCCACTGCTGCTGACCGCGACGATCCGCCCGCACGGCCGCCCCGCCATCAGCTCGGCGAGCTCGGGCGCGGCGGCGAGCAGCGGTGTCGCGGCCAGCGCGAGCGCGTCCCGCGCGGCCCGCAGCCCGGTCTCCAGCGTCGCCTCGGGGCGCCATGCGGCGGCGGTGTGCACGTACACGTCCAGCGCGCCCCACCGCCGCCGCACCTCGTCGAGCACCCGGGTGACGCCGCCGGGCCGGGTCAGATCGGCGCGCAGCGCCCGCGCGCTTCCCGGCAGCCCGGAGAGCGCGTCGACGGCGTGCTTGGCGTCCCTGTCGTCGTGGCCGTACACCAGCAGAACGTCGACGCCGTCGGCGCACAGCTTGTGCGCGACGGCCAGGCCGACGCCTCGGGTACCGCCCGTCACCACTGCCTTGCCGCTCATGGCGAGCACATCCTTCCCGTCGTTGGGCACCGCGCCTTGCGGAGAGGATCGGCCCCGCTCGTCCACGCCCGGTCGAGGGACGCTCGCACGCCGGACCCCACCGGTGCTCCAACGCTCCTCGACGCCGGTCGCCGACGCTGACGGGGCTGCGGCCCGGACCGCGGCCGACGGGCAGTGAAGCGTTCCGAGGAGGAAGACATCCATGGACGGATCCAGGAGCGCGGTGACGCGTCGCGCGCAGGCCCCGTACGAGCCCTGGTTCGGAGAGATCGCCGACGGCGTGTACGCCTTCGTGCAACCGGACGGCGGGTGGTGCCTCAGCAACGCGGGCGTGCTGCCGGACGCCGACCACACGGTCGTGGTCGACACGGCGGCCACGATCAGCCGGGCCGCCGTGCTGCGCGGGCACACCGAACGGCTGCGCGGCGACGCGCGCCTGACGGTGGTCAACACCCACCAGCACGGCGACCACACCTTCGGCAACTGCCTCTTCGCCCCGGACGCCCTGTTCCTCGCGCACGCCACCGCGCGCACCGACATGGCACGCTCCGGCCTCGGGCTCACCCGGCTGTGGCCGGACGTCGGGTGGGGGCCGGTCCGCCTGACCCTGCCGCACGTCACGTACACGGACCGGCTGACCGTGCACCGGGCGGACGACGAGATCCAGCTGCTCCATCCGGGGCCCGCGCACACCCTCGGCGACACCGTCGTGTGGCTGCCCCGCCAGCGGGTGCTGTTCACCGGCGACATCGTGATGAACGGCGTCACGCCCTACTGCCTCATGGGCTCGGTCGCGGGCACGCTCGCCGCCCTGCGGGAGCTGCGCGCGCTGGGCGCGACGACCGTCGTCCCCGGTCACGGTCCGGTCTGCGGCCCCGAGGCCCTGGACACCTGCGCACGCTATCTGCGCTGGGTCCAGCGGCTGGCCGAGGACGGGATCTCGGCCGGGCTCACGCCCGTCGAGGTGGCTCGCGAGACACGCCTGGGGGAGTGGGCGGACCTCCTCGACACCGAGCGCCTCGTGCCCAATCTCGTACGGGCCTACGCGGAGGACCGGGGCGGGCACGTCGACGAGATGGCCGCGTTCGGGCAGATGCTGGAGTTCCACGGCGGGCTGCCCGCCTGCCACGCCTGACCCGTCGGCGTCCGGAGCGCGCCCCGCCCCCGCCGCCCGAGCTCTCAGGCCGCCGCGGGCCGCGACGTGTACAGGCGCGTGTAGTACCGGCCCGCCGCTTCGAAGCCCGTGGGGTCGGCGCCCGTGGCGGCGACCCGGGTGACGGCGTCGTGCTGCTCGGCGGGGCCGGTGAACAGCCGCTGCGGGTAGAGGCGGTCCGGGTCCGTCGTGGTGGTGAGGCCGTGCGCGGCGAGGCTCTCGGCGATGCGGTCGTAGGGCACCGTGCGCAGCACGAACGCGCTGACCCACAGGGGCAGCCGGATGTGGGCGAGGAGGGCGTCGAAGGTGCGGTGCGAGACGTAGCCGATGCCTCCGGTGACGGTGATCAGACCGACGCGGCCCAGGGCGCGGGCCAGTTCGGGGCTGGGCGGGACCCGCTCCAGGTTCTCCGCGTAGGCCTCGTCGAGCAGGCCGACGGCCAGGGCGTAGGCCGTGGCCTGCGCCGCCGTGTCGACGCCGATGATCCGCACCGCGTCCGGGCGGCGCCGCGCGGCGTAGAACTCCTTGTCGCGGTCCAGGAGTTCACCCGGTGTGAGCCGGTCCGCCGCCTCGTCGGTGTAGTGCGCGTACAGGTCGTCGAGCGTCAGGTCGTGGTTCAGGAGCGCCGCGTTGATGCCGTACGAGCAGCACAGGTCCAGGACCGTGACGCGCTCGCCGTCCGCGCCGGGCGGGCCCTCCTGCTCCCGCTCGGCGAGCGTGCGGCGGAAGACGCCCTGGGCGTGCTGCGGGATCTCGTAGGCGAAGGGCGCCAGGCGGCGGAAATACGCCCTCGGGTCGGGGCGGTCGTAGATGTCGTCGAAGCGGGTCTTGCCCGCCATCTCCGCCATCGCCGGTCCGGTGCCGTCGGGCGTCCTGCGTGCGCGCATGGGGTACCTCCGGGGCGTGAGTTCGGGTGTGCGGCAGTTGAAGCTCTACCCGACGCGTTTCCCGGCCCGGTAGACCGCGTGGCGGTTCCCGGCCAGGCCGACTCATTAGGCTGTGCCGGTGTTCACCTCCCAGGGACCCTCGCTCCGCGAACTGGCCGTGCAGGCGCTGTCCTCCACCGAGCACGGCTACGACCTGCTGGCTCCCCAGTTCGACCGCACGCCGTTCCGCACGCCCGACCGCATCCTGGACGCGACCGCCGACGCCCTGCGTCCACTTGGCCCGTTCCCGGCGGGTCTCGACGTGTGCTGCGGCACCGGGGCGGGCGTGCGGACGCTGCTGCCGCTGTGCCGGGAGCGGGTCACCGGCGTCGACTTCAGCGCCGGGATGCTGGCCGAGGCGCGGGCGGCTCTCGCCGCGCCGGATCCGGGACCGGCGGTGGACTGGGTGCGGGCCGACGCCCGCGCGCTGCCGTTCGCCGGAGCCTTCGACGTGGCCGTCAGCTTCGGGGCGTTCGGCCACTTCCTGCCGTCCGAGCGGCCCGGGCTCTTCGCCCAGGTGCACCGGGCGCTGCGCCCCGGCGGCCTGTTCGCCTTTCCCCTCGGCGCACCCCAGCCACTCACGTCACCATGGTACTGGGCCATGCTCGGCTTCGACGCGGCGATGCGGGTGCGCAACGCGCTGTGGCGGCCGCCCTTCGTCATGTACTACCGCACGTTTCCGCTGGCCGGGGTGCTGGCCGACCTGGAGCGCGCCGGGTTCGCGGTACGGCTGCTTCCGCTGGCGGAGTTCGGGCGCAGGGACGACGGCAGCCCGCGCTGGCGCCTGGTGGTGGCCCGCAAGGCGGGCGGCGCGCGGGAGGGGTGAGGCCTCAGGCGTCGGGGACCGTCACCTCCTCGTCGTACGCCGCCCGCGCCGCGAGCACCACGTCCATGTGCTCCTCCGCCCAGCCCTTGATCGCCCCCATCAGACCGGCCAGGCTCTCGCCGACCGGTGTGAGCGCGTAGCTGACGCGGACCGGCACGGCCGGGGTGACGGTGCGGCTCACCAGGCCGTCGCGCTCCAGGTTGCGGAGGGTCTGGGTGAGCATCTTCTGGCTGACGCCCGCGAGGCGGCGGGCCAGCTCGCTGTAGCGGTGCGGCCCGTCGGCCAGCGCCACGAGGGCGAGCGAGACCCACTTGTCGGCGATGCGGTCGAGGAGCTGGCGGGTGGGGCACTGCGCGACGAAGGCGTCGTACGCGGCCCGCGCCTCGGCGCGGCGCTGTGCGGCGGTCCGGGTGGTCACGGGGTCTCCTCCGGGTGACATAGGCACTCTGAAGTGCGTACTTCCCTGTGGAGAGCAACTCTCCCTACGTTGGGCGGCGAGGTCAACCGGCCGCCGGAGGGGCGGCGGGGCCGACGACGGAGGGACGGGGCGATGAGCGCGACGACGGTGATGCGGGCAGCGGTGGTGCGGGCGCCGGGCGGGCCGGAGGCCGTGGAGCTCGCGCGGGTGCCGGTGCCCGCACCGGGCCCCGGCCAGGTGCGGATCCGCGTGGCGGCGGCGGCCGTCAACCCCGTGGACCTGCTGACCCGCTCCGGCGCGCTCGTGGCGGCGGGGCGGATGGCGCCGCGCGCGATGACCGGCCTCGGCTGGGACGTGGCCGGGACGGTGGACGCGACGGGCCCGTCCGTAACCGCGTTCGCCGTGGGCGACGAGGTCATCGGCCTGCGCGACCTGCTGGACGCCTCCCTCGGGACGTACGCCGAGTACGTGGTCCTGGACGCGACGGCGGTGGCACCGGCGCCGGAGGGGCGGCCGTCGGTGGCGGCCGCGACCCTGCCGCTGAACGGGCTCACGGCCTGGCAGTCGCTCGCCGCCCTCGACCTGCCGCCCGGGGCGGCGCTGGTGGTGACGGGCGCGGCGGGGGCCGTCGGCGGATACGCCGTGGAGCTGGCGGCGCTGCGCGGCCTACGGGTGGTGGCGGTCGCGGGCGCGGCGGACGAGGGCCTGGTGCGGGGCTTCGGCGCCGAGTGGTTCGTGCCCCGGGACGTCCCGGACCTGGCGGCGGCGGTGCGGTCGGCCGTCCCGGGCGGCGCGGCCGGGGCCCTGGACGCGGCGGGTGTCGGGCTGCCCGCGCTCGCGGCCGTGCGGGGCGGCGGGGCGTTCGTTGCGGTGGCGGCGGACGCCCCGCCCGGCCTGCGGGGCATCCGCTCCCACAACCACTGGATCGCGGCGGACGGCGCCGCCCTGGGACAGCTGTCCGCCCTGGCGGCGGCGGGCCGCCTCACGCTGCGCGTGGCCGACACGCTGCCCCTGGCCCGCGCGGCCGAGGCCCACACCCGCCTCGCCGCAGGGGGCCTGCGCGGCCGTCTCGTCCTGGTGCCCGGAGCCTAGACCCGCGTCCCGAAGGCCCGCCGGTACGCCTGCGGGCTGACCCCCGCGACCCGCTTGAAGCGGTCGCGGAACGCCGTCGGCGAGCCGAAGCCGACCTGCGCGGCGATGCGTTCCACCGGGTGGGCGGTGGTCTCCAGGAGGTGCTGGGCCCGGCGCACCCGCGCCCGGTGCAGCCACTGCAGCGGCGTCGTGCCGGTCTGCTCACGGAAGCGGCGCAGCAAGGTGCGGCTGCTCAGGCCCGCGTGCGCGGCGATGTCGTCGAGGGTCAGCTCGCGGGCCGCGTTCTCGTCGAGCCAGGCGAGCAGCGGTTCCAGGGCCTGGCCGCAGGGGCGCGCGGGGGGCTGGTTGACGATGAACTGGGCCTGGCCGCCCTCGCGTTCCAGCGGCATCACGGAGGCCCGCGCGGCGTCGGCGGCGACCGCCGAGCCGTAGTCGCGCCGGATCATGTGCAGACACAGGTCCATCCCGGCGGCCGCGCCCGCGGAGGTGAGGATCTGGCCGTTGTCCACGTACAGGACGTCCGGATCGACGTCGATGTCCGGGTAGGCCGCGGCGAGTTGGTCCGCCGCGTACCAGTGCGTGGTGGCCCGCAGCCCCTTGAGCAGCCCGGCCTGGGCGAGCACGAACGTGCCGACGCAGACCGAGGCGATCCGGGTGCCCGCGCGGGCCGCCTCGCGCAGCGCGTCCAGGACGTCCTCGCGCACCGGCACCGAGGGGTCGTGCACGCCCGGCACGATCACCGTGTCGGCGTCGGCGAGCGCGCTCAGGTCGTAGGGCGCCCGCAGCGCGAACGCGCCGCCCGCGTCGACCTCCTCCTCGGCCGCGCACACCCGCACCCGGTAGCCGGGGCGCTCGCCGGGCAGCCGGGTGCGGGCGAAGGCGTCGATGGGCATCGCCAGGTCGGAGGGGATGACGTCGTCCAGGGCGAGGACCGCGACCGTGTGCATGGCGGCAACGTACGGCACCACCGGCATCCCGCCAAGCCCGGAAGCCGTCCGCGCACAGCGCCCGACCAGGCCTTCCCCGACCCGCGCACGGCATCGGGCCACCCCGATGCCGTGCTGGCGATATCCCGTTGAAAGCTGTCATTCCAGCCACTGTCGAGGCGCGTGACGCCCTGGCTAGCCTCGGCGGTGCCCGAGCCCCTCAGCACGGATCCCTCACCACGGAACGGAACCCCGGCATGCGCGTGCAGGCAGTACTCTTCGACGGCTTCGACCCGCTGGACGTCCTCGGCCCGCTGGAGGTCCTGTACGCGGGCGGGCACGCCACCGACGGCGCGCTCACCGTGGAACTGGTCTCGGCGGAGGGGCCCCGCTCCGTCCCCAGCGGCCTGGCGTCGATCGCCCTCAGGGCCACGGCGAAGCTCGATCCCTCCCGTGCCGACCTGGTGCTCCTGCCGGGCGCCGCCGGGGCGACCGAGCAGCGCGACCCCGACGACGACAGCATCCCCGCCCGGCTCGGGCGCACGCTCCGCACCGACCTGCCCGGGCTCCTCGGCGACGCCCTGGCCCGCCCCGGCGTGACCGTGGCCAGCGTCTGCGGCGGCTCGCTGCTCCTGGCCCTGGCCGGGCTCATCGAGGGCCGCCCCGCCACCGGGCACCACGCCGCCCTGGACGGCATGGCCGGGCTCGGCGTGCGCACCGTCCGGGCCCGCGTCGTCGACGACGGCGACCTGGTCACGGGCGGCGGCGTCACCTCGGGCCTCGACCTTGGCCTGTACCTCCTTGAGCGGGAGTTCGGGCCGCGCGTCGCCCACGCCGTCGAGGAGCTCTTCGCGTACGAGCGCCGCGGCGTGGTCTGGAGTGACACCGGCACCGCGCCCGTCGCGATCTGAGGCCCCGTCCCGCCGCCCACCCGAGAGACCCTGATGTCGAAACTCTTCCTCACCCTGCACGTGCTCGCGGCCATCGTCGCCGTGGGCCCCGTCACCGTCGCCGCCAGCATGTTCCCCAGGGTCCTGCGCGAGGCCCTGGCCGCCCCCGACGACCCGCGGCCCGTCACCACGCTGCGCACCCTGCACCGCATCAGCCGCGTCTACGGAGGCCTCGGCATCGCCGTGGTGGCCTTCGGCTTCGCCACCGCGAGCAGCATGGACGTCCTGGGCAGCCCGTGGCTGATCACGTCGATCGGCCTGACCTTCCTGGCGGCCCTGATCCTGATGCTGCTGGTCCTGCCCCGGCAGGAGGCGGCCCTGGCGGCGGTGACCGGGCCGGGGCCCGATGCCGCCTCCCGCGCCGAGGACGGCACGGCCCACGAGCCCGACGGCGCGGTCGCGGTACGGCCCGACGCGCGGGCCAGTGCTCAACTCGCCATGTTCACCGGGATCTTCAACATCCTGTGGGCGACCGTCACCATCCTGATGATCGTCCGCCCGGGCTCCACGACGGGAGCCTGACACCCCCGCCCCTCAGGCCAGCAGCCGGGCCCGCCGGGCGGACACGGCGTGGGCGAAGCCGTCCCCCGCCGCCCAGCGGGCCACCTCGCTCACGGCGAGGTCGGTCAGGCGCCGCCACTCGTTGCCCTGCGACCCGGCGAGGTGCGGGGTGAGCAGCACGTTCTCGCAGTCCCACAGCGGATGTCCGGGAGGCAGCACGTCGGGGTCCGTGACGTCGAGCACGGCCCGGATCCGCCCCGCCGCCACGGCCTCGGTGAGCGCGTCCTGGTCGACGACGGCGCCGCGCGCGGTGTTGATGAGCACCGCGTCCCGGCGCAGGGCGGCGATGAGGTCCCGGCCGACGAGCCCGCGCGTCTCGGGCAGCAGCGGCGTGTGCACGCTCACGACGTCGCTCTCCTCGAAGAGCTCCCGCAGGCCCACGCCGCGCACGCCGAGAGCGGCCGCCTGTGCCGCGTCGACGTACGGGTCGTGCAGCAGGACCCGCAGGTCGTACGGGCGCAGCAGCTCGATGACGCGCCTGCCGACGTGCGAGGCGGACAGGATCCCCACGGTGCGGCCGTGGTTGCCAAGCGTGCGGGGCGTGCGCAACGGGTCGTCGGGGCGGCGCGCGGCGGTGTAGGCGCGGGCCCGCTCCAGGACCCGCTTGCCCGCCAGCAGGATCATCGCGACCGTGTACTCGGCGACCGGCAGGGCGTTGGCGGCGGCCGCCGACGACACCTGCACGCCGCGCTCCCAGCAGGCGTCCGTGACGTGCCCCCGCACCGAGCCCGCCGTGTGCACGACGGCCCGCAGGCCGGGCGCGGCGGCGAGCGCGGCCGCGTCGAGCGGCGGGCAGCCCCACCCGGTGACGAGCACCTCGATGCGGCCGAGGACGGCCCGGGCCGCCGCCGTGCCGAAGTCGTCGAGCAGCGGTGGGTACGTCAGGTCGCAGACGGCGTCGAGCGCGGCGAGCGCCTGGTCGTCGAGGAGGGCGGTGGCGGCGTCGCGCGCCATGGCGAGCGCGGCACGCGGCCGGGATGCGGGGCGGGGCTGCGGCGTGGTCATGGGCCTCAGGTATACGGGGCGCGGCCCGCGCGGCGCAGCAGGAGGCCGGGCGGCTCCGGGCGCGCCGGGCTCAGTCGTCCGCGCTCGGGACGCCGAGCCTGACCCGGTAGCCGCCGTCCGGGGTGGGGCCCGCGTGGAAGGTGCCGTGCAGCAGGTCCGCGCGCTCGCGCAGGCCGATGAGGCCCTGCTGGGAGCCGGGCAGGGGCAGCGAAGGCCGGGTGGGCGGGGTGTTGGTGACCGTGACGCCGAACTCCTCGCCGTCGTCCCACAGGTGGACGCGGGCGCGGGCTCCGGGCGCGTGCTTGCGCACGTTGGTGAGCGCCTCCTGCACGGTGCGGTACAGGGCGCGCTGCGCGGGCGTCGCGATGTCCGGCGGCAGCGCGCCGGTCAGCTCCGCCTCGATGCCGCTGGAGCCGACCAGGGTCCGCAGGTCGGCCAGGGTGGGCTGGGGCGTGAGCTCGGTGGCCCGGCCGCCGGAGGCGCGCAGCAGCGTGACCATGTGCCGCAGCTCGTCGAGGGTGTTGACGCTCAGGGAGCGGATCGTGCGGGCCGCCTCCCGCGAGTCGGCGTCCTTGGCGGCGACCTGCCAGGCGCCCGCCCGCACGGCGATCAGCGACACCTGGTGCGAGACGACGTCGTGCATCTCGCGGGCCAGCTGCGCGCGCTCCTGGGCGAGCACGGCCTGCGCGTGCAGCGCCCGCTCGTGCTCGCGCGCCTGCTCGATCTCGGCCAGGCGGCGCGACAGGTCCCGGCGCGCCTGGGTGAGCTGGCCGAGCAGCACGGGGGCGGCCGCGGTCGTCAGCGTGTAGACGAAGTAGATCAGGGTCCAGGCCTGGTCGCCGGAGGTGAGCGCGCTCGGCGGCCACGGGAAGGCGGACGCGGCCGCCGACAGGATCGCGCACATCGCGAGGAGCCTGCGGTCCCGCGTCCGGTCGGCCAGCGTGAACAGGGCGGCGAACGGCGGCACCGTGAGCTCCACCAGCACGCTGGCGGGCAGCGTGAGCAGCACGACGGCGAGCGGGAACCGCCGCCGGAGAAGCAGCGCGAGACAGGCCACCGTCGCCGCGGTCAGCGCCCCCGGGGTCTCGTCGTAGCCGTCGGTGGTGAAGCCAAGGTCGATCACCGCGCAGAGGAAGACGACCAGGTCGACGAGGTACGGCGGCACCCGCCGCGGCCGCTTGGCCCACAGCGCCGCGAGGGTTCCCGGGCGGCGCGCCGCGGGCGGCGACGCCTGCCGGTCGCTCACCGGGGCTCCTCCGCGCGGCCTCCCGCGTCCAGGAGCCCGGCGCGCTCGGCGAGCAGGGCCGCCTGGACCCGGCTGGTGACGCGGAGCTTGGTCAGGATGGCGCTCACGTGGTCCTTGACGGTGCCCGCGCTGAGGTGCAGGCGGGTGCCGATGTCGGCGTTGGTCAGGCCCTCGGCGATGAGGACGAGGACGTCGCGCTCGCGGCCGGTGAGGCGCTCCACGCGGGCCCGGTCCGCACCGGAGGCGGCGGAGCCGCCGGGCCCGGGGTGGGCGCGCAGCATGGACCGCGACGCCTTGGGCGACATCACCACGCCGCCCGCCGCGAGGGTGCGCACGAGCTGCGCGAGCTGGTCGGGCTCGGTGTCCTTGAGCAGGAACCCGGCCGCCCCTGAGCGCAGCGCGGTCACGATGTACTCGTCGGTGTCGAAGGTCGTCAGCATCGCCACGGCCGGGGCCTCGGGCAGCGACCGCAGCTCCCTGAGGACGGTCAGGCCGTCGACGTCGGGCATGCGGATGTCGAGCAGCACGACGTCGGGGCGCTCGCGCCGCACGGTGTCCACGGCGTCGCCCCCGGCGGCGGTCGCGACGACGCGCAGGTCGTCGGCCGCGTTGAGGATGAGTTCGAACCCGGACCGCACCAGGGCCTCGTCGTCGACCACCACTACCCGGATCACGCCTGCCGCCTCGCCCTCGTCGTCCCGCGGACGCCCGCCCGCGAGGGGGAGCGCCCTCGTGATCGTCCCCGTACGACTCTAGGCGGCGGTGCCGGTGGCGCGCGGGGGCGGTCCCGTACGGCAGCCACCCGGCGTGGGGGTTCCAGCCGTTCGGGGGGAGGGGCGGGCCGGGCGGCGGAGCGGCGGCGGACGACTGCCGGATACCGCGCGCGCGACCCGCCGCGAAGGCTGACCGGCATGACACAGAACGCAGGGGCCACGGCCCCGGCACCGGCCGCGCCGCCGGTGGCCGAGGCGCGGTCGACCGGCCGTCTCATAGGCGTCGACCTCGCCCGTGGCCTCGCCGTCTTCGGCATGTACGCGGCCCATGTGGGGCCCGACCCCGCGACGGCGGGCGGGGTGCGGGGGTTCCTCATGGAGCTGGCGCACGGCCGGTCGTCCGCGCTCTTCGCGTTCCTCGCGGGCTTCTCCGTCGTCCTGATGACCGGGCGCCGGGCGCCCAGGACCGGCCGCGCGGGCCGCCAGGCCGTGGCGAAGGTCGCCCTGCGCGCCGTCGTCCTCCTGGTGCTCGGCACCGCGCTCACCATGAGCGGCACCCCGGTCGAGGTGATCCTCGCCTTCTACGGCCTGTACTTCCTGCTCGTCCTGCCGCTGTACCGCCTCTCGGCGCGCACGCTCGCCGAGATCGCCGTGGTGGCGGCGCTCGTGCTGCCGCAGCTCCTGTTCCTGATCGTGCGAGCGGTGTCCTACGACGGTGCCCTCGGCGGCGGCTCCACGGGCCCTCTGGCCTGGCCCCGCACCGGCGACGGCCTGGTCTCGCTGCTGTTCACCGGCTCCTACCCGGCCCTGTCCTGGCTGCCCTTCGTCATCGCGGGGATGGCCGTGGCGCGGCTCGACCTGGCGGACACGGCCGTCCGCGTCCGCCTGGCCGCCACCGGCGCGGGCCTGGCCGTGCTCGGCTACGGCGGGTCCTGGTTCGCCCTGCACCACCTGCCCGGCGTGGCGCGGGCCCTGAGCCGGGCGGGCTTCCCAGCCGACGGGACCGGCACGGCGTGGTGGTCCGACGTCGCGGGCTGGCCCGAGGAGGACACCTGGGGCTGGCTGTTCGTCGCCGCGCCGCACAGCGAGACGACCCTGTCCATCGTGGCGAACACCGGGGTCGCTCTCACCGTGCTCGCCCTGTGCCTGCTCGCCGTCGACGCGCTGCCGCGCTTCAAGCGCCTGGCGGGGCCGGTGATCGCGGTCGGCAGCATGTCGCTGACCGCGTACGTCCTGCACATCGTCGCCATCCGCTTCCTCGGCGGCGACGAACTGCCGCAGTCGACGCTCGTGCTGCTCGGGTTCGTCGTGGGCAGCTGCGCGTTCGCGGCGCTGTGGACGCGGTTCTTCCGGCGCGGCCCGCTGGAGGCGCTGCTCCAGCGTGCGACCAAGGTCGCGGACCGCGTCCCGTGACCGGTCCTCACGACCCCCGCCGAACGGCGGGGGTCGCTCCCGCCGTTCGGCGCCCCGGATTCAACCCCCGGCGGGACGCCTCGGACCCCGCCCGGGCGGGAGGGTGTAGGAACCACGGACATCTCGGACGACACCATGCCTAAGGCCCCACACGTGATCTAACCGCCGGAGCGCGCCCCAGCGCTCGCCCCCTACGCCACCCCCTCGCATCGAAGCCCACGGGACAGCCCCCTCATGAAGATCACCTTCCTGCTCTACAACGCGTACGGCATCGGCGGCACCATCCGCGCGACGGCGAACCTCGCCACCGCGCTCGCCGAGCGCCACGAGGTCGAGGTCGTCTCGTACTACCGCACCGCCCAGACCCCGAGCCTGCCCTTCGGGCCCGGCGTCACCCTGCGCCCCCTGGTCGACCTGCGCCCGGGCTCCCGGCACTACGACGGCCGCGACCCGGCCCAGCGCGCGTCCGGCACCGTGTGCCCGCACGACCTGATGTACAAGGGCAAGACGCCGCCCAGCAGGCTCGGCGAGACGCGGCTGGCCGAGCACCTGCGCCGCTCCGACGCGGACGTCGTCATCGCGACCCGCCCCTACCTGGTGTGCTTCCTCGCCGAGCACGGCCGTGCCGACCAGCTGCGCATCGGCCAGGAGCACGTCACCCACGACTTCCACCGCGCGGGTCTGCGCCGCGACCAGGACGCCGCGATCGCGCGCCTCGACGCGTTCGTGACCGTCTCGCACGGCGACGAGCGCGCCTACCGCGCGGCCCTGCCCGACGTCCCCACGCGGCTCACCCACATCCCGAACTGCATCCCCGCCCCCGAGGCCGAGGCCTCCCGCGGCGACACCAGGACGGTCGTCGCGGCGGGCCGCCTGGTGCCCGTCAAGCGCTACGACCGCCTGATCGGCGCGTTCGCCAAGGTCGCGGCCCAGCACCCGGACTGGACCCTGCGGATCTACGGACAGGGCCGCGAGAAGGAGAAGCTGCGCCACCGCATCCACGAACTCGGCCTGCACGACCACGTGTTCCTGATGGACGCCCGCACGTCCATCGACACGGAGTGGGCCAAGGGCGCCGTCGCGGCCGTCTCCAGCTCCACCGAGTCGTTCGGGATGACGATCGTGGAGGCCATGCGCCTGGGCGTGCCGGTGGTCAGCACGGACTGCGACTTCGGGCCGCGCGAGATCATCACGCACGGCGAGGACGGACTGCTGGTCCCGGCGGACGGCCCGGACGCCGCCGTCGAGGAGGGCATCGCCGACGCGCTGTGCCGCCTCATCGAGAACGACACCGAGCGCTTCCGCATGGCCCAGGCCGCGATCCGCTCGGCCCGCCGCTTCCTGCCGGACCACACGGCCGCCCAGTACGAGGCGCTGATCGCCGAGCTGCGGCCCGGCGCGGCGGCCTCCCGCCGCTCCCGGATCCGCGCCGCGCGCACGGCCGCGGCCCGCACGCCCCGCCAGCGCGTGGGCGCGCTCGCCGAGCGCCTCGGCGTGGCCGCCTGGCTCGGCAAGTCGCTGCCGCCCGTCGCCGTCGGCTGCCGCGTCGCTCCCGACGGCTCCCTCTACTTCCGCGTGCCCGTGGCGGAACTCACCCACGGGGACTGGCAGTTGGTGCTCAGGCCGCGCGCGGGCACCGAGGACGACACGGTACGCCTGCCGTTCCGGATCACCGCCGACGACACCGAGCCGTACGTCAAGCTCCTGCTCCACCGCAGCGGCCGCCCCATGGCCGAGGGCTACTGGAACGTCCACCTCCAGCAGGGGCGCAAGGGCCGGGTGCGGCGGGCGCGGGCGGGACTCGTGGAGACCGGCAGGCTGCTCGCGCCGACCGTGCCCCCGCACCCCTCCGGCGCGGGCTTCGCCACCGCCGTGCCGTACCGCACCCAGGACGGCAACCTCTCCCTGCGCACCTGGAGCAGGGCGGCCCACGCCGAACTGGAGTCGCTCGCCGTGGACCCGGACGCGATCACCCTCACCGGCACGGTGCACGGCACGGCGGCACGCGGCCACCACTACCGCCTCAGGGCCCGGCTGCGCGGCGGCGACGCCACGTTCGAGACCCGCTGCACGGTCGACGAGGCGGGCTGCTTCACCGCCCGGGTCCCGCTGGCGGACCCGGCCGCGCAGCACCCCGGCGGCGAGGCGATCTGGGACCTGGGCCTCGAACCGTACGACGAGCAGGGCGACGTCATCCGGCTCGCGCGGCTGCGCGGCGACGTCATCGAGCGGCGCCGCACCGACGTCTTCCCGAGCGCGCGGCCCGCCACCGCCGACGGCGCCCTGGAGCTGCGCCCGTACCTGACGTCCCACAACGACCTGGCCCTGAAGGCGGTGCCGGATCCCGTGGCACCCGCGCGGGAGTCCGTCGTATGATCGGGGGCGTACCGCATCGCATGGCGGCCTCCTCGACCACCACGGCCCCGACCGGCCCGCACAGTGAGGTCCGCGCATGCCCGCGCTTCAGGTACGCCCCTTCCACCGCGACGACCGCGACCAGCTCACGGAGCTGGTGAACGCCCATGTGGCCGCCGTCGTCCCCGGCGTCACCGTCTCCGTGAACACCGTCCTCGGCCAGTTGGCGCGCAGGCCCGACGAGTTCATCGTCGACCCCTGGGTCGCCGAGCGCGTGACGCTCGTCGCCGAACAGCGCTCGTACGTCGTGGCCGCCGCGCACCTGCTGCGCTACCGCGCCGACGCAGAGGTCGGCCCGGACTACCGGGACATGGGTGTCATCGACTGGTTCGTGGCGCGCCCGGCCGCCTCGTTCTGGCCGGACGCGGACACGGCCGCCGAGCTGCTGATGAGCGCCTGCCTGGCCCAACTGGCCCGCTGGGGCGTGCGCGTGCGGGAGGCCGACGGCGCCCTGCCCGCGCCCGCCGTGTACGGCCTGCCCCGGACCTGGCCGCACATCCGCGCCGTCTACGAGCGCGCCGGGTTCCGGCACACCGGGCACACGGAGGTCGTCCTCATCGCCGCGGTGCCCGACCTGCCGGCGCCCCCGGCCCCGGTGGACGGCCTGGCCGTCCGCCGCACCCTCGGCGAGTGCGGCACCCGCCTCACCGCGCACCTGGACGGCCGCGACCTCGGCTTCATCGAGGTCGACACCGCCCTCGGCCGCCCCGAGCGCCAGGCCCGCAACGGCTCCCTCGCCGACATCGGCAACCTCCACACCGAGCCGGGCCACGGCGTCGAAGCCCTGCCCGCCCTGCTCCTCGGCGAGGCCGCCCGGTGGCTGCGCCTGGCCGGAGCCGACCGCCTCCTGGCCTACGAGTCCGCCGACGACCCCGAGGGCCTCGCGCTCCTGAAGGACCTGGGCTTCACGGAACTGGTCCGCACGGACCGGGGCTGGCGGCACCAGGGCTAGCTAGCCCTCGACACCGGTCGAGGTGTGGGCCGAACCCACCGGCTTGGACTCCGGTGAGCCGCGCTGGCGCAGATAGACGGAGAAGATCGCCATCGATCCCACGGCGAGCAGCTCGGACTGCCAGTTCTGCAGGGTGCGGTCCCAGAAGTCGGCGGCCGTCAGATACGCGGACCAGCTGATCGGGGCCTGGAGCTCCCGCAGGTGCTCCTCGTTGTAGGCGGCCACCCCCGTGACGGACTGCGCCAGCCAGGAGAGCAGGAACAGCGAGCACATCACGATGCCGAGGGACCGGGAGTACCAGGCCTGGCGGATGCCGCCGACGGACGCCAGGCGCGGCGAGTCGGCCTTCGCGTACCGGCCGACCTTCTGCTCCCGGTCCGTCTCCGGGCCCGCCTTGTCCAGCTCCTTGGACTCCGGCGAGCCGCGCTGGAGCAGCCACACCGTGCCGAAGATGTAGAGGAAGAACTGGAGGTACTCGGACTGCCAGTTCTCCGTCACGTCCACCGCGAAGTCGGAGGTGAGCAGATAGCCGCCGAGGCCCACCGGGTGCAGTTCCTCGGCGACGAGACGGTTGTTGAACTCGGCGTGCCCGGCGACCGCCTGCCCCGCGAGGGCGAGGAGGAACCCGGCCCCGAACGCCAGCGTCAGGCCGTTGTGGCGCAGAAACCGCAGCACTCGCTTCACCGTTGCGTCAACCCCAGCACCATGCAGTAGGCGAGCCCACCGAGCACCACCACCAGATACAGCGTGAACAACGTCCGCACGCGTCAACCACCCTTGACCAGACACTGATACGGCTTCCCGGACCGGGGCACGCAGCCCGCGGCCGTGACCTTCCAGCCGCCCGGGAACGAGGAGAGGAAGAGCGTGTCGCGCCGGGTCACCACCCGTGCCTGGCCGCCGTACACCTCGACGGAGCGCACCGGGCCCGTCGGCGGAAGCCCCGCCTGCGGCAGCGCCCGGACGCACGGCTGCTCCGCGGACCGCTCCAGTTCGTCGCGGGTCCCGGGCGCGAGGGCCGCGCAGCCGCGCACCGCGTCCGAGGTCCGCAGGCTCGTCCCGAACCGGGCCGCGGCGGCGCCCGCCGCGTCCTCGCGCTCGGTGAGCGAGCCACAGGACGTCAGCGTGCAGAGCAGCACCCCCGCCAGGACCCTCGCACCGCTCCCACGCACCAGACCCGCTCCCTTGCTCGGCCCGCCGGTCCCGGCGCCGCCTCCCGGTCGGGGGCGCACGGGTGCGAGCACTCCGACGATGCCGTGCGCGGTCGCGACGAGCGGACGCCGGACGTCCGACACGCGGGGGCGCGCCCGATCGGGCCGCGGCCGATCGGCCGCCCCTGATTCACCGGGACCGTGCCGGGCACCCGTGCACTCCGATCGCGAAGCCGGACCGGGTGGCATCCGCCCGCTCCGGTGGTGGCGGTGTCCCATCCGGCGGAGGGTGGAGCGGAACGGCTCGCGCCGCTGTGCCGCGCCCTCGTCGCCGGACACGAACTGCCAGGAGGTTCCGTTGTTCGACCACACTCTGCCGCTGCTCGTCCAGGGCTACGCGTGGCTGCCCGACCTGAGCCGCCGCCGGGGCCCGGGCCCGGTGCGCACCCGGCTGCTCGGCAAACCGGCCGTCGCGCTGCGGGGACCGGCCGCCGTCCGGTTCTTCTACGACGAGGACCATGTGCGGCGGCGGTCCGCCCTGCCCGAACCGGTGCTCAGCACGCTCTTCGGGGAGGGCGCCGTGCACACCCTCGACGGGGCGGACCACCGGGCGCGCAAGGCCCTGTTCGTGTCGCTCCTGAAGGACGCGCCGGGCGTGGCCGCCCTCGCGGGCCAGGTGGCCGAGGAGTGGGAGCGTGCGCGCGAGGAGTGGGCACGCGGCTCCGAGGTGACGCTGTTCGACGAGGTCGGCGTCCTCATCACCCGGGCCGTGTGCGCCTGGGCGGGCATCCCCCTGGGAGCGCCGTGGGACGACGAGCCCCGGCGGACCGCGGCCGACCTGGTCGCGATGGTCGACGGATTCGCCACCGCGGGGCCGCGCCACCTGCGGGCCCGGCGCGCCCGGCGACGCCAGGAGGCGCGCCTCGCCCGGCTGGTCGAGGCCACCCGGGCGGCGACCTCCGGAGGGCTCTCCGCCGGGGAGGACCCCGGTCGGCGGCCGTCCGCGCTGCACGCCGTCGCGGCGCACCGCGACGCCGACGGCCAGCCGCTCGACCCGCGCACGGCCGCCGTGGAACTCCTCAACGTCATCCGCCCCACCACCGCCATCACCTGGTACACCGTGTTCGGCGCCCACGCCCTGCACCGGAATCCGGAGCTGCGCGTGCCGCTCGCCAAGGGAGGCGAGGAGTACGCCCGGGCCTTCGCCCACGAAGTGCGGCGCTTCTACCCGTTCGCGCCCTTCGTCGCCGGGCTCGCCCCGAAGGACGTGGAGTGGCACGGCGAGCCGATCGCCGAGGGCACCCTGGTCCTGCTCGACCTCTACGGGCAGAACCACGATCCTGACCTGTGGCAGGCGCCGTACGCCTTCGACCCCGAGCGGTTCACGGGCCGCGAGCCCGGCCGCGACGAACTCGTCCCGCAGGGCGGCGGGGACGCCGCCACCGGCCACCGCTGCCCGGGGGAGGACGTCACCCTCGCGGTGCTCGGCACCCTGCTGCCCCGCCTCGCCCGGCTCGACTACCGCGTCCCCGACCAGGACCTGCGGATCCCGCTGCGCCGGGTGCCGACCCGGCCCCGCAGCGGCTTCGTCATCACGGACGTGCGCTGACGCGCCATCCCAGGGAGGACCGCCATGACGCACCACCACCACGACCACCGGCGCCCGTCCGGGCAGCCCGCGGAGACGGCCGCCGAAGAGGTCTTCGAGGAGGCCGAGGAAGCGGCCACGCGTGACCCCGGGGAGGAGCGGGACCGCGCCAAGGACGGCGAGGCCGGTGACGCGCTCACCCCGAACCCCGAGGCCCAGGACGACGCCCACCGCGACGACGACCGCGGCGGCGGGGCATAGCGCCCCTGTCCGCAGGCCGTCGCGCGGTCAGGCGTCGACGAGCCGCAGCGTCTCGATCCCGTCCCAGCCGCGCGCGGCGAGCCGGTCCCGCAGGCCCAGTTCGGGGGCGGCGCGGATGACCAGGCACTGGGGCGGGCGGAGGTGGCGGCCGAGGGCGACGAGGATCTCCAGGGCGCTGTTGGCGAAGTAGCGGACGCCGGTGAGGTCGAGGGTGATCTCCTGCGCGTCCTTGCTCTGTTCGGTGAGGGCGACGGCCAGCGGCCCTCGGTGGGCGCTGACGACTTCGCCGAACAGGCGGACGCCCGCGAAGGTGCCCGCGGGCATCATGACGAGGAGGTCGTCGGCGAAGTAGCCGCGCATGAGGAGTCCTGGATGCCGGGCACCTCGCGGGGGAGCCGCCGACGGGGGGAGGGCTTCGCGTGCGACCCCTCGCGCGGTGCCGAAGAAGCGGGTGCAGAGTCCCGCTGGACACAGCCGCTGGCGGAGGGAGCCTCGCTCCAGGCCCGAGAGGTCGCCGGAGGGCCGCCGCCGCGCTGACGGTGACGGACGCTCCACGGACTGATCGCAGCGTACTCCCGCACGTCACTCTGGGGGAGGGCGGGAACGCACGGAGTGGCCGCACGCCCCTGCCTCGCGCGCGGCCCGTCCGCCTCGACCGTCGCCCCGTGCGCGGGAGAACGCGGGGGGGGGGGGGACGGGAGTGGCCCACCGGCTGACCTGGGCTCCGCGCCCCGGCGGCACCGGTGTTGAGGGACGGGTGTCCCCCGCGGCGATCGTTACACCCCGGTGTGCGTACGCCGCCTGACGCAGTCACCCGTACGTGCGGGACGAGCCCGCGCACGCGGTCTGGCGTCCTGGGTACTCAGCCGAACTGGACCGAGCGCTTGGAGAGGCCGAGCCAGGTGCCCTCGATGACGCTGCGCTGCGTGCGCAGGTCGTCCACGGCGGTGCCGAGCGTGACCGCGAGCGGGACGAAGTGCTCCTCGCGGGGGTGGGCGTAGCGGGCGCCGGGGGCCTTGTGCGCGAAGTCCAGGAGCGCGTCCACGTCCCCGGCCGCCAGGGTGCGCCGGCCCCAGTCGTCGAACTCGGCCAGGACGGCGGGCACCTCGTTCTCGGGGTTGATGGCCCGGAGGTTGTGCGTGAAGTGCCCGCTGCCGACGATCAGGACGCCCTCGTCGCGCAGCGGCGCGAGCTTGCGGCCGATCTCCATCAGCTTGAGCGGGTCCAGGGTCGGCAGGCTCACCTGGAGCACCGGCACGTCGGCGTCGGGGTACATCTCCCGCAGCGGTACGTACGCGCCGTGGTCGAGGCCGCGGTCTGGCAGGTCCTGCACCGGTGTGCCCGGGCCGCGCAGCAGCTTGCGGACCTGCTCGGCGAGCTCGGGGGCGCCGGGGGCGGCGTACTGGACGCCGTAGTAGTGCTCGGGGAAGCCCCAGAAGTCGTAGACGAGCGGCACGGCGGTGGTGGCGCCGAGGGCGAGCGGGGCCTCCTCCCAGTGGGCGGAGACCATCAGGATCGCCGTCGGGCGCGGCAGCTCGGCGCCCCAGCGGGCCAGCTCGCCCGGCCAGACGGGGTCCTCGGCGAGGGTGGGGGCGCCGTGGCTGAGGAAGAGGGACGGCATGCGCTCCGGGACTGCGGTGGTCATGGGTCGGCTCCTTGCGGTGGGGCGCGCCCGGCGGGCGGTCGGGTTCGCGGCGGCGGATCACGTGAGTTCAAATTTGAACCACCCCTCGACCGTACTCGACGGTTCGAATTTGAACAACAGGCGTAGTCTGGGGCCATGCCCAAGACCCACTGGCTCGACGACGACGAGATGGCCGCCTGGCAGGCCTTCCTGACCGCGGGCGCGCTGCTCAACCGCCGCATCGAGGAGCAGCTCAAGGACGAGTCCGGCCTGTCCCACCTCCAGTACGAGGTGCTCGTGCGGCTCTCCGCCGCCGAGGGCGGTGCGCTGCGCATGACCGAACTCGCCGCGGTGGTCGTCACGAGCAAGAGCGGGCTGACCTATCAGATCACCCAGCTGGAGAAGGCGGGCCTGGTGCGCCGCCGCTCCTGCGCCGACGACGTGCGCGGTGTGTACGCGGTCCTCACCGACGAGGGCCGCCGCCGTCTTGAGGCCGCCGCCCCCGGCCATGTCGACGTGGTCCGGGGCCACCTCATCGACGTGCTCACGCCCGGCCAGCTCACCGCCCTGAAGGAGGGCCTCGGCGAGGTCGCGCGGCGCCTCGGCGCGGCGTGAGGGGCGGGCGACGACCGCGGCGCGCCCGGGGAGGCGCTCAGGCGGCGGCGACCGTGATGTGGCGCTCCGGGCCGGGTGACTCCAGCTCGTCGACCACCGCCACCGCCAGGTCCTCCGCGCTGATCCACGAGCGGCCGTCGGCGCCGGTGAGCAGGGTGTCGGTGCCGCGCCGGTAGCGGCCCGTGCGGGCGCCGGGTTCGAGCAGCGCCGGCGGGCTCAGATAGACCCAGTCGCCTCCGGGGTGGTCCTGGCAGGTGCGCAGCTGGGCCACCCCGGCGGCGGCGACGGCCGTCACCGCCGCGGGCACGTACGCCGGATCGTCGGCGACCAGCAGATCCGCCGCGCCCGGGCTGCGCAGCGCCCCCGCGCCCCCGACCACGAGGACGCGGACGCCGAGCCGCGCGGCGCTGTCGAGGACCGTCCGGGTGGCCCCGACCAGGAACTCCTGGTCGACCGGCAGGGTCCGCAGGGTCACCACGACCGCGTCCGCGCCGGAGCCCGCGAGGGCCGCGTGCAGGGACTCGGGGTCGCGGGCGTCGACGCCGACCGGCGTCACGTGCGGCGCGTCGCCCGCGGGCCGCCGGGACAGGGCGAGCACGCGGTGCCCGCGGGCACCGGCCTCGGCGATCACCCGGCTGCCCACCATCCCGGTGGCGCCCAGCACGGCGATCGTCATGCCCGCCCTTCCTTCCTCCGGCGCCTCCGCCATGGCCGTCTTCACCGAGGTGTTCATCGCGTCCGCTCTCCTTGCGTCAGGTCTTGCGTTACGTGGCTGGGGGGTGTGGGGCCGCGGTGCCGCAGCCGTGGGGGAGTGAGCTGGGTGGCCAGCAGGGCCGCGAGGGCGAGCACGAAGCCGAGGCCCTGCGGCAGGTTCAGGGACTCGCCGAGCGCGAGGCCGACGACGGTGGCGACCAGCGGCGAAAGGAGCACCAGCGGCGCGGACGCGCCGACCGGCAGCTTGCCGATGCCCCGGAACCACAGCGTGAACGAGACGATCCCGCCCATGCCGCCGAGCCACAGATAGCCGCTCACGGCAGCGCCGTCGACCCCGTGCGGCACCCCCTCGACCAGGAGTGTGAGAGGGAGCAACAGCAGCCCGCCCGCCGTCAGTTGCCAGCCCGCGAGGGCCAGCGGGCCGACGCCCGCGGGGCGGCCCCAGCGCTTGGTGAGGACGATCCCGCCCGCCATGCCCGCCGTACCACCGAGGGCGGCCAGGACGCCGACGGCGTCCAGGCGGGCCTGCGGGCCGAGCACGACGAGCCCGACACCGAGCACACCGAGCCCGCCCCAGGTCCACTGCCAGGCCGTCGGCCGTTCGCGGAGCACCGCGATGGAAAGACCGGCGACCAGCAGCGGCTGGGTGGCGCCGAGGGTGGCCGCCACCCCGCCGGGGAGCCGCTCGGCCGCCAGGAACAACAGGGGGAACAGCGCGCCGATGTTGAGCGCGCCCACGACGGCCGCCTTCCACCACCAGTCCCCGCGCGGCAGGACCCGGGTGAGCGCGAGGGCGAGCAGCCCCGCGGGCAGGGCGCGCACGAGCCCGGCGAACAGCGGCTGCCCGGGCGGCAGCAGCTCCGTGGTCACCGCGTACGTGGTGCCCCAGGAGGCGGGAGCGAGTGCGGTCAGCGCGACGGTCGCCACGCGTGGCGCCGCGGGGGCCCGCGAAGGGGCCGGTGACCGCTCGGTCGGTGTCGTCATGCTCGGCATACGAGGAGTCTCGGCCGCACCCCGTCATGGCTCCAAAGCATGGTTGTCATCGCAGCTATGAACGAGGACCATGATCGAGTGGATCTCCAGCAGATGCGGTACGTCGTCGCCCTCGCCGAAACCCGTAACTTCACGCGCGCCGCGGAGCGCTGCTCCGTGGTGCAGTCGTCCCTCAGCCACCGGATCGCGAGCCTGGAACGGGAGCTGGGGGTCAAGCTGTTCGCCCGGTCCAGCCGCCGCACCGAACCGACCAGCGCAGGGGAGGCGTTCCTCGTCGGCGCGCGCGAGGCCCTGGCCGCCGCCGAGCGCGCGGCCGCCGACGCCGCGGCCGCGTCGGGCGTGGTGCGCGGGCGGCTCGCCGTCGGCGTGATCGTGACCACGGCGGCCGTCGACGTGGCCGAACTGCTCCAGCGCTACCGCGCCCGGCACCCGGACGTCCGGGTCTTCCTGCGGGGCGGCCGCAGCGACGCGCTGACGGCCGCGGTCCGCGACGGCGACCTGGACATCGCCTTCCTCGGCCTGCCGGAGGGCGATCTGCCCTCCGGCGTGGAGTCCCTCGTCCTCGACCGCGACGAGCACGTGCTCGTCGTGCCCGCCGGGCACCGCCTCGCGGGCGCCGACCGGGTCACGCTGCGGGAGATCGCGGGGGAGACGTTCGTGGACTTCGCGGCCGGGTCGCCCGCCCGGGCCCAGTCCGATCAGGCGTTCGCGGCGGCGGGCCTGGTCCGTGACGTGGCGTACGAGGCCCAGGTCGCCCTGATGACCGGCCTCATCGCGCGCGGGCTCGGGGTCGCGCTGCTGCCGTCGGCGTTCATCCGCCCGCAGGCCGCCGCGGACCCCGGGCTCGCCCTCGTCCCGGTGGTCGACGGGCCGCGGCGCGTGGAGTACCTGGTGTGGAGCCGCTTCAACCCCAGCCCCGCCACCCGGGCCCTGCTCGCCGTCCTCGGCGTCAACGGGCAGCGGGCGGCGACGTCCTGACGAGCGGTCCGCCTTGCGGCCACGAGCCGCGCGGTCATGCGCGGGACTGTACCCAAAGGGGCGCCCCCTGCCCACTTCTTGCGCAAGCTTGCGCAACCCGCGGAAGGCACAGCACGTACAGAAGGCACCGAAAGCGCTGAGGTGCCCGCCGTGTCTGGACCGCAACCCGCAGGACACGCGGCGGTAACGATCGTCATCTCTTGCAGAAAATCTCCGCAAGGCCTTTCGGGACGTTTTCAAGCCTGTTACGTTCCTGCCAACCCGGCGCCGCGTCGAGTGCGGCCAGCAGGAGGCCCCCCTTTCGCCTCCCCTCGTTCCGGGTCCAGTTGAAGGAGTTCACATGCGGCGTGGCATAGCGGCCACCGCGGTGGTCGCCGCCCTGACGATGACAGCGGCGGCCTGCGGCGGCGACGACGGCGACAACGGGAAGAAGAGCGGCGGCAAGCTGTCCGGCACCGTCACGTTCTGGGACACCTCGAACGACGCCGAGAAGGCGACGTACGAGAAGCTCGCCAAGGGCTTCGAGGACCTGCACCCGGGCGTCGAGGTCAAGTACGTCAACGTCCCGTTCGGCGAGGCCAACGCCAAGTTCAAGAACGCCGCGGGCGGCAACTCCGGCGCCCCCGACGTGATGCGCACCGAGGTCGCCTGGGTCGCCGACTTCGCCAACCTCGGCTACCTGGCCCCGCTGGAGGGCACCGCCGCGCTCGACAAGCCCGACGACTACCTGCCGCAGGCCGCCGCGAGCACCAAGTTCAAGGGCAAGACGTACGCGGCCCCGCAGACCATCGACACCCTCGCGCTCTTCTACAACAAGAAGATGCTCAAGGCCGCGGGCGTCGAGGTCCCCAAGACGTTCGACGACGTGAAGGCCGCCGCCAAGAAGATCAAGTCGAAGTCCGGCAAGACCGGGCTCTACCTGCGCGGCGACGACCCGTACTTCTACCTGCCCTACCTCTACGGCGAGGGCGGCGACCTCCTGGACACCAAGAAGAAGGAGATCACCGTCGACGACGCCGAGGGCGCCAAGGCCTTCGAGGTCATGAAGGACCTGGTCGACTCCAAGGCCGCCGTGACCGACGCGAGCGACGGCTACAACAACCAGCTCAACGCCTTCAAGGACGGCGACGTCGCCATGGCCCTCGACGGCCCCTGGTCCATCGAGGGCGCCCTCCAGGGCAAGCAGTTCAAGGGCGACAAGGCCAACCTCGGCGTCGCCCCGGTGCCCGGCGGCAGCGCCCGCCAGGCCTCGCCGCAGGGTGGCTGGAACCTCGCCGCCTACGCGGGCTCCAAGAACCTGGACGCCTCCTACGAGTTCATCAAGTACATGAGCTCCGCGAAGGTCCAGCGGCAGACCACCGAGAAGCTCAGCCTGCTGCCGACGCGCACCTCCGTCTACGACGTCAAGTCCGTCAAGGACAACCAGATGGTGCAGTTCTTCAAGCCCGCCGTCGACAAGTCCGTCCAGCGCCCCTGGATCCCCGAGGCCAACTCGCTGTTCGAGCCGATCCGCCTGCAGATGCAGAAGGTGCTCAGCGGCAAGACCTCGCCCGAAGACGGCGCCAAGGGCATCGGCGACGCCTACCGCAAGCTCCTCAAGGACTACAAGTAGCGATGGCTGTTGAGAGCGGCCCCCGGGTCGCCCCGGCCGCGGACGCCCGGCGCGTCCGCGGCCGGGGCCCCCGCGCGGGGAAGAGCCCCGGACGCCTGCGCAGGGCGCTGAGCACGTACTGGTACGCCTGGGCCATGGTCGCCCCCGTGGTGATCGTCATCGGCGTCATCGTCGGCTACCCCCTGGTGCGTGGCATCTACCTGTCGACGACGAACGCCAACGAGGCGAACGTCGAGCGCACCATCGGCGTCAACCACATCCCGGCGACCTACGAGTCCGTCGGCCTGGACAATTACAAGGCGATCCTCGACGACGGCGTCTTCTGGGACCGGCTGACCTGGACCGTGGTGTGGACGGTGTCCTGCGTCGCCCTGTCCTTCGCGATCGGCCTGGTCCTCGCGAACATGCTCAACCGCAAGCTCAAGGGCCGTTCCCTCTACCGGATGGCGCTGATCCTGCCCTGGGCGGTGCCCGCCTTCGTCTCCGTCTTCACCTGGCGGCTGCTCTTCAACGAGAAGAAGGGCCTGCTCAACAAGATCCTCGAAGGCGGCGGCCTCGACGCCATCCCCTGGCTGAACGACCCCACCTGGGCGAAGCTCTCGGTGATCGCCGTGAACGTCTGGCTCGGCGTGCCGTTCATGCTCGTCGCCATGCTCGGCGGACTCCAGTCCATCCCCGGCGAGCTGTACGAGGCCGCCGAGATGGACGGCGCGAGCGCCTGGCAGCGCTTCCGTTACGTCACCCTGCCGGGGCTGCGGTCCGTCGCCACCACCGTGGTCCTCATCAGCGCCATCTGGACCTTCAACATGTTCCCGGTGATCTTCCTGCTCACCCGGGGCGGACCGGGGGACGCCACCGAGATCCTGGTGACGTACGCCTACCGCCTGTCGTTCGTCGTCAGCCCGCGCGACTTCGCCGGGTCCGCGGCCTGGGGCGTGCTCATCCTGCTGCTCCTTTCGCTCTTCGCGGTGGTCTACCGCCGCGCGCTCCGCAAGCAAGGAGAGGTGTGGTGACGTCACAGACCCCGAAGAAGGTCAGGGCGCGCGGCGAGCGCGGCCCGCTCGCCTCCGTCGCGCTGCACGCCACCCTGCTGATCGCCAGCCTCATCGCGGTGCTCCCGCCGCTGTGGCTGCTCGTCACCTCGTTCAAACCGGAGAGCGAGGCGTTCTCGACCGCCCTGGTCAAGGACTTCACCTTCGGCAACTACGACCACGTCCTGAACGAGACCAAGTTCCTCGACTGGGTCGGCAACTCGCTGTTCGTCGTCGGCCTGACCACGGTCATCGGCGTGTTCATCGCCGCGACCACCGGGTACGCGGTCAGCCGGTTCAAGTTCCCCGGCATGCGGCCCCTGATGTGGCTGCTGCTCATCACCCAGATGTTCCCGGTCGCGGTGCTCATCGTGCCGCTGTACAACCTGCTCGCCCGCCTGGAGCTGCTGAACCAGCCCATGGGCCTGGTCCTCACGTACCTGACCATCGCGGTGCCGTTCAGCGCCTGGATGATGAAGGGGTACTTCGACACCATCCCCGTGGAGATCGACGAGGCGGGACGCGTCGACGGGCTCAACCCGTTCGGCACCTTCTGGCGGCTCATCCTGCCGCTCGCCAAGCCCGGCCTGGCCGTCACCGGCTTCTACAGCTTCATCACGGGGTGGGCCGAGGTCGCCTACGCCTCCGCGTTCATGACCGGCGAGGAGAACCTCACCCTCGCGGGCGGCCTGCAGACCTTCGTGAACCAGTACACCAGCGACTGGGGTTCGCTGACGGCCGCCGCCGTGATCGTGGCCGTGCCCGCCGCCGTGATCTTCGGCCTCGTCCAGCGGCACCTCGTCTCCGGGCTCACGGCCGGCGCGACGAAGTCCTGACACCCCAGCACCCGCCACCACTCCTCAGGGAAGACATGACCCAGCATCTCGCTGCCCCCGCCGCCGACCACACCTCCGGTACGCGTACGGACTGGTGGCGCGAAGCGGTGATCTACCAGGTCTATCCGCGCAGCTTCGCCGACGGCGACGGCGACGGCATGGGCGACCTCACGGGCGTCCGCGCCCGCCTGCCGTATCTGAAGGACCTCGGTGTCGACGCCGTCTGGCTCAGCCCGTTCTACGCGTCGCCGCAGGCCGACGCGGGCTACGACGTCGCCGACTACCGGGCCATCGACCCCATGTTCGGCACCCTGGACGACGCCGACGCCCTGCTCCGCGAGGCGCACGACCTGGACCTGCGCGTCATCGTCGACCTGGTGCCGAACCATTCCTCCGACCGGCACGACTGGTTCCGGCGCGCCCTGGCGGAGGGCCCGGGATCCCCCCTCAGGGAGCGCTACCACTTCCGGCCGGGCAAGGGCGCCGACGGTGAACTGCCGCCCAACGACTGGGAGTCCATCTTCGGCGGACCCGCCTGGACCCGCACCGAGGACGGCGCGTGGTACCTCCACCTGTTCGCCCCCGAGCAGCCCGACTTCAACTGGGACCACCCGGCCGTCCGCGACGAGTTCCGCTCCATCCTGCGCTTCTGGCTCGACAAGGGCGTCGACGGCTTCCGCGTCGACGTCGCCCACGGCCTGGTCAAGGCCGCGGGCCTGCCCGACATCGGCCACCACGACCAGCTCAAGCTCCTCGGCAACGACAGCATGCCGTTCTTCGACCAGGACGGCGTGCACGCGATCTACCGCAGCTGGCGGCAGGTCCTCGCCGAGTACGCGGGCGACAAGGTGCTGGTCGCCGAGGCCTGGACCCCCACCGTCGAGCGCACCGCCCTGTACGTGCGCCCCGACGAAATGCACCAGGCCTTCAACTTCCAGTACCTGGGCACCCACTGGGACGCCGCCGAGCTGCGGGCGGTCATCGACTCCTCGCTCGCCGCGATGCGGCCCGTCGGCGCCCCGGCCACCTGGGTCCTCTCCAACCACGACGTCACCCGGCACGCCACCCGGTTCGCCAACCCGCCGGGCCTCGGCACCCAGCTGCGCACCCCCGGCGACCGCGCGCTCGGCCTGCGCCGGGCCCGCGCCGCCACCCTCCTGATGCTGGCCCTGCCCGGCTCCGCCTATCTCTACCAGGGCGAGGAGCTCGGCCTGCCCGACGTCACCGACCTGCCCGACGAGGCGCGCCAGGACCCGTCGTTCCACCGCGCCCAGGGCCAGGACGGCTTCCGCGACGGCTGCCGGGTGCCCCTGCCGTGGACCAAGGACGGCTCGTCGTACGGCTTCGGCGCGGGCGGCAGCTGGCTGCCGCAGCCCGAGGGCTGGGGCGAGCTGAGCGTCCAGGCGCAGACCGGCGACCCGGCGTCGACCCTGGAGCTGTACCGCGAGGCCCTGCGGGTGCGCCGCGCCCGTCCCGAACTCGGCGCGGGCGACGCCCTGCGGTGGCTGGACGCGCCCGAGGGCGTGCTCGCCTTCCGCCGCGAGGGGTTCGTGTGCACCGCCAACACCACGGGCGCCGCCGTACGCCTGCCCGCGCCCGGCCGGGCGCTCCTCGCCAGCGCGGACGTGGAGACGGCGGACGGCGGCGTGGTCGAGCTGCCCGCCGACACCACCGTCTGGTGGGCGGTGTGACGACCTCCCCGCCGCGGGGCCCACGGGACGTGGACCGCGGTGCCCCGCGGCTCGCGGACATCGCCGCGCAGGCCGAGGTCAGCGAGGCCACCGCGAGCCGTGTCCTCAACGGCAAGGCGGGTGTCGCCGCGGCGACCCGGCGGCGGGTGCTCGCCGCCCTCGACGTGCTCGGCTACGAGCGCCCGGTGCGCCTCAAGCGCCGCAGCGCGGGCCTGGTGGGCCTGGTCATCCCCGAGCTCACCAACCCGATCTTCCCGGCGTTCGCGCAGGTCGTCGAGCAGGTGCTCGCCGGGCACGGCTACACGCCCATGCTCTGCACCCAGCTGCCGGGCGGCGCCACCGAGGACGAGCTGGTCGAGCAGCTGGAGGCGCGCGGCGTCAGCGGCATCGTCTTCCTGTCCGGGCTGCACGCCGACACCACGGCCGACCCCGGGCGCTACCTCGAACTGGCGGGCCGGGGCGTGCCGTTCGTGCTCATCAACGGCTACAACCCGCACGTGCCCGTCTCCTTCGTCTCGCCCGACGACCGGGCCGCCGTACGGATGGCCGTGCGCCATCTGGCGGAGCTGGGCCACGAGCGCATCGGCCTCGCCATCGGCCCGAGCCGCTACGTGCCCTCGCGCCGCAAGGCGGAGGGCTTCACCGCGGCCCTGCACGAGCACGTCGGCCTGGCGCGGGGGGAGGCCGAACTGCTCGTGCGGAACACGCTGTTCACCGTCGAGGGCGGCCACGCGGCGGCCAGCGCGCTCCTGGACGCGGGCTGCACGGCGGTGGTGTGCGGCAGCGACATGATGGCGCTCGGCGCGGTGCGGGCCGCCCGGCAGCGGGGGCTCGCGGTGCCCGGTGACGTGTCGGTGGTCGGCTTCGACGACTCGCCGCTCATCGCCTTCACGGACCCGCCGCTGACCACGGTGCGCCAGCCCGTGCAGGCGATGGCGTCGGCGGCCGTCGGCGCCCTCCTGGAGGAGATCGACGGAAACCCCGTGCAGCGCACGGAGTTCGTCTTCCAGCCCGAGCTGGTCGTGCGCGGCTCCACGGCGGCCGCGCCCCGCGCCTGAGCTGTTTCCGCCCGGTGACGGGAGTGTGTCCGAAGGGTTGACCGGGGTTGTTGAGCGCCGTACGGTCACGGCGCAAACGGTGTTGCAAGTTTTCTGCAACAACCTTCAACCCCCCCAGGAGGACCCGTGACATCCCCGAGCAGCGGCGCGCGCCGCGGACGGCCACGCACCGCGACCCTGGCGCTCCTCGCGGCCGTCGTCGGCGGCGTCGTGGGCGCCGCCCCGCAGGCCCAGGCGGCCCCGCCCGGCGGCAAGGACGTCACCGCGGTGCTCTTCGAGTGGACGTTCGACGCGGTCGCCAGGGAGTGCACCGGCCGCCTCGGCCCCGACGGCTACGGCTTCGTCCAGGTCTCGCCGCCGCAGGAGCACATCCAGGGCCCGCAGTGGTGGACCTCCTACCAGCCCGTCAGCTACCGGATCGCCGGGCGCCTCGGGGACCGCGCCGCCTTCAAGAAGATGATCGACACCTGCCACGGCGCGGGCGTCAAGGTCGTCGTGGACACCGTCATCAACCACATGGCGGCGGGCAACGGCACCGGCACCGGCGGCTCGTCCTACACGAAGTACGACTACCCGGGCGTCTACGCGCGCCCCGACTTCGACAACTGCACCGCGCAGATCAGCAACTACCAGGACCGCTTCAACGTCCAGGAGTGCGAGCTCGTCGGCCTCGCCGACCTGGACACCGGCGAGGACCACGTGCGCGGCCGCATCGCCGCGTACCTGAACGACCTGCTCTCCCTGGGCGTCGACGGCTTCCGCGTGGACGCGGCCAAGCACATGGCCGCCGCCGACCTGAAGGACATCAAGTCGCGCCTCAGCGACCCGCACGCGTACTGGAAGCAGGAGGTCATCCACGGCGCGGGCGAGGCCGTCTCGCCGGACGAGTACCTGGGCACCGGCGACGTGCAGGAGTTCCGCTACGCCCGTGACCTCAAGCGCGTGTTCCAGAGCGAGAAGCTCGCCTACCTGAAGAACTACGGCGAGGGCTGGGCCTACCTGCCCTCCGACAAGGCAGCCGTGTTCGTCGCCAACCACGACACCGAGCGCGGCGGCGACACGCTCACCTACCAGGACGGCGCCGACCACACCCTGGCGCACGTGTTCATGCTCGCCTGGCCCTACGGATCGCCGGACGTGCACTCCGGCTACGAGTTCACCGACCGCGACGCGGGCCCGCCGAACGGCGGCCAGGTGACCGCCTGTTACCGCGACGGCTGGAAGTGCCAGCACGCCTGGCCCGAGATCCGCGGCATGGTCAAGCTGCGCAACACCGCCCGGGGCACGGGGGTGACCGACTGGTGGGACAACGGCGACGACGCCATCGCCTTCGGCCGCGGCGACAAGGCGTACGTCGTCGTCAACCACGAGGGGGCGGAGCTGAACCGCACCTTCCAGACCTCGCTGCCCGCGGGCGGCTACTGCGACGTGCAGAGCGGCCGGAACGTCACCGTGAACGGCTCGGGCCAGTTCACCGCGTCCGTCGCGCCGAACACCGCCCTCGCGCTGCACACGGGGGCGAGGAAGTGCTGACCTCCCGCTCCTCGCTGACGGCGGCCGTGGCCCTCGCGCTGCTCGCCGCCGCCGTGCCCGTCACTACCTCCTCCGCTTCGGTGGCACCCGGCGCCGCCGACCTCGACCTCACGAAGTCAACGGCGCAGTGGATAGAGCGTTCTACTCTCGCCTGGGACATCTCCGGCCAGGACGCCGAGGTCCTGTACGCGCGCGACGGCGGCCTCACCACCGACGGCGACGACGTGCGCGGCCCGGCCCACCGGATCCGCCTGACCCGGGTCCCCGGCGGCCTCACCGCCACCCAGCGGGCCGCGTATCCGCACCTGAAGGACTACGCCGCCTTCCGCGTCGACCCGCGCGACCGGGGCCGCGTGCGCACGGCCCTCACCGGGCAGCTCGCCGCCGTCGTGCGCGACGCCGACGGCACCGCGCGCGCCGCGACGGGCGTCCAGATCCAGGGCGTCCTCGACGACCTCTACAGCCGCGCGGCCACCAGGGCCGACCTCGGCCCGGTCTTCAGAGGCGGCCGCCCCCGGCTCGCCGTGTGGGCGCCCACCGCCCAGGACGTCCGCCTCGACATCGGCGGCCGCAGCGTCCCGATGCGCCGCGACGCGGCCTCCGGCGTGTGGTCGGCCGCGGGCCCGAAGAGCTGGACGGGCAAGCCGTACCGGTACGCCGTGAAGGTCTGGGCGCCCAGCGTGCGCGAGGTGGTCACGAACAAGGTCACCGACCCGTACGCCACCGCCCTCACCGCCGACTCCCGGCAGGCCCTGGCCGTCGACCTGGACGACCCGAAGCTCGCGCCCGAGGGCTGGAAGGACCTGCGCAAGCCGGCCCCCGTTCCGCTGCGCTCCGCGCGCATCCAGGAGCTGCACGTGCGGGACTTCTCCGTCGCCGACCGCACGGCCGAGCACCCGGGAAAGTACCGGGCGTTCACCGACACGCGCTCCGCCGGGATGCGGCACTTGCGCGACCTGGCCCGCGCCGGGACGTCGTACGTCCATCTGCTGCCCGTCTTCGACTTCGGCACGGTCCCCGAGCGCCCGGGCGACCAGGCGGACCCCGGCTGCGACCTGCCCGCCGCCGCGCCCGACTCCGAGACCCAGCAGGCCTGCGTGGCACGGACCGCCGCGAAGGACGCCTACAACTGGGGCTACGACCCGCTGCACTACACGGTGCCCGAGGGGAGCTACGCCGAGGACCCCGAAGGGCCCGGGCGCACGGTCGAGTTCCGAGAGATGGTCCAGGGCCTCAATCGCGCCGGACTGCGCACCGTGATGGACGTGGTCTACAACCACAGCGTGGCGAGCGGTCAGGCCCCCACGTCCGTGCTCGACAGGATCGTGCCCGGCTACTACCAGCGGCTGCTGGCCGACGGCTCGGTGGCCACGTCCACGTGCTGCGCCAACACCGCGCCCGAGAACGCCATGATGGGCAAGCTCGTCGTCGACTCCGTCGTCACCTGGGCCCGCGCGTACAAGGTCGACGGCTTCCGCTTCGACCTCATGGGCCACCACCCGAAGGCCAACATCCTCGCCGTCCGCAAGGCCCTGGACGCCCTGACGGTCGCGAAGGACGGCGTCGACGGCAAGAAGGTCGTCCTGTACGGGGAGGGCTGGAACTTCGGCGAGGTCGCCGACGACGCCCGCTTCGTGCAGGCCACGCAGAAGAACATGGCGGGCACGGGCATCGCGACGTTCTCCGACCGGGCCCGTGACGCCGTGCGCGGCGGCGGCCCCTTCGACGCGGACCCGCGCGTGCAGGGCTTCGCCAGCGGCCTGTACACCGACCCGAACTCCTCGCCCGCGGGCGGCGACCGGGCCGCGCAGAAGGCCCGCCTCCTGCACTACCAGGACCTCATCAAGGTCGGCCTCACCGGCAATCTGGCGGCGTACTCCTTCACCGACTCCTCGGGCCGCGCGGTCAAGGGAGCGGACGTCGACTACAACGGGGCCCCTGCGGGCTACGCGGCCGCCCCGGGCGACGCCCTCGCCTACGTCGACGCCCACGACAACGAGACCCTGTACGACGCCCTCGCCTTCAAGCTCCCGCCGTCCACGTCCGCCGCGGACCGGGCCCGCGCCCAGGTCCTCGCGATGGCCACGGCCACCCTGGCGCAGGGACCCGAGCTCTCCCAGGCGGGCAGCGACCTGCTGCGGTCCAAGTCCCTGGACCGCAACTCCTACGACAGCGGCGACTGGTTCAACGCCATCCACTGGGACTGCCGCGACGGCAACGGCTTCGGCCGCGGCCTGCCCCCGGCCGCCGACAACAAGGACAAGTGGCCCTACGCGAAGCCGCTGCTCGCCGACCGGGCCCTGGCGCCCGGCTGCGCGGAGATCAGCGGCGCCTCGGCCGCCTACCGCGACCTGCTGCGGCTGCGCACCACAGAGCCGGTGTTCTCCCTCGCGACGAGCGCGCAGGTCCAGGCGCGGCTGGCCTTCCCGCTGTCCGGCACGGCGGAGGAGACACCCGGGGTGATCACCATGCGCCTCGGCGACCTGGTGGTGGTCTTCAACGCGACACCCCAGGAGCAGGCGCAGCGCGTCACCGGCCTCACGGGCACGCCGTACGCCCTGCACCCCGTACAGGCGCACGGCGCGGATCCGGTCGTCAAGTCCTCCACGTACGCGCGGACGTCGGGCACCTTCCAGGTTCCGGCCCGCACGGTCGCGGTCTTCCGGCGCGGCTGAGATCCGTACGCGGCGGGGCTCTCGCTCGTGTACGGCTATTCGGCCGCGGTGTCGCCATAGACGATGCCGCGGCCGTTCGTCGAGACGTACACCCGCCCGTACACCTTGGGGTCACCGGTGATCGCCGCGCCGGTCCAGCCCCACTGGTGCGCCGCGTCGTTGACGCGCACCCAGCTCGCCCCGGCGTCCGTGGAGCGGAAGATCCCGCGCACGCCGCCGATCCTCGCGCTGGTGTAGAGCGCCTGGTACGAGGCGCCGGGAGCCGCCTTGCCGAAGCCGATGGTGTCGGCCTCCTGGACCCCGGTCACCTTGGTGAAGCTCGTACCGCCGTCGGTGGAGTGCCACAGGCCGTACGTGCCGCCCGCCTTGCCGCCCGCGAGCCAGATGTCGCCCTTCCTGCCCGGCACGGCCTGGAAGCGCACCTCGCCCTCGGCGGGCAGCCCGGACGACGCCTTCGCGGTGAAGGTCGCGCCGCCGTCCGTGCTGACGTAGAAGGTGCCCGACCTGAAGCCGTAGAACGTCTTCGGATCGGCCCGGTCGGCCTCCACGGTGGCGCCCTTCGGGATGCCGGACGAGGCCACCCACGACGAGCCGAACCCGGACGCCGTGTGCACGCCCGCGCCCTCGGGGCTCCACACGAAGCGGCTGCCGTCGGCGGCCGCCGCGACCGTCCCGCCGCCCGTGACGCCCGCCGGTTCCTGCCCGCCCCACCAGTGCGCCCCGTTGTCCGTGGAGAAGGCGATGCGTGGCGCGGCGTCCGCGGTGCCGACCCGCACCACGGTGTTCGGGTCGGACGCGGCGTAGTCCAGGCTCGTGGTCGTGGTGAGGTTCGGCGAGGTGTACATCAGCGGCGGGACCTTGGCGAGGTCGGTGTGCCGGAAGCCGCCGATGTCGCCGAGCGCGCTGAGCAGCGGCGCCCCGGACGGGGGAGCGGCGAGGTCGTTGACCGCCGTCTCCTCCAGGCCCTTCACCATCGGCCTGATGCTGATCTTGGCCCCCGCCTTGTCCCAGTCGGTGAGGTTCTCCGTGCCGAAGACGGTCGCTCCGGTGCCGTACATCATCCGGTCGGAGTCGAACGGGTCGATCTCCAGGGCCTCCGTCATCCACCCGAGCTTCGGGGTCTGTTCGGGCGGCTGCGGGTGTGCGCCCCAGGACAGCCAGGGCACGGACGAGACGTCCATGGTGTAGCGGTTCTCGCGGGTCGGGTACGAGGAGTAGCTCCAGGCCCGCGTCCAGGCGGCGCCGCTGTCCGTGGAGCGGAAGATCTGCGTGTCCGGCCACCAGGAGCTGTAGCCGGTGACCATGACGGTGCCCGGGTGCTGCCGGTCGACGGTGAGCCCGCTGAAGCCGTAGGGGGCGTCGGCCTCGGCGACCGGGCTGATGTTCTTCCACGCGCCGGTCTTCGTCGCGTACCGCCACACCTGGCCCTTGCCGCCGTCGTACGGGCCGCCCTTGTCGCTGTAGGCGAGGTACAGATAGCCGTTCTCGGCGTCCAGGACGCCCTTGTGGGCGAGGTAGCCGGTGGGCTGGCCCGCGACGCGGGACCAACTGGCGCCCGCGTCCGTCGACTTGTAGACGGCGTTGTCCTTGTCGGCGACGCCCACGTAGATCGTCCGTGTCTTCCGCTTGCCGCCCGCGCCCGTCCCGGTGGACTCGTCGAAGGTGACCCAGACGATGCCCTGGTTGTCGGAGGCGTAGCCGCTGGAGTCGTTCGGGTTCTCTTTGTAGGTGCCGACGTTGGGGAAGTTCGCGACCTGCGACCAGGTGGCGCCGGAGTCGGTGGAGCGCCACAGGCCCTTGCCGCTGGGCGCGCCCAGGTACAGGACGCGGTTGTCGTGCGGGTCGACGGCGAGGCGCTCGCCCATGCCGCGGCCGGGCATGTTGCCGCCGAGCTTGAACGGCAGGTCCGCCTTCTTCCAGGTCGCGCCGCGGTCGAAGGAGCGGAGCACGGCGCCGTTGCCGGGGTCCCAGTCGTTGGTGTACGTGCCGACGGCCGCGTACACCTTGTCCGGGTCGACGGAGTCGGAGGCGAGGCTGACCACGCCGGTGTGTCCCCAGTCGTCCCAGCCGATCGAGTCGAGCAGGGGCGTCCAGGACGCGGTGGACCGCTGCCAGCGGTAGGCGCCGCCGATGTCGGTGCGGGCGTAGGCCAGGTCGCGCTCGGTGCGGTTGAAGACGATGCCGGGGACGAAGCCACCGCCGTCGACGCGCACGTTCTTCCACGTGTACGGCGCGGCGGCGGTGGCGGATGCGGCGGTGGCGGTGAGCGGTCGGGCGGCGGCCCGCTCGGGGGAGGAGAGCGGGCCGCCCGCGATCAGCCCGGCCAGGAGGCCGAGGAGGGCCGGGACGGCACGCGCTCTGTGCGCGCGGGGCACGGGCACTTCAGGCATGGGGGGTCCTTGAGGGTGTGGGGGTGCGCGGGGAGCCCCGGCCCGTGGCGGGGCCGGGGTTCCCCGCGCGGTGCGGGGCGCCTCAGCGGGTGCCTTCGAGGAGTTCCGCGTACGCGCCCAGGGCGAGGGCGATGTCCACCTGCGCCCAGAACCGGTGGTAGGTGAGCGTGGGGGCGGCGCCGCCGGCCAGATAGGCCTCGACCTTCGGCCAGTCGGGGTCCTTCTTGTAGAAGGAGCGGATGGAGGTGAAGGTCGACGACGGGCTGATCGGGTCGCCGTTCGGCATCCGTCCGCTCCAGCCGCCCGGTACGTACACGCCGTCGTCGAACCGGTCGTAGTCGGCGCGCCGCTCCGGCACCGCGATGCCCTTGGCGTCCTGGTGGTGCGTCCACATGCCGTCGAGCAGCGCCTTGGCGGTGGTCTTCGCCCGGGTGTGGCCGGACTTCGCCGCGTAGTAGACCAGGGTGCGCGCGAACGCGCCCGCCACGCCCACGTCGTTGGTGCGGTCCACGACCGAGACGTGCAGGTTCGGGTTGGCACCCGGGTTCGACGGGTTCCAGGTGTCGGGCTTGCCGGACCAGCTGAGCGTGGAGGGGACGGCGTACGTGCCGTCGGCGGCGATGGTGGTGTTCGCCAGCGCCCAGTTCACCCACCTGTCGAGGACGGCCTTGGCGTCACCGGAGCCCGTCTGGTGGTAGTACGCGGCGACCCGCTCCATCGACCAGGCCTGGAAGCCGAACCACTGGTTCGACGGCGGGTCGTGGTAGACGGGCTTCTCGTCGTAGTACATGCCGTAGAACGTGGGCGTGCCGGACGGCGGCGTCGCGTAGCGGCCCTGCCAGCTGTTGGTGGCGCCGCCCGCGATCGCGCCTTCGGCGGACTGCAGCCAGCGGTAGAACTCCAGCTGGCGCTTGAGGCTCAGCGCCCAGTCCGCCTTGCCCGTGGCCGACTTGGGCGTCAGGGCCGCGTACGAGCTGAGCGCGTGGGCGGCGAGCGGGTTCTGGTAGCCGCCGTGGCTGTGGCTGCAGCCGATGCGCCACGCCCAGCCCGACGAGGTGTCGAGGGCGCCGCCCCACGCGTAGTACCAGGACAGCAGGTAGTGCGCGCTGTTCTTGCCGCTGCCCGGCGCGCAGCCGGAGGCGCCCACGCAGTCGCCGATCTTCTTGAAGTACTTGTCGAACATGGCGTAGCGCAGGTAGTCGCCCATCTTCGCGGCCTTCGCCACGGTCGCGGCGACCTGCGCCTGCTTGCCCTGCGCGGTGGCCCACTTGTGCGCCCAGTAGGCGGCCTGGATGGCGCGCGCGTCGGCGTCGGGGGCGTTGGTGTACTTCCACTGCTTGGCATAGGAGTTGTCGCCGGTGAACAGGTCGAGGTAGCCGTTCGTGCCGCCGTGTGTGAAGTCGTCATGGCACGGCTGCGTGATCGTCTCCCAGACCGACTCCTGAGAGCCGCGCTGGAAGGTGTTGATGTACGTCGGTGTCTGCCCGGAGCCGCCGAAGCCGTAGGTGTTGTCGACGTCCTGGAGCCAGTGCATGCCGTAGATGTCGTCGGTGCCGTACGTGCTCTTCAGCTCGGCGGCGAGGGGGTCGGAGCCTACGCTGACGCCGGGGTCGAGGCGGGCGGGGTACTGCGACGGCTGGTCCCATTCGGGGGCGTACGTGGCGGGCTTCGAGGCATTGTAGAAACTGTTCGTCGGCTGCTGGTCACGCGTGGGGATCATGTATTTCTCCATGGTTTCCCACGCCTGGTTGAACCGGGACCAGTCGCCCGTCACCCTGCCGTACATGGCCTGCAGCCAGATCAGATAGCTGTACGTCTCCGAGGTCGACTCATGGCCGTGATCGGGCGCTTCCACGATGAGGGTTTCCACGGAGTGGTACGGAATGCCCGCCGGGGAGAAATAGCCGTTCGCCGGGTTGGTGATCTTCGCGTGCAGATCGAGGAAGCGCTGTTCGTACGGTGTCGCCGCAGCCGCCCCTGGAGCAGCGTAGGCGCTGTGACCTGGAGTCATCAGCGAATCCACGACGGGGGACGTGATCGCTGCGGCGCTGAGCGCGAGGAGGTGACGGCGGCTCAGTCGTGATCTGGATTCGTGGTGATCAGGTAAAGCGCACATACGAGTGCCCTTCTTGCAGGCGAGTGGGAGCGCTCCCAAAGTCGTTGGACGGCATGGACTTGTCAAGGGTTCCCGCGTGAAGTGAGTTGTCGAATCAATTCGACGCAGAAATCTCCTGTTAACGCGGCAACCCTTTCCGCGCACGGCGGCGACTGCACTCCACAAGCCCGGACTTGAGCCGATCTCGAAGGAGTCGCTCATGCGGCAACCCCCACGGCCCGGACCGTCTCCGAAGCCGCGACGGCGGCCTTCCCGCGCGCTCGCCGTACTGGCCGGTTTCCTGCTGGCCGCCGCCGGTCTCGCGGCCCCCGGCGCCCTGTCGACGGCGGGCGCGACACCGCCCCCGAAGGCCGACGCGCGGGCGGCCTCGCCACCCGTCCTGACCGTCAAGGGCAACCAGCTCGTGACGGCGGACGGCACTCCCCACCGGCTGCTCGGAGTCAACCGCTCCGGCGGCGAGTTCGCCTGCGTCCAGGGCTGGGGCATCTTCGACGGGCCCGTCGACGACGCCGCCGTCAAGGCCATCGCGGACTGGAAGGCCAACGCCGTACGCATCCCGCTCAACGAGGAGTGCTGGCTCGGCACCGCCAACATCGAGCCCGAGTACGCGGGCGCCCCCTACCGCTCGGCCGTGGACGCGCTCGTGCGGCGCGTCAAGAGCCACGGCATGACGCCCGTGCTCGAACTGCACTGGACCCACGGCCAGTACACCGGGAACTCCTCCGGCTGCGCGGACGTCCACGCCAGCTGCCAGAAGCCGATGCCGAACACCCGGTACACCCCCGCGTTCTGGTCCTCGGTCGCCCAGACCTACAAGAGCGATCCCACCGTCGTCTTCGACCTCTTCAACGAGCCCTACCCCGACCGCGCGACACCCACCAACGACCAGGCCTGGGCCTGCTGGCGCGACGGCGGCACCTGCCCCGGCATCGGCTACGACGTCGCCGGGATGCAGGACCTGGTGGACGCCGTGCGGGCCGCCGGAGCGAAGAACCTCGTCCTGGTGCCCGGCGTCGCCTACGCCAACGACCTGAGCCGCTGGCTGGAACACGCGCCCAAGGACCCGGCGGGCCGTCTCGCCGCCGCCTGGCACGTATACAACTTCAACGCCTGCGCGAACGACGACTGCTGGAACCGCACCCTCGCTCCCGTCGCCGCGAAGGTCCCGCTCGTCGCGGGTGAGATCGGCGAGAACACCTGCGCGCACGCCTTCATCGACCGCGTCATGAAGTGGTTCGACGACCGCGCGCTCTCGTACCTCGGCTGGACCTGGAACGCCTGGGACTGCTCCTCAGGTCCGGCCCTGATCAGCGACTACGACGGCACACCCACCGCGTTCGGCATCGGTCTGCGCGACCACCTGCGCGCCCTTGACGGCTGAGACACAGCTGACCACCCCGTCCCTCCACACCTGAGAGGCCCTTCCAGTATGAGCCGCACCCATCGCAGCCCACGCACGCTCCTGCTCGCCCTGTCCACCCTGCTCGCGGTCAGCGGCGGCACCGCCGTCGCCTTCGCCGGTGACAGCGGCGACAGCGGCGCCAAGGCCGCCGTCGCCCGCGTCGACAACCCCTACGCGGGCGCCAAGGTCTATGTGAACCCCCAGTGGTCGAAGAACGCCGCCGCCGAGCCGGGCGGCAGCGCCGTCGCCAACCAGCCCACCGGCGTCTGGCTCGACCGGATCGCCGCCATCGCGGGCAGCGGCGGCAAGATGGGCCTGCGCGCCCACCTCGACGCGGCCCTCCAGCAGCACGCGGACGTCGTCCAACTGGTGATCTACAACCTGCCCGGCCGCGACTGCTCCGCCCTCGCCTCCAACGGCGAACTGGGCCCGACCGAGATCGACAAGTACAAGACGGACTACATCGACCCGATCGCGCGGATCCTCGCCGACCCCAAGTACGCGAACCTGCGCATCGTCAACGCGGTCGAGATCGACTCGCTGCCCAACCTCGTCACCAACACCGGCGGCCGCCCCACCGCGACCCCCCAGTGCGACGTGATGAAGGCCAACGGCAACTACGTCAGGGGCGTCGGCTACGCCCTGAACAAGCTGGGCGCCGTGCCCAACGTCTACAACTACGTCGACGCGGGCCACCACGGCTGGCTCGGCTGGGACGACAACTTCGCCCCCTCCGCGCAGGTGATGTACCAGGCCGCGACCGCCGAGGGCAGCACCGCCGACAAGGTGCACGGCTTCATCACCAACACCGCCAACTACAGCGCCCTGAAGGAGGAGAACTTCAAGATCGGCGACACGGTCGGCGGACGCTCCGTGCGCGAGTCGAAGTGGGTTGACTGGAACCGCTACACCGATGAGCTGTCCTACGCGCAGGCGTTCCGCAACCAGCTGGTGTCCACCGGCTTCAGGTCCGACATCGGCATGCTCATCGACACCTCCCGCAACGGCTGGGGCGGCACCGCCCGGCCCACGGGCCCCGGCCCCACCACCGACGTCAACACCTACGTGAACGGCGGCCGCTACGACCGCCGCATCCACATCGGCAACTGGTGCAACCAGTCCGGCGCGGGCCTCGGCGAACGCCCCAAGGCCGCACCCGAGCCCGGCATCGACGCCTACGTGTGGATGAAGCCGCCGGGCGAGTCCGACGGCGCCAGCAAGGAGATCCCGAACGACGAGGGCAAGGGCTTCGACCGGATGTGCGACCCGACGTACACGGGCAACCCGCGCAACGGCTACAGCATGTCCGGCGCGCTGGCGAACGCCCCGCTGGCCGGGCAGTGGTTCTCCGCCCAGTTCCAGGAGCTCCTGAAGAACGCGTACCCGAAGCTGTAGGGCCTGGCGCCGCATGCCCTGAGCAGCCCACGGCTCGCCCCGCGGCCCCAGGGGCACCGCCTCCTCGGGCCGTGGGGTCCCGTGTCTTTCGAAGCGCTTCGACACTTCTTCTGGACAGGCCGGAGATGCCCCCATAGGGTCCCTTCAGGATGCAGCGCCGAGTCCGGGAGAACTGAATGGTCACCCTCGCCGAGGTCGCCAAGCACGCCGGAGTCTCGGCCAGCACGGTGAGCTACGTCCTCAGCGGCAAGCGCTCGATATCCGCGGGCACCCGCGAGCGCGTCGAGCGCAGCATCCAGGAGCTCGGCTACCACCCGAACGCGGGCGCCCGCGCGCTGGCGAGCAGCAAGTCCAACGTGATCGCCCTGATGATGCCGCTGCGCACCGACATGTACGTCCCCGTGATGATGGAGATCGCCGTCGCGGTCGCCACCACGGCCCGCGGCCACGGCTACGACGTCCTGCTCCTGACCCGCGAGGAGGGCCCGGCGGCCGTGCGCCGCGTCACCGGCAGCGGGCTCGCCGACGCCATGATCCTGATGGACGTCGAGCTGGCGGACGAACGCCTTCCGTTGCTCCGCGAGGCCCTCCAGCCCGCCGTGCTCATCGGTCTGCCCGCCGACACGACCGGGCTCACCTGCGTGGACCTCGACTTCGTGGCGACCGGTGCGCTGTGCGTCGAGCATCTGGCCGCGCTCGGGCACCGTGAGATCGCCGTCATCGGCGAGGCGCCCGCCGTCTACGAACGGCACACCGGCTTCGCCGAGCGCACCCTGGAGGGACTGCGGGCCAGCGCCCGTGAGCTGGACGTACGCCTTCTGCACCGGCCGTGCGAGGTGGGCTACGGCGCAGCAGCGGCCACGCTCGCCCGGATCTTCGACGAGCGCCCCGGCACGACGGGGTTCGTGGTGCAGAACGAGTCCGCCGTGGAGCCGCTGCTCGGCCTGCTGCGCCAGCGCGGCCGCGCGGTGCCCGAGGACGTCTCGGTGGTCGCGATCTGCCCGGACCAGGTGGCGCTCCAGGCGTCCGTGCGGCTCACCTCCGTGTCCTTGCCGGCCGAGGAGATGGGCCGCAGGGCGGTGGAGCGGGTCGTGGCCAAGCTGGCGGGGCACGGCGCGGACGAGGTGGTGCTGCTTCCGCCCGAGCTGACCGTGCGGGCCAGTTCGGGACCGGCTCCGAACTGACCCGCGCGTCTCCTCAGCCGCCGGACACCGTCAGGGAGTTGGTCCTGAAGCCGAGCCCGCCCGCCGAGCCGCTGATCTCGTAGCCGAACTGCACGTCGCCGATGGTCTCGTTGCCCATCCAGCCCTGGGTGTTCTTGATCCACTTCAGGATGGGCAGGATGTCGACGCTACCGGCCGACGAGTCGGAGGTGCGCAGGAACGAGAAGACCTCGTTGCTGCCGTTGGTGCCCTTGTGGACGTCCCAGCTGTGCCCGCCGAGGCTGACGCGGCCCTGCGGGGTGCCGAGCGGCCCCACGTTGCCGTGGTGGTTGACCCACAGCATGATCTCGTAGTCGTGGTCGGTGTCCCAGATGTCGTACGAGGAGTTGTAGTCGCCCGCCGCCGGAACGGTGACGTCGTACGAGCTCTTGAGGGAGGACAGCGAGTCGACGGGCTTGCCGATCACCTTCGTGGCGTTGGGGTAGGACTTGATGCCGCTGGTGTTCGGGTGGTCGGCGTCGACGCTCCACCGGGTGCCCGAGTCGGCGGAGACGCACTGGCGGCCCGCGCCCGAGCCCCAGACGTTGTTGTAGAGGGTGTAGCCGTTCAGGCTGGTGTTGCCCCAGCGGTCACAGGAGCTCCAGACAGCGCCGGAGGCGGCCGCGGCGGGGGTGGCGCCGAGGGCCAGCGCGAGGGCGGCGCCCCCGGCGGCGACGGGCGCCGCCAGGCGGCGGGTCGGGGTGTGGGGGGTGCGGTGCTTGTCTGCCATGCGGGTTTCTCTCCTCGGTGAGGTGGGGGGATGTGGGGGGATGTGGAGGGATCACCCGGGGCTCAGGGTGAGCTCGCGCGCCTCCGGCCGGTGCGGCGTCGCCTCCAGGACGGCCGCGCCGTAGCGGCCGAGGGTGAGCCAGCCCCCGACACGCTCGCCGGTGAGCACGTCGCGGTGGTGCCCCGGCACCGGCACGGCCACCGCGGTGCGGCGATGGTTGAGGACGAAGAGCAACGCGCCGCGGCGCACCGCCTCCACCCCCTGGGGCAGGCCGTCGAGCACGGGCCGCACCCCCGCCTCCGTGGCGACCCGGGAGAGCAGGTCGCGCAGGGCCTCGGGGCGCGGCAGCGTCGACACGTACCAGGCGCGGCCGCGGCGCAGTACGGCGGGCAGCCCGTCGAGCTCGCCGCCGCGGTAGGCGGCGCACACCGTGGCGCTCTCGGCCGCCGCCAGCTCCTCCGACCAGAGCGTGCCGGTGAACGTGGAGCAGTCCACGGTCTCGTCGGCGTCCAGCGGCCACCACTCGTGGAGGGTGTGGATGCCGAGGAGCTCCCGCAGGCGGGCGTCCATCGTGCCGGGCCGCACCCGGCCGACCTCGTCGGCCACGCCCGTCAGGAAACCGGCGACGAGCGTGCCGCCCCGCTCCACGTACCCGAGGAGGTTGTCGATCGCCGCGTCGGTGAGGAGATACAGCTGGGGGACGACCACGAGGCGGTAGCCGGACAGATCGTGTTCGGGGTGGGCGAAGTCGACGGTGGTGTGCGCCTCCCACAGGCCGCGGTGCCAGGCGCGCAGGATCCGCGGACAGTCGACGAGGCCGGAGGGGCGGCCGTCCTGCTCGCTCGCCCACCAGGAGTGCCAGTCGTGCAGGACGGCGGCGTCGGCCCGCACCCGGGTGCCGCTCACCTTGGGGCCGAGTGCGGCGAGTTCGGCGCCGACCTCCTTGACCTCCTGGAACGTGCGGCCGTGCTCGCCCGCGTGGGAGAGCATCCCCGAGTGGAACGACTCGGCGCCCTGCCGGGACTGGCGCCACTGGAAGTAGCAGACGGCGTCCGCGCCGCGTGCCACGGCTTGCAGGGACCACAGCCGGTTCAGGCCGCGCGGCTTGGGGTGGTTGACGCCGCGCCAGTTGACCGGGCCCGCCGCCTGTTCCATCAGGACCCAGGGGCCGCGGGCCTGGGAGCGCGTCAGGTCCTGCACGAGCGCGCCGTACTGGCCGCCCAGCGGGTCCTTGGGGTCCGGGTAGAGGTCGACGGAGACGACGTCCTCGTGGGCCGCCCACTCCCACGCGTCCACCCCGCTGAACAGCGGCAGGAAGTTCGTGGTGACGGGGACGTGCGGGCTGTGCGCCGCGACGATGGCCCGTTCGGCCAGGTAGCACTCCTTGAGCGCGTCGGACGTGAACCGCTTGAAGTCGAGGACCTGCGCGGGGTTCTTCAGGTAGGGGGCGCGGCGCGGCGGCAGGATCTCGTCCCAGGCGTCGTAGCCCTGTCCCCAGAAGGCCGTGCCCCAGGCGGAGTTGAGGGCGTCCAGGGTGGCGTACCTGATCTGGAGCCAGCGGCGGAACGCGGCCGCCGTCTCGTCGCCCCAGTCGTAGGTGCGGTACTCGTTGTTGATGTGCCACATCATCAGCGCGGGGTGGCGGCCGTAGCGGGCGGCCAGGTCCTCGGTGATGGCGGCGGCATAGCGCCGGTAGGCGGCGCTGGAGTGCGCGAAGTGCTGGCGCGAGCCCCACCACTCGGTGCGCCCGTCCTCGTCGCGCGGCAGCGTCTCGGGGTGCAGCTTGCCGAGCCAGGGCGGGGGAGCGGCGGTCGGCGTGGCGAGGACGACGCCGATGCCGTTCTCGTGCATCAGGTCCATCAGGCGGTCGAGCCAGCCGAACTCCCGGGCTCCGGGCCGCGGTTCGAGCCGGGCCCAGGCGAACACGCCGAGCGTGACGGAGGTGACCGATGCCTCTTTCATCAGCCGTACGTCGTCGGGCCAGACCTCCTCGGGCCACTGCTCGGGGTTGTAGTCGCCGCCGAAGAGGACGCGGCCGCGGGTGCTGTCGTCGAGTGTGGGCATGGGGGTGTCATCCCTTGACGGCGCCGGTGAGCATGCCTTGTTTGAAGTGCCGCTGGACGAACGGGGCGAGGACGGCGACCGGGAGCAGCGCGAGGACCATCACCGCCATCTGGATGGCCAGGGGCGAGAGATGGCCGGTGTTGATGGCCTGCGCCAGGCCCGTCGGCCGCTGCTGCTTGATCACCAGCTGCTGCATCACGTTCTGCAGCGGCAGCATGTCCGGGTCGGTGAGGTAGATCGAGGCGTTGAACCAGGCGCTCCAGTAGCCCACCGCGTAGAAGAGCGTGATCACCGCGATGACGGCGCGGGACAGCGGCATCACGATCTGCCACAGGATGCGGAAGTCGCCCGCGCCGTCGATCCGCGCGCTCTCGACCAGCTCCCGCGCCGTGCTCATGAAGAACGCCCGCAGGACGAGGATGTTGAAGACGTTCACGGCGCTCGGCAGGATCAGCGCGAGGTAGGTGTCGGTGAGACCGAGGCCCTGCACCACCAGGTACGTGGGGATGAGACCGGCGCCGAAGAACATCGTGGCGATCAGGAGCAGCAGGATCGGCCGGTGCAGGACGGAGCCCGGGCGCGAGAGTCCGTACGCGCACAGGATCGACACGGCCATGCTGAACAGCGTCCCGAAGAAGGTGACTCCGGTGCTGACCAGGGCGGCCCTGCTGACCTGGCCGCCGCTGAGCAGCTCCCGGTAGTGGATGAAGGTGATGTCGCGGGGAAGCACCACGAGACCGCCGGTGTCGGTGATCGTCTCCACCGTGGACAGGCTGGTGACGACCACCACCCAGAGCGGGAAGAGCACCGCGAGGCACACCAGGACCAGCGTGACGCCCTTGACGGCGAGCCCGGCGCGACTCGGCTCCTCGTCCCAGGCCGGGCGCAGGCCGGTGCGGCTGCCGGGCTTGAGCCCGAAGGTGAGCAGGCTCATTTCTTGTACACCCCCTGCTCGCCCATGAGATGGGCGACCTTGTTGGCCGCGAGTACGAGCACGAGTCCGAAGATCCCCTTCACGATGCCGACGGCGGCCGCGTAGCTGAAGTTGCCGTTGTCCAGGCCGACGTTCCACACATAGGTGTCCAGGACCTCGGAGGTCGACGGCCCCACGGCCGTGCGCTGGAGCAGGATCTGCTCGAAGCCGACGGTGAGCGCGTTGCCGACCTGGAGGACGAGCAGCAGGGCGAGCACCGGGCGCAGCGCGGGCAGCTGGATGTGCCACATGCGCCGCCAGCGGCCCGCGCCGTCCATGGCGGCGGCCTCGTACAGGTCCGAGCTGATCGCGGACAGGGCGGCGAGGAAGACGATGACGCCCCAGCCCGCGTCCTTCCAGATCAGCTCGAAGGTGATCAGGAACTTGAAGAAGGCGGGGTCGGTCATCAGGTCGAAGCCGTCATGGCCGTGGTCCCGCAGGACCTGCGCGACCAGGCCCGCGCCGCCGAACATCTGCTGGAAGACGGTGATGACGAGCACCCAGGAGAAGAAGTGCGGCAGGTACAGGATGGCCTGGGCCACCGCCCGCACCCGGGGCCGCACGAAGCTGTGCAGGAACAGCGCGAGCAGGATCGGCACCGGGAAGAACAGCGTCAGCTGGATCAGGAAGATCGCGAGGGTGTTCCTGACGGCCTGCCAGAACAGCCGGTCCTCGGCCATGTGCCGGAAGTGCTCGAAGCCGACCCAGGGGCTCTGGGAGATCGCCCGGAAGGCGTTGTCGGCGATGTAGGGGTCGTAGTCCTGGAAGGCGACGACGTTGCCGATCAGCGGTACGTAGTGGAAGACCACCAGCAGCAGGAGGGCGGGCAGCACCATCAGGAGGACGGCGCGGTCGCGGCGCAGCCGGTGCCGCAGCGGGACGCCGTCCGGTGCCTTCGCCCTGCGGGCCCTTCCGGTGCGCTTCGTTGAGCCGGGTGCTGTGCGGGGGGCGGCTGCCTCGGGCTCCGGGGCCGTGGCGCCGCGCGCGTCCGTCGTGCTGTGGGCCATGGTCAGGACACCGAGCCGCCGGTCTCGTCGAGCAGCTTCTTGTACCAGTCGCGCAGCTTGTCGCCGCCGCCCGACCTCCAGTCGGCTGCCGCCCGCCGCATGTCGCTGACCTTCTTGCGGCCGCGCACGATGTCCTTCTCCAGGTCCTCCATCTCGGCGTCCAGCTCGGTGTAGCGGTTGGGCTCCTGGATCTGCATGCCGTGGAAGAGCGGCTTGCGGACGTGCACGCCCTGGCGCTGCTGCCACGCGACCATGCCCTTGACGACGTCCGGGTAGTCGGGCTGGGCGACGTAGGGCGCGGCCGACGCGATGTACTCGTACGTTCCGAAGACCTCGTTGTTGCCCTTGCCGTTCTTGACGAGGACGCCGTCCTCGAACGTGTGGTGGACGCCCTCGACGCCGTACTGGCGAAGGCGCTGCTCCTTCGTGCCGTACGGCGCCGCGCAGAAGTTGGCGAGGGCGAGGATGTCGCGGACCTTCTCCTCGCCCGCCTTCTCGCTGACGAAGGTCCACATGTCGGAGGGCGGGCGCGCGTACAGGGTGGGCGCGCCGCCGTCGGGCGCGAAGTAGTCGATGGCGCCCATCGTGAACTTCTTGTCGTCCACGCGCTGGACGGCGGTCTTGCCGTACCAGTCGGACAGGTCGGCGTTGTAGATGAAGAGCTTGCCGGAGGCGCAGAGGTCGCCCGCGTTGCCGGACTCGGCCTTCACGTCCGGGTGCACGAATCCCGCCGAGTACAGCGTGCGCGACCACTCCAGGGCTTCCAGGTGCTCGTCGGTCTCGTAGCGGTTGACGAGCTTGCCGTCGACGAGCTTCCAGTAGAACGGCTTCTCGGGCAGCACCCCGAAGATCCCCCACGCCGCCCACGACATGTCGCCGCACGCCCACACCCCGCTCCTGGGGGCGTTGAGCTCCTTGCACAGGTCGAAGAACTCCCGCGTGGTCGTCGGCGCTTCGATGTGCTCCCTCTCGAAGAGGTCGGCGCGGTAGAGCATCGCGATGTTCGGGGTGGTGGCCGCGGGCATCGGGAGGCCGCGCAGCTTGCCGCCGAAGACCGCGCGCTGCCAGGCGCCGGTCGGGATCGCGGCGAGATTCGGATACTTCCTGGCCTTGTCGCCGCTCAGATAGGGGCCGAGGTCGGCCATCTTGTTGGCGATGGCGCTCGGTATCCTGCCGTTCAGCTCCCAGCCGGGGATGACCACGGCGTCCGGGATCGAGCTGGAGGCGAGGACCGCGCCGAGCTTCTGGCCGTAGGTGTCGCCCTGCTGGTTCTGCCAGCGGACGCGGACGCCCGCGGCCTTGTCCATCGCCGACCAGTACGGGTTGCCGCGCTGGGGCACGTTCCCCCAGATCGGCGCCATGACGGAGAACTCGGTGCCCCGGCCGAGCCGGCGTGGCACGGACACCTTCAGAGCGGCCGCGGGGAGCGCCTTCGTGTAGCCCGCCGCCGAGCCGTTCTTCGCCGGGATGTCTGGTTTTGCCAGATCTGACGCCACGTACGCGGGCAGCAGGTCCTTGAGCTTCCTGCCCGTGGTGGTCCCCTCGTTCTTCGCACCGCTGCCGCCGCAGGCCGCGAGCAGCGGGGCCCCGCCGGCGACCGCGAGCGCGGCCGCGGCGGTGGACGACAGCAGGCTTCTCCGGCTCAGTGAGCCCTGGGAGGAGGGGGAGTTCGGCGTCATTGCGTCAACCCTTCGTGGCGCGCCGCCCGGCCGCTCGGCGGACATCGCCGATGCGTTGTCGAAGCGCTTCGATGTCGCGGTGAGGTTAGGACGAAGACGCGGGCGTAACAAGGTGTGCATCCGAATTCATGGGCGGTTTCCACGCAGGTGATCGCTGGCTGAGATCCCTGGCAGGCAACGAAGTTTGTGTCCTGGACGCTTGACATGGGCATTCTTGTGGACGAGCATCGAAGCGCTTCGAATCCGAACGAACTCGCGGGGCGCGCTCCGTATCCGAAGCATCCGAAGCGTCGGAAGCGTCGGAAGACCGGAGCGTCCGCGCCACCGGGCACCCGCCGTGCCCCCCACACCGTCGCCACCACCGCACCGAGGGAAGGCTCACGTGACCGAACGTCACCCGCCGTTCCGCGACCCCGGACTGCCCCTGGGCAAGCGGGTGGAGGACCTGCTGTCCCGGCTGACGCTCACCGAACGGATCTCCCTGCTGCACCAGTACGCGCCGGACATCCCGAGGCTCGGCGTCGCCGCCTTCCGCACCGGACAGGAGGCCCTGCACGGCGTCGCCTGGATGGGGCCCGCCACCGTCTTCCCCCAGGCGGTCGGGCTCGGCGCCACCTGGAACGACGAGCTGGTGCGCCGCGTCGGCGAAGCGGTCGGCACCGAGGCGCGCGCCATGCGCTCCCGCGACGACCGCGTCGGCCTCAACGTCTGGGCGCCGACCGTGAACCTGCTGCGCCACCCGCTGTGGGGCAGGAACGAAGAGGGCTACGCGGAGGACCCGAAGCTGACCGCCGCGCTCGCCACCGCCTTCACCCGCGGCCTGCGCGGCGACCACCCGGTGTACTGGCGCACCGCCCCCGTCCTCAAGCACTGGCTCGCCCACAACAACGAGACCGCCAGGGACACCTCCTCCGCCTCCGTCCGCCCGCGCGTGCTGCACGAGTACGACCTGCGCGCCTTCCGGGCGCCCGTCGAGGCGGGCGCGGTCGCCGGGGTGATGCCCGCCTACAACCTGGTCAACGGCCGACCGAACCACCTCTCGCCGCACCTGGCCGGGCACCTGCGCCACTGGACCGAGGAGGAGCTCCTGGTCTGCTCCGACGCCGGTGCGCCCAGCAACCTCGTCCTGTCCCAGCGGTACTTCTCCACGTACGAGGAAGCCCTCGCCGCCGCGCTCGTGGCGGGCGTGGACAGCTTCACCGACCACGGCACGGACCCCTCGCCCACCACCGCGTGCCTGCGGCGCGCCTTGGACCGGGGCCTGGTGAGCGAGGCCGACATCGACCGTGCGGCGCGCCGCCACCTGTCCGTCCGCTTCCGGCTCGGCGAATTCGACCAGGACCCCGCCCCGTACGCCGACCCCGACGCGCGGGGCTTCGACACCCCCACCCACCGGGCGCTCGCCCAGGAGGCCGCCGAGCAGGCCGTCGTGCTGCTCAAGAACGACGGCCTGCTGCCGCTCGCCGACGGCACCCGGATCGCCGTGGTCGGGCCGCTCGCCGACGAGTGCAAGACCGACTGGTACAGCGGTGCCCTGCTCCGCCGCGTCACGCCCCTCGACGGCCTGCGCACCCGCTTCGGCGCCGAGCACGTGACCTTCGCCGAGGGCGCCGACCGCATCCGCCTGAAGTGCGCGGGCGGCTGGCTCCAGGCGCCCACGAGCGACGCGGGTGACGCGCCGCGCAGTGCCGAGGCGGCGCTCGACCCGGCGCTGCTCACGGGCCGCACCGACCTGCCGCCGCTGACCGTCACCGCCGACGCGGCCCACGCCACCGAGTTCGCCCTGACCGACTGGGGCCAGGGAGTCTGCACGCTGCGGGCGCCCGACGGCCGCTACCTGTCGGTCGCCGACGACCGGTTCGTGCGCGCGTCGGCGGACCGGCCGGGCGGCTGGGTGGTCCAGGAGACGTTCACATGGGTCAGCCACGACGACGGGTTCCTCCTTCGGCACAGCGGGACAGGTGGGTACGTCTCTGTCGCCGCCGAGGGCGTGAAGGTTGCCGCGACCGGCGAACTCTTCGAGGTCGAGTACGTCGAGCGCGGCGAGTGGGCGGTGGCGCGCGCCGCGGCCGCCGCGGACGTGGTGGTCGTCGTGGCCGGGAACGACCCGCACGTGGGCGGCCGCGAGACCCAGGACCGCACCACCCTCGCCCTGCCCCCGCACCAGCGGCGGCTGTGGCGCGCGGCCCGCGGCGCCAACCCGCGCACCGCCCTCGCCCTGGTGTCCTCGTATCCGTACGCGGTCGCCGACGCGGACGACGAGCTGCCCGCCCTGCTGTGGACCGCGCACGGCGGCCAGGCGGCGGGCACCGCGCTCGCTCGCGTCCTGGCCGGAGACGTGTCCCCGGCCGGGCGCCTGCCGCAGACCTGGTACGCCCGCGACACGGACCTGCCGGGCCTGCTCGACTACGACATCATCGGCTCCCGGCAGACCTACCAGTACTTCGACGGCACCCCGCTCTACCCGTTCGGGCACGGCCTGAGCTACTCCTCGTTCGCGTACGAGGCGCTCGCCGTCGAACGCGAAGGGGACCTGCTCAAGGTCGCGTTCACCGTCACCAACACCGGCCCGGTCGCCGCCGACGAGGTGGCGCAGCTGTACGCCCGGTCCCTCGGCGTCTCGCCGGTCGCCCGGCCGCGGCGCCAGCTCGTCGGCCACCGCCGCGTGCACCTGGCGCCCGGGGCCTCGCGCCGCGTCGAACTGGACGTGCCGGTCGCCGAGTTGGGCCTGTGGGACGTCGCCCACGACCGGTGGACCGTGCCGCCGGGCACCTACGGAATCCTGGCGGGCGCCTCCAGCGAGGACATCCGCCTCACCACGGCCGTCGGCATCGACGGCGCGCCGCCCGCCGCGAGGCCCGTTCGGGGTGCGGGCCTCGCGGCGGTCGCGTACGACGAGCAGCGCGGCACCGAGATCGTCGACCGGACCAGGACGCACGGGGACGCGGTCACGGCCGCCCGCGGCGGCGAGGGCGAACTGCTCTTCCGGGACTGCGACTTCGGCGCCGCGACCGTGCTCGCCACCGGGACCGCGACAGCGGTCGCCACCAGGACCTCGACCGACACCGCCCCCGGCGCCGAGAGCGGCTCGGGCACCGCCTCCGTGACCGTCGAAGCCGCACTCGGCGGCAGCGTCCACCTCACGGCGGGCCACACCACCGCGACCCTCACCTTCCCGTCCGGCGGCGGCGCCTACGACTACACCACGCGCACCGCCGACCTTCCCGTCACCGGCGTCCGCGACCTGCGCGTCCACCTGCGCGGGCCCGTCCGCCTCGCCCGGCTCACCTTCCACGAGACCGCCACGCCGCCGTCCGTACCGACCCGGAGGACCCCCACGCGATGAAGTTCACCGACGGCTTCTGGCTCATGCGCGACGGCGTGCGGGCCTCCTACGCGACCGAGGTACGCGACCTGCGCGCGGGCGACGACCACTTCACGGCGTACGCGGCCGTCCAGCGCGTGCGCGGCCGCGGCGACACCCTCAACGCCCCGCTCATCACCGTCGAGTGCTTCTCCCCGGCCGAGGGCGTCATCGGGGTGCGCGCCACCCACCACGCGGGCCGCGCCGAGCGCCGCCCCGGCTTCGAGTTGTTCGGCACCGGGCCCGGCACGGCGAAGGTCCGCCAGGAGGGCACCGTCACCGAGCTGAGCAGCGGGCCGCTCACGCTGCGCCTGGACACGGCCGAGCCCTGGTGCCTTCGGTTCCTCGACGCCGAGGGGCGCACCCTGACCTCCGTCGGCCGCCGGGGCACCGGCTTCGCCACCCTGCCGGACGGCACGCACCACATGATCGGCCAACTGGCCCTCGGCGTCGGCGAGTACGTCTACGGCCTCGGTGAGCGCTTCACCCCGTACGTCAAGAACGGGCAGAGCGTCGACATCTGGCAGGCCGACGGCGGCACCAGCAGCGAGCAGGCGTACAAGAACATCCCCTTCCACCTCTCCTCGCGCGGCTACGGCGTCTTCGTCAACCACCCCGGGAAGGTCGCGTACGAGGTCGGCTCGGAGTCCGTCGGGCAGGTCCAGTTCAGCGTCGAGGACCAGACCCTGGAGTTCCTCGTGATCGCCGGGCCGACGCCGAAGGACGTGCTGCGCCGCTACACCGCCCTGACCGGCAGACCCGCACTCCCGCCCGCCTGGTCCTTCGGCCTGTGGCTGACGACGTCGTTCTGCACGCCCTACGACGAGGAGTCCGTCACGGCCTTCGTCGACGGCATGGCCGAGCACGACATCCCGCTGAGCGTCTTCCACTTCGACTGCTTCTGGATGCGCGAGTACCAGTGGACGGACTTCGCGTGGGACCCGGACGTCTTCCCCGACCCCGAGGGCATGCTGCGCAGGCTCCGCGAGCGCGGGCTGCGGGTCAGCGTGTGGATCAATCCGTACATCGCCCAGAAGTCACCGGCGTTCGCCGAGGCCGCGGCCCGCGGCCACCTCGTCAGGCGCCCGAACGGCGACGTCTGGCAGTGGGACCTGTGGCAGCCCGGCATGGCCCTGGTGGACTTCACCCGCCCCGAGGCGCGCGCCTGGTACGCGGACAAGTTGCGCGCCCTCCTCGCCCAGGGCGTCGACTGCTTCAAGACCGACTTCGGCGAGCGCGTGCCCACCGACGTGGTCTGGCACGACGGCTCCGACCCGGAGCGCATGCACAACCACTACACGCAGCTGTACAACCGCACCGTCTTCGACGTCCTGGAGCAGGAGCGCGGCACGGGGGACGCCGTGGTCTTCGCCCGCTCGGCGACCGCGGGCGGGCAGCGGTTCCCGGTGCACTGGGGCGGCGACTGCTCCGCGACCCTGGAAGCCATGGCCGAGTCGCTGCGCGGCGGCCTCTCCCTTGCCCTGAGCGGCTTCGGCTTCTGGAGCCACGACATCGGCGGCTTCGAGGGCACCCCGGACCCGGCGGTCTTCAAGCGCTGGCTCGCCTTCGGCCTGCTGTCCTCGCACAGCCGCCTGCACGGCAACGTGTCGTACCGGGTGCCGTGGGCCTTCGGCGCCGAGGCGGTCACCGTCGCCCGGACGTTCACCCGGCTCAAGCACCGACTGATGCCGTATCTGTACGCCGCGGCCGTCGAGGCCCACCGCACCGGCGTGCCCGTGCTGCGCCCCATGGTCCTGGAGTTCCCCGACGACCCGGCCTGCCGCACGCTCGACCGGCAGTACCTGCTCGGCCCCGACCTGCTCGTCGCGCCCGTCTTCACCGAGGAGGGAGACGTCGAGTTCTACCTCCCCGCGGGCACCTGGACCCACCTGCTCACCGGCGAGCGGGTCACCGGGCCCGGCTGGCGGCGCGAGCGCCACGGCTTCGAGAGCCTGCCCCTCTACGTGCGCCCCGGCGCGCTGCTCCCGTTGGGTGCCGAGGAGCAGCGGCCCGACGGCGACTGGCTCGACGGCCTCACGCTCCTGGTCACCGCGGACACCGACGGCGCCGAGACGACGGTGCCGACGCTCGACGGCCGCGTCGCCGCCACGTTCCGCGCGACGCGCCACGCGGACGGCGTGCGGGTGGTGGCCGAGGGCAGCGAGCGGCCCTTCCGGGTCCGGACCGTCGACGGGAGCGGCGAGGCGGCGGGCCCGCGCGAGGTGCTGCTGCCGAGAGGAGGTGGATGAGCGTGCCTCCGCAAGCGGACGCCGGTGACGCGGCCACCGAGTTCCACGCCTTCTTCGAGCGGCACTACGCCGAACTCTCCCGCCTCGCCCACCTGCTGACCGGCGAGTACGACGGCGCCGACGACCTGGCGGCCGACGCGCTGCTCGCGCTCTGGCACCGCTGGGACCGCGTGCGCGCCGCCGAGCACCCCGTCGCGTACGCGCGCGGCGTCGTCGCCAACATGGCGCGCAGCCACATCCGCAGCACGGTCCGCGAGCGCCGCCGCATCACGCTGTTCTGGTCGGGCCGCGGCGACGAGACGCAGGACCCGGACATACCCGCCGTGCTCGACGTGCAGGACGCGCTGCGCGGGCTGCCCTTCCGCAAGCGTGCCTGCGTCGTGCTCCGGCACGCCTTCGACCTCTCCGAGAAGGACACGGCGAACGCCCTCGGGATATCGGTGGGTACGGTGAAGAGCCAGACCTCGAAGGGCATGGCCGAGCTCCAGCGCCGGCTGGGGCCGCTCGCCACGCCGGAACGGGTACACGTCGCCGCCGTACAGGCCCGTGGGGGGACCGCGTGAGGAGGCGGGGACTTGATGAAGCGGCTGACGCCTGTGGGGGCCCGATGACGGACGACGACGTGACGGACGGCGAGACCACGGGCCGCGAGACCCGGGACGCGGACCTGCGCAGGCGGCTGCGCAGCGCGGCGCACGCCCACCGGCCCGACCGGGAGCGGATGCTCGCGCGCGTCGAACGGGGCATGGCCGCCCGTGACGGCGCGCGGGCGCCCCGGCCGCGGCTGGCCCGCCGCGTGCGCGGCGGTGGCGCGTCCTGGCTGCGCGTGGCCGGGACGACCGCCGCCGTGGCCGGGGTCTTCGCCGCCGGCGGCTACGGCGTGGCCACCGCCGTGCGCGGCGACGACCCGGTCGCGCGGACCGTGGCGACGACGCCCACCGCCCCGCCCGCCGCGAGCGCGCCCGCGCCGCCGACCGGCCCGCCCGCCGCGAGCGCGCCGCCGCCCGCCGCACCGGACCGCACCAAGCGCCCGCCCCGGCGCCCGGCGAGCGGCTCGCCGCCCACGACCCGGCCGCCCCGGCCCCCCGCGTCCGCCACACCGCCGCGCACCGCCTCCCGCGGCGTCCTGGTGCGGGCGAGCGGCAGGATCGACCCGGGCTCCAACCCGTACTGGTCGCAGAGCGACCTCACCGTCCACGCGCGCAGGCCGCTGACGACGCTCACCGTCGAGCTGCGCGTGGCCCGCTCCGACGAGGTCGCCGACACCGGCAGCTGGCGCTCGCTGCCCGCCGAGGACTTCACCGTCTCCGTCCACGAGCGGGACGGCTTCCTCGTCTACCGCTGGACGCTGCGCGCGGGGCGGACCGTACCGGCCGGGCGGCACGTGTTCGCCGGGCAGTACAACCACCCGGCGGGGGAGCGCGACGCCCGGGACGACACCTATGTGATCAGCTCGGGCGCGGCGGGCCAACGGGAAACCTGGAAGGGTGACGTCGAGCCCGCGGCGAAGTGAGGTGATCTAGCCAGGGCGGGAGCTAGAGCGTGTCCAGGATGTGGGGCAGGCCGAGGCGGTAGCGGGTCGCGTCGAGGCGCTTGGCCGCCTCGAACTCCGGCGGGCGGTGGCCGGTGAAGAGGCGGACGCGGTCCGCGGTGGAACCGGCGGCCTTCAACAGCGCGTTCGCGGCACGTCGCCCCGCCTCGTTGGCCGTCTCCATCGACGTGAAGTCGACGTTGCTGTAGGTGCGCACGTAGTCGGCGGCCAGGAACAGGTTCGAGATCGCGGTCGCCGCGTCGGGCCGGTGGTCCCAGGAACCGGCGTCGTTGAGCAAGTACGGTTCGTCGTTGGCCAGTTCGGCCCCGCCGCCCGGCTCGGTGACCGCCGGGTCGAGGAACCACGAGTGCCGCACGTCGTCGGGAAGGTAGCGGCGGCCGGTGTCCTCCAGGGCCGCCTTCAGCTGCGCCCACACCTCGTCCGCGACCTGCTGGCGGGTGCACCGCTTGGCGGGCTTGCCGTACACCAGGCCGGGCTTCTCCCAGTCGGAGATCACCACGGAGAACGAGTCCCGCGCCTCTCCGTCGCCCCAGGTGCGGGCGAAGTCCCGGCGCCAGAACTGGGACTGGCTGATCGACACCAGGGCCCAGGGGGAGTCGATGTAGGCCACGTGCCCCTGCACCACGGGCACCGGGCGGCGCAGGTAGTACTGGATGCCCTGTGACCACGTGGTGCGGAGCCGGTCCATGGCGGCGAGGCGCCGGTCGGCCGCGCGGATCTGCGGGCTCCACAGCCGGGTGGCGCGTTCGGCGGGAACCGCCGCGACGAACCAGTCCGCCTCGACGCGGACGGGTCCGTCGGCCGTCGCCGCCCGCGCGGCGGTGATCCGCCCGCCGCTCAGCTCCAGGGCCTCGACGGTGTGGCCCATCGCGAAGCGCACGCCCAGGGAGCGCAGATGGCGAGCCCAGGGTTCGATCCAGACCTCGCTCGTCGGGCCGTTGAAGATCCGGTCGCTCGGGCCGTCGACCCCGCGCTGGAGCAGGGAGAAGAGGATGGCCTCAAGGCCCTGCCCGCAGGTGCGGGTGCTCGCGTCCCGCGGCTTGAGCGCCTGGATCACCTGGGCCCCGCCGCCGAAGATCTTGGTGTAGTCCTCGGACTTCCCCTCGGCGGCCAGGAAGTCCAGCCACTTGACGTGCTCCCACTGCCCGTAGGACCGCTCGGGGCTGCTGGTCATCAGGATCGCAAGGCGCCGGGCGAAGTAGGCGGCCTCGTGCGCGGGCAGGTGGAAGAGCTGGTCGACGGCTCCCGTCACCAGGCGGAGGAGCGCGTCCACGTCGAGGGTCCGGTCCTCGAACGGCGTGGTGGGAATCGGCAGGTCGGGTCGGCCTCCCGCGCGGGCGAGGGCGATCCAGGGCACGGACGTGAGGTTGTCGTGAACGCCATGGGCGTTGCCGGGGTGGGGAATGCGTCGCAGGGTGTCGGGGAGGTTGTGGTAGAAGCCGAAGACACCGCGGTGCCCGTGCTCGCCCGGCAGATCCGCGCGGCCCTCGGTGCCGGTGCCGGGCACGGGGATGCTGCGGGCCTTGCCGCCCAGCGCCTTGCGCTCGTACACGGTGACGTCGAAGCCCCGCTCGGCCAGCTCGTGGGCGGCGGTGAGACCGCCGACGCCCGCGCCGAGCACCGCGACCCTGCCGCCCCGACGGGGTGCCGCCGGGGTGGTACGGGACGCCGCCGCGGAGGGGCGGGTGCCGGTGAGCGCCGTGACGCCCAGGGCGCCCGCCGCGGCGGTCCCGTAGCGCAGCAGCTGTCTGCGGCCGGGGTCAGGGGCGCTCGCCCCGTTCGGGTCCGCGTGCCCGTGCTGGCCTGCGTGCGGCATGCGTGCCACCTCCGCCCTTCCCGTCTCCTCGGGTGAACGCGGGCGACGGTAGCCGCAGGCGCGGCACAAGCGAACAACACGCTCTGGAGCACCGGCCGTTACGCGCCATGGTCAGCGGCGGACCCGAGCCCCAGGCCGTCGAGGACGGCGGCGAGCCGGTCGCGGTCCTCGGCGGCGAGGCCGCGCAGCGGCCTGGGCAGGTTCGGCTCCGACGCGAGGCCCAGGTGGGCGGCCGCGGCCGACATGACGCGCAGGCCGCCGTGGCGCCGGAACAGCTCCCACAGCGGTTCGAGGCGCTCGGAGCGGGCCGCTGCCCCGGCCGCGTCCCCGCCGCGGGCCGCCCGGGTGAGGGCGAGGGCGACGGTGGGGAAGAGCCCGCCGAGGACCGAGTACCACACGTCGCACCCCGCGGTCAGACCGGTGGCCGCCGACCAGTCGCCGCTGACGCCGAGGGAGACCGTGTCCGGGACGAGCGCCCGCAGCGCGGCGACGCGCTCGCGGGCCGCGGCCGGATCACCGGGCACCGGCGGGATCTTGATCGCGGCCACGTTCGGCAACCGCGCGATGCGGCCGTGGAGTTCGTCGCTGAAGTCCACGTGGGTGGTGCGCGGGTTGTCGTACACGCACAGCGGCACGGACAGCTCGCGCGTCACGTCCTCGTAGAGCCCGAACACCTCGTCGTCGCCGAGCGGCTGATACGTCATCGGGGCGAGCAGGACCGCCGCCGCGCCCGCCTTCTGCGCGTCCTCGGCGAGCGCCAGGACCTGCGCGGTGCGCAGGGCGCCGATCCCGACGAGCACCGGGGTGTCCCCGGCCGCCTCGACGGCGACGCGCGTGGCGCGGGCGCGCTCCTCGCGGGTCAGATAGGCGTAGCCGCCGGTGGAGCCGAGCGCGCCGATCGAGTCGACGCCCGCGGCGGCGAGGCGCCCGACGAGCCGGGCGTAGGCCCGCTCGTCGATGCCCGACTCGTCGGTGGGGGTCAGCGGGAAGGCGCTGAGGCCGGTGAACATGACGGGGTGTCCCTTCTGCGGAGGGTGTGCGGGAGCGGAGGGCGTGCGGGCCCGGGGCGGGTCACGCGGCGTGCGGGCGGTCGAGGACGGCGGCCAGATCGGCGGCGAACCGCCGGGCGAGCGGCTCGGTGAGCGCGGCGGTCGTGACCCGCAGCGCCTGCCGGTCGGCGGGACCCGCGGCGAAGAGGTCGCCGGGGCGCACGGCCCAGCCGCGGTGCGCGAGGGCCTCGACGACGGGCCGGGCCCGCTGGTCCAGGTCCACCCAGACGTTCAGGCCGTCGGGCCGCTGGGCTGCGGGGACACCGATGCCGTGCGCGGCCAGCTCCTCGACCAGGAGCGCCGAGCGCGCGGCGTAGGCGCGGCGCGCCCGGTCGTGCAGGGCCCGCACCTCCGGGTCGCCCAGGAGCTCGCGGGCGGTGTGCTGGAGCAGCAGGCTCACCCACATCGTGCCCGCGCTCAGCCGGGTCTCAAGGCGCCGGGCGGTCTCCCGGTCGGCGGCGACGAGGGCCAGGCGCAGGTCCGGGCCGAGGAACTTCGACACCGAGCGCACCAGCGCCCAGGTGGCGGTCCCCGTCGGCGTGACGCGGCGGTACGGCACGGCGGAGACGGCCGAGAAGTGGTCGTCCTCGACGACCAGGACCCCGGGGTGCGCGGCCAGGACGGCGCGCAGCTCGGCGGCCCGCCCCACGGTCAGGCTCGCTCCGGTCGGATTGTGGGCGCGAGGGGTGCACACCACCGCGCGCGCCCCCGACTCCAGGGCGACGCGCAGGGCCTGCGGGCGCATCCCGGCGTGGTCGACGGCGACCGGGGCGGTGCGGTAGCCGTTCAGGCGCAGCGTGCCGATGCTCGCGAGGAAGCACGGGTCCTCGACGGCCACGGCGTCGCCGCGCGTGAGGTGGGCGTTGAGGAGGCGCTCCGTGGCGTCCGCCGCGCCGTTCGTCACCAGGACCCGGAACGGGCGGTCCGGCAGGTCCTCGGCGAACCGCGCGGTCGCCCACTCCAGGAGGCCGGGGTCGACGGCAGGCGCGCCGTACAGCTGCGGCCGGTAGCCGCCGCGCCCGGCCGCCGCGAGGACGTCGGGCAGCAGCAGGGGATCGGGGTTGCCGCTGGCCAGGTCGGTGAGGCCGCCGCCGAACCCGGTGCCCTCGCGGGCCAGTTGGGGCGTCCCCGCGACCACGGTCCCGCCGCGCCCGTGGGTCTCGGCCACCCCGGCGACCACCAGCTGGCGGTACGCCGCCGCCACCGTGTTGCGGTTCACGCCGAGGTCGGCCGCGAGGGCCCGTACCGGCGGCAGCGGATCCGCGGGCGCCAGCTCTCCGGTCGTGATCAGGTCCCGCACGCTGTCCGCGATCTCCACGGCCGTCGCCCCGCGGATGCCCACGCCCATCACCTCCATCGCCCGGCCAGGCTTTGTCCTGTGCCAAACATAGGATTGTCCTATGTCAAACGCAATGGGTGGGGGAGGGGCGGTTCCCCGTCACTCCTCCGGCGCCGGGCGTGCGGCTGCCCGTCCGGAGCGGCGGGTCAGGGTGCGGTAACGGGCGGCGCGGTAGGGCCAGTTGTTGGTGATCCTCCCGGTCGCGGTCTTGTACCAGCTGTCGCAGCCCGCCTGCCACACGGTCTCGCCCAGGGCCTCCTGGACGTGGTCCTGGAAGGCGGCGAAGGCCCGTGGGGACACCTCCCACGTGTCCCGGCCGTCGCGGTCGAGCGTGGCCAGGCAGTCGAGGACGTAGCGGACCTGGGCCTCGATCATGAGGACCACGGAGTTGTTGCCGAGGTTGGTGTTCGGGCCGTAGAGGAAGAAGAGGTTGGGGAAGCCGGGCACGGTCATGCCGAGGAAGGCGGCAGCCCCGTCCGCCCAGGCCTCCTCGCGAAGGAGCTGCCCGCCCCGCCCGGTGACGGTCATGGGCGCGAGGAACTCGGTGGCGGTGAACCCCGTGCCGTAGATGAGGGTGTCGAGCACGTGCTCGGTGCCGTCGGCGGTCACCACGCCGCGCGGGGTGATCCGGGTGACCCGCTCGGTGATCAGCTCGACGTTGTCCCGCCCGAGCGCCGGAAGGTAGTCGTCCGAGATGAGGACGCGCTTGCAGCCGAGGGGGAAGTCCGGGGTGAGCTTGGCCCGCAGCACCGGATCCGGCACCTGCGTGCGCAGCTGGCGGCGGCAGAGGTACGCGACGGCCTCGCCGAGCCGCCCGCCCCGCACGGCCGAGTACAGCACGGTGTCGCAGAAGGCGAACCAGCCGCCCCGGAAGGCGAGACGGCCCGGCGCCGTGCGGAACAGGGCTTGGTGGACGGGCCCGTAGCGGTAGTCCCACTGGGGCATGACCCAGTTCGCCGAGCGCTGGAACACCCGCAGGGTGCGGGCCTGTCGCGCGACGCGCGGCACGAACTGCACCGCGCTCGGGCCGGTCCCGATCACCCCGACGGCCTTCCCGGTCAGGTCGTGCCGGTGGTTCCAGCGGGCCGAGTGGAACGCGGTGCCCGCGAAGTCCTCGCGGCCGGGCACGTCGGGGAACCGGGGCCTGTTCAGCTGGCCGACGGCCGTCACCAGGACCCGGGCGCGGTGGACGCGGCCCGCGGCGGTGCGCAGCTCCCAGCGCCGGCGCGTCTCGTCGTACGAGGCCGCGACGATCTCCGTGCCGAAGCGGATGCGCGGGCGCAGGCCGTGCGCGTCGGCGCAGTCGTGCAGATAGCGCAGCAGCTCCGGCTGCCGGGGGTAGGCGCGGCTCCAGTCCTCGCGGGGCGCGAAGGAGTACGAGTACAGCTGCGAGGGGATGTCGCAGCCCGCGCCCGGGTAGGTGTTGTCCCGCCACACCCCGCCGAGGTCGTCGGCCTTCTCGTACACGGTGAACGAGGTGACACCGGCCCGGGTCAGCCGCATGGCCATGCACAGCCCGGCGAACCCGGCGCCGATGACGGCGACGTGATCTGTCATCCCTTTTCCTCCGTCTCCGGCGGTGGCGAGGCCCCCCGTCGCCCGCGAGTCGGCGCTACCGGTCCGTGAACCGAGGCTCCCGCTTCTCCAGGAAGGCCCGCATCCCTTCCCGCTGATCCTCCGTGGCGAACAAGCCGTGGAACACCCGCCGTTCGAAGAGGATGCCGTCGCGCAGGCCCGTCTCCAGGGCCCGGTCGACGGCCTCCCGGGCGGCGCGGACGGCGGCCCGGCCGTAGGAGGCGATGACCGCGGCCGCCTCGGTGGCCTCGGCCAGGACGTGGGCGTCCGGCACGACGCGGGAGACCAGACCGCAGCGCTCCGCCTCCGCCGCGCCCATCCGGCGGCCGGTGAGGACGAGGTCCATGGCCTTGGCCTTCCCGACCAGGCGCGGCAGGCGCTGGGTGCCGCCGATGCCGGGGATCACGCCCAGCGTGACCTCCGGCTGCCCGAAGACGGCGGACTCGCCCGCGATGACGAGGTCGCACATCATCGCCAGCTCGCAGCCCCCGCCCAGCGCGTAGCCGTTGACCGCCGCGACCTTCGGGGTGCGCAGGGCCGCGAACTCCTCCCAGCCCGCGAAGTAGTCCTCCGCCGCCATCCACGCCGCGCTCTTGTCGGCCATCTCCTTGATGTCGGCGCCCGCCGCGAAGACCCGGTCGGAGCCGGTGACGACGACGCACCCGATGTCGGGGTCGCGATCCAACGGGCGCAGCTCGTCGAGGAGTTCGGTCATCAGGTCGTGGTTGAGCGCGTTGCGCACGTCGGGGCGGTGCAGCCGGACCGTGACCACTCGGCCGTCCCGCTCGATCTTGAGGTTCCGCACAGGTCTTCCTCCCGGTCGACACGTATCCGTTGGGCGGCCGCGGACTCACGGCCGCGGACTCGTGGGCGCGTACGGCGGGGGCTACGAGTCCCAGATCGCCCCGTACGCGGGGACACCGCGACGTTCCAGGCCGTGCACCACCTGCCAGGTGAGCTTCTTGTTGGAGATGCAGATGACCGCGTCGGCGCCGAACTCCGCGTACGCGGCGTACGCGAGCCGCACCATGTCCGGCTTGCCGTGCCGCCCCGTGTCCCAGACGACCGCGTCCGGCTGCACCGCGAGGATCTCGTCGACCAGCCCGTCCCCGTACGTCGTCCGCGGGTCGCGCGTCGCCCACACCAGGCGCGAGGGCACCTCGGCGGCGAGCAGGTGCGGCAGGCACGGGCCGATGCCGCTGCCGGTGGCGACGTAGACGACCTTCCGGAAGAGCGTCTCGACGTTGGCGACGCCCGCCGTCGTGATGCCCTTGACCCACACCCGGGCGGGCGCGTCGTCGATGAAGGAGCCCGTCCAGTCGCCCGCCCGCGAGATGGTCAGACGGAAGCCGGACTGGCCGGGAGCGGGCACGTTGGCGAAGGAGTGCCACTCCTTGAGGGGGCTGCGGCTGATCGCCGTCGACGACCCGGCGAAGGGGGTCACGCCGTGGTCGAAGCGGGCGATGGCGACGTGGGGCGACGGCCGTTCGATCCGTACGTCGACCTTGCGCAGGCGCAGCCACGGCAGCGCCACGCTGAACGTCACCAGGGCCAGGACCCAGATGCCCGGCTCGCCGGGGCCGCGCGCGAGCAACAGCGTGTGCGCCCAGAACAGGAGCAGCGCCGCCCAGCCTCCGAAGCGGTGGATCTTCTCGAAGCAGTCGTGGAAGCGGGACCGGAAGGGCGGCAGCGCGGTCGCCACGATGACGGCGAGCAGGGCGATCAGCGCGTACGAGACGGCGAGGACCGCGCCGGAGCCGTCCCCCACTGTCAGGGCGACGGTCAGCGCGAGGAACCAGGCTGTCCCCGCCAGCGCTCCGCCCACGTGCAGGCCGCCGAAGTGGTACACCTTGGCGAGCGTCCAGCGGACCTTCAGCGGCCAGGTCACCGGGGCCGAAGTCGCCACGCGGAAGAGGAAGTTGATGACGTACTGCTGGCGCACGACGACGGCGAGCGCGAGGTTCGCGAGCGCGGGACCGAGGGCGCTCTCGTCGTGCGGGAGGTCCCCCGCCGTGGCGGCGAAGGCGAGGTTGGCGGTGACGACGAGGGCGGCGAGGCGGTAGTAGTGCATGAGGCGCGGGTGCTTGAGGATCCGCCGCGGCCAGGAGGTCAGCGGCGGCAGCACCACGTCGTCGCCGAAGCGGGGAGTGGGCGGGACCGGGTGCCGCAGGGGAGGAGACGAAGGGGACGAAGGAGACGCCGTCACCGGGCCGCCCCCTCCGCGAGCCGCAGCAGGGCACCCTTGTCGATCTTCCCCCGGTCGGTCTCCGGCAGGGTCGCGAGGGGGAACACGGCCGCGGGCACGCAGTAGTAGGGCAGCGCGGCGGCGACCGCGCCGCGCGCCGCCTCCGCGTCCACCTCCTGCGGGCAGACGAAGGAGACCAGGCTGTGCGCGTCCCGCCGCAGGGTCACCGCGCGGCGGCAGCCGGGCACGGACTCCAGGACGGCGGAGACCGCGTCCGGCTCGACGCGAAAGCCCCGGATCTTCACCTGGTCGTCGGTCCTGCCCAGGTGTTCGAGCTCACCCTCGGCCGTCCAGCGGCCCAGGTCGCGGGTGCGGAACATGCGGCGGCCGCCACCGAGGAACGGGTCGGGCGCGTACCGCTCGCGCGTCAGGGCCGGGGCGCCGAGGTATCCGGCGGACACGCAGTCGCCGCCCGCCCACATCTCGCCCGTCCGCCCGATGGGGAGCGGCCTGCGGTGCTCGTCGAGGACGTAGACGGTGTTGTTGGGAGTAGGGCGGCCGATCGTGAGCTGGGGCGCGGTGGGGGAGTGGCGCCGCATCGTGTTCACGATCGTGGTCTCCGTCGGGCCGCAGCAGTTGTAGAAGGCACAGGTGGCGGCCCACAGGTCGGCGAGCGGCCGGGGGCAGGGCTCACCGGCCACGGCCACGGTCCGCACGCGCGGGCACGTGCGCGGATCGATGCCCGAAAGGACGGTCGGTGTGGCGATCAGGACGTCCGCCCGGCGCGCGGTCTCGGCGATGTCCTTGCCCCGGATGAGGAGCGTCCCGCCGTGCGTCAGCGCGCCGAGGATCTCCCAGGCGGCCATGTCGAAGGCGATGTTGAGGAGTTGGGCGACGCGCTGCCCGGGGCCGATGCCGAGGCCGCCCGGCTCGGTGAGCAGGATGTTGCAGACGTTGCGGTGGGTGACGGTCACGCCGTTGGGCGTGCCGGTGGTGCCGGAGGTGAACAGGACGTAGCAGCCGTCGTCGGGGCGGGTGGCGCGGGTGAGCTGTCGCGGGCGGCACGCGGAGGAGGTGGGGGAGGTGGAGACGGGGTCGGGCTCCTGGTCGAGGGCGATCCGCACGGCGCCCGGGGACGGCGGCACGCGGTCCGCGTAGCGGATCTGGGTGAGCACCACCCGGATGCCCGCGGCGCGCAGGACGTGCCGCAGTTGGGCGTCCGGGGTGAGCCCGATGTCCTGCGGGACGTACGCGGCCCCGGCCTTCAGGGCGGCGAGCAGCCCGACCAGCATCGGGATGGACCGGCGTACGAAGAGGCCGACGCGGTCGCCGGGCCGCACGCCTTCGCGCACGAGGCGGGCGGCGAGCCGGTCCGCCCGGAGGTTCAGCTCGCCGTAGGTGACCCGCGCGCCCTCGTGCTCGGCGGCGACGGTGCCCGGGGCGGTCCTGGCGCGGTGCTCGAAGGCCTCGTGGACGAGGCTGTGGGGGAGAGGGGTGACGGGGCCGTACCCGAACTCCGTGAAGAGTCGGCGATCGCGGGGCGTGAGGTGGCTCAGCAGCATGTGCGGGAGACCTCCTGGCTGTCGCGCATGACGGATCGTGGGCGGATCGGTCGTGATGTCGAACGCCTTGCGGTCTTTCGGACAGATGACTTTAGCCCCACTGCTCGAAGCTTCAACTAGGCCTGTTCGGCCAGGAAGTGATGCGTAATCAGTCACAGGTGGCGACCCGCGTCACGGCGGCAACCTGCCTCGGTGCGGTGGCGACCAAGGGGTGGGGACGTGCGTGCCCGGCGCGCGGGCGCGCGGGCACGGCGAGGCCGTGGCCGCGCGCCGACCTGGTGAAGGGGCGTCGGCTAGCCGGTGAGGACCTCGCGTACGAAGGCGTTGCGGAACTTCCCCCTCGGGTCCAGCGTGTCGGCGAGCGCCACGAAGGCGGCCCAGCACGGGTAGCGGGACCGGATCTCGGCAGGCGCCAGGGTGAACACCTTGCCCCAGTGCGGGCGCGGCGCGAAGGGCGCCAGGCGCTCCTCGACGAGGGACACCACGGGCAGCACGGCCGCCGGGTCCGGCACCCAGGTGAAGTGGAAGGCGACGGTGTCGCGGCCGTACGCCGGGCTCAGCCACTGACGGTCGGCGGCGACCGTACGGACCTCGCAGACCTGGAGGGCGGGCGCGATCGCGGCGCGGACCGCGTCGAGGGAGCGCAGCGCGTCGAGCGCGTGCTCGCGCGGCAGGAGGTACTCCGACTGCAGCTCGGCGCCGTTGCTGGGCGTGAACTCGGCCCGGAAGTGGGGCAGCCGCTCGTGCCAGGGGCCCGGTTCCCCCAGCTGCGGGGTGCAGTGAGTGGCGGGCATCCCCGGCACGGGGTGCCGGGGTGTGTCGGCGGGCTTCGCCCAGGGGAAGTCCACCGGGCGGTCCGCGCGCTGCTTGAGCCACACCTGCGTGAAGCGCGGACCGTGCCAGTCGGTGAAGAGACTCACGCTGTACGCGGCCGCGGAGACCGCCGCGAAGTCAACCCCGGCGAGGGGCAGTTCGGTGAAGACGTGCTGGCTCACCGCGAAGTCGGGCACCAGGTCGAGCGTGAGCGCCGTGACGACGCCGAGCGCGCCGAGCGCGACCACCGCACCGTCGAATCCGTCGTCGCCCCGGCGCAGGACGAGGGGAGTGCCGTCTGCCGTGACGAGCTCCACGGCGCGCACGGCCGCGGACAGGGGCTGGTTGGCGTCGCCCGAGCCGTGGGTGCCGGTGGCGACGGAGCCCGCTACCGAAATGTGCGGCAGCGAAGCCATGTTGGGCAGCGCGAGCCCGTGTGCGTGGACGTGGCGGGCCAGTTCGGCGTACCGCACCCCGCCCGCGACGCGCACGGTGCGGGCCGCCGTGTCGACGTCCACGGCGGGCGGCAGCGCGGCCAGGGAGAGCAGCGTGCCGCCCGGGTCGGTGTCGGCGACCCGGTTGAACGAGTGCCCGCTGCCGAGGACCCGCACCTGACGGCTGTCCGCGACCAGCGCGCGCAGCTCGTCGAGGGAGCCGGGGCGGTGCGGCTCGCCCGCCGAGAAGGTGATGTTCCCCGCCCAGTTGGTCACGGTCCCGCGCGCGGGCCCAAGGTCTGTACCGCTCATCGTGCCGCCCCTCTTCCGTGGTCCGTCGTCCGGGGCCCGTCGTGCCTCACCCGTCACGAGCCGTACGTCGTCCCGTCGCGAGGCGTGCCGGTGTGCGGCCCGTGGAGACGGGCGCCGCGGAAGTCCGGCCCGACCCGTTGACCTCCCCGTAGCGCGACCTTACCGTTTCGGCGTTCGGAATAGCAGATGGCGTTCGAAATGGCGAACATTTCTGACGGGCACCTCCCTCCCGGAAAGGCGGACCGCACCGTGAGCAGCAAGGAACTCCGCAGCCGCAGAACGATGTTGAAGGGTGCGCTGGCCGTCGGCGCCGCGGCCGCGGGCGCGCTGACCGTGGCGCCGGGTGCCGCCCACGCGGCCTCGCCCACTGACGTCACGCCCGACGCCGCCAAGGCGGCCCCCTTCGCCAACCCCCTGGTCCGCAACCGCGCCGACCCGCACGTCCACCGCCACACCGACGGCAGCTACTACTTCACCGCCACCGCGCCCGAGTACGACCGCATCATCCTGCGCCGCTCCCGCACCCTGCGGGGCATCGCCACCGCCGAGGAGGCCGTCGTGTGGCGGCGGCACACCAGCGGCGACATGGGCGCGCACATCTGGGCGCCGGAGATCCACCACATCGACGGCAAGTGGTACCTCTACTTCGCCGCCGCGCCCGCGCACGACGTGTGGAAGATCCGCATGTGGGTCCTGGAGAACGCCAGCCGCGACCCCTTCACGGGCACGTGGGTCGAGAAGGGCCGCATCGCCACCGCCTGGGACACCTTCTCGCTGGACGCCACCACCTTCACGTACCGCGGCTCGCGCTACCTCGCCTGGGCGCAGAAGGAGCCCGGCGTGGACCACAACAGCGCCATCTTCCTCTCCAGGATGGCGAACCCCTGGACCCTGACGGGCCCGCAAGCCCGGCTCACCACCCCCGAGTACGACTGGGAGTGCGTGGGCTTCAAGGTGAACGAGGGCGCCTCGTTCCTCCAGCGCAACGGGCGCGTCTTCATGACGTACTCCGCGAGCGCCACCGACGCCAACTACCGCATGGGGCTGCTCACCGCCGAGGCGGGCAGCGACCTGCTCGACCCCACGTCCTGGACCAAGGCGCCGAGACCGGTCTTCACGAGCAACGACACGACCAAGCAGTACGGGCCCGGCCACAACTCCTTCACCGTCGCCGAGGACGGCCGCACCGACGTGCTCGTCTACCACGCCCGCCCGTACAAGGAGATCGTCGGCGACCCGCTGAACGACCCCAACCGCCACACCCGCGTCCAGCGCCTGGGCTGGAAGCCGGACGGCACCCCGGACTTCGGCGTCCCCGTGGCGGACGGGCCGATTCAGCTCTGACCCGCGTCCGCTGCCGTCCCGCAAGCGCCTCGACGGGAATCCGCCCTCCACGGAAGGAACCGCATGACCGACCGCCTCGCCCGCTTCACCCTCGACCCCGCGTTCACCGTCGGCACGGTCGACCCGCGCCTCTTCGGTGCCTTGGTCGAGCACCTCGGCCGCTGCGTCCACACGGGCATCCACGAGCCCGGGCATCCGGCCGCCGATGCCGACGGGCTGCGCACGGACGTACGGGAGTTGGTCCGCGAGCTCGGCGTGAGCGTGATCCGGTACCCGGGCGGGAACTTCGTCTCCGGATACCGGTGGGAGGACGGCGTCGGGCCGGTGGCCGACCGGCCTAGGCGGCTCGACCTGGCCTGGCGCTCGACGGAGAGCAACCGCTTCGGACTGAGCGAGTTCGCGGCCTTCACCCGCGAGACGGGCACCGAGCCGATGATGGCGCTCAACCTCGGGACGCGCGGCGTGGCCGAGGCGCTCGACCTCGTGGAGTACGCCAACCACCCCGGCGGCACGGAACTGTCCGAGCGGCGCGTCGCGCACGGCGACAAGGAGCCGTTCGGCATCCGCCTGTGGTGCCTCGGCAACGAGATGGACGCCCCGTGGCAGACCGGCCGCAAGACGGCGGAGGAATACGGCAGGCTGGCCGCCGAAACCGCCCGCGCCCTGCGCCAGTTCGACCCCGGACTCACCCTCGTCGCCTGCGGCAGCTCGCACCGGGGCATGCCCACGTTCGCGGCCTGGGAGGCCACCGTCCTCGCCGAGACGTACGACCTCGTCGACCTGGTCTCCCTGCACGCCTACTACGAGGAGGCGGACGGTGACCGCGACTCCTTCCTCGCCTCCGCCGTCGACATGGAGAGCGCCATCGACGCCGCCGTCGCCACCTGCGACCACGTCGGCGCCCGCCTGAAGTCCAAGAAGAGGATCAACCTCTCCTTCGACGAGTGGAACGTCTGGTACCAGCGCCGCTCCCCCGCGCACGCGGTCGAGGACTGGCAGGAGGCGCCCCGGCACCTGGAGGACGTCTACACCGTCACCGACGCCGTCGTCGTCGGCTCGCTCCTCATCGCCCTGCTGCGGCACGCGGACCGGGTGGCCGTCGCCTGCCTCGCGCAACTCGTCAACGTCATCGCCCCGATCATGACGGAGCCCGGCGGTCCCGCCTGGCGGCAGACCACGTTCTACCCCTTCGCCCAGGCCTCGCGGTACGGCCGCGGCGAGGTCCTCGACGTCCGGGTGGACGCCCCGACGTACCCGACGGAGCGGTTCGGCGAGGTGCCGCTGCTGCACGCGACCGCCGTACGCGGCGAGGACGGCACCGTCACGGTCTTCGCGGTCAACCGCGACCAGCGGGCGCCGCTGCCCCTCGATGTCGCCCTGCGCGGCCTCGACCTCACGCGGGTGGTCGAGCACACCGCCCTCGCCGACCCGGACCCCGACGCCAGGAACACGCTCGACGACCCCGCGCGCGTGACCCCGCACCCGGTGACCGGGGCGAAGATCGCGGACGGGACGCTGCACGCCGTCCTGGAACCGCTCTCCTGGAACGTGATCCGGCTGGCCTGACCCGCACGCGCGCCCTTCGCGGTCGATCCGCCACGCGCCATCGGCCCGGCCGACGCCTCCGCGCGCATTCCCCGGAGCGTTCCCTTCCGGACATCTGCCCGGTGCTCACGACGTGCCCGCGCGGGGCCCGTCTCACTCCGCCGGGCCGGTGGCCGTGAAGTGGCGGACGAAGCGGCGCTGCCAGGGCGTCTCCACCGCGCGGCGGTGGTAGCGCGCGCGGACGTAGGCGACGGCCTCGTCGGCGGGTACACCGTCGCACACGGCCAGGCACGCGAGCGCCGTCCCGGTCCGGCCGACACCGCCGCCGCACGCGACCTCGACGCGCTCGGTGGCGGCCCGCGCCCACGCCTCGCCGAGCAGCCGCCGTGCCTCCTCGCGGTCCGACGGCAGCCGGAAGTCGGGCCAGCGCAGCCAGCGCGCGTCCCAGGCGACCGGGGGCGCGGGCTTGCCGAGGAGGTAGACGGCGAACACCGGCTCGGGCCCCTCGGGCAGCGGTCTGCGCAGCCCACGTCCGCGTACGAGCCGCCCCGAGGGCAGCCGGAGCACGCCCGGTTCGGTGTCACGCCATGTCTCGGCCATGTGATCACCGTAGCCGTCCCGCGCGGAGCCGGTGTCCACTGTGAGCTAGCCGATAATCACCGGGTTCTAACGGAATCTTGACTTCAGCAGGGCATAGTGCATGGCATGACAACCATGGTTCCTGTCTGCCCGTACTGCGGGCGGGTCGAGTGCATATGCCCGGCGGCGGGCGGCGGCCCCGCCCCGGTGCTCGCGGTGAGCGTCACCACTTGTGTGTCCGTGGCCGAAACGCCCGGCGTCGTCCGCGTCAGGAGGTCGACGGCCGCGCCGCCGCCGTCGTAGCGGGACCCTGAGGTGAGCCGTCCGCCGCCGTCGCGCTCGCCTCAGTCCGCCGAAAAGCTGTGCACCGTAGCCGACTTGTACACCTCTCCGGGCCGCAGCACCGTGGAGGGGAACGACGCCTGGTTCGGAGAGTCGGGGAAGTGCTGCGTCTCCAGGCACAGCCCGTCCCCTTGGCGGTAGGTGCGGCCGGAGGTGCCGGTCAGCGTGCCGTCCAGGAAGTTGCCCGAGTAGAACTGCACGCCCGGCTCCGTGGTGGCGACGCGCAGCGCGCGGCCCGACTCCGGGTCGCGCAGCGTCGCGAAGTGCCGCGGGCGCTGCGTGATCCCCTTGTCGAGGACCCAGTTGTGGTCGTAGCCCTTGGCCGTCACCAGTTGCTCGTGCCCGGCGCGGATGTCCTGCCCGATCGGCTTCGGCCGCCGGAAGTCGAAGGGCGTGCCCCGCACGGCGGCCAGCTCACCGGTGGGGATGAGCGTCGCGTCCGTGGGGGTGTAGCGGGAGGCGGCGAGCCGCAGTTCGTGGCCGAGGACGTCACCGCTGCCCTCGCCCGCGAGGTTGTAGTAGGTGTGGTTGGTGAGGTTCACGACCGTGGCCTTGTCGGTGGTCGCCTCGTACGCGATGTGCCAGTCGCCCCGCGCGGTCAGCGTGTACGTCACCTTCGTGCGCAGCGTGCCCGGATAGCCCATCTCGCCGTCGGCGCTGACGTAGCGCAGGACCAGGCCGACGCCGGATCGGTCCGCGAACGGCTCGACGTCCCACACGCGTTTGTCGAAGCCCTTGGCGCCGCCGTGCAGGCTGTTCTCTCCGTCGTTGACGGAGAGCTGGTGGCTCTTGCCGTCGAGCGTGAAGCGGCCCCCCGCGATGCGGTTGCCGTAGCGGCCGATCAGCGCGCCGAAGAAGGTCGTGGCGGTCAGGTAGTCGGCGAGGTTGTCGAAGCCGAGCGACACGTTCGCGTACCGGCCGCGGTGGTCCGGGAGTTCGAGGGACTGCACGATGCCGCCGTAGGAGAGCACCTTCATGCGGGTGCCGCCGTACTCCAGGCTCCAGCGGTACACCTTCGTGCCGTCGGGCAGGGTGCCGAAGAGCTCCTTCGACGGCTTGGCCGGGCGGGCCGCGTGCGCGCTGCCCGCGGCGGCCATGGTGAGGCCCGTCGCCGCGGCCGCTGTCAGGACGGTTCGTCTACTGGTTTCCATGTGTGGCTCCAGGAACGGGATGGTGAGGGGGTGTCAGCTGGAAGCTAAGCGGTCTTGTGGAAGTGTGGTGGGGTTCGGCAGCGCCCTGAAGGGGCGCGGGGCTGTGCCGATATGCGGCTCCGCCGCGAAGGGGGTCCCCCCCCTGTTCGAGCGAAGCCGAGAACTTGGGGGAGCGCCCAGCCACGACGGTCCCGCAGGCGATCGACGGCCCATCGCGGCAGTTCCAGCGAAGCGCTTAGCGGCCGACCTTGCGCTTGTTCCAGACGTCGAAGCCGACGGCGGCGAGCAGGACCAGGCCCTTGATGACCTGCTGGTAGTCCGTGCCGATGTTGACCAGGGACATGCCGTTGTTGAGGACGCCGAGGACCAGGCCGCCGATGACGGCGCCCATGACCGTGCCGACGCCGCCGCTCATCGACGCGCCGCCGATGAACGAGGCGGCGATCGCCTCCAGTTCGAAGTTGAGGCCCGCCTGCGGGGTGCCCGCGTTGAGGCGTGCGGCGTACACACAGCCCGCGAGGGCCGCGAGGACCCCCATGTTCACGAAGATCAGGAAGGTGACGCGCTTGTCCTTGACGCCGGACAGCTTGGCGGCGGCCTTGTTGCCGCCGAGCGCGTACACGTGCCGTCCGATCACCGCGTTGCGCATCACATAGCCGAGGCTGATCAGGAGCCCGCACATGATGAGCAGCACCACGGGCACGCCGTGGAAGCTGGCGAGGGTCAGCGTGAACGCCACCACCGCGGCCGACATCGCCACGCACTTGGCCACCCACAGGCCGGTCGGCGTCACGTCGAGGTCGTAGGCGAGCTGCTGCTTGCGGTGGCGCCACTCGCGAAGCAGCAGGAACGCGATCGTCGCGGCGCCGATCACCAGGGTCGGGTTGTGGTACTGGGTGTAGGGGCCCATCTCCGGGATGAAGCCCTTGGCGATGTTCTGGAAGCCGTCGGGGAACGGCGACAGCGACTGGCCCTCCAGGACGATCTGCGTGAGCCCGCGGAACAGCAGCATGCCGGCCAGCGTCACGATGAACGACGGGATGCCGACGTACGCGATGAAGAAGCCCTGCCACGCGCCCGCGACCGCGCCGATGAGGAGCGACAGGATGAGCGCGAGCACCCAGGGCATGTCGTGTTTGACCATCATCACCGCCGACATGGCGCCGACGAAGGCCACCAGGGAGCCGACGGACAGGTCGATGTGACCGGCGATGATGACGATCATCATGCCGATGGCGAGGATGAGGATGTAGCCGTTCTGCTGGATCAGGTTGGAGACGTTGCTGGGCAGCAGCAGCGTGCCGTCCGTCCAGATCTGGAACAGGACGACGATGAACGCCAGGGCGACGAGCATGCCGTACTGGCGCATGTTGGCGCGCATCAGCTCGATGAGCAGCGCACCGGTCGACCGCTGTGCGGGCGGCGCTTCGGACGCGTCCTTCGGCGGTGTGGTCGTGGTGGTCATGGCGGGGCCTCAGCTTCTGTTCTCGGGCGCGTCAGTTGCGGTGTGCCGTCATGTGGCGCATCAGGACTTCCTGGGTGGCCTGGGCCCGGGGGACCTCACCGGTCAGGCGGCCCTGGGCCATCGTGTAGATCCGGTCGCACATGCCGATCAGCTCCGGCAGTTCGGAGGAGATGAAGAGCACGGCCTTGCCCTGGGCGGCGAGCTGGTCGATGACGGTGTAGATCTCGTACTTGGCGCCGACGTCGATGCCCCGCGTCGGCTCGTCGAGGATCAGCACCTCGGGGTCGGCGTGGATCCACTTGCTCAGGACGACCTTCTGCTGGTTGCCGCCGGACAGGCGGCCCACCTGCTCGAAGACGGTGGGGGCCTTGATGTTCATCGTCCTGCGGTAGCGCTCGGCGACGGACCGCTCGTGGTGGGCGTCCACGAGACCCGCGACCCCGCGACGCCGCATGCCCGGCAGCGAGGCCAGGGAGATGTTGCGGTTGATGTTGTCGATGAGGTTCAGGCCGTACTGCTTGCGGTCCTCGGTGACGTACGCGATGCCCGCGTCGACGGCGGCGGGCACCGTCTTCGTGGAGACCTCACGCCCGCCGACGCTGACGGTCCCGGCGACGTAACTCCCGTAGGAGCGGCCGAATACGGACATCGCCAGCTCGGTGCGGCCAGCGCCCATCAGACCGGCGATGCCGACGATCTCGCCGCGCCGCACGGTCAGGGACACGTCGTCGACCACCGTGCGCTGGTGGTCGACGGGGTGCCGGACCGTCCAGCCCTCGACGGAGAGCGCGAGGGTGCCCGCGTCCTCGCCCGCGTAGACGGTGCGGTCGGGGAAGCGGTGGTCGAGGTCGCGGCCGACCATGCCGCGGATGATGCGGTCCTCGGACAGCCGCGGTTCGGCGTCCGGCGTCTCCCGGACCGTCAGGGTCTCGATCGTCTGGCCGTCGCGCAGGATCGTCACCGAGTCGGCGATGTGCCGGATCTCGTTCAGCTTGTGCGAGATGATGATGCTGGCGATGCCCTGCTCGCGCAGCTCCAGGATGAGATCGAGGAGCTTGGCGCTGTCCTCGTCGTTGAGCGCGGCCGTCGGCTCGTCGAGGATGAGCAGCTTCACCTCCTTGGACAGGGCCTTGGCGATCTCCACCAGCTGCTGCTTGCCCACGCCGATGTCGGCGACCGGCGTCGACGGCTTCTCGCTCAGGCCGACCCGCTTGAGCAGGGCGCTCGCCCGGCGCAGCGTGCCGTTCCAGTCGATGAGGCCGCGCGTGGCCTGCTCGTTGCCGAGGAAGATGTTCTCCGCGATCGACAGATACGGGACGAGCGCCAGCTCCTGATGGATGATCACGATGCCGTGCCGCTCGCTGGCGCGGATGTCCTTGAAGGCCACCGGCTCGCCCTCGAAGCGGATCTCGCCGTCGTAGCTGCCGTGCTCGTGCACGCCGCTGAGGACCTTCATCAGCGTCGACTTGCCCGCGCCGTTCTCGCCGCAGACGGCGTGGATCTCCCCGGGGCGCACGGTCAGATGCACGTCTGAGAGCGCCTTGACCCCGGGGAAGGTCTTGGTGATCCCGCGCATCTCCAGGACGGGCCGCGTCACTTGAGCTGTCCCGCCTTGAAGTACCCCTCGTCGACGAGGAGCTGGGTGTTGGACTTGTCGACGCTGACCGGGTCCAGGAGGAAGGACGGCACGGTCTTCTTGCCGTTGTCGTAGTCCGTGGTGTTGTTGACCTTCACCTTCTTGTCGTTCAGGACGGCGTCGCCCATCGCCACGGTCCGCTTGGCGAGCTTGCGGGTGTCCTTGAAGACGGTCTGCGTCTGCTCGCCGCGGTTGATGGACTTCACCGACGCCAGCTCCGCGTCCTGCCCGGTGATGACCGGCAGCGGCTGGTCCTTGGAGCCGTACCCGGCGCTCTTCAGCGCGGAGATGATGCCGATCGAGATCCCGTCGTAGGGAGAGAGGACCGCGTCGACCCGGGCCGAGCCGTAGTTCTTGCTGATCAGGTCGTCCATGCGCTTCTGCGCGGTGCCGCCGTCCCAGTCCAGCGTGGTGGCCTGGTTCATCCTCGTCTGCTTGCTGCGGACGACCAGCTGGCCGGTCCTGAAGTACGGCTGGAGCACCTTCATGGCGCCGTTCCAGAAGTACTTGGTGTTGTTGTCGTTCGGCGAGCCCGCGAACAGCTCGATGTTGTGCTTGTCGCCGCCCTTCTCGGGCTTGCCGAGCCGGAGCTTCTTGACGATGTACTGGGCCTGGAGGCGGCCGACGCGCTCGTTGTCGAACGACGCGTAGTAGTCGACGTTCTCCGTGCCGAGGATGAGGCGGTCGTACGAGATCACGGGGATGCCCGCGTCGTGCGCGCGGCGCAGGACCTCGGTGAGCGCCGAGCCGTCGATGGCGGCGACCACCAGGAGGCTGCGCCCCTTGGTGATCATGTTCTCCAGCTGGGCGATCTGGTTCTCGACCTTGTTGTCGCCGTACTGCAGATCGGTCTTGTAACCGGCCTTGTGGAACTGCTTGGCCATGTTCTCGCCGTCGGCTATCCACCGCTCGGAGGCCTTGGTGGGCATGGCCAGGCCGATGGTGGCGCCCTTGCCCGTGTCCGGCTTGTAGCGGCTGCCGCCCTCGGCCTCCTGGCCGCAGGCGGTGAGGCTGAGGGCGAGCAGCGCGGCGCTCGCCGTGGTGAGGAGTGTGCGGGTGCGCATGGGTCAGTTCCCTTCCGGGACGGGGAAGCGCTCCAGGTCGCCCGGGAGGCGCGAGCCGAGCGGCGACAGGCCGCCGTCCGCGCCGTGCCGGGCGAGCAGGTCGAGGACGAGCCGCCCGCGCCGCACCCGCTCGCGGGCGGTGGCGAGGGTGTGCTCGCGCAGGTGGGCGCCGTACGGGTAGATGCCGGGCGACTTGCTGAGGCCGAACTTCACGTACAGCGGGGCGCCGCGCCGGATCAGCTCGGCGACCTCGTACATGCGGACGTAGCCGCCGAGGTCGTCGGGCGCCTCGACGTACATGTCCATCGGCGCCCGGCTCACCCGGCGGATCTCGGTGAGGTGATCGAGCGTCAGGTCCGAGGGCACGTTGAGGGAGTCGGCGCCGAGCCGCTCGTACACCGCGAACGAGGCCGGGTTCACCGGGCCCGTCAGGGCCGACAGTTTGAACGTGGTGTCGGCGGGCAGCAGGCCCGCCGCGCGCAGCCGGTGCAGCGTCCACAGCACGCCCTCGTCGGCGACGAGCAGGCAGCGCACGCCGAGCTCGGTGGCGCGCAGGGCGTCCTCGACGCATCCGGCGAGCGCGTCGTGGCCCCGGGCGCGCAGGCCCGCGCCGCCGGAGTCGGTGCGCGTGGAGGCGCCGGTGTCCCAGGTGCCGCGCGGCCCGGTGAACAGGCACAGCTCGATCTCACGCGCGGCGCAGGACTCCACCATCTCCGTGATCTCGGTGTCGGTGAGCATCCACACGCCGCTGCCCTGGCTGACCCGGTGCACGGGCACGTCGAGGCGCGCGCTCTCCTTCAGCACGACGGCCAGGGCCTCGGGGCCCTCCACGGAGGGGATCTCGGTGCGCCAGGTGCCGCCGTCGGGGAACGCGTACGGCGACGCGTCGGCCGGGTCGAGCGCCGGAACGGCGTGCCCGATGCGGGCGAGGGTGTCGACGCCGGGGCGCCGGGGGGCCGATGGGGTGGACGGGGTGGCCAACTGGGCTCCTCGGTTCAGTTCATTCGATATGTCGAACGTTGTGCGGAGTGGTGGGTGTGCGCCGGTACGGGGCCCTCAAGTGCGCCCGTACCGGCGCACGGTCAATGGACCCGGCTAGGGGTGGAGCAGGACCTTCCCGGTCTTCGGGTCGCCGCCGCCGACCAGCGCCACCGCCTCGCCGAACTCCTCCAGGGGGAATTCGTGGGTGATGAGGGCCGCCGGGTCGAGCAGGCCCGCGCCGAAGGCGCGTACCGCGTCCGACCAGGCCGCCGACGGCGCGCCGAAGATACTGCGGATCTCCAGCTGACTCAGGGACAGATGCACCGGGTCGATGCCCGCGGCACCGGGCGTGAACATCCCGGTGAGGACCACGCGGCCGCCGCGGCGCGCGAGCAGGCAGGACGACGCCGCGGTGGGCGGCGCGCCCGCGGTCTCCACCACCAGGTCGTAGCGCCCCTGGACGGCCTGGGCGTCCTCGGGGGTGAGGGCCGCGGTCGCGCCGAAGTCCCGCGCCTGCTCGCCACGTGCCGCCCGGGGGTCGACGACCGCCAGCTCGGCGGGGGACGACGCGGCGAGCAGCTGCACGGCGAGCATCCCGAGGGTGCCCGCGCCGACCACGGCGATCCGCTCGCCGGAGCGGGGCCGGGCCGCCCGGGTGGCGGCCGCGACGACGGCGGCGGGCTCCAGGAGGGCCGCGGCCCGCAGGTCCGCGTCGTCCGCCAGCGGGTGCAGGAGCCGCGCGGGGACGGTGAGGTGGTCGGCGAACGCGCCCGGCTCGGTGAAGCCCGTCTCCGCGTACCCGCTGGTGCACAGGCTGGTCTCCCCGCACCGGCAGCGCTCGCACGTCCCGCAGGCCCGGAAGCCCTCGGCCACGGTCTTCCGCCCGAGGAGCCCGGTGTCGACGCCGTCGCCGACGGCCACGACGGTCCCGGCCCACTCGTGCCCGGGCGTCACCGGGTACCGCACGTACGCGGCGTCGCGGTGGCCGTCGTACACCTCGCGGTCACTCATGCAGATCCCGGCGGCGGCGACGCGCACCAGGACCTCGCCGGGGCCGGGCTCGGGCACGTCGCGGCGCACCAGGCGGTGCTGTCCGGGCCGGTCGACGACGACGGCGCGGCTTGAGCCTTCCGGGCCGCTCACTTCGGAGCCCTCTTCTCCCAGCCCTCGGCCCACAGGTCGAACCGCGCCCGCTGCTGCGGGAACTCCGCCGCCGCGTCGACGTCGAGCTCGACGCCGAGGCCGGGGGCGTGCGAGATCTCGAAGCAGCCGGTCTCCGGGTCGACGCGCGGGGCGCCCCGGACCACCTTCTTGATCTCCGCGTCCGCGAAGTCGTTGAAGTGTTCCAGGACCTTGAAGTTGGGCGTGCAGGCGGCGAGTTGGAGGGATGCCGCGGTGAGCACCGAGCCGCCGACGTTGTGCGGCGCGACCAGCGTGTAGTGCGTCTCGGCGGTGGCGGCCAGCTTGCGGGCCTCCAGGATGCCGCCGATGTGGCCGAGGTCCGGCTGGATGATGTCGGCGGCCTGCGACTCGAAGAGCTCGCGGAACTCGATCCGGTCGTGGATGCGCTCGCCCGTCGCGACGGGCACGTCCACCTTCTCCGCCACCTTCGCGAGCGCCTTGAGGTTCTCCGGCGGCACCGGCTCCTCCAGCCACGCGGGCCGGAAGGGCGCGAGCTCCCGGGCGAGCCGGACCGCCGTGGACGGCGAGAACCGGCCGTGCATCTCCAGCATCAGCTCGGCGTCGGGACCGATGGCGTCGCGCACCGCCTCGATCAGGGACACCGCGTACCGGCTCTGCTCGGCGTCGAGTTCGAAGTGCCCGGTCCCGAACGGGTCGATCTTCAGGGCGCGGTAGCCGCGCGCCATGACCTCCTGGGCGGCCTTGTGGTAGGCCTCCGGGGTGCGCTCGGTGGTGTACCAGCCGTTGGCGTACGCCTTGACGCGGTCGGTCACCTTCCCGCCGAGCAGCTGCCACACCGGCACGCCGAGGGCCTTGCCCTTGATGTCCCAGCAGGCCATCTCCACGACCGCGATGCCGGACATCACGATCTCCCCGGCCCGCCCGTAGTCGCCGTACTTCATCCTGCGGACGAGGTCCTCCACCGCGAACGGGTCCGACCCCGCGATGTGGTTGGCCTCCGCTTCGCGCAGATAGCCGAGCAGGGCGTCGGTGTGGCCCAGCATGCGGGTCTCACCGACCCCCGTGAGGCCCTCGTCCGTGTGGACGAGCACATAGGTGAGGTTGCGCCAGGGGGTCCCGACGACATGAGTGCTGATTCCCGTGATGCGCACGGCAGTTGCCCCTAAAGTGCGTGGGTTTCGGAGGAGGACAGGCCGATGATGTTCGAAATTTCGTGGTGCGTTCGAAATCGTGGCGTGACCGTAAAGGGCCACTCTCGGAGGTGTCAATGGGTCGCGCACGGAGCCGTGCGGCGAGACCATTGCCTGACCAATACCGCTACGCATAGCCTATGTTCGCCATACCGGCCATTGGTCGGAGTACCGAACGTAGAAGGTGGGTGGACGGCATGGGACGCCTTGTCCCCGCGGTGACCAGGGCTTTCGACATACTGGAACTGTTCCTGGACGGCGACGGCACCCTGTCCGCGCCGGAGGTCACCCGCAAGCTCCAACTGCCGCGCACCACCGTGCACGAGCTGCTCACGACGCTCGCCGCGCGCTCCTATCTGGCGCCGGTCCCCGAGCAGCCGGGGCGCTACCGCCTCGGCGTGCGCACCTACCAACTGGGCAGCCGGTACGCGGAGCAGCTCGACCTCGCCGCCGAGGGGCAGCGCGTCGCGCGGGAGGTCGCCGAGGCCTGCGACGAGACGGTGCACGTGGCGATCCTGGAGGACGCGGACGTCATCTACATCGCGAAGGCCGACTCCACGCACGCCGTCCGCATGGTCTCCGCCGCGGGCCGCCGCCTGCCCGCGCACTGCACGGCGGTCGGCAAGATGCTGCTCGCCTCGCTGCCCCCGGCCGAGCTCGACGCCCGGATCGCGGACCACGAGCTGACGGCGATGACCCCCGACAGCCTCACCGAGCACAGCGCGCTGCGCGCCGACCTGGCCGCGATCCGCGAGCGCGGCATCGCCACCGAGCACCGCGAGTCCAACCCGGACGTCAGCTGTGTGGCCGCGCCCGTGCGCGACCGTGCGGGACGCGTGGTCGCCGCGCTCTCCGTCTCCGTACCGATGATCCGCTGGAGCGAGGGCCGTGAGGCGGACCTCGCCGAGCTCGCCGCGAAGGGCGCGGGTGACCTCTCCGCGCGCCTCGGCCACCGGGGCGCGCGATGAGCCGCCCGGCGGCCGACGTCGCCGTCCCCGCGGCGGCGGAGCTCGGCGAGGGCCCCACCTGGGACGCGGCCACGGAACGGCTGCTCTGGGTGGACATCCTCGGCTCGCGCGTGCACACGTACGACCCCTCGTCCGGCCGCCGTACGGTCCTGGCCACCGAGCAGCACGTCGGCGCGGCCAAGCCGCGCGCGGGCGGCGGACTCGTGGTGAACCTGCGCGACGGCGTGGGCCGCTACACCCCCGACGGCGCCTTCTCCTGGCTCGTCCACGACCCCGTGCCCGGCCGCAGGGGCAACGACGCGGCGATCGCGCCCGACGGCTCCCTGTGGGCGGGCACCATGCGCTACGACGAGGCGCCCGGCGGCGGCCACCTCGTCCGCGTCGCACCCGACGGCTCCACGACCGAGCTGTTCGCCGAGGTGGCCGTCAGCAACGGCATCGGGTGGAGCCCGGACGGCACGCTCGCGTACTACGTGGACAGCCCCACCCGGCGGATCGACGTCTGCCGCATGCGGGGACACCTCCCCGGCCCGCGACGGGAGTTCATCACCATCGAACAGCGCGGGGGCTTCCCCGACGGCCTGACCGTCGACGCCGAGGGCTGTGTCTGGGTGGCGCTCTGGGACGGCGCCCAGATCCGCCGCTACACCCCCGCCGGCACCCTCGACCGGGTCATCGACCTCCCCGTACCCCGCCCCACGGCCTGCGCCTTCGGCGGCCCCGGCCTGCGCGACCTGTACATCACCACGGCCCGCGTCGGCCACCACCGCCCCCACCCACTGGCAGGCTCGGTCCTCGTGGTGCCCGGGGCGGGGGAGGGCTTGGCGGGGACGCCGTTCGCGGGCTAGCGGGCCGGGTCGGCGCTTAGGACGCTTCTCCCGGCCCGGCGCTTACGACGCGTCGCCCGGCCCGGCGGCGAAGACGCGGCTCAGGAGGTCGTGCAGGGCGGCGCGCTCCGCGTCGTCGAGGGTGTCCAGGCCCGCGAGCGTGGTGCGCATGTTGGCGCGGATCGCGTCGATGACGCGCTCGCCCTCGGCGGTCAGGACGACGTTCTTGACGCGCCGGTCTCCGGGGCTTGGCTCGCGGCGCACCAGGTCACGCTTCTCCAGGCGGTCGACGATCCCCGTCATGTTCGAAGCGTCGCAGGCCAGGATCCCGGCGAGGACGCGCATCGCGGCCGGGCCGCGGCGCAGCACGCTCAGGGTCTTGCCCTGGCTGGCCGTGAGGTGCTCGCGGGCGGCCGCGGCCGTGAAGTCGCCGTAGTAGGCGCCGAGCGACACCGAGAGCAGCTCCATCAGCTGGCCGGTGCCGACGCGTGGAGATTCTGGCATGGGCCCATCTTACGCCCTAAAACTTGACCATCTCAAACAATGGCCCTTACAGTGATGTGGTTGCTTGAGGTTCTCAAGTTTCTAGGTTCTTAAGCAGTTGGGAAGAGATTCCGTGTCTCACGCACATCACACGGGGACGTCACGCCCCTCGGGGCAGACCTCGATCATCCTGGTCCTGGGGCTCGCCGCCATGGTCGTATCGATGATGCAGACCCTGGTCGTCCCGATCCTGTCGATCATCCAGAACGATCTCGGTGCCACCACGGCCAACGTCAGCTGGGTGACCACGGCCACGCTCCTGTCCGCCGCCGTCTTCACCCCGCTCCTCGGCCGCTTCGGCGACCAGCACGGCAAGAAGCCCACGCTCGTCGGCGTGCTCCTGGTGATGATCGCGGGCTCGGTGCTCGCCGCCACCACGACCTCGCTGACCTGGCTGATCGTCGGCCGCGTGATGCAGGGAGCGGCGACCGCGATCTTCCCGCTCGCCCTGTCCGTGCTGCGTGAGGAGATCAAGCCGGAGAAGCTGCACGGGGCGATGGCCCTGGTCAGCGGCACGCTCGCGTTCGGCAGCGGTCTCGCCCTGGTCGGTGCGGGCCTCCTCACCCAGGGTGACGACCCCGACTACCACCGGGTCTTCTGGCTCGCGGTCGTGCTCGCCGTGGTGGCGCTCGTCGGTGTGATCTTCGTCGTGCCCGCCTCCCGCTCCAAGACGGGCGGCAGGACCGACTGGCTGGGCGCGCTCACCCTGGCGCTGCTCCTCGTCCTGCTGCTCCTGCCGATCTCGCAGGGCCACGAGTGGGGCTGGACGTCGGGCCGTACGCTCGGCTCCTTCGCCGGGGCGGTCGTGATGGCGGGCGTGTGGGTCCTCACCGAGAACCGGGTCAAGGAGCCGATGGTGGACATGAAGATGTTCACGCACCGCCCCGTGCTCTTCACCAACCTGGCGGGCCTGCTGCTCGGCTTCGCGATGTTCGCCCAGTTCATCGGCGTCTCGTACCTCGTGCAGATGCCCGAGGACGTGGCCGGGTACGGCTTCGGCGCCTCGGTGCTCGGCGCCTCCGTCGTCTATCTGCTGCCGACCACGCTCGTCTCCCTGGTCGGCGCCCAGTTCGGCGGCGTCCTGGTGCGCCGGATCGGGGCGCGCGTCACGCTCGCCGTCGGCGCGGCCTTCGGCGTCCTCGGCTTCGCCTGGCTGACCCTGGCCCACGACACCACCGCCTCCGTGATCGGCGCGGGCATGGTCGTCGGCCTGGCGATCAGCTTCGGCTACGCCTCCATGCCCGCGCTCATCGTCGCCAGCGTCCCGGCCCACCAGACCGGCATCGCCAACGGCATCAACTCGATCTCCCGCTCGGTGGGCAGCGCCATCGCGAGCGCGATGATCACCACCCTCCTCGCGTCGAAGACCATCAAGCTGCCCGCCGGGATGCCCGCGCTGCCCGAGGAGAGCCAGTTCACCCTGAGCTTCGCCATCGCGGGCGGGGCGTTCCTCCTGGTGGTGGCGGTCGCCCTGGTCGGCCTGCGGGCGGCGCACGCGCCGCGTGCGCAGGCGCTCACGAAGGTGGCGGAGCCGGAGCCGGAGCGCGCCGCGGTCTGAACCGCCTTACGCCCCTCGCCGTGTCCGGCGCCCGCTCAGACCTGGCCGTGTCCGGCGTCCGAGCGGGCGCCGAACATCTCGGCGACGATGCGGGCGGCGTGGTCCGCGAGGTAGAAGTGGTCACCGGGGAACACCCGGGTGAAGAAGTCGCCGCCGAGGCTCGCCTCGCGCCACGCCTCCGCGTCCCGCGTGGTCACCTCGGAGTCCTGGTCGCCGGTGAACACCCCGATCGGGCAGCGGAGCCGGGCGCCGAGGTCCGGGCGGTAGGTCTCGATGAGGCGGTAGTCGGCGCGGACCGCGGGCAGCACCATCTCGCGCAGCTCCGGCTCGTCCAGGAGGCGCGGGTCGGTGCCGCCCAGCTCCTTCATCTTCCCGACGAACTGCTCCTCGGGCAGCAGGTGCACCGTGCCGCGGCGCTTGCGGCTCGGGCCCTCGTGCCCGGAGACGAAGAGCCGCCGCGGCGCGGGCCCCGTCCCGGCCTCCAGGCGCAACGCGGTCTCCCAGGCGAGCGCGGCGCCCATGCTGTGCCCGAAGAGGATCAGCTCGCGGTCGGCGCGTATGCCGGTGCGCAGCACCTCCGCGACGGCGTTGGCCAGGTCGGCCATCGTGGCGATCGGCCGCTCCCCGAGCCGGTCCTGGCGGCCCGGGTACTGCAGCGCGACCAGCTCCACGTGCTGCGGCAGCAGCGGGGCCCAGGGCGTGAAGAAGGACGCGGTCCCGCCCGCGTGCGGGAAGCACACCAGGGTGGTCCGCGCGGCAGGGCGCGGCTGCGGGCGCCGCAGCCAGCGGGCCGCGGTGTCCTCGGCGCGGGGGGTCGTCGTCCTCGGTTCGATGGTCATCAGCACTCCGTCAGGGCGGGAATCGGTCGGGCCGCGGTTCTCGTGGTCGCCCGCGTGACGCAACCAGAACCGGGGCGGACGCCGCAACCTCGATGTGCGCCGCACGTCGGGCCGGGTTCCCTACCCGGCTCGGCCGCCGGATATCCGCGGCGGTCTGTCCGGTTGCCCGGACGGTCGGCGGGCGCGGGCCCGCTCAGGCGTCGGGGGCGCCGTCCAGGGCCTCCCGCAGCCAGGCGACCTCGGCGCGGTTGGCGGCCCGCGCGGTGAGGAGCATGCCGCGGCGGTAGGGGTCCTCGACCTCCTCGGCGCGCAGCGGGCGGTCGCCGTCGTAGAAGAAGCTGGCGGGGGTCTCCAGGAACTCCAGGCGCCGCCGCAGGACCGCGTGCTGCTGCGCGGTGTCGGGCAGCAGCGAGAGGAACGCCAGGACGGTGAAGAACCGCGTGGAGTCGGTGATCTCGTGCGGCGCGGGGTCGCGCAGCCACGCCAGGAGCCGCTCGCGCCCGGCGTCGTTGAGCGTCAGCACCTGCCGCCTGGTGGCCGCCGCGCCCGGCTCGCTGTGCCGCCCGAGCAGCCCGCGCCCGACGAGCCGGTTGATCGCCGGATACAGACTCCCGTCACTCACCGGCCGCGTGTGCCCGGAGAGCCGCTCGACCCGACGCCGCAGCTCATACCCGTGCAACGGCCCTTCGGCGAGGCTTCCCAGGATCGCTAGCTCCAACACGGGGTCATGGTCGCACAGGAGTGGGCTATACCTCGAACCGAGGGAGTGCGCTGGGTGATTATTGGTCAGGTTTGCTCGATGGTTCCGCGTCTGGGCCGTATCGGCAGAATGCCTGATGCCTCGGCACCAACGGTCACAGCGCCGCTTCGGGCGGCAAGTACGACCTGTGCACCAACGCCTACTTCAACCGCAGCTCCGACGTCGCGGACTGGAAGGTCCACAAGGCCCAGAGCTGACCCCCGCAAGGGCGAACACCCCCGCGGCCGCGAGGGTGCGTCAGTCGTCGTAGTGGATGGCCCCGTCCTCGTCCATCGTCGGGTGCAGCTTCATCGGGTCGGTCGTCTCCACGTCCGAGGGGCGGGCGGGCTCGGGGCCGTCGGGGCCGAAGCGGACCATGCGTTCCACGCGGCAGATGCGGAAGCACTGGTCGCGGACGACGACCTCGTTGGCGCGGCCCGCCGACTTGAAGCGTTCGGCGGCGTGGGCGAACGCGGCGCGGTCGGCCTCGTCGAGGTCGTACAGGAGCGGCCAGAACTCGGTCAGACCGTGCACGAGCAGGCGGCGGGCGTCGTGCGGGGTCGGCATGAGGGCGCCGCGCGGCCGCCAGCGTTCGCCGCGGCGCTCCGCGACCCCGAAGCTGACGGGCAGGAGCACCACCTCCGGATAGTCCCGCACGGCCCGACGCGCCTCCTCGCGGATCGCCGGGGGACAGTCGTCGCCCGCGTACGTGAAGCCGCGCAGCGCCAGTCTCAGCGCGCCCGCCATGACGCCGCTGTCGCGGCCGGGGGCGAGGGCGAAGCCCGCGTCGTGGGAGGGCGGCGAGGGCCGCTGGTCCCACGAGGGGACGGTGGGTTCCGGGTCGGTGGGGCGCGGGGGTTCGAGGCCGTCGTCACCGGCGCGCGCGAACTCCTCGCCGCGCACGACGCGGTAGCGGGTGCCGAGGACGGTGACCTCGTTCACCCGCTCCCGCTCCAGGCGGGCCACGGCGGCGAGCAGGGCCCGGCGCTCGGCCCGGCTGTCCGCGTCGTCCTTCGCCCTGAACCACAGCAGGGAGTTGAGCCCGTCCCGGGCCTGCTGCGGCGTGCCGTCCATCACGTCGTTGAGGAGCCGCCAGTCCGTCTCGTCGCCCGGCTCGCGCGCGGCGAGCCCGAACACCGGGCCGCGCACGGCGAGATGGGGATAGAGGTACGAGGCGTCCAGGGCGTCGGCCTCGCTGACCCACGCGGCCGGGTCGTCGCGGCGTACCAACTCGGAGTGGAGCGCGTCGATCTGCCGCTTCCAGTCGTCAGACATGGGCGCCATTGTTCCGGGTGACGGCCCGTCGGGTGGGCGGTGTCACGCGAGAGCATGATGAATCCGTCGATCGCTTGGCAGCGGGGCGGCTGTGCCCTATAGGGGTCCGCCGCCCCTGCCCCGGCGGTCGCGTGCGGACCGGCACCTCGGCGGGCTGCCCGCTAGGCGTCCCGGCGGAACAGGCCCGCCCACAGGAAGGGCTCGCCGAAGTGCGGCGACTCGGGCGGCTCGGCGCGCATCCGGCGCAGCTCGACCTCCGTCAGGTCGGCGAAGATCCAGCGCAGCGACTCGGCGGAGTACGCGAGGCCGCCGTGCAGCCGCGCCTGCCGGTAGAAGTCGGTGTCGGACAGCTCCGAGCCCATGCCGCCCACCGCGAAGCAGGTCAGCGCCAGATGGCCGCCGGGCGCAAGCACCCGGTCGAGCAGCGCGAGATAGCTGACGCGCCGGTGCGGCGGCAGATGGTGGAAGCAGCCCGAGTCGACGACCAGGTCGTAGGGGCCGGGCAGGACGTCCGGGCCGAGCGCGAAGGCGTCGCCGTGGTGGAAGCGCACGTCGGCCCCGGCCTCGCGGGCCCGCTCCCCGGCCCAGGCGAGCGCTGCCGGTGACAGGTCGACGGCGTCCACCGTGAAGCCGCGCGCGGCCAGGTGGAGCGCGTTGCGGCCCGGGCCGCAGCCGAGGTCGAGGGCGCGGCCGGGCTGGATGAGCCCGGAGTCCAGGTGCGCGGCCAGGTGTGCGTCGGGCTTGTCCACGAAGAACGGCACCGGCTTGGACCGGTCGGTGTAGAACCCGTCCCACCAGTCGGCCGCGCCCGCCGTCCAGCGGTCGGCCTCCGGCGCGAACAGGCCGTCCATGAGCTCCAGTACGTCCTCGACACTGCGGAGGTGCCGCTCGGCCGCACGTGCGTTCCGGTCCATCCGATCCCCTTTCGCGATGTCCCTGGACAGTACCGTCGAGCGCTACGAAATCCCAGGTCAGACGGCATGAGGCGAACGCGCGTACGGGCGTGTGCGGGGCGTGGACGGACCGGGCGGCGGGGGCTGTGCGGTCCGCCCCGGACGCCCGGGGGCGGCCCCGCACAGGGCCGTCACGGGCCTGTTTCGGCCGCCTTCGGAGCCAGTTCCTGAACGGGTTCGCGGGCGTCGGCCGCGGGGGCCCGTACCGTGCGGTCGCGACGGTCCCAGAGGCTCAGGACGGGAGTGGCCATCAGCGTCGTGACGAGCGCGACGACCACGAGCATCGAGAACATCCGCTGCGTCACGATGCCCGCGGAGAGCCCGACGTTGATGGCGATGAGCTGCATCAGGCCGCGCGCGTTCATCAGGGTGCCCACGCGCAGCGCGACCCCCCGCTCCTCGCCGACGGCCCGTGCGGCCAGCCAGCACGCGCCGAACTTGCCCAGGACGGCGGCGGCCACGCACGCGGCCGTGACGAGCAGCAGCGTCGGACCGGTGAGCAGGCCGAAGTCGGTGTTGAGGCCCGAGTACGTGAAGAACAGCGGCAGGAAGACGATCTGGCCCGCGGGCGCGAGCGCGCCGACCGCGCGGTCCACCGCGGCGCAGCGCGGGAAGACCACGCCGAGGCTGAACGCCCCGAAGACGGCGTACAGGCCGATCGTGTCCGTGTACCAGGCGGCGAGGAACAGCGTGAGGACGACGAGCAGCAGCGCCCGCTCGGGGGCGAGCCGCTCCAGGCGGCGCGCGATCGGCTCCCGGGCGCGCAGCAGCAGCGCGAGCATCAGGAACAGGCCGAGCGTCCCGGCCACCGCCTTGGCGAACGGCCCCGCGCTGTCCTGCGACAGGCTCAGGACACCGGCGAGCAGCACCCACGCGACGGCGTCGTCGACGGCGCCCGCGGCCAGCGAGATGGAGCCGAACCTGGTACCCGTCAGGCCGCGTTCGGTGATGATCCGGGCCAGCATCGGGAACGCCGTGATGGCCAGGGCGACCCCCACGAACAGACAGGAGACCGGCACCGGGGCGCCACCGGGCAGGATGTCGACGGAACGGTGCACGGCCCACGCCAGACCGGTGCCGAGCGCGAGCGGTACGACCATGCCCGCGGCCGAGATCACCCCGGCCGCCCGGGCCACCGGCCGCAGCCGGTCGGCGCGCAGCTCGTACCCGGCCTGGAACATGAAGACGACCAAGCCGATCTGCCCGGCCACGAAGAGCACCGGGCGCAGCGCGTCGGGGAACAGCTCCTCCTCGACGCCGGGCGCGACAAGGCCGAGCAGGGACGGCCCGAGCAGCACCCCGGCGACCATCTCGCCGACGACGGGCGGCTGCCCCAGGCCGCGCAGCGCGAGCGCGGTGATCCGGCAGGTCACGAGGATCACCACGACGGCGAGGAAGAAGGCGGGGCCGAGCTCGGTGGTGGACATGGTCCGCGCCCTTCGGCTCGGGACGGCTGGGGACGGTGGGCCTCACGTGGGCCCCGGTCAGGCCTCAGTCAGGCGGATGGGGACACCCGGGAGCGCCCGGGCCGGGGTGCGCGGCGAGCGGTCGCCCCTCGGTGTCGTGGGTCGCGAAGTACGTCGTGGCGAGCCGGTGGCGGCGGGCGTCGAGCACCATCCAGGTGCCGAGCACGAGCTGTGCCGGTGCCCGCCCGACGTCCTCGAGGCGGTCCCTGACCCGCAGGAACGCGCGGGCGCCGCGCGCCCACGGCCGGGGCAGCGGCCGCCCGCGCCGCACCAGGAGGCAAGGCGCCCGGTGCGGGATGGACCGTGTGTGGGAGACCGCCGAGTCGAGCGCGTAGCGGCGCAGCACCTCCCGCGCGGCCGCGCGCATCACGAGAGGCGCGAGCCGCCAGGCCGGGCACGGCCGGTTGGCGGCGACGCCGAAGGGGATGTGGTGGGCCTCCTTGGCCGTGCGCGTCTCCCAGCGGTGCGGCGCGAAGACGTCCGGGTCCGCGTACCCGGTGGCGTGGTAGGCGGGGTAGCTGAAGCAGAGCACCGATCCGGCGGGCAGCGTGGGGCCGTCGCCGAGCGTGATGTCGGCCGTGGTGACGCGGTGGGCGACGCCGAAGAGGGGGTAGAGCCGGAACGTCTCGTCGATGACGTGGTCCAGATAGCGGTCGTCGTCCGGCGCGCGCGCCACGCGGTCCTGTACGTCGTGGTGTTCGGCGAGGGCGAGCAGCAGATGGGCCATCGCCTCGGAGAGCTGCACCACGGCCGTGTTGAAGAACGTGCCCTGGAGGTAGTACGCCCGCTCGCGCGCGGTCAGGGAGCGCGGCAGCGCGTGCGGCACGGCTCCGGCGGCGACGCGGCGCGCCAGGTACCGGGTGAGGCGGTGCCTGCGCCGCATGTGGCGCGGGCGGGTGCACTTGAGCGCGCTCACCACGTCGTCGGCGTGGTCGGTGATCAGGCGGCGCACCCCGGGCGGGCACGGCTCGTGGAAGACGCGCTCGTGGAAGAACTCCGCCCACACGGGCATCATCAGGTCGCGCAGCCGCACGAGGGTGGCCCGGCCCGTCCCCAGTTCGTCGAGGACGGCGGCGGTGCAGCGGGTCGCGGCGCGCGAGAGGTCCGCGGCGGGCCCGGCGAGGATCGCCAGCGTGGTGCGGGCCACCTCGTCGTAGCGCGGACCGGCCTCCAGGTGCTCCTGGTGGACGTCGGAGCCGGGCGCGAGCCAGTACCAGAACAGGTCGGACAGGGCGGCTCCCCGGCTGCGGCCGCCCGCCGCCGGATGCCCGTACAGCTCCTCGAACCGGTCGGGCCCCACCTGCTCGCCCGGGACCGTGACCCCCTCGCCGCCCCCGAGCCGCGCGAAGATCCGCATCCGCAGCGCGACGACCGCGGACGGCAGCCAGTACGGCGACGACAGCGCGGCGAGCCCGGCGGCGGCCGCCCCGGCGCGGAACCTCATCGCCCCTGCCCCGCCCGCTCGCCCGGCCCCGTCGGCGGCGGCCACGCCCTGGTGACGACCATGTCGGCGGTCAGGTCGGCAGGACCGCGCCCGCCGCACAGGGTGAGGACGTGGTCGAAGTCCGCGCGCAGCAGCTCGATGACCTCCCGCACGCCCGCCTCGCCGTCCGCCGCGAGGCCCCACAGCACGGGCCTGCCCACCCCGACCGCCGTGGCGCCGAGCGCGAGCGCGGCCGCGACGTCGGCTCCGGAGCGGACCCCGCCGTCGAGCAGCACGGGCACGCGCCCCGCGACCGCCGCGGCGACGCGCGGCAGCGCGCGGACGGCTCCCGGCGCCGCGTCGAGCTGGCGGCCGCCGTGGTTGGACACCCAGATGGCGTCCACACCTTCGTCGACGGCGGTACGCGCGTCCAGCGGGTGCAGCACTCCCTTGAGGACCACGGGCAGGTGCGTGAGGTCGCGCAGTCGGCGCAGGTGCCGCCAGGTGAACTCCGGTGACATGGCGATGGGCAGGGTGCCGCCCGGCGGTGTGCCGGGCAGGTCGCGCAGGTTCTCGGGCGCCAGGTCCGGCGGCAGGTCGTGGAAGCCGTTGCGCTCGTCGCGGGCGCGGCGGCCGAAGACCGGGGTGTCCACGGTGACCACCAGGGCCGTGCAGCCCGCCTTCTCGGCGCGGCGCACGAGGGCGGTCGTGACGTCGTCGTCCGGGTGGAAGGAGACCTGGAACCACACGGCGGCGTCCGCGCGCACGGCCCGCGCCGCGGCCACCACGTCGGCGACGGCCACCGTGGCCGCCATGCTGGTCACCAGGACGGTCCCGGCCCGCGCGGCGGCGCGGGCGGTGGCGCGCTCGCCGTCGGGGTGGGCCAGGCGGTGGAAGGCGGTGGGGGAGACGACGACCGGCAGCGAGGCCCGGTCGCCGAGCAGTGCGACGCCGGTGTCCCTCCGGTCGTTGCCGCGCAGGACCCGGGGCAGCAGGGCCAGTTCGGCGAAGGCGCGTTCGTTGTCGGCGAGGGCGGTCTCGGCTCCGCAGCCCCCGGCGTAGTAGTCGTAGTGGACGGGGTCGAGCGCGGCGCGGGCGCGGTCGTGGAGCTCGTCGATGCGGGACATCAGGCGCGGCCCGCGCTCTCCCGCGCGAGGTGGTCGCGCAGGAAGGCCAGGAGCGGGGCGCGGTGGACCTCCTCGCTGTCCCACTCGTTCTCCAGGTTCTCGGTGAGGTGGTGCTCGGCCTGGAGCTCCCCGGCGCGAAAGGCCCGGACGACGGGGTGCAGATAGCGGCCGTCGAGTCCCGTGGTGTCGCGCTGCCCGACGCGGCCTGTCCCGATGTCGAACGGGTCGACGCGGTCGTGGTCGGCGCCGTACTCCAAGGTGATGGCGTAGTACTCCGTCACCTCGCCGAAGTGCCCCTGCGCGACCGCGCGGTGGAGGTGGTCGACCGGCACTTCCTCGCGGTAGCGCAGGCCGCCGTCGGTGCCGACGAGCAGGGCGTCGGCCAGGAAGCCGAACTGCTGCCACAGCGCGGAGGTGCGGTTGACGCGCGCGAGCACGGCGTCCGCGGCCGCCGCCGCGGTGGCCGGAAGCTCCCTGCCCGGCCAGGGGACGCCGTGGTAGCGGTGTTCCAGGATGCGGTGCAACGCCCGGACGCCGTAGCGGAATCCGTGGATGAATCCGCTGGTCGATTTCTTGAAGTCCCGCACCTGCGTGAGCGTCCCCGCGAAGAACAGGTCCGGCACGTCGACGGATTCCCAGGCGTCGGTCTGCGCCGGAAACCGGTCGTTGACGGTAAGGCGTGGACGGCATTCCGGGGCGAAGAGGGACGCGTCGAAGCGGAATCCAGTGGCGAGAATGACGCGGTCGTACGGAATCTCCTTGACCACTTCGTCGACCCGGGCGAAGCTCACCGCGGCCAGGTACGTGCCGTCGGGCTGCTTGCGCAGGGACAGGACCCGGCCGTCGAGGAGCGCGTTCTGCGATTTGAGCTGGTAGGTGTCCAGGAAATTGTTGTTCACCGCCCGCAGATGTCCCACGAAGTGCGTCTGCCACGCCATGCGCAGCGAACCGGGCCCGGCGAGATGGATGACCGCGGCCGTCTCGATCAGGTTGTCCGCCGTCTCGAAGCCGGAATTGCCGCGCCCGATGATCAGCACCCGCTGGCCCGTGAAGTCATCCGGGTCGACCGACACCTCGTCGTACCGCTCGGCGGTCTCGACGCCCTCGATGTCCCGAGGGATGTAAGGCTGGCTCACGCCGGTGGCCACGATCAGGCGCCGGGCGCGCAGGACGCCGCCGTCGGCCGTGCGGACGGTGAAGGCGCCGGTCCCCACGGGCGGCCCTGGCCTGCTGATCTCGGTGACCCGGGTGGCGTACCGGACGTTCAGGCGGTGCGTCGCGGCGAAGTCCGCCAGGTAGCCGACCATGTCGTCGGCGGCCGGGAAGTAGCGCGGGGTGCGCTCGGTGAACAGCGGAGCGCCCTCGTCCGTCAGGAGCGAGTTCCAGTCGGTGCGCAGCCTGAGCTCGGGGTCGTCCCAGCCGGTGTGCACCTTGTTGATCGAAATGAGTTTCCGGTGGCGCGGGAAACGCGTGAAGAACGTTCCCGGAGCCGTTCCGGACTCGACGACGAGATAGTTGCGGCCGGAGCGGTCAAGGAAATATCCGGCCTGGAGTCCCGCGGGTCCCGCGCCGACTATCAAGTAGTCAATCAAGCCACCGTCAGACACGCCTTGCTCCCGTCTCCGGTGAGCGTCGCCGACGTCCCCGGTGAGAGGCTTGAACGAGCGGATACATCACGGTAGTTGATACTTCAAGTGGGCCGCCAGATCGCTTCAGTGTGGCGTGCGTCACAGGGAATGGGGGCTTGTGGGAAGAGGATCGAGCGATACCGTGACCCTGGCCGCTCGGCCCCCGGGCGAAAATCGGCCAGAGATCGTACGCCGCTTTCCTGTTCTGCACCCTCATTCCCGCTGCCGCTGTTTCATCCTGCGAAACGGATGCCCCGTGGAAAACGGACGCAAAGCGAGCAATTCGACGGAACCGCCCTTCCCGCAGGCCCTGATCGACGCGTTCCGCCGCCATCCCGCCTCCGTGGCCTTCGAGCACCGCTCCCGCGCCGTCACGCGCGGCGAGGTGCTCGCGCTCATCACCCGGTGCGCGGCCGGGCTGCGCGCGGCGGGACTCGGCCCGGGGCGCGCCGTCGCCCTCGCCACGGAGGTCACCCCCGAGGGCTTCGCCGTGCAGATCGCGGCCCATCTGCTGGGCTGCCGGGTGACCGGCCTGCGACCGGGCCTGACGCCGTACCAGCTCGCCCACGTCCTCGCCGCCGACGTCGACGTGGTCGTCACCGACGCCGCCCCGCCGCCGCCCGCACTGCTCCGCGCCGCCGGTGACCTCCCCGTCCTGCGGCTCGACAGCGACCTGCTCGCGGCGCATCCGCACGCCGACCCGCTGCCCGGCGACGGCCTCGTCGCGCGCGGCCGCCCCGACGACGCCGCCCTGGTGCACCTCACCAGCGGCAGCACGGGCCACCCCAAGGGCTGTGTCCTCGACTACCGCGCGCTCACCGCGTACTGGTCCTGGCGGCCCGTCCACGGGGACGAGCGGATCGCGCGCCTCGCGGCCGGATACCGGCGCTTCCTGCTGTTCGGCACCCTCACCAGCGCCGTCATGTTCGAGCACCTGGGCCTGTGCCTCCTCAGCGGCGGCACCGCCGTGATCCCCGCGCCCCCGCTGGAGTTCCCCCGGCTCGTCGAGCGCCTGCGGATCACCGCCCTGCTGATGACCGTGCCCCGGCTGCACCACGTGCTCGACGCGCTGCGCACCGGGCCCGGCCGCGCCACCGACCTCAGCGGCCTGCGGGTCCTGATCGTGGCTGGCTCCCCGCTGGCCCCGCACTCGCTCGCCGAGGCCGTGCGGCGCATCGGCCCCGCCGTGCACCAGGCGTACGGCCAGACCGAGACGGGCATGCTCACGCTCCTGACGCCCGACGACCTCGCGCACGGGCCCGAGGGGGCCGCCAGCTCCGTCGGCCGCCCCTGGGCGCGCACCGAGCTGAGCGTGCGCGACGCCGAGGGCCTGCCGGTCCCGACCGGCACCACCGGCGAGATCTGGGCGCGCACGCCCTGCGCCATGACCGACTACTGGCGCGACGAGGCGGAGACCGCCCAGGCGCTCCGCGACGGCTGGGTGCGCACCCGCGACGTGGGGCACCTGGACGCGCACGGCTTTCTGCATCTGACGGGCCGCAGCCGCGACATCGTCATCGTCAACGCGGTCGTGCACTACTGCGGCGCCCTGGAGCGGGCCGTCGCCGCCCACCCCGACGTCGACCGGGCCTACGTCGTGGCGGCTCCGGACCGGCGCACGGGCGAGGCCGCCCACGCCTTCGTCGTCGCGGCGCCGGGCCGCACGCCCGCCCTCGACGCCGTACGGGAGCACGTCGAGGCGGAACTGGGCGTCGCGGGCCTGCCGTCCACGCTGACCGTCCTCACCGACGTGCCCGTGGCGCCGAGCGGCAAGCCGGACAAGGCGGCGCTGCTCGCCCGGGTCCGCGCCGGGGCTCCGGGAGCGGTCACCTAGCCAGCGGCTCCGGCGCCCGGCCCGGCTGCGAGAACGCCCGGCGGTAGTCGCTGGGCGGCACCCCCACGTGCTTGAGGAAGTGGTGGCGCAGGTTGTTCGCCGTGCCGAGGCCGCTGAGTTCGCCGACCTTCTCGACCGGCAGGTCCGTCGCCTCCAGGAGGCTCTGCGCCCGCGCCAGGCGCTGGTTCAGGAGCCACTGCAGGGGCGTGGTGCCGGTGGCCGCCTGGAGCCGCCGGTAGAACGTGCGCGGGCTCATCGCCGCGCGGCGCGCCAAGTCGTCGACGGTCAGCGGCTCGTCGAGGCGCCCGCGCGCCCACTCCAGGACGGGGCTCAGGCTCGCGTCGTCGGCCGCGGGCACCGACAGGTCGATGAACTGCGCCTGCCCGCCCGGCCGGTGCGCGGGCACCACCATGCGCCGCGCGAGCTGGTTGGCGACGTGCGCGCCCAGGTCGCGGCGGACGAGGTGCAGGCACAGGTCGAGCCCCGCCGTCAGGCCCGCGCTGGTGAGCACGTCCCCCTCGTCGACGTACAGGACCGAGTCGTCGACCTCGACCTTCGGGTAGCGCGCCGCCAGCTGGGCGGTGTGCTGCCAGTGCGCCGTGGCGCGGCGGCCGTCGAGCAGCCCCGCCTCGGCGAGCGCGAAGGCGCCGTTGCACAGCGACACCATCCGCGCGCCCGCCGCGTGGGCGCGGCGCAGCGCGTCGACGAGCCCGTCCGGCAGGGGCGCGCCCTCCTCGACGCAGGCGTCCGGCACCGAAGGGACGATCACCGTGTCCGCGTCGACCAGGTCGTCGAGGCCGTACGGCGTGCGCACCGAGACGCCGAAGGGGTGCGCGGCGGCGTCCCGCGCGCCGGAGCCGGTGTCCGTGCCGCACAGCCTCAGGTCGTACCAGTGCGCGGAGAGGTCCGGCTGGGGCTTGCCGAACACCGTGCACGGGATGCTCAGTTCGTACAGGTCCCAGGAGGGGACCCCGATCTCCTCGGTCACGACCACCGCGACGGAACCAGCGCTCATGCGGCGAGCGTACGGCCGCTTCGAGGGGTGGCAGGAATTTGGTGACCGACGTCACCGCTGTCACTGTCCGGCTCCCCGGCCCGCTGCGAGGGTTCTCGTACCGGATCACCACGGACGCCGCCGCAGGCGGTCGTCCGGACACGACCGCGTCCGGTGGACGCGCAAGGAGCAAGCACGCAATGAACGCCGAACACCGCAGCCCCGTCACCGTCATCGGCCTGGGCAACATGGGCGCCGCCCTCGCCGCCGCCCTCCTGGAGCGCGGCCACGAGACCACGGTGTGGAACCGCACACCGGCGAAAGCGGAGGCGCTCGCCGCGCGCGGCGCCCGGGTCGCGGCGACCCCCACGGAGGCCGTGGCGGCGAGCGGCCTCGTGATCGCCTGCGTCCTCGACTACGACGCGCTGCACGCGGTCGTCGACCCGGCCGCGGCCACGCTCGCGGGCCGCACGCTCGTCAACCTCACCACCGGCTCGCCCGAGCAGGCCAGGGAGTTCGCCGCCTGGGCCGCCGAGCGCGGCGTCGACTACCTGGACGGCGCGGTCATGACCACCCCGCCCGGCGTCGGCAGCCCCGAGATGATGTTCCTCTACAGCGGCCCGCGGACCGCCTTCGACGCCCACAGGCCCGCCCTCGAAGCGCTCGGCGACCCGCTGTTCCTCGGCGAGGACGCGGGCTTCGCCCCGCTGTACGACGTGGCGCTGCTCGGCCTGATGTGGGCGGCCTTCGGCGGCTGGCTGCACGGGACCGCGCTGGTGGGCGCCGACGGGGCGAAGGCGACGGAGTTCGCGCCGCTCGCGCTGCGCTGGCTCGGCGGCGCCGTCAACGGCTTCATCACCCGGTACGCGACCCAGGTGGAGGAGGGAAGGTACCCGGGCGACGACGCCACCGTCGACGTGCAGATCGCGGCGGTCGACCACCTCATCCACGCGGCGGCCGACCGCGGCGTGGACAGCGCCCTGCCCGAGCTCCTGAAGGCCTTCATGGAGCGGACGCACGCCGCGGGCCACGGCGGGGACAGCTTCGCCAGCGTCATCGAGGTCCTGCGCACGGCCTGACGGCACCCCGAGGCCGACCCTTAGGGGGTCCGGAGGGCGGCGGGCGGCCCCGCCGCGGGCCGCCCGCCACCCCCTTGGAACACGCCAGCGCGCCGCGTCGTTGGAGGGGGTGGGAGCGGGCCGCTGCGACGCACGTCATGCGGTGGTGGCCGGGCGCCCCTGGCGCGTCGGCGCAGGTGTCTCCTGGCACTCCTGGTGTCCGAAACAGCACCTGTCCAAAAGGTTCGGTATTCGACCTGAATGCCCGATGCCGAGGGCGGGTTGTTGACCAAGAGACGCAGGTCACACCCCTGGTACATGAGATCTACATGTAGTCGGCGCGTCTCCTACCCGAGGATGAGTCGGCCGACTTCCGACTACGACGGACGTGGGCGCGGACTCCGGCCCGCAGTCTGACTTCCGTGCGCTTCGGTGCCGTCACGATGGAGTGGATCCTGCCGACCAACCCTGTCGCGCGGCGCCCGCCGCCGAACGGGTCGGTCCTGCCTGCCAATCCCGACGGGAGTCTCGTTCGCCGTGGCTACGTTCCTCTACAAACTGGGCCGTCTCGCCTTCAGACGGCGCTGGTGGATGGCGCTCATATGGGTGCTGCTCTTCATCGGCGCGGGCGTCGCAGCGTCCTCGGCTCCCAAGGCTCCGGCCGACGTCTTCTCCATGCCCGGCACGGAGTCGCAGAAGGCCTTCGACCTGCTCGACGAGAAGTTCCCCGAGACGAGCGCCGACGGCGCCACGGCCCGTGTGGTGCTCCGCGCCCCCAAGGGCGAGAAGATCACCGACGCCGAGAACAAGGCGAAGGTCAACAAGGCCGTCGAGCGGCTGGGCAAGGGCGCGCAGGTCTCGAAGGTCGACGACCCGTTCAAGACGGGCGCGGTCAGCAAGGACTCGACCACCGTCTACGCGACCGTGTCGTACAAGGTCCCCGGACCCGAGCTGACCGACAAGGTCAAGGACAAGCTCACCGACACGCTCAAGGACACCCGCAAGGACGGCCTGACCGTCGAGGCGGGCGGTGACGCGGTCCCGACCGAGCAGGAGCTGGGCGGCAGCGCCGAGCTGATCGGCATCGGCATCTCCGCGGTCGTGCTGCTCATCACCTTCGGCTCGCTGATCGCCGCGGGCATGCCCATCCTGACCGCGCTCATCGGCGTCGGCATCGGCATCTCCGGCATCACCGCGCTCGCCAGCACGCTCGAGCTGTCCAGCACCACCTCGACGCTCGCCACGATGATCGGCCTCGCGGTCGGCATCGACTACGCCCTGTTCATCGTCTCGCGCTACCGCGCCGAGCGGGCGGAGGGCCGCACTCCCGAGGACGCCGCGGGACGCGCCGTCGGCACCGCGGGCTCCGCGGTGGTGTTCGCGGGCCTCACCGTCATCGTCGCCCTCTCCGGCCTCGCCGTGGTGAACATCCCGCTGCTCACCAAGATGGGCCTCGCCGCGGCCGGTACGGTCGTGATCGCCGTCCTGATCGCGCTGACCCTCATCCCGGCGCTGCTCGGCATCGCGCCCCGCAGGACGCTGCGCCGCAAGGACCGCAAGAAGCCCGTCGGCGTTCCCTTCACCGACCCCCACGCCAAGCCGAAGCTCGGCACGCGCTGGGCCCGGTTCGTGCTGCGCCGCCCGCTGATCGTCCTGCTCGTCGCCATCGCCGGTCTCGGCGCGGTGGCGGCTCCGGCCGCCAACCTGCAGCTCGGCCTGCCCGACGAGGGCACCTTCGCGCCGGACACCACGCAGCGCAAGGCGTACGACATGCTGTCGGACTCCTTCGGCAAGGGCTTCAACGGCCCGCTGACGATCGTCGTCGACAAGGACAAGGGCGCCGGTGCCGCGGCGAAGGACGTCGGCGCGGAGCTCAAGAAGGTCAAGGGCATCGTGTCCGTCAGCCCGGCGACGCCGAACAAGGCGGACGACCTGGCGATCCTGTCCGCGACGCCGAAGTCCGGACCGAGTGACCACGACACCGAGACGCTGGTCAAGAAGATCCGCTCCGACATCGGCACGATCGAGTCCAAGACCGGCGCCGAGGTCCTGATCACCGGCCAGACGGCCTCGGTCATCGACTTCTCGCAGACCCTCGACGACGCGCTGATCCCGTATCTGGCCCTGGTCGTCGGCCTGGCCTTCCTGCTCCTGATGCTGGTGTTCCGCTCGATCCTGGTGCCGCTGAAGGCGGCGCTCGGCTTCCTCCTCTCGGTGCTCGCGGCGCTCGGCGCGGTCGTGGCGGTCTTCCAGGAGGGCCACCTCGCGAACGTGTTCGGCGTCGACCAGCCCGGCCCGATCATGAGCATGATGCCGATCTTCATGATCGGTGTGGTGTTCGGTCTGGCGATGGACTACGAGGTGTTCCTCGTGACCCGCATGCGGGAGGCGTACGTCCACGGATCGCGTCCGGGCGAGGCCATCGTGACCGGCTTCACCCACGGCGGGCGCGTCGTCGCCGCGGCCGCGGTCATCATGATCAGCGTCTTCTCCGGCTTCATCCTGGAGGACGACGACATCATCAAGACCATGGGCTTCGGCCTCGCCGCCGCCGTCCTGTTCGACGCCTTCGTCGTCCGCATGGCGATCGTCCCGGCGGTGCTCGCCCTGCTCGGCAAGTCCGCCTGGTGGCTGCCGGGCTGGCTGAACAAGATCCTGCCGAACGTCGACGTGGAGGGCGAGAAGCTCTACAAGCGGCTCGGCGACAACGGCGGCGCCCCCTACTCCGACCCGGAGCGGGAACTGCAGCCGACGCGCTGACGGCACGTACGCGTACCGCACCCGCGGCACCCACGCAGTGCACGGCCCGGTGGCCCGGTGACCTCAACGGTCACCGGGCCACCGGCCGTTTTCCCGACTCCGCCGCCTCCGCCGACCCCGCGGGGGCCCGCGCCTGCCGCACCGGTACCGCGTGCCCGGGCCGTGCCTCAGGCCTTGCGCGCGTCCAGGACCGCCGCGTGCGGGGTCGTGAGGTAGGGGGCCCAGAAGTCGTCCGAGGGGCCGGGCTCGGCGGTCTCGGACACCTGGTGCGCGCGCCACCGGGGCGCGCTGAAGCCCGCGTCGCGCAGGGCTCCCTCCAGGGACGCGGCGGTCCAGTAGCGGGCGGTGAACCGCGCGCTGTGCTCGCCCACGGTGAACCCGAAGTCCACCGGGGCGCCGTCCTCGCGGGCGCTGACGTCCAGGCGGAAGCCGTAGCGGGCGTAGTGGTCCGGGTCCGGGTGCACGTCCGGGTGGATGGGCAGGGTCAGGAAGCGCCCACCGGGCCGCAGCGCCGCCGCCACCGCCCGGCACATCGCGACGAGCCCGTCGTACGTCTCGGCGTGCGGCAGCACGTACACGCCGAGCACGGTGTCGAAGGCGCCGCGCAGCCGCTCCGGGAGCTCCCCCGCGACGTACTCGACGCCGAGGGGCTCGTCCTCCTCCCGGCGGCGGCAGTGGTCGACCATGCCCTCGGACGCGTCGAGGCCGACGGTCCGCCGGGCGCCGCGGCGCGCGAGCAGCCGGGTGTAGACCCCGCTGCCGCAGCCGAAGTCGAGTATGTCCTGGCTCCTGATGTCGCCGAGGTGCCCGAGCACGGTGGGGAACTCCAGGCCCTGCCTGAAGGCCATGCCCGAGGACTCCTCGTAGACCTGCCCGAGCTCGTCGAACTGACTGCCTGTCACGTCTTCGCCTCTCTGCGTCTGCTGACAGCGTGCGGCGCACGCGGGGCCAAGGGCCGTGCCCCCCCGCCGCACAGCCCCCGCGAAGAAGCCTTAGCACACGCCGCACGGCCGCCGGACCGCCCCTCCCGTGCCGTCGCCGCCCTCGACGGGCTTGGCCGAATTCGGGTGGGCTTGTGCTCAACTTCATGGCGCGGCCACGCGTCCGTGCTAAGGGCTGGATGATTTTTCGGTCCGGCTTCGTGGCCTGGCGTTTCGCCCCAGCGGTGCGGTGGGCGCGCAGGGCCTCACCTCGGAGGGAGCGGCGCCGGGTACGGGATGTGCGGGCGGGACGGGGCGCGCGGTCGGGCGAAGGAGGCAGGCCATGATCGGGGTGGAGACGGACCGGCTGGTGGTGGTGGGGCTGGAGGCGCGGCGCGCCCGCGACCCGCGCCTCGCGGGCGCGAAGGCGGCCCATCTGGCACGGGCGGCGGCCGTGGGCCTTCCCGTGCTGCCGGGGTTCGTGCTGGTGCCCGCGGATGCGGTGGACACCGCGGGTGCGGCGTGTGCTGTGACGCCCACCGCGGGTGCGGCGCGTGCCGTGAAGCCCACCGTGGACACCGCGAGCGCCGCGCACGCCGTGAGGCCCACCGTGGACACCGCGCGTGCCGCGCGTGCCGCGACGCCCACCACGGGCACCGCGGGCCCCGCCCGTGCCGTGGCGACCGCCGCTGACACCGCGGGCATCTCGTCCCGAGAGGGGCCCGCCCATGGTGAGCCGGAACTGCGGCGTGCCTGGCGGGAGTTGAGTGGTGACGGGGCGCGGCCCCTCGTCGTGCGCTCCTCGTCCGCGTGGGAGGACGCCGCCGACTCGTCGCTCGCGGGGCTCTTCGAGACCGTGCTCGACGTGCGCGGGTGGAGCGACTTCACCGACGCCGTGCGACGGGTGCTGCGCTCGGCGAGGCGCACGCCCACGGGCGCCGCGCACGGCGGTGTCGACCCGCACGCGGGCATGGCGGTGCTCGTGCAGCCGATGGTGCGCGCGACCGTGGGCGGCGTGATGTTCGGGGCCGACCCGATGGCGGGCCGCCGCGACCGAGTCGTCATCAGCGCCGTCGACGGCGGCCCCGACCGCCTCGTGAACGGCAGCGTCCAGGGCGTGCGGTACCACCTGACCCGGCACGGCCGCCAGGTCCACACCGAGCCCGCCGAGCCCCGCGACGCGCGCCTCCTCACACGCGGTCGGCAGCTGCGCCTGCTGCGCCTGGCCCGGGACGCGCAGCGGGAGTTCGGCGGCCCGCAGGACATCGAGTTCGCCTTCGACGCCGACGACCGGCTATGGCTGTTCCAGACCCGCCCCATCACCGCGATGCCCCCGCGCCCCGCCCGCCGCGCCCGACTGCTCGGGCCGGGCCCCGTCGCCGAGACCTTCCCCGGGGTCCTGCAACCCCTGGAGGAGGACCTGTGGCTGGTGCCCATGGCGCACGGGCTCTCGGTCGCCCTGGACATCGCGGGTGCCGCGCCCCGCCGCAGGCTGCGCAGGCTGCCGCCCGTCACCACCGTCGACGGCCGCGCGGCCGCCGACCTCCGGCTGCTCGGTGCCGCCCCGCCCACCCACCGCCTGCTCGGCTTCCTCAACCCGGCGCCCGCCGCCCGCCGGGCCACCGCCGCCTGGCGGATGGGCCGGGTGCGCACGACGCTCCCGGCGCTCGCGCTCGACCTCACGGCCGACGTCGACCGGTATCTGAGCGAACTGCCCGCCCCCGCCGAGATGTTGAGCGGGCGGCTGCTCGCCGCCGTCTCCTGGGGGCGTACGGTCCTCTCCGCGCTGCACGCCCAGGAGTCCCTGGCCGGGGCGGTGCTCGGGCAGGGTTCGGGCGCCACGGCCGTGGGGGAGGCGCTCGCCGTCCTCGCCGAGGCGCGCGCGGACGAACCCGACGACGCCCGGCTCATCGCCCGCCACCCGGTGCTCCTCTCGCTCCTGCCGCCCGCGCTCGGCCCGCGCCCGCCGCTGCCCGGGCGCCCCGCCCTGACCGGCGTGCCGCGCGGCACGGCCGTGCTGCCCACCCGCGAGGGGCTGCGCCTTCGCGTGCGCTGGGTGCAGGAGATGCAGACCAGCATGGTGCGCGAGCTGGCCCGCAGGCTGACCGCCGTGGAACTCCTCGACGACCCGGACCGCATCGCCCTGCTGCGCTGGGCCGAACTGACCGCGGCGGGCGACGGCAAGGGCCTCCCCGCCGATCTGCCCGAGCGCCTGCCGAGGCCGCAGCGCTCGGAGCTGCCCGCCGCGTTCCGCCTCGCGGACGGCCAGCCGGTGGCCGAGCCGGGCAGGCGCCGCGCGGCGGCCGACGGGCAGGGCGCGGGCGGCGGCTTCGGCTCCGGCACGGCCTGGCACGGCGGCGGCGAACGCCCCCGCTTCGCGGTCCTCGTCGTCCGCGCCCTGGACCCGGCGCTCGCCCCGCTCCTGCCCGGCCTCACCGGGCTCGTCGCGGAGACCGGCAGCGTGCTCTCCCACCTCGCCGTGCTCGCCCGCGAGTACCGGGTGCCGACGGCCGTGGGCGTCCCCGACGCCCTGGAGCGGTTCCCCGCCGGGACCCGGCTCACCGTGGACGGCGGCACGGGCGCCGTGGAAGTGGTGCGCATGTCCGCCGTCGCACCCCCGGCCGCGCCCCCGGACGGCGCCGACCACACGGAGGGCATGGCGTCATGAAGTACGTGAGCTATCTCCTCGGCGGCCTCAGCGCCGCCGCGGCCGCCACCTACAGCGTCGTCTACCTCACCCGCTGGGAGTGGCAGCGCGCCCTCATCTGCGGGGTGCTCCTGCTGGTCATCGAGGGCCTCCTGGTGGGCACGGTGCTCCTGAGCCGACTGGGCCGCCTGGAGCGGCAGCTGGCCGACTCCGGGCGGCGCACCGAGGAGGTGTGGCGGCGCCTCCAGGAGTCCCGGGCCGAGGACGGCGCCCGGTTCCGCTGGCTGGAGCAGGGCACCGCGGACGGCACCCACCGCACGTACGTCTTCGTACCGGTCCTGATGGCGGCCGGGGCGCTGCTCTCGGGCGTCGCCTGGGTCGTGCAGCGGATCTCGGCGGCCACCGTGCGGCCCGGCGCCGAGCGCAGGCTCGCCGGACGCCTCGCGGGCCTCGCCGCTCCCGGCGACGAACGGCACGGCCGCGTCCCGGAGTTGGAGGACCGCGAGGCCGTGCCCCGGCCGCGCGCCCTGCGCACCGCCGTGGTGAGCGCCGCCGCCGTGGCCGCCGCCCTGCTACTCGCGCTGCTCGTGGACACCCTCTCCGACGCCACCCAGACCCGCCCCGCCAAGGCCACGGGCGCGGCCGCGACCACCGTGGTGTACGAGGTGCGGGTGCGCGGCAGCGACGGCGCGTCGGCCCGCGCGCTGGCCGCCCGGGAGCTGTGGGAGAGCTGCCGCAGGTCCACCGCCGCCCTGAACGTGCACGCGCCGCTGACCCGCCTGGACGGCGACGTGTGGGCCGGAGTGATCCGCCCCGCGCTCTCCGCGCACGACGTGATGCGGCTGCGCGGCTGCCTCGCCGACGCGACGGCCCACCGCACGAGCGCGAAGGTCCTGGGCGAGAGCCAGGTGCGGCAGGCCCACTGAGTCCGGGCCTGCCGCTCCGTAAGGATCAACAGGGGTGATGAATACGGGAGTTGACGTGCTCAGAGGGGTGCGTGGGGCGCCTGGACCGGGTCGCCGGGCCCCTCGGGTGCCGGTAACCTGGGCGAGGCTTGTGCCTTCCTCCCGTGCAGTCCGGTGTGCGCGACGCGTACGCCCTCTGGTGGTGACCTGTTGTCCCGTACTTCCTCCGTCCGTGCCGCCTCCACCCGTGCCGTCGCCCGCTTCGGCGCGGCCACCGCCACCGCGAGCGCCGCGTGCGCGCACGCGGGCCGCAGGCTCAGCGCGAGGCGGCCGACGCCCCGGCGCGCGCTGAAGCTGATCGGCCTGTGCGCGCTCGGCTACACGCTCTTCTGGGGCGCCACCTCGCTCGGCGTGCTCGCCGTGTCGGCCTGGGCGGGCGAACACGTCCGCGCCGACCGGGAGATCACCGGCGTCCGCCACTTCCAGCGCGTCGACGACCGGCTGTGGCGCGGCTCCGCGCCCACCGAGGCCGGGTACCGCGCGCTCGCGGCCCACGGCATCCGCACCGTGGTGGACCTGCGGGCCGAGGACCTGAGCGCGGCGGAGCTCGCGCGGCCCGGGCGCGCGGGCCTTGCCGTCGTACGGCTGCCCGTGCGCGACGGGCAGACGCCCGACGGCGGGCAGGTCGACCGGTTCCTGCGCGTCGTCGCCGAGGCGAAGGGCCCGGTCTTCGTGCACTGCGGCGCGGGCGTCGGCCGCACCGGCTCGATGGCGGCCGCCTATCTGGTCCGCACGGGCCAGGCCACGCCCGGCCAGGCGGCCCTGCGCACCGTCGCGGTCGGCCCGCCGTCCCTGGAGCAGATCTACTACGTGCTCAGCGCCGACCGGGACGCCAGCCGCCAGCCCCCGGAGGTGGTCTCCCTGATCAGCCGCCTGGCCGACGCGCCGCGCCGCATCAAGGCCTCGCTGTAGGGCCGCCGCCGCGCAGCCGCTTCTCCATGAGCGTGACGGCGTACCGGCCCGCGACCCCGCCGTCCTTCGACGCCAGCTCGCCGACCTCCCGGTAGCCCGCCGCCGCGTAGTACTCCCGCAGCCGCGGGTTGTTGGAGCGGCAGTCGAGGCGGCTCAGGCCGCGTCCGGCGGCGCGGACGCGCTGCTCGGCGTGCGCGAGCAGGAGGAGCCCGGTGCCCGGGGGCGCGGTGCGCCGATCGGTCATCAGGCGGTGCACATAGCCCGCGGTCGGCGGCTGCGGGCCCCACGGGACGGGGTCGTCCCACCACAGTTCGAACGCCCCGGCGACGGGCCCGTCGGGCCCCAGGGTCGCGAGCCACACCTCGCTGTCCGCGAGGCGGGCGCGGAAGTGGTCCTCGCCCAGCTCCCCGGGCTTCCACTGGGCGATGCCCCGGTCGATCTGCCAGCGCGCGGCCTGGTCGCGCAGCCGCACGAGCTCGGTGAGGTCGGCCGGTCCGGCCCGCCGGAAGGTGAGCTCGGGCCCCTCCAGGAGGGCGGCGCGGAGCGCGGCCACCAACTCCTCGTCAACGTCCAGGAGGTGGGTGGCGTAGCCGCGCAGGGAGCCGTACCGCTCGGCGATGGCGGCGAGGAAGAGGCGCATCACCTCCGCGGGCGCCCGGCCGTAGTCGGGCCAGGTCAGCTCGCGGTCCGGGTGGGCCGCGCGCCAGTCGGCGACGAGCCGGTCGGTGGCGAGCCCGGTGAGGGTGAAGTCCTCGACCACGTCGGCCTCGGGCACGCCGAGCAGCGTCAGGACGAGCGCGGCGAGCAGCCCCGTGCGGTCCTTGCCGGACGCGCAGTGGAACACCAGGGGCCCCGAGCCGTCCTCGGCGATCAGCTCCAGGGCCCGGCGCAGCTCCTTGACGCCGTCCTCGGCGACCTCCACGTACCGGTCGGCGAGATAGCGTCCGGCGTCCACGTCGGGGCCCAACGCGGCCTGGTCGTAGGGGCGGTGCTCGACGCTCAGGTTGTGGTAGGCGAAGGACGCGTGGTCCGGCACCCGGCCCTTCGCCTCGATCTCCCAGGGGTAGCGCAGATCGATGACCGTGCGGACACCCAGGCCGAGGAAGCGCTCCCAGTCGGCGCCCCGCAGCTTGCTCAGCGAGTCCGACCGGTACACCGTCCCCCACCGCACCGTACGGCCGTCCTCAGTGACGTAGCCCCCCAGGTCACGGAAGTTGTGCAGCCGGTCGAAAGGTATGTGTCTCTTCACAGTGCGGCAGCCTACGTCCGGGCGCGCCGCGCACGCCGCGACGAACGTCACCGCCCTCGGCGGGTGCGGCACGGGGCCGGGAAGCCTGGACAAAGGAGCGGGCGTGCGGCAAGGTGTCCGCCCCCGTGTGTCATGTCGCAGGGACACCGCCCCCGGGGCGTGCGGCTACCGGCCCCCGACCCGGACCGGCTCCGCGAGCCGGGGCACCTCGTCGAGCACGATGCCGAAGTGGGTGGCGTACGCCTCCAGGACCTCGGCGTCCGTGCCGAGTTCGGTGACCCGAGGCTCGCCGTCGAGCGGGGTGACGGTGAGCTTGCTGCCGCTGAGCGTGGTCCGCCCGGTGTCGGTGAGGATCGAGCACACCAGGGACCGGGTGAAGTGGGACTTCGGCGAGGTGCGGTGGTACCAGGCACCGCCGGTGAAGTCGGCGAGGGCGCGCGGCCGCGGGTCGAGCAGGTACTGCGGCTCGCCGCCCATCAGGACGCGCAGGTCGCCCGCGGGCGTCTCGGCGACGCGGAAGGTCCCGGCGGGGTCGCTCTGGTCGCCGCGCTCGGCGGCGGCGAGCGGGTGGTGGCTGTGCTTGCCGAAGCCCACGTCGGCCAGCCAGTCGCCGCCGTCGACGGTGCGCACGCGCAGCGCCATGTGGTCGTACGGGATCCCGAGGCGGTCCCCTTGGTAGACGCTGGCCTGGAGCAGGTCGACCTCGAACCCGAGGGCGGTGAGCAGGGCGGCGAAGGCCCCGTTGAGTTCGTAGCAGAACCCGCCGCGGCGGTCGTCGACGACCTTGGCGACGAGGTCCTCCTCGACGAGGTCGACCTCGACGCCCGCGTGGATCGCGAGGTTCTCGAAGGGGACGGTGCGCAGCTGCGCCAGGTGCAGGTCGCGCAGGGCCGCCGAGGTGGGGGCGGCGGGGCGCTCCGCGCCGATGCGGAGCAGATAGGCGTCGGTCCGTGAGGTGTCCATGGGACAAGTCTCACGGGGCGTGACCGTCCGGGCCACCGCCCGGGGGACAGACCCCGGCTGTCCCTCCGCCCTAGGCCTCCGGCTCGCGGAGTCCTAGGTCCGCGGACCCCTTCCTCTCGCCGCGCGGCCGCGCCGACGCGCCGTAGGGGTGTCACGGACGGATACGGAAAGCCGGAGCAACGGGGCGATATAGGCTGTACGTTCTGTTTCTTATCGCTCACGACGTACTCGGAGAGTTATCTGTGACCGCAGTGATCGCCCCGTCCGCCCCGGCTGACCCGTCGGCCGCGTCCGCCCCGGCCACCGACGCGCCCCAGGACGTACGCGATGACGTGCAGGAGACCGCGCGGACCGCACCGGAGGCCGGGCGGGACGGCACCGCACCGGAGGCCGGGCAGGACGGCGCGTACGAGGCCGCGCGCGAGCTCGTCGCGCGCGACGCCCGTGAGTTCGGGGTGTACGCGCGCACCGGCGGCTGGACGTTCGGCCTGAAGGTGGCGCGCAGCGTGCGGCCCGGCGGGCAGTCGGCGGCTCAGACGCCGAAGGCGTCCGCGAAGGAGTTCGGCGAGCTCGCCGGGTGCTCCGCCGAGCGCGTCATGCGCTTCTACAAGGCCTGGGACCGGGCCGCCGACGACGGGCTCGTGCCGCACTTCGAGGAGCTGGAGCCGGGTCAGGAGGTCGAGCTGCCGGACGCCGACGTCTGGCTCACCTACTACGTGCCGCGCTCCAGCGCGTCCTCCGCGCGCGGCACCGCGATCATGGCGGCCGCCGAGGCCGAGGGCATCCGCCCGACCAAGGCCCTGGAGGTCGCCGAGAACCCCACGGCGCTGCGCGCCGCGATCCTCGCCGACCCCTCCACGGCGCAGGCCGCCCGGCACGCGCTGCTCGACCGGATCAAGGAGGACCCGGTCCTCCAGGTCGACCTGGCCCGTGACATCGCCCGCACCGACGACCTGAAGAAGGCCGTCGCGGGCGAGGCCAGGGCCGCCGACCGCATCGAGTACGTCCGCAAGATCGCCGAGGAGGGCCAGGTCAGGACCCCCGCGGGGCAGACCATCGACGCACCGGCCGAGCTGCGCGAGGAAGCCGAGCGGCATCTGTCCCTGATCGACGAGCTGGAGCCCGAGGAGGCCGGGGAGTGGGCCTCGGAGGCCTACGACACGGTGAAGACGCTCGTCGCCGAGACCGTCGAGGCGGACCCCGAGCTGCGTGTCCAGGAGCGGCGGACGAAGTTCTACAGCAGCCTCCAGAAGGCGACGAAGGTCTTCGAGGAGCTGACCCTCGACGACGCCGTCGACTTCGGTGACATCTACGAGGACGACATGGTCCAGCGCCTCGAAGAGCTCCAGGAGGCCATCGGCACCTGTCTGACGGCGCTGCGCAAGGCCTCGCAGACGGCCTGACGCACCACCTTGCGGGGCCCGGCGAGGCCGGGCCCCGTGCTCATCGCGCGGCGCTGACCAGCGCCTTCGCCGCGCGGGCCGCGTGCGCGGCGGGGCCGGGCGCGCGGTCGATCCCCGCGCTCACCATCGCGCCCTCGGCCAGCAGGAACAGCTGCTCGGCCAGCTCGCCGGGCAGCCCCGCGCCCGCCACGAGCGCGGCCAGATACTCCTTGAACGCCCCCTTGTGCAGGCGCACTTGGCGGGCCACAGGATCGGACGTCGCGCCGAGCTCCCCGTACGAGTTGATCCAGGCGCAGCCGTGGAAGCCGGGCTCGGCGAACCACTCGCCCAGCCAGTCGAACACCGCGAGCAGTCGCCGCTCGGGATCCTCGTGCCGCTCCACGTGCGCGGCGAGCCGCTGGCGCCAGCGCACGTCCCGTCGCTCCAGATAGGCCTCGACGAGCCGCTCCTTGGAGGGGAAGAGCTGGTAGAGGCGCTTCAGCGAGACGCCCGAAGCGGAGCGGATGTCGTCCATCCCGACGGTCTGGACGCCGCGCCGATAGAAGAGCTCTTCGGCCGCGTCCAACGCCTTTTCCCTGGCGACGGTGGTGTCCATTGGCCACAGACTACCGCTGAGAACCATCGTTCTCTATGCTGGCGTACGTCGCCGGAGAACGAACGTTCTCCATGGGGTGGCGACGACGAGAGGAGCCCGCCATGACGGCACGTCCGCCGTTCCCGCCGTTCGACGAGGAGACGGCCCGGCAGAAGGTCCAGGCCGCCGAGGACGCGTGGAACACCCGCGACCCCGAGCGCGTCGCGCTCGCCTACACCGAGGACTCGGTCTGGCGCAACCGCGACCGGTTCGTCACCGGCCGCGCCGAGATCGTGGAGTTCCTGCGCGACAAGTGGACCCGGGAGCGGGAGTACGCGCTGCGCAAGGAGCTGTGGGACTTCCACGGCAACCGCATCGCGGTCCGCTTCCAGTACGAGTCCCAGGACGCGAGCGGCCAGTGGTGGCGCGCCTACGGCAACGAGCTGTGGGAGTTCACCGCGGAGGGCCTGATGTCCCGCCGCGAGGCCAGCATCAACGACGTGCCGATCACCGCGCCGGAGCGCCGCATCTTCGGCCCCCGGGGAGAGGCGGAGCGCGGCGCCCCGCTCCCCGTCCGGTAGTGCGGGGGCCTCACGCGCCCTTGGGCAGCCCCTTCGGATTGAGCTCCGAGGTGCGCACGGCCTCGTCGGCGAGCCCCCAGTGGGCGAGCACCTTGCCGTAGGAGCCGTCCTCGATGAGGTGCTGGAGCGCCTTGTGGAGGGCCTCGACGAGGCCGTTGTCCTTCTTCGTGGTGGCGGCGATCTTGCCCTGGAGGCGGTCGCCCGCGCCCGAGAAGGTGCCGATGACCTCGGACCTGCCGGTGCTCGCCGCGTGGTAGGCGGCGACCGGGTTGGGGCCGAGGTAGGCGTCGATGCGGCCGGAGCCGAGCGCCAGGTAGTAGTCGCTGGTGTTCTGGAAGTACTTGATCTCGGTGGCCTTCCGGCCCGCCTTCACGTTCTGCCTGCTCCAGTCGACGAGCAGCTTCTCCTGGTTGGTGCCGGACGAGACCCCGATGACGCGGCCCGCCACGTCCTTCGGCCCCGTGACCTTCCAGCCGCGGCCCTTCCTGGCCTCGAAGGCGATGGTGTCCAGGCGGTAGGTGGCGAAGTCGTACTTCTCCTTGCGCTCCTCGGTGACGGTGATGTTGCTGAAGCCGACGTCGTACTTGCCGCTGTCCAGGCCGACGAATATGTTCGCCCAGTCGACCGCGTGCGCACGCACCTTCAGGCCGAGCACGTCGGCGACCAGGTGGGCGATGTCGGTCTCCACGCCGATGACGGTCTTGTCGTCGGTGGCGTAGAACGTCAGCGGCGGTACGGAGCCCGCGGACGCCACCACTTCCAGCGTGCCGCGGGAGCGGACGCGGTCGGGCACGAGGCGGGCGATCGCGTCGACCTTCTCGGCTCTGACGCGCTTCTGATCGGGGCTCAGATCGATCTTCGCGCCCTTGGCGCCGGGCTGTGCGCGGGCGGCCGGGCCCGTCTCCTCGTCGGCGGAGGCGCCGCAGGCGGCGGTGGTCAGGGCGAGGGCGGAGGCGAGCGCGAAGGTGAGCGTGGCGCGGCGGGTGACGGGCGCGGGCATGGTGGTGCTCCTCGGGGCGGTAGGGGGAGGGGGGACCGCGGCCCTGGGGCCGGGGCGGGAACGGGGAGTGCGGAGGTCACAGGACCTTGGAGAGGAACGCCTTGGTGCGCTCGTGCCGCGGGTGGTCGAGGACGTCCTGGGGCGGGCCCTGCTCGACGACCACGCCCTCGTCCATGAAGACCACGGTGTCGGCGACCTCGCGGGCGAAGCCGATCTCGTGTGTGACGACGATCATGGTCGTACCGGCCCGGGCCACGTCCTTGATGACGTCCAGGACCTCCCCGACGAGCTCCGGGTCGAGCGCGGACGTCGGCTCGTCGAAGAGCAGCACCCGCGGGTCGAGGGCGAGCGCGCGGGCGATCGCCACGCGCTGCTGCTGGCCGCCCGACAACTGCCGGGGGTAGGCGTCGGCCCGGTCGCCGAGCCCCACCCGGTCGAGCAGCGCCCGCGCCCGGTCCTTCGCCTCCGCGCTCGGGCGGCGCAGCGCCGAGACGGGCGCCTCGGTGATGTTCTCCAGGACGGTCAGGTGCGGGAAGAGGTTGAAGTTCTGGAAGACGAAGCCGATCCGGGTGCGCTGGCGCAGGATCTCCCGCTCCTTCAGCTCGTACAGCTTGTCGCCGCGCCGCCGGTAGCCGATCAGCTCGCCGTCGATGCTGACCGAGCCCCGGCTGAGCTTCTCCAGGTGGTTGATGGCGCGCAGGAGCGTGGACTTGCCGGAGCCGGAGGGCCCGATGACCACGGTGACCTCACCGGCGCGCACTTGGAGGTCGATGCCGCGCAGCACCTCGTGCGCGCCGAAGCTCTTGTGGACGCCGCGGACGTCGACCATCACGGGGGCGGTGCTCATCGGTTCTCCCGGAGGGGTGTGGGGCGTTGCGCGGCCTTGCGGGCGAAGGCGCGGGCGCGCTGGAGCGGCGTGGGCGGGGGAGTGCGGTCGGCGCCGCGCGCGAAGTGCCGCTCCACGTAGTACTGGACGATCGACAGGAGCGTGGTCAGGACGATGTACCAGACCGTGGCGACCATCAGGAGCGGCACCACCCGGCCGTTGCGGCCGTAGATCACCTGTACCTGGTAGAAGAGCTCGCCGATCGCCATCACCGAGACGATGGACGTGCCCTTGAACAGGGAGACGATCTCGTTGGCGGCGTTCGGCAGGACCGAGCGCATCGCCTGCGGAAGCACGATCCGGCGCAGCTGCCGCAGGCGGGGGACGCCGAGCGCGGCGGCCGCCTCCAACTGGCCAGGATCGACGGCCAGGAAGCCGCCGCGCAGGATCTCGGCGGCGTACGCGGCCTGGTGCAGCGCGAGCCCGATGACGGCGGCGGACATCGCCCCGACCAGGTGCATCGTGCCGAAGCTCCACACGACGGGCCCGAAGGGGACGCCGATCCCCAACTCCTCGTACAGATACGCCAGGTTGAACCAGAACAGCAGCTGCACGATCAGCGGGATGGAGCGGAACGCCCAGACGTACAGCCAGGCCACGCCGGAGAGCAGCGGGCTGCGCGAGAGGCGCATCAGGGCGACGACCAGACCGAGCGCGAAGCCGAGGGCCGTGCCGTACACGGTCAGTTGGAGGGTCACCCAGACCGCGCGGAGCACGCTGTCGGCGGTCAGATAGCGGAAGAAGACCTCCCACTCCCAGGCGGGGTTGGTGAGCAGCCCGTGGGCGAACTGGACGGCCACGACCAGGACGGCGGCCCCGGCGGCCCAGCGCCAGTAGTGCCGGGCCGGGACGACCGTCGGCTCGGGTGGCGACTGTGGCCCGGCGTCGTCCGGGAGCGCGGGGGCCGCGGCTGAGGGCGGCGCGGCGGACGTCATCCCGCCACCGCCAGCTCGCGCAGGGTGCGCTCCAGGGTCTGCGGCCCGCGCGCGGCGCCCTCGCGGTCGCGCTTGGCGACCTCCTCGCGGACGATCGGGATGACGTACCGGCCGAAGTCGATCGCGTCGTCGAGCAGGTCGTAGCCGCGCGCGGACAGGATGTCCACGCCGAGGTCGTAGTAGTCGAGCAGCGCCTGGGCGACGGTCTCTGGGGTGCCGACCAGGGCGTTGGAGTTGCCCGCGCCCCCGGTGGCGGCCGCGGTCGGCGTCCACAGCGCCCGGTCGAAGCGCTCGCCCTGCTCGGCGATGGCGACGAGCCGCTGCGAGCCGGTGTTCTCCGGCGCGTCGGGGGAGCGGCGCCGCGTCAGGGTCTGCCCGCCCGCGCGGCGCTCCCGGATCGCGCCCACCGTGCGGTGCGCCTTCTCCCAGGCCAGGTCCTCGGTCGGCGCGATGATGGGCCGGAACGCCACCTGGACGCGCGGCACGTCGGCGCGCCCCGCCGCGCGCGCCGCCCGGGTGACCTCCTCGATCTGCTGGGCGGTCTCGGCCAGCGGCTCGCCCCAGAGGCAGTAGACGTCGGCCTCGGCCCCGCCCGCGGCGTACGCGGCGGGCGACGAACCGCCGAACGACACGCCCGGGTGCGGCTGTTGGACGGGGAAGACATCGCTGACGAAGTCCTGGAAGCGGTAGTGCGCGCCCTCGTGGTCGAAGGGCTCGTGCCGCGTCCACACCTTCTTGACGATCTCGATGTACTCGCGGGTGCGGGCGTAGCGCTCGTCCTTGCTCAGCGTGTCGCCCTCGCGGCGCTGCTCGTGGTCGTTGCCCCCGGTGATGAAGTGGACGGTCAGCCGACCGTCGCTGACCTGGTCGAGCGTGGCGAACGTCCGTGCCGCGTACGTCGGGTACGACACGTTCGGCCGGTGCGCGAGCAGGATCTGCAGCGACTCGACCTTCGCCGCGAGGTACCCGGCGGCGGCCGCGGGGATCGGCGATCCGGAGCCGTAGGCGAAGAGCACCCGGTCCCAGCCGTGGTCCTCGTGGGCCCGGGCGAGCCGCAGCGTGTACTGCTTGTCGAAGGCGGCACCGGAGCGGGGCCGGGTCTCCGAGCCGTCGTTGGTCGCGGCGATACCGAGGAACTCCACGGGCATGGCAAGCCTTTCGTACGGGGGGATGAGCAGAAGGAGCCCGTCCGGCGCTTGAGGACAAGGCCCGAAGGGCCGGTCAACACCCGACGAGGGTCAGGGAAGGAAAGGGCGTCAGGCGACCGATGGAGCCCGTCCGGCGCTTGAGGACGAGGCCCGAAGGGCCGATTACCTGCGCAGGGCGCCCACGCCAGGACACGCGGTGGAACACACCCGACAGAGGTCGATGTGCTCGCGTGAGACCAGCGGCTGCGAGGACGGCATGCGAACAGTTGAGCACCGGACTTTCGACGTCGTCAACGGGCACCGGGACGCTGTCGGAGCGCCGCCACACGCTGTTCACACGGGCGTAGCGCCGGGACGGGCCCTTTCGGCCGGGTGTCCGGATCCTCGGCCGGGTGTCCGGATCCTCGGCCGGGTGTCCGGATCCTCGGCCGGGTGTCCGGATCCTCGGCCCGGTGTCCGGATCCTCGGCCCGGTGTCCGGATGTGACAGGGAATCGTCATTGCGGTCACCGGTGGCGCGGGTGAGCATGGGGACATGCCCCTTCCCCACCGGGTCGTCATCGCGGTCTTCCCCGATGTCGACCTCCTCGACGTCACCGGCCCGGCCGAGGTGTTCGCCCTGGCCAACCGGGAGACGGCGGGCCGTGCCGGATACGAGGTCCGCCTCGCGGGACCGGCCGCCGGAGCGGTCCGGACGTCGGCCGGGGTGCGGCTGCTCACCGACGTGGCCTTCGACGACGTCGGCGACCAGGTGGACACCCTGCTGGTGCCGGGCGCGGTCGACATGACCGACGACGGCCCGGTGGCCCGCGTCGACACCACCGTCGTGGAGTGGGTGAGGGCCACCGCCCCGCACGCCCGGCGGGTGGCGTCCGTGTGCGTGGGCGCCCATCTGCTGGCCGCGGCGGGGCTCCTGGACGGTCTGACGGCGACCACCCACTGGTCGACCGCCGCCCAGCTCGCCGCCGAACACCCGGACGTCACGGTCGACCCGGACCCCATCTTCGTCCGGGCCGACCGCGGGCGGCTGTGGACCGGGGCGGGCATCAGCGCCTGCCTGGACCTGGCGCTCGCCCTGGTCGCGGAGGACCAGGGCGAGCAGGCCGCCCTCGCGGTGGCCCGCCAGCTCGTGGTCTACCTCAAACGGCAGGGCGGCCAGAGCCAGTTCTCGGTGCCGCTGCGCCGCTCCGGCGGCAGCCGCAGGGACATCGACGAGCTGCGCCTGTGGATCGCCGACCACCTCGACGAGGACCTGTCGGCGGGGGCCCTGGCCGCTCGCATGTGCCTGAGCGAGCGGCACTTCGCCCGCGTCTTCGCCCAGGAGACGGGCGCCAGCCCCGCCGCCTACGTCGAGGGCGTCCGCATCGAGGTCGCCCGGGGGCTCCTCGAAACCACGGACTGCCCGCTCGACCAGGTCGCGGCCGCCGCGGGGCTCGGCTCGGTGGAGACCCTGCACCGGGCCTTCCGGCGGCAGGTGGCCACCACCCCGGCGGCCTACCGCCGCCGCTTCCGGACCCGGACCGCCTGACCGCTTCCTTCCCTCTTCCCTCCCAACCACCGGCACGGACGCCGGGCCGCGGCCTCGGCCTGCCGTGCCCTGCCCGAAAACCCTGAGAGAGGTTCCCTGATGAGCACCAGCCACCCCGCCACGACCCTGCGCGACGTGATCGGCCTGGACAACCAGCCGCCCCGCCTCGGCGAGTCCGCCCTGATAATGATCGACTTCCAGAACACCTACCGCACCGGCGTCATGACCCTGGACGGCGCCGAGAAGGCCCTCGCGGCGGGCGCCCGGCTCCTGGAACGCGCCCGTGCCGCGGGCATCCCGGTCGTCCACATCGTCAACGACGGCGGCGAGGGCACTCCGTACGACATCCGCGCCCACATCGGGTCGATCAGCGACGAGGTCGCCCCCGTGGCCGGGGAGCCGGTCGTGGTCAAGCAGGTCCCCAACGCCTTCTACGCCACCGACCTGGAGCAGGCCCTGCGTGCCGCGGGTGTCGTGCCGGGCGAGGGCCGCGACCTCGTGCTGGCCGGGTTCATGACCCACATGTGCGTCACGTTCACCGCCCAGGGCGCCTTCCACCTCGGCTACCGGCCCACCGTGGTCGCCGAGGCGACCGCCACCCGGGCGCTCGCCGCACCGGACGGCACGGTCCTGCCCGCCGCCGCCCTTCAGGCGGCCGCCCTGACCACCGTCACCGATCTGTTCGGCGTCGTCGTGCCCACCGTGGAGGATCTCCGCGACTGAGCCCGCCGCCCCGCACCGGGCGGCGCCGCGGCCCCGGACCGCCGGATGTTCCCCCGGCGGCCCGGGGCCGCTCCGGCGCTGCTCCCTTCAGACCTGCCCGGGGATCACGAACAGCGCCCACGTCGCGAGCGGGGCGACGAGCGCCATCGACATGCCCCAGCGCATCAGGGCGCTGAAGACCTGGGGGCGCTGTTCCTCGGGGGCGTTGGCGGTGACCAGGGCCCCGCTGGTGGAGAGCGGGGAGGAGTCGACCACCGAGGACGAGATGGCCAGGGCGATGATCAGGCCGATGGCGCTGACCTGACCATCCATCAGGAACGGGACGGCGAGGGGGATGAGGGCGCCGAGGATGCCGGTGGTCGAGGCGAAGGCGGAGACCACGGCGCCGACGACGCAGATCAACAGGGCGCCCAGGAGCGGAGAGTCGATCGTGGCGACGCTGTCGCCGAGCCACTCGATGGTGCCCATGCGCTCCATGACGCCGACGAAGGTGACGACGCCGCAGACGAGCAGCACGGTGGACCAGGCGCAGCGGTCGACGGCCCCCTGGGCGGCGTCGGGGTCGACCAGCGTGAGGACGACCACGACGGTCAGGGCCATGAGCCCGACGTTCCACTCCAGGAAGAGCGCGCCCGCGACCATGCCGAGCAGCCCGAGCAGGGTCAGGGAGCGGGAGACGTCGAGGCCGGGCGCCACGACCGACTTCGCGAGTGCGACGGTCGCGGTGGCGGTGCCGCCCGCGGGTGCCGTACCCGGGGCCGCGGCGCCGACGGGGCCTGGGGAGGCGCCCCCGGGCCCGGCGGGACCGGCGGGGTCGGCCGACCTGGCGGCCGCGGTGGCGTCCGCCGCCGTCTCGGTGTCCTGTGCGCGCCGCCCGAGCAGCTGCCGCCCGCCGAACATGAAGTACGCGACGACGCTGAGCGCCACGCTGAACAGGAACGTCATGGCGAACAGGAGCCCCGGACCGCTCGGCAGGTGGTTGCGCTCGACCACGCCGTTGGTGATGGAGCCGTAGACGCTGGCGGGCGAGAAGCCGCCCGCGCAGCCTCCGTTGGCCACGAGCAGGCCCATGAGCAGCGGGCGGATGCGGTACCGGGCGCACAGGCTCATGCCGATGGGGGCGATGACGCCGACCGCCGCGGGCACCACGGCGCCGACCGCGGTGAGTGCGGCGGTGATGAGGAACATGACCCAGGGGATGAGGGCGATGCGGCCGCCCACGGCCTTGGTCGCGGCGTGCACGAGCCATTCGATGGTGCCGTTGTTCTTGGCGACGGCGAACAGGAAAGTGACGCCCACGAGGACGACGAAGAGGTCCCCGGGGAAGCCTCCGAAGACGTCGTCGGCACTCTCACCGGCGACGCTGGAGCCGACGGCGAACGCCGCGACGAGCGCGAGCGCTCCCATGTGGACGGAGGTGAAGGTGGCGACGGCGAAGACAAGCACCAAGGCGCCGATCGCGATGAGATGGTCTGTCATGACACGTCCTCGCCTTCGGACTGCGGCCGAGTAGCGGATGGAGGGTCACGTGCGGGGGCGTGCGGATGCGACTCCGGGGCGCCGTGGGGCGGAGCGGGGCGGGCTGGGGCGTTGTAGGGCGTGGGAGATGACGGGCACACCGAGCCTGAGTATCCGCAGCACGGACTCTGAGTTCCGCTATGCGGAACTCGCGGGGCGACGTTGGCGAGTATGTGACGGGTGTCACGGCCCGTCAAGGGGGTGCGCGGACATCGCTCGCGAGGCGCTCGGGCGGTGCGGGCGCGCCGTCCTCGTGGCGCTCAGGCGGTGCGCGGCTCCTCGTATCCGAGTGCCGCGCTGATCTCACGGGCCGCGGCCCGCACGTGAACGCCCAGGTCGTCGAGGCGCTTCCGGTCGCAGCGGCTGGCGGGCACGTTGATGCTCATGCTGGCCACGGGCGTGCCGTCCGGGCCGAGGATCGCCGCGGCCACCGCCGCGACGTCGGCGCGCCACTCGCCCTCGTTGAGCGCGTAGCCGCGGGCGCGGACCGCGGCCAGTTCGGCGCGCAGTGCCTCCGGATCCCCGATCGTGGCCTCGGTGAACCGGGTCAGGCCGTCCGCCACGTACCGGTCGACGGCCTCGGGGGAGCGGGCCGCGAGGATGGCCTTGCCGTTGGCGGACGCGTGGCCCGACAGGTGCTGGCCGAGCGGGAGCACGATCCGCACCGGCTGGGCCGTCTCCAGGCGCTCGACCAGGATGACCCGGTCGCCCTCCGGCACCGCCAGGTGCACGGTCTCGTCGACGGCGCGGCGCAGCTCCTCCATGACCGGCACCGCCACGTCCCGCAGCCCCAGCTCGCCCGTGGCCTGCCGCCCGACGAGCAGCGCCTTCGTGGTGAGGGTCCAGCGGGTGGGCGGGGTGCCCGTCTGTCTGATCCAGCCCGCGGTGCGCAGCGTGCCGAGCGCGCGCTGCACCGTGCTCTTCGGCAGCTCCATGGCCCGCGCGAGCTCGGCGACCCCGACGGGCTGGCGCGCCGCCAACTCCTCCAGGGCGCGCAGGGTGTTGAGGACGTTCTGCATGGGTTCCCCCCGAAGGTCTGGTGTCGGTGCGCCCGGTGGGCTCCGCGTCGGCCCGCCCCCAGGGTGGCGCATGGTCCGGCCTCAACGGCGGCCTGCGGCAGCGCCGTTGACCGTCGTCAGCCGTCGCCCCTATGCTCCATCGTGCCGCATCACGATACGCTGTGCCGTTTCGCGGCACAAGCGTGGAGGGGAGATCCGCGCGATGACCGTCAGGACCGGCCGTCACTTCCTGCAGATTCCCGGACCCACCAACGTTCCCGACCGCGTTCTGCGCGCCATGGCCGCACCCACCCTCGACCACCGGGGGCCCGAGTTCGCCGAGCTCACCCGCCGGGTGCTCGACGGCCTCAAGCCCGTGTTCGGCACGACGTCCCCGGTGGTCGTCTATCCGTCGTCGGGCACCGGCGCCTGGGAGGCGGCCCTGGTCAACACGCTCAGCCCGGGCGACCGCGTGCTGTGCTTCGAGACCGGCCACTTCGCCACCCTGTGGCGGGACATGGCCGAATCCCTCGGTCTGGAGGTGGAGTTCGTGCCCGGCGACTGGCGGCACGGCGCCTCGCCCGAGGCCGCCGCCGACCTCCTCACCGCCGACACGGCCCACCGGATCAAGGCCGTCTGCGTGGTGCACAACGAGACCTCGACCGGCGTCACGAGCCGCGTGCCGGAGATCCGCGCCGCCCTGGACGCGGCCGGACACCCCGCCCTGTTCCTGGTCGACACCGTCTCCTCGCTCGCCTCGATCGAGTACCGCCACGAGGCGTGGGGCGTCGACGTGACCGTGACCGGCTCGCAGAAGGGCCTCATGCTGCCGCCGGGCCTCGGCTTCAACGCGGTCAGCCCCAAGGCGATCGAGGCGGCCCGCACCGCCCGGCTGCCCAAGGCGTACTGGGACTGGGCGCCGATCCTCGACGCCAACGCCGCCGGGTTCTTCCCGTACACGCCCGCCACCAACCTCCTCTACGGCCTGGAGGAATCCCTGCGCATGCTCGCGGAGGAGGGCATCGAACAGGTCTGGGCCCGCCACGCCCGGCACGCCGCCGCCACCCGGGCCGCCGTGCGCGGCTGGGGACTCGACGTGCTGTGCGCCGACGACCGGGAGTACTCCGGCTCGCTGACCGCCGTGCTCCTGCCGGACGGCCAGGACGCCGACGCCGTACGGAAGATCGTCCTGGAGCGGTTCGACATGTCGCTCGGCACGGGCCTCGGGCGGCTCGCGGGCAAGGTCTTCCGCATCGGCCACCTCGGCCACTTCAACGACCTCACCCTCGCCGGGACCCTCGCCGGGGTGCAGATGGGCCTGGAGCTCGCCGGGATCGCGGTCGGTTCCGAGGGGCTCGCCGCGGCGCTCGACCACCTCCGCACGGCCTGAGCCCCCCCCGGGCGCGGTTCCGACCCGCGCCGCCTCCTCTCCGGCAAGTCCCCGTACTCCCTTCGCCCCGGAGCGTGTCGCATGACATCCAGCATCGAGAGCACGGAGGCCGAGCGTGACGAGCTCGGCGGCGAACTCGCCCGGCGGCTCAGCGCCGACCTCGACGGCGAGGTCCGCTTCGACTCCGTGAGCCGCCATCTGTTCGCCCGTGACGCCAGCATGTACGCCATCACCCCGCTCGGCGTCGTCTTCCCCCGGCACGCCGACGACGTGCGGGCCGCCGTCGCCGCGGCCGTCGAGCACGGCGTGTCCGTCGTGCCGCGCGGCGCCGGGACGAGCCTCGCCGGGCAGACCACCGGGCCCGGCCTCGTCCTCGACCTCTCCCGCCACATGCGCCGCATCGTCGCGCTCGAACCGGAGGGCCGGACCGCCCTCGTCGAACCGGGCGTCGTCCAGGACCAGTTGAACCGCGCCGCCGCCCCGCACGGCCTGATGTTCGGGCCCGACACCTCCACCAGCAACCGCGCCACCGTCGGCGGCATGATCGGCAACAACTCGGCGGGCAGCGGCTCCCTGCGCTACGGCATGACCATCGACCACGTGCGCGCCCTGGACGTGGTGCTCTCCGACGCGTCGCGCACGCATCTGGCGCCGCTCACCGCCGCGGAACACGCGAGCCGCGCCGGGCTCGACACCCTGGACGGGCGCATCCACCGCGAACTGCCCCGGCTCGTCGCCGCCCACGCCGACGCCATCGCCGACGGCTTCCCGCGGCACTGGCGGCGCGCGGGCGGCTACCGCCTCGACCGGCTCGCCCGCGAGGACACCCCCTTCGACCTGGCGAAGTTCGTCGTCGGCTCCGAAGGCACCCTGGCCGTCACCACCCGGGCGCTCGTGGACCTCGTACCGAAACCGGCGCACACCGTCTTCGCCGTCGGCCACTTCACCTCGGTCGCCGGGGCCATCGAAGCCACCCAGGACGCGCTCGCCTGCGACCCGGCGGCCGTCGAGCTGATGGACCGGACGATCCTCGACCTGTCCCGGCAGAAGATCGAGTACGCCTCCCTCTCCACGGTCCTCGAAGGCGACCCGGACGCGCTGCTCTTCGTGTCGTTCACCGGCGACGACGAGCGCGAACTCCGCGGCAGCCTGGACCGGTTGACCACCCTGTGGAAGCGGCACGGCCACGGCTACCACACCCTCAGGGCTGTCACCCCCGCCGACCAGGCGGCCCTGCTGAAGGTCCGCAAGTCGAGCCTCGGGCTGCTCATGGCCGCGAGCGAGGGCACCAAGCGGCCGCTGGCGTTCATCGAGGACACCGCCGTCGACCCCGTCCACCTGCCCGCGTACACCGCCCGGCTGAAGAAGGTCCTCGACCGGCACGGCCTCACCGCGGGCTTCTACGGGCACTGCTCGGTGGGCTGTCTGCACATCCGCCCGTTCCTCGACGTCACCGACCCCGAGCAGCGCAGGACGATGCGCGAGGTCGCCGAGGAGATCAAGGACCTCGTCACCGAGTACGGCGGCGTCAACTCCAGCGAGCACGGCGACGGCCTGGCCCGCAGCGAGTTCAACCGCGAGCTGTTCGGCGACGCGCTGTACGAGGCCATGCGGCAGGTCAAGGGCCTCTTCGACCCGGACGACCGGCTCAACCCCGGCAAGATCGTCGACGCCCCCGCCATGACCGAGCACCTGCGCGACGCGGCGCTGCCGCCCGCGCCGGGGCTGCGCACCCGGCTCGACTTCGAGGTGGCCGGGGGGATGCGCGCGGCCGCCGACCGCTGCATGAACATCGGCCTGTGCCGCAAGTCCGGCACCGGCGCCATGTGCCCCTCCTACATGGCGACGCGCAACGAGGAGGACTCCACGCGCGGTCGCGCGGGCGCCCTCGTCCAGGCCCTCTCGGCGCCCGACCCGCACGCCGCGCTCGGCGACGAGCGGCTGCACGAGGTCCTCGACCTGTGCCTGATGTGCAAGGCGTGCAAGAGCGAGTGCCCCCTCGGCGTGGACATGGCCTCACTGAAGGCGGAGGCCCTCGCCCACCACCACGACGCGCACGGGATCCCGCTGCGCTCCCGGATCTTCGGGGCGATCCGCACCCTCAACCGGCTCGGCTCGGCCACCGCCCCGCTCTCCAACCTGCCCGGCCGCCTCCCGCTCCTGCGCCGCCTGCTCGACCGCACCCTCGGCATCACCCGCCACCGCCCGCTGCCGCGCTACGCCCGCCGCAACCTGGTGCGCTGGTTCGGCCGCCGCACGCCCGCCGCGACGACCACCCGGGGCACGGTCGTGCTGCTCGCCGACTCCTTCACCACGTACACCGAGCCGGAGATCGGACAGGCGGCCGTGGAACTCCTCGAACACGCCGGGTGGAACGTGCACCTGGAGAGCGGCGGCTGCTGCGGCCGGGCCAGCCTGTCCAAGGGCCTCCTGGACGACGCGGGCGACAAGGCCTTCCAACTGGTCCACCGCCTCACCGAGACCACCCCGGCCGACGCCCCCATCACCGGCTGCGAACCGTCCTGCCTGATGACCCTGCGCGACGAGCACAAGGCGCTGCTGCCCCGCGACTGGGCCCGCGAGGCCGTCACGGCCCGCGTGCGGCAGCTGGAAGAACTGCTCGGCGACGCCATCGACGACGGCCGCCTCACGCTGCGCCCCGACTCCTGGCTGAGCGGGCGCACCCTCCTCTACCACGGCCACTGCCACCAGAAGGCGGAGGTCGGCACGGCGGCCACCATGGCGCTGCTGCGCCGCATCCCCGGAGTGGAGGTCACCGAACTGGACGCGGGCTGCTGCGGCATGGCCGGCTCCTTCGGCTTCGAGTCCGAGCACTACGACCTCTCGATGGCCGTGGGAGCCGACCGCCTCTTCCCCGCCGTGCGGGCGTCCGCCGCCGACACCGTCGTGGTCGCCACGGGTGCCTCGTGCCGCCAGCAGATCTTCCACGGCACGGAGCGCACCGCGTGGCACCCGGTGCAGCTGCTGCGCGAGGCGCTGTGAACGCCCCGGGCGCCGGGCCTACTTGTCGATCCACACCCCGAAGTCGCGCCAGGCGGTGCCGAAGTCCTGGAAGCCGAGGCCGGGGCCGAGCGAGCGCGTCACCGTGCCCTTGGCGATCACGCCCCCATTGGCGGCGGCCGCGTATACGGGACCGCCGCTGTCACCGCCCCGCGCGGCCTCCTGGCCGTTCATCTGCTCGGCCTCCACCAGGTCCTCGGTGTCGTTGTAGAAGAACTTCACCTTCAGGTTGCAGACCGGACCGCCGGTCTCCGCGGCGCTGGTGACCCCGGACTGGCACAGGTACTCGCCGGTGTACACCCAGTCCCAGCCCTCGACCCGTACGCCGCGCTCGTCGCCCCAGCCGCCCGTGTACATGAAGTTGTCCACGTCGGACGTCGGGACCAGCATGACGTCGTGGGGCTGGTGGCGCGGTCCGACCGTGCCGATGTACTGGTCGGCGCCGTTCGTGGTCCGTGCGCCCTGCTGGCCGCAGTGCGCGGCGGTGAGGACGTACTGTGCGCCCGACCCGTTGCGCACGCCGAACCCGGACGAGCAGGGCACGCCGTTGATCTTGATGAGCGCGCCGCCCGACCACGGGTGGGAGTCGTTGTCACGGCTGCGCTCCTTCATCCTCCCCTCGCGGACGGTGCGCACCGGCACGCCCAGGTCCTCCGTGAGGGCGGCGGCCCCGCGCGGTGCGGCGGCCGCCGCACCGCGGCCCGGGTCGGCGGCGACGACGAGTCCGCTGCCGTCCGCGGGGATCTTCACGCTGTGGCCGAGCGACGGCTCGGCCCGCAGCCGCTCCTGGAGCCGGGCCGAAGCGGTCTTGAGCTCCTTGAGCGAGTGCGGGGCCGCCACGATCCGCACCCGTGCCGTGCCGCGCGCCTCGGCGACGGCCTCGCGCATCCGCGCGGGCAGCTCGCCCTTCCAGTACAGGGCGACGCGGCCGCGTTCGAGGGCGATGCCGGTGAAGCCCTCGTACCGGCCGCGTTCCTGCGCCCATCTGATGACGTCGGCCGCCGCGACCAGCGGCCGCTGCTCGGCCATCTTGCGCGCGGCGTCCTTGCCCACGACCTGCGAGACGGCCACCGCGTCGCGGCCGTCCTCGTCGGCGCTCGCGCCCTGCCCCGCCATACCGAGTAACGCCGTGCTGAACACTGCCGCGCCCGTGGCGAGGAGAGCCTTCTTGCGACGCATCGAACCCCCTGGTGACCGTGCGGCGACGGGGTGTCCCCGCAACTGCAGGGAAAGTAGGGGGAGTTGGTCAACGGCGGGTCAACACCCGTTGAAACAGCAGCTGGTGGTACGGGCCGGAGCGGGACGCGGCTCGTCACCGTGCGGCGCGCGCCCCCAGCTGCCGCTCCGCGGCGGTCACCGTCTGCTCCAGCAGCACCGCGATCGTCATGGGACCCACGCCGCCCGGGACCGGCGTGATGAGGCGGGCCCGGCTCAGGGCGCCGTCGAAGTCGACGTCGCCCACGTTGCCCGCGTTGTACCCGGCGTCGATGACGACCGCGCCCGGCTTGATGTCCTCGCCGCGGATCAGCTCGGGCCTGCCCACGGCCGCCACGACGACGTCCGCCTCGCGCAGGTGCGCGGACAGCTCCGCGGTGCGCGAGTGGCAGTAGGTGACGGTCGCGTCCCGGGCGAGGAGGAGCATGCCCACCGGCTTGCCGAGGATCGCGCTGCGGCCCACGACGACGGCCCGCTTCCCGGCGAGGTCGACGTCGTACGCGTCGAGGAGGCGCATGATCCCGCCCGGGGTGCAGGACACGAAGCCGGGCCGCCCGAAGCTCATCGCGGCGAACGAGCTCAGCGTGACGCCGTCGACGTCCTTGTGCGGCGCGATCGCCTCGAAGGCGGCGCGCTCGTCGATGTGGTCCCCGACGGGGTGCTGGAGCAGGATGCCGTGCACGGTCGGGTCCTCGGAGAGGGCACCGAGGGTGGCGACGAGCTCCTCGGTGGTGGTCGCGGCGGGCAGCGCCACGTGCCGCGAGACGATGCCCGCCTTCGCGCAGCGGTTCCGCTTCATCCGTACGTACGTGACCGACGCGGGGTCCTCGCCCACGAGCACGGTCGCGAGACAGGGCGCCGCGCCCGTGCGCCGGGTCAGCTCGGCGGCGCGGGCCGCGGTCTCCTCGCCCACGCGGCGGGCGAGGGCGGTGCCGTCCATGAGCTGGGCAGGGACCGTCGAAGTGGTCGGGGACATGGCCGCCTCCAGGCGTGGTTGACCAGTCGCCCAGGCGCACGGCATCGACATCTGCGTCAGGCCGCTCCCCGGTGGTGCTCCACCTCAGCGCCAGTCACGGCCCGCCCCCACTGTAGTCGAGGGCGTGTCGGACCTTGACGGCGCGGTCACCGGCAGGGGCGGACGCGCGGCCCGGCCCCGTCGGCTACGGCGCGCCCGGGCCGGGCTCCGGCAGGAGCTCCCGCAGCAGTTCCTCGAACTCGTCGGGCGTGGGGGGCTTGTCCGCGAGCAGGCCCTGGAGCAGCAGCCCGTCGTAGGCGTGGGTGAAGAGCTTGACGCGCAGCGGCTCGTGCGTGAAGCGGCGGGCGAACGCGGCGAGCGCCTCGTGCCAGCGCCGCGTCGCCGCCCGCTGCTCCGGGCGGCGCGCCGCGAGCAGGCACAGCTCGAACTCCGCGAGCAGGTGCCCGGGCGGGCTGAGGAGCTGCGCCATGAGCTCCGCGAGCGCCCGGAGCGTGGCGCCGCCGGGCGCCTCCACGAGGGCCTCGATGCGCGCGGAGTCCTCCTCCATGCACTGGGTGAGCGCCGCGGTGAGGAGGGCGTCGATGCTGCTGAAGTAGTACGTCGTGGCGGTCGTGGGCAGCTGTGCCTCGCGGGCCACCGTGCGGTGGGTGACGCCCGCGGCGCCGTCGCGCGCGATGACGCGCACGGTGGCCTCGATGAGGGCCCGGCGCCGCCGCTCGCCCTTGGCGCGGCGGCCGTCGGTGACGGGCGGTGTGGTCGGCCCGGTGGTCGGCTCGTTCAGGGTGGCTCTCCCGCGGTCGTGCGCGCGGACCTGTGCTGCCGCGTACGTGCGCCGTTCCCGCCGACGTTACCCGGTCCGCGCGCGGGGGCGCCGCCGGTCGCGGTGGCGGCGCGGGTGTCAGGCCGTCTTCGGCGGTACGAGGTTGCGCTCGGTGCCCAGCCTGGTCGTGGTGTCGGCGTAGAGGCTGACCTCGCCGTCGCTCCAGCGGACGACGAGGTCGTCGGGGCGGCCGTTCGCGGTGTAGCCGCCCGCGGTCGCCACCGTGGCGTGCTTCCACAGCGCGCTGGCCCCGCCGAGCTGCGTCTTCCTGCCCAGGCCGCCCGTGCCCACGTCCTGGTGCAGGGTGAGCTTGCCGTCCGACCAGCGCACGACGACGTCCCAGCGGTCGCCGCCGGTGAAGTCGCCGCCGACGAGGAGGGCGGCGCGCTTCCAGGTGGCGTTGGGCTTCTTGAGCCTGGTCTCCTTCGTGAAGCCCCGGCCCGCCTCGCGGTAGAGGGTGAGTTCGCCGTCGCTCCAGCGGACGACCAGGTCGTCGGCGCGGGCGTTGCCGCTGAAGCGGCCCGCGGTGATCCGGGTGGCGTGCTTCCAGGTGGACCCGGCCTTGGCGAGCCGGACCTCCCGGCCGAAGCCCGCGGCGGACACGTCGGGGTACAGCGTGACCTCGCCGTCGGACCAGCGCACGACCAGGTCGGAGCGGGTGCCGCCGGCGAAGTCGCCGCCGGTGATCGCGGCGGCGTGCTTCCAGGTGCCGTTGGGCGCCTTGAGGCGCCGCTGGGCGCTGAAGCCGCCCTTGCCGTCGCCGGTGTGCAGGGTGACCTCGCCGCTGGCCCACACGGCGAGCAGGTCGGCCTTGCCGTCACCGGTGTAGTCGCCCGCGGCGAGCTGCTTGGCCTGCTGCCAGGTCTCGCCGGTGCCGAGCGCGTAGGGCAGCGGCGGGCGCCGGACCGTGGCGACGTCCGCGACGGCGTCGTCGTAGAGCTTGAACACCTCGTCGTCGTAGAAGGGCGCGTACGAGACGGAGCTGCTCGACCCGCCGCCGCCCGCGCCGCCGAGGTTCCCGACGACCTGGCCGCGCTGGGTCCGCTCGTCGAAGTTCATCAGCCAGGGGCTGCCGGAGGTGCCGCCGTGGAAACCGGCGCATTTCATCCGCAGCTGCTTGTAGCCGGGCAGCCGGTCCGTCGTCGTGCGGCACTTGATCGCCCGGTCCTTGGGGGCGTACTTCGCCTTCGGATAGCCGATGACGGTGACCGGTACGCGGTAACCGGGGGTGCGCGTCAGGGTGTTGGCGCCGGTGCGCTGCTCGATGTGGCGGCCGTTCCTGTCGGGCTTGAGCGTGGCGAAGCCGAAGTCGAGGTTGGAGCCGGGGCCCGTGTCGGTGTGCCGGGGGTCCTTGAAGAACCGGTCGACGGCCCAGATGCCGTAGGGCTGTTGGGCCGCGGGCTTGCCCGTGCGGTACTGGGGCACGAAGGCGTGCTTCTTGCCGGGGCCGCAGTGCCCGGCGGTGAGGATCAGATTGCCCTTGGGGCTGTGCACGACGCTGGCCGTGCAGCTGTGCGCCTTCATGCCGCTGTCGACGTAGTACAGCACGCCGATGGTCTTGGCGCCCTTGTAGGCCGTGGCGGCGGGGGCGGCGGCCGCGGCGCGCACGCGCGGGGCGGACATGGTGCTCGCGGTGGCCTTCGTGGCGCTGCCCGGGCGCGCGTCTTTTGGCGCGGCGTCCTTGGCGGGCGGCGGCGGGGTCGCCGCCGCCATGCGTCCCGAGGTCCAGAAGTCCTCGGCGTCCTCGACCGTCCAGCCGGGGCCGCTCTTCGGCGGGGCGGACGCGCTGACGCCGCCGGGCGCCCCGTCCGATCCGGGCCGGGGCGTGCCCGGCCCGGCTATGGATTCCTGCGCCGACGCGGTGGTCGCCAGGGCGGCGAGAACGACGCCGCCCGTCCCCACGGCGACGGACCGGGACCAACGGGAAATGCGCACGGCTCCCCTTCAGTTGCGTGCTGGTGGAAGAACTCGGTGTTCACCCGTGAGGGCATGCCGAAGGGCGAGCGGCGGTAGTCCGTGCACTGCTCGCAAATCCCCCGGTAAGATCGCTGAAAACGGACCCGTCACCAGAATCGACCCTGGCTATCCGAACCCAAGGACTGCATCTTATGTCACGTGTACGCGCCGCTTTTGTGGGGGCTTTGCTGCTCGGGGCCGCGTCGGTGGCCGTGCCGAGCGCCTTCGCGGACGCGAGTGGCAGTGGTGAGGTGACGGTCACGCCGGGCGCCGCGCGGCCCGGTGAGCGCGTCACGTTGTCCTTGGTGAATCCGGAACTCGACGAGGGCGCGACCTTGCGTTCCGAAGTATTCCGGAAGCCGGTGGAGTTGAAGTCCGCGGGCAAGGTGTCGTTCGCGGGGCGTGCTCAGGTTCGCTGTGACGCCGAGCCCGGTACGTATGCCGTGCGTTTCGCCGAGCCGGTGCATCCGGGGGAGAGTACGCGAGCGGGCGAAGTAACCGTCGAAAAGGGCGGGCCAATTGACGACCCGCAGTGTGCGGCTAAAGCCGAAGGCGACGACGGGGGCAAGGGTGTGCCGATCCTCCCCGTCGCCGGGGGAGCGGTCGCCGTGGTGGCCGTCGGCGCCGCCCTCGTCGTGCTGCGCAGGCGCCGCTCCTAGGCGCCCGCGCGGCACGACGAGGTGCCCGCGCGGCAGGACAGGGACGGCCCCGGCCGTCTCCCGCCTTACAAGTTGTCTCCCCAACCGCCCTGGATCATGGTCTGGAACGCCCAGGTCCCGTCCTTCTTGAGCAGGATGTCGGCGTACCGGAGCTGCTGGGTGTGGCCGTCCGCCGTCATCGTCGAGTCGGTGAAGACCACGGCCATCGACGCGGAGAGGAACACCGGGGTCCGGGTGGACTCGAAGGTGATGTCCTGGCTGCCGTCGCCCATCACCTGCGTCATGGTGGCGACGAACTGCTGCCGGTCCCACTGCGCCGACCGGCCGTCCCCCTGGGAGTCGTCGCTCACCAGGTTGAGCGGAAACACCGCCATGTCGGCCATGCGCTCCACGTCACGCTTGCCGCTCGCCGCGTCGTACGCGGCGAACCAGGCGTCCAGGCTCGCGCGGTCCTCGGCGGTCGGGGTGTATCCGGTGTCGGGCAGATGAGTCATACGGGCTCCCTTGCTGATGAGGCTCTGGCGCATCCTCGTAGTCAAACTTGACCACGCAGAGAAAGGTATACCGTGAAGGCGCACTAGTCAAACTTGAATAATGAAATCCGTGGGTGTCAAGTCCGGCCGGTCGTGCGCCGGGCCCCGTGCTGGGCCCGCCGCGACGGTCCGGCAGGCGCGACCCCGGGCCGGGGGTGGGCGCCGATCGGCGCGTGCAGCGCGGGAGTTGCCCGACGGTTGGCGGCTGCTTCCCGGTGGTCGCGGCCGTGAGGATGACCGTCATGGACTCCGAACTCGAAGCATTCATCCCGCTGCTCCCCCGGGCCGACCTGTCCGACCCCGTCACCGCCCGCAAGAACCTCGCCGAGCTGGCCGCCTCCGTACCGGCGCCGGACACCTCGGACATGGAGATCGAGGACCGCACGGTGCCCGGCGATCCGGCGGTGCCCGTACGCGTCTACCGCCCGCGGGGCGCGCGGGGCGCCGTCGTCTGGATGCACGGCGGCGGCTGGGTCATGGGCGACGTGGACACCGAGCACCCGTGGGCCTCCCGCATCGCGGAGAGCTCCGGCGAGGTCGTGATCTCGGTGGGCTACCGCTTGGCCCCCGAGCACCCGTACCCCGCCGCCCTCGACGACACGTACACGGTGCTGACCTGGGCGGTCGAGCACGCGGCCGAGTGGGGCGTCGACCCGGAGCGGATCGCGGTCGGCGGCCACAGCGCCGGGGCCGGGCTCGCCGCGGCCGTGGCGCTGCGGGCGCGCGACCGGCAGGGCCCGCCCGTCCGCTTCCAGCTGCTCAACCAGCCGGGGCTCGACGACCGCCAGGACACCTGGTCGGCGCGGCAGTTCACGGACACGCCCTGGATGACCCGCGACAAGCTCACCGCGGCCTGGCGGCACTACTTGGGCGGCGCGCCGGCCACGCCGTACGCCGCGCCGGCCACGCCGTACGCCGCCCCCTCGCGCGCCGACGACCTGTCCGGGCTGCCGCCCGCCTACATCGCCACCGCCGAGTTCTGCCCGAACCGCGACGAGGGCATCGCGTACGCGCTGCGCCTGCTCCAGGCGGGCGTGTCGGTCGAACTGCACCAGTGGGCCGGTACGTTCCACGGCTCGCAGGCGCTCCTGAGTGCCGACGTGTCCCGGCGGCAGCACGCCGAACTCGGCGCGGCCCTGCGCCGCGGCCTGGCCGGCTGAGGCGGCAGCGGCGGCCCGCGCGCCGCCGCTGACGACCGGCGAGGGGCGTGATAGAAAGTGGAACGATAGTCCCGATTGTTGCTCGTGGGGGTGCGCGCGCCGGGTGCCGCGCGTGCGCCCACGGGCCGAGGGCCGATTCCACGACAGGACACGCAATGCCCCACGCATACCGCGAGATCTTCACCGCCCCGGGCACGAAGGCGTTCAGCTCCGCCGGGCTCGTCGCCCGCCTCCCGCTGCCCCTGACCCATATGGGCATCCTCACGATGCTGTCCGAAACGACCGGTGAGTACGCCCTGTCCGGCCTGGTCGCGGGCGCCTTCACCCTCTCCATGGCCGTCCTCGGGCCGCAGGTGTCCAGGGCGGTGGACCGGCGCGGCCAGAGCCGGGTGCTGCCCGTCGCCGCCGGCGTCAGCGTGCTCGGCCTCGCGGGCCTGCTGCTGTGCGCCACCTCCGGCGCGCCCAGCTGGACGCTGTTCCTCTGCGCGCTGCTCTCCGGCCTGATGCCCAGCATGAGCGCGATGGTCAGGGCCCGCTGGACCGAGCTCTACCGGGGCACGCCCCGGCTGACCACCGCGTACTCCATGGAGTCCGTCGTCGACGAGCTGACGTACGTCATCGGCCCGGCGCTCGCCGTGGTGCTCTCCACGGCGCTGTTCCCGCAGGCCGCACCCCTGGCGGCGGGGCTGCTCCTGGTCGTCGGGGTCGCGCTGTTCGTCCCGCAGAAGGGCACCGAGCCGCCGGTCAAGCCGCGCACCGCCGACGGTGGCGGCGCCTCGGCCCTCTCCTCGCCGCCGGTGCTCGTCCTCGCCCTCGTCCTGCTGTGCGGGGGCGCGATCCCGGGCATGGTCGACACGATGGGCCTCGTGTTCGCCGAGGACGCGGGCGACAAGTCGCTCGCCGGGCTCGTCTTCGCCGTGTACGCGATCGGCTCCGGCGTCTCCGGGCTGCTCTTCGGCGCCCGTCGCATCGGCGTGCCGCTGCCGCGCCTGCTCCTGATCGGTGTGACCGGGACGGCCCTGACGACCCTGCCGTTCCTCTTCGTCGACGGCGTCGGCGGGATGGTCGTGGTGGTGTTCCTCGCCGGTGTCTTCTTCGCGCCCACGATGGTCGTGGTCATGGGCATCGTGGAGCGCACCACCCCGGAGCACAAGCTCACGGAGGCCATGACCTGGATGATCGCGGGCCTCCAGAGCGGCGTCGCGATCGGCGCGGCCGTCACCGGCGTCGTCCACGACCACCTCGGCGCCACCGCGGGCGTCTCGGTGGCGGTCGTCGCGGGCGCCCTCGCGCTGCTGCTCACCCTGTGCGGCCTGCCGATGCTGCGCGCGCGGCTCGCCCACGCGGAGCGCGGGACCGCGACGGCGAGCGCGCCGGACCGGGGCGAGCCCGCGCTCTGCCGCTGACCGGACGGAGGGCGGCCGGTCGCTCCCCGGTGGTGACCGGCCGCCCGGCTCAGTGCTGTTGCGGCTTGGCGGGGGTGGCTTCGCTGGGGCGGACGATGACGTAGCCGTCGCCCTGGAGCTTCAGCTGTACGGCTTCGCCGGAGCCGCCGCGCAGCATCGAGCCGATGGACTGCGAGCGGTGCAGCGACGTCTCCAGGTGGGCGGTCCAGCCGACCACGGCGTCGGTGTCCACGTACACCGGGTCCTTCGGCGAGACCGGGATGACCAGCGGCTCGCCGTCGCACATGAGGCCGAGCCTGCCGTGGCCGGAGAACACGGTGTTGAACAGGCCGCCGCCGGAGATGCCCGAGCCCTTCACGGTCTTGATCTCGTACGACAGGCTCGTGTCGAAGCACAGGACGTTGCGGCCGTTGATGGTGAGCAGGTCGCCCGGTTCGAGGTCGACGAGGAAGCAGGTGTGCGCCTCGTGCGCGAACCACGCCTCGCCCTGGCCGCGCACCGTCATCAGCGGCAGCCCCTCCCCGGTGACGGCGCGCTTGAGCATGCCGCCCACGCCCTGGCCCTTGCGCTCGAACTGCAGGTTTCCGCGGTAGGCGATCATCGCCCCCTGCCGGGCCAGCATCTCGCCGTTCACCGCGTACTTGAGGGACTTGGAGTTCTGCACGCTCATGCCGGGGGCCGTCGCGGGCTGCGCCAGGTGCCGCTCGGAGAAAAGGTCGCTCTTCATGCTGGGCATCCTGCCCGGGTACGGGTGTTTCGCCAAGTCACTGGGGGTTTGGGCCCTTGTGGACGAAGGTCGCGCGCCGCGGGCCCGGCGCGCGACCTTCGTCTCGTACGGGGGGCGACTTCGGTCGGCCCCGGCGCGGGGGTCAGCCGCGCCGACGCCGGTGCCGGGCGTCCAGAACGCGGGCCGCATCCCCTGGCCCCGGGGCACCCTCATCCGGGCCTCGGCGTGCCCACAGGACTGGGTGAACCTCCCCGCCGTGTTCAGGCGCGCGGAGGTGTAGTCGCACCGGCCGTACCAGCACGGGGCAGGGGGGCGCTACTCGTCGATCGCCGTGCCGAACGCGGACCCGTCGACCGGCACGCCGAGCGTCTTCACGCCGAACGTCCAGGACCCGGAGGCGGTGACGCCGCCCCGCGCGGCCGGGAGGAACCACGCGACCCCGTCACCGGCGTTCTCGCCCGGCGCCGAGGCGATCAGATCGAAGCGGCGGTCGCGGTTCGGGTCCGCGAGCCGCACCTGCGCGCCCCACTTGTCGCCCTTCTCGGCCACGCCGGGAACGCCCTCGCTGTTCTGCGTCCAGGAGGCGACGCCGCGCGTGGTCAGGCCGCCGCGCGCGCCACGGAGCACCCACACCGCGCCCGCGTCCGCGACCCGCCCGACGTCCTCGCCGGGCGCGCCGATCGCCACGTCCGCGTAGCCGTCGTGGTTGGTGTCGTCCACGGACAGGTCGGCGCCCCAGCGGTCGCCCTTCTCCACGACGCCGGGGACGCCCGCGGTGCCCTGGCTCCACCACTCCACCGCCGCCGAGGGGCCGTTCGGGCTGCCGTAGCGGACGCCGACCAGGCCGCCGGTCAGCGTCTGGCCGCCGTCGTCGGGGGAGTCGGGCTCGCCGGTCACCAGGTCGTCGAAGCCGTCGCCGTCGATGTCCCCGGTCGCGGCGACGGGCCCGCCGCGCAGCGCGCGCTCCTTGGTGAGGCCCTCGGCGTGGCCGGAGTAGTACGTCGACCAGCCGTGCCCGGGTTCGCCGCCCGTCGTCACGCCGGAGACCACGAGGTCGGCGAAGCCGTTGTCGTCGTAGTCCCCGGTGGTCAGCGAGGTGGGCAGCACGACGCGGCGCGCGGCGGCCCGCGCTCCGCCGGTCCCGGCCAGGCGCTGGGACGACGTCCGCAGGAACGGCCGGTCGGTGGGTATGTGCGGCTGGTCGCCGTAGGTATAGGTGTCCAGCTCGTCGCGGTCGGTGATCGCGAGGACGTCGCCCTCGGTCGCGCCGCTGAAGCGGGCCGCGGCGACGCCGGTGCCGAACCGCTCGCCCGCGCGCGGCTCCTCGGCCTCGATCCAGTCGCTGAGGCCGGGCTTGAGGCCCTGCCGGGTGCCCCAGAAGATCGTCACGCGGCCCGCGTCGCGCTGTCCGTCGACGTCCTCGCCGGGCGCGGCGATCACGGCGTCGTCGTAGCCGTCGGAGTTCAGGTCGCCGCTCGCGACGGTGGTGCCGAAGCCGTCGCCCGCCTCGGGGGTGCCGTCGCCGCCGGTGGAGGCCTCGCTGAGCCGGGCCACGCGCGCGGTGCCGATGCCCCGCGGCGAGCCGTACTGCACGGTGACGAGCCCGGCGCCCTTGTGGCCGTCCACGGTCGTGCCGGGCGCGCCGACCAGCAGGTCCTCGTAGCCGTCGCCGTTGTAGTCGCTGTTGCGGTCGTTGGCGTGGGTGCTGCCCGGCGTGCCCGCGAGCGCGGCGGGGGCGGCGGCCACACCCGCCCCGGTGAGCAGCAGGAAGGAGGCCGCGGTGAGCGCGGCCGAACGGTTCTTGCGCAAGAAAGGCTCCCGTTGAGGAAAGGTGGGGAAGGGCTGCCCGGGCGGCACGGGGGTGGTCCGGACAAGCCCGTTCCGTTCCTCCGGTGCCCTCTTCGACCAAGGATGGGGTCCGAGGGTTGTACGGGGCACGCGTTTCGCCCGCGCGTCGCGGTCCGGTCCGGGAGCGGACCAACTCGCCGCCGGGGTTACCCGATTGGGGGCGCGGGTAGGGTGCGCCAGAAGATCCGTCGGCGAGCACGGATCGGTCGGCGAGCACGGGAGGGACGCGCATGAACACCGGTCCGCACGGCACGGGTGGCCTGCCGCCCGCCTTCCTGGCCCCCGAGACGTCGTCCTTCGTGGACTTCCTCGCGGCGCACGCCCCCGACCTGCTGCCCGGCCGCCGTGCCCTGCCCGCGCCGCACGACGGCTTCGAGGCGCCGCACGGCACCACCATCGTCGCGGCCGCGTACGCGGACGGCGTCCTGGTCGCGGGCGACCGCCGGGTCACGCAGGGCAACGTCATCGCGCACCGCGAATACGACAAGGTCTTCCCCGCCGACGGGCACTCGGCGATAGCCATCGCGGGCACCGCGGGCCTCGCCGTCGAACTGGTCAAGCTCTTCCAGCTCGAACTGGAGCACCACGAGAAGATCGAGGGCACCGCCCTGTCCCTGCTCGGCAAGGCGAACCGCCTCACCACCCTGGTCCGCGGCAATCTCGCCCTGGCGATGCAGGGCCTCGCCGTCGTCCCGCTGTTCGCCGGGTTTGACCTGGACAGGGGCGTGGGCCGCGTCTTCTCGTACGACGTCACGGGCGGGCGCAGCGAGGAGCGGGACATCGCCGCCACCGGCTCGGGCTCGGTCTACGCCCGCGGCGCGCTGAAGAAGCTCTACCGCCCCGGGATGGCCGAGTCCGACATCGTCCTGGCCGCCGTGCAGGCGCTGTACGACGCGGCGGACGACGACTCGGCCACGGGCGGCCCCGACCTCACCCGCCAGCTCTTTCCGCGCGTGTGCCTGGTCACCGAGGACGGCTACCGGCAGCTGGCGCAGGACGAGGTCGCCGAGGTCGCCAGGGCCGTGGTCGACCGCCGCCTGGCGGAGCCGAACGGGCCGCGCGCGCCCGTGCTCTGAGCGGTGCCGCCCCTGAGGCCGGTCACCGAGGGCCGCCCCTGCGGCCGGTCACCGAGGGCCGCGCCGGACGCCGCCTTCGCACTCCTGAGGGGCGGCTGGGAGCCGCGTTAGTACACCAGGGAAAATCTGTTCGGCCGCGGCCGATGAGTTCTGCCGGGCCGGGGAGTCTCTCCCGTGTCGACAACATTGGAGGGACCCATGGGTCAGCTGTTGAGAGTGCAGAACTTCACCGTCTCGCGGGACGGATTCGGTGCGGGGGAGAACCAGACCCTGGAGCGGCCGTTCGGTGACGCCGACCCCGGGGAGATGTTCACCTGGGCCGGTGCCACGGCGAGCTGGCCGATGCGCACCGAGCCGGGCGGGAGCCGCGGCCTGGACGACTACTTGACGCGGGACTTCACGCGCAACATCGGCGCCGAGATCATGGGGCGCAACAAGTTCGGGCCCCAGCGCGGGCCCTGGGAGAACCTCGACTGGCGCGGCTGGTGGGGCGACGAACCCCCCTTCCGCACGCCGGTGTTCGTCATGACGCACCACCCGCGCCCTTCCTTCACCCTCTCCGACACCACGTTCCACTTCGTGGACGACGACCCGGCCGTCGTCCTGGAGCGGGCGAAGGAGGCGGCGGGCGGCAAGGACGTGCGGCTCGGCGGCGGGGCCACCACCATCAGGGAGTTCCTCGACGCGGACCTCGTCGACACCCTGCACGTGGCGGTCTCGCAGCGGGACCTCGGGTCCGGGGTGCGGCTCTGGAAGTCGCCCGACGAACTCCTCGACCGGTACCACCTCGACGTCGTGCCCAGCCCGAGCGGCGTGACGCACCACCTGTTCTGGCGCAGGTGACACGCGGTCCCTCGGGGCGGTGACCCCGGCGCCCGCCGAGGGCGCCGGGAACACCGGGCGGCGGCTCAGCCGGACGCCGCCTCGATCACCTCGTCCAGGACGTCGCGGGACCGCACCAAGTCGCCGATCATGCGGTTGATGCGGTCCCGCTCCGCGCTGAGCTGGCTCACCAGGAACGGCGTGGCCGTCTCGGAGGGCCCGCCGTCCTTGTCCCGGATGCACGGCAGCAGGTGCACGATCTTCGAGCTGCACAGGCCCGCGGCGAACAGCTCCTGGATGCGGATGACCCGGTCGACCGCGCTCTCCGCGTACTCGCGGTGGCCGCCGGGCGTGCGCTCGGCCGCGAGCAGCCCCTGCTTCTCGTAGTAGCGCAGGGAGCGTTCGCTCACCCCGGTGCGCCGGGACAGTTCGCCGATCCGCATCGTCCACCTCGCTCGCCGCCACCGGTTCGTGCGGCCGCACGAACCTGACATCGATGACACCTTCCATCCTACGGGGGCGCGGTCACCGCTGGCGTGGACGGCGACTGCGCCGCGGTGACCGGGGCCGGGCAGGCCGGGGCGGTCGCTGACGGGGGGCTACGGCAGGAACCCTTCCGGCAGTTCGTCGTGCGGGTCGAGCACGAAGCGGTGCTCGCCCGTGCGGAAGGCCCGCCCTGTGGTCTCGGTGACCGTGCCCCGGTCCGTACGGGACACCGCGCGGCCGGTGAAGACGGTGCCCGCGATCGACTCGTGGCGCAGCACCTCGTCCGGGGCGAGCAGGCCGTCCTCGGCGAGCAGGGCGAGCCGGGCCGAGGTGCCCGAGCCGCACGGGGAGCGGTCGAACTGCCCGTCGGCGAAGACCGTGACGTTGCGCTGGGCGGGTCCCTCGGGGCGGCGGGGCAGCTCTTCGTGGAGGATGACGCCGTACACGCCGGACAGGTCGGGGCGCAGGGGGTCGAGGCTGCCGGGGTGCCCGGCGAGGGCGGAGCGGATCTCCTGCCCCGCCGCGACGAGACGGGGCAGCGCCGCGCGGTCCACGGTGAGCCCGAGCGCGGCGGCGGGCACGGAGGCGTAACAGGCCCCGGCGTGCGCGAGATCGACGTCGACGGGGCCCGCCCCGGTGGCGACGCGCACGCCGCGCGCGGTGACCCGGGCGGGCACGTTGCGGAAGGTGACCCCCGTCGTGCGGCCGCCCTCCCGGTGCACGGTGGCGGTGACGCGCCCGGACGGCACGTCGACGCGGACCTGCGCGGAGCCGTCGGCGGGCGCGGCCACGATCCCCTCGTCGACGGCCCAGGCGCCGAGCGCCATCGTGCCGTGCCCGCAGGCCGTGGAGTACCCGTCCTTGTGCCAGAACAGGACGCCGAAGTGGGCGCCCTCGTCGTCGGCGGGGACCACGAAGCCGCCGTACATGCCGGAGTGGCCGCGCGGCTCGCGGACCAGCAGTCGGCGGATGGCGTCGAGCGGGCCGCGCCGCGGCGCGGTGGGGGCGCCGCCCGCGCCGACGGCGGTCGCGAAGCGTTCGGCGACGGTGTCGCCGGGGATCGGCAAAAGCCCCTCGCGCACGATGCGGAAGGGCTCGCCGGCGGCGTGGTAGTCGATGGTGCGCACGTCGGTCACAGGTGAACTCCGGGCGTCGGCTGGGGCGTCGGGAGATCCGGGCCCGGGGCAGGCTACCCGCCACGCGCCCGGAGCTGAACGGGTGCGGCAGGCGGGCCGGATGGCTCAATCTCCACCTCTTGCCTTAAGAACTTGACTGATGATGCGCGGATATTGACGTGCCTCGTTCACAAAATTTATGGTCCGTGGACCCTCACAGATCACCAAGACGGAGAACAATGACGTACTCCCTGGTCACGCGGCCCCGCGCCGCCCGTCTGTCCGCGGCGGCACTCGCCGGAGTGCTCCTCGCCGCCGCCCCGCCCACCGCAGGCGCCCAGCAGGAGCGGCGGGAGGCCTCCGCCACCACGCCCGCCAACTGCCGTACGGGCGGGGGCTGGTCCCTCGACAGCACCCGCATCGACCCCAAGGACTCCCACCACGCCTTCGTCGGCAACGGCTACCTGGGACAGCGCGTCGCCCCCCACGGCTCCGGGTACACCGCGTCTGAGGCCAAGACCGGCTGGCCGCTGTACACCCCGCGCTACGACGGCTCCTTCGTCTCCGGCCTGTACGCGCACAACCCGCGCACCGCCGCCGACCGCCAGGCCGTCGCCGCCCTGCCCACCTGGACCCCGCTGACCGTCACCACCGGCGGGGAGCGCGGCGAGACCTTCAACTCTTCGACGCCGCCCGGCCGCGTCTCCGCCTACCGCCAGCGCCTCCTGATGCACTGCGGCCTCGTGCGGACCACCCTCACCTGGACCGCCGCCGACGGCCGCAGGACCGACCTCGTCTACGAGGTGGTCGCCGACCGCGCCGACCCGCACGTCGGCGCCGTACGCCTGCGGATGCGACCGCACTGGAGCGGCGAGGCGACGGTCACCGACCTGGTCGACGGCCGGGGCGCGCGCCGGGTGCGGCAGACCGGCGGCGGCGACCGGACCGGCGGCGCCCGGCACGGCCGCCCCGGACCGGCCATGGACGTCACCTTCCGCACGGACGGCACCCGGGTCGACGGCGCCGTCGCCTCCACCCTGCGCGCCGGGCACGGCGTGCACGGCGCCCGGGAGCACAGGGCGTCCGGCGCCCGCGGGCTGACCGCGCGGCAGGGCCTCACCCTGCCGGTGCGCGACGGCCGGACCTACGAACTCACCAAGTACGTGGGCGTCGACACCGCCCTGACCTCGCGCGCCCCGCGCACGGCCGCCACCGCCGCGGCCCGCCGCGCCGCCGACCGGGGCTGGGACGCCCTGCTGCGCGCCCACACCGCCGCCTGGGCCCGGCTGTGGCGCAGCGACATCGAGGTGCCGGGCCGCCGCGACTGGCAGACGTGGGTGCGCTCCGCCCAGTACGGGCTGCTCTCCAGCACCCGCGAAGGCGCCGCGAACAGCATCGCCCCGGCGGGCCTGACCAGCGACGACTACGCGGGCCTCGTCTTCTGGGACGCCGAGACCTGGATGTACCCGGGGCTGCTCGCCACCCGGCCCGAGCTTGCGAGGTCCGTGGTCGACTACCGCTACCGCACCCGCGCGGCCGCCCGCGACAACGCCCGCGCCTTCGGCTACAAGGGGCTCTTCTACCCTTGGAGCAGCGGCAGTTCGGGCGACCTGGCCAAGGAGTGCCACAGCGTCGACCCGCCGCACTGCCGCACGCAGATCCACCTCCAGTCCGACGTCTCCCTGGCGACCTGGCAGTACTACCTGGCCACCAAGGACACCACCTGGCTGCGCGAGCGCGGCTGGCCGGTCCTGAAGGGCATCGCCGAGTTCTGGGCGGGCCGCGTGAGCCGCAACGCCGACCGCAGCTACTCGATCAAGGACACCGCGGGCCCCGACGAGTACAGCAACGGCGTCGACGACGCGGTGTTCACCAACGCGGGCGCCGCAACCGCCCTGCGCCACGCCACGCGCGCGGCCGCGCTCCTCGGCGAGCGGGCCCCCGCCGCCTGGACGCGGATCGCCGACAGGATCCGCATCCCGTACGACGCCCGGCGCAAGGTCTTCGAGCAGTACGACGGCTACCGGGGCAGCAAGATCAAGCAGGCCGACACGGTCCTGTTGATGTATCCGCTGGAGTGGCGGATGCCTAAGGGCGCGGCGGCCGCCACGCTCGACTACTACGCGCGGCGCACCGACCCCGAAGGACCCGCCATGACGGACTCGGTGCACGCCGTCGACGCCGCCGGGATCGGCGCGCCGGGCTGCGCCACGTACACGTACATGGAGCGCTCCATCAAGCCCTTCGTGCGCGGCCCGTTCGCGCAGTTCTCCGAGGCGCGCGGGGACAAGGCCGGTGCCGAGGACCCGCTGTCGGGCTCGCCCGCCCAGGACTTCCTCACCGGCAAGGGCGGCTTCCTGCAGACCTTCACCCAGGGCCTGACCGGCATGCGGATGCGCGAGGACGGGATTCGCCTCGACCCGACGCTGCCTCCGCAGTTCGGCGCGGGGGTCACGCTGCGCGGCCTGACCTGGCAGGGCCGTACGTTCGACATCGAGCTCGGGGCCCACCGCACGACGGTGCGGCTCACCGGAGGGAAGGCGATGACGCTCGACACGCCGCAGGGCGAGCGGGTCCTCAGCGCGGGCGCCCCGGCCGTCCTCACGACGCGCCGCCCCGACCTCGCGCCGACCGGCAACGCGGCCCGGTGCGCCGCCGCGAAGGCCTCGTCGGAGGAGCCCGGCAGGTACGCGGGGGCCGCGGTGGACGGCGACACGGCCACGGCCTGGGTCCCGGACGGGGCCACCGGCGCCCTCACGGCGGACCTCGGCGAGCCCGTCCGGGTCGGCGGCGCCACCCCGACGTGGACCGGCGCGACGCCCGTGTCGTACGACGTGGAGGTCTCCCTCGACGGGCGGCACTGGTACCGGACCGGCGACTCGCCGCGGCTCGCCCGCTACGTCCGGGTGACGGTGCACGGCGAGCCCGGGGCCAAGGAGCGCCCGGGCATCGCGGAGCTGACTGTGCGTTAGCCGCTGCCGCCTCCCGTCACGACGCGACCCCGGGCCCACGGCCCGGGGTCGCGTCGCGTCACGGGCCTCCTCGCTGGGCTGTTCGGCGTCCCCTTCTCACTCGTTCGCCTCCCTTGATCATCTCAAAGCGCGAAAAGTCGGATAAACAGATCTTGCGTTTCGGTCGGACCGGAACGGTGCCGCCATTCCGTGCCCGATGTGAAGGGGTCTCCCGATGCGACACAACCTCAGACGGCGCGCGGCCGCCCGCCGTTGGCCGCGCGGCGCGGTGGCGCTCGCGGCCGGTGCGGCGGCCCTGGTCGCGCCGCCCGCGGCGGCGGTCACGGCGGCCGCCCTCGCCGCGGCACCGGCGCCGTCGGCCGCGGAGTCGGCGGCACCTGGCCCGGCGTCAGGTCCGGAGGCGGGCCCGGCGTCAGATCCGCAGGCGGGCCCGGAGGCGGGCCCGGCCTCAGGCACGCAGGCAGGCCCGCAGGCGGACTCGGGGGCAGGCCCGTCCTCGGCTCCTCAGACGGGTCGGGGCGCAGGCCCGGATGCCGCTGAGGCGCCGCCTTCCGAAGCCGCGCCTCCGCCCTCCGGTGACGCGGCGTCACCTTCCGCGGAGGCGTCGCCGTCGCCCTCGGGGTCCGTGCCCGCGCCCGCCCCGCCGTCACCGGCGGCGTCGGCTTCCCCCTCGGGCACGCCCTCCGGTACGCCGGTGCCCTCGGCCTCCGCGCCCGGCAGGGGCGCGCCGCCGCAGGGCCCCCAGGCCGCGCGCCGCCAGACCCCGTCGGCACGGCCGTCCGCCGCGGCGCCGCAGCCCGCCTCGCCCGGCGCCCCCGCACGGAAGGGCCCGCCCGCGCACGCCCCCCGCGAGGAGGCGGAGACCACGCCCGCCGCTCCCCGCGCCTCCGCCCCGCCGCCGTCCCCCCGGGCCCGCGAGCGCCGGGGCCGCCCGGCCGCCGCCGCCCGGGCCGACCTGGAGGTCCGGTCGCACTCCGCAGGGCCCGAGCGGAGCGCCGCGGCCCCGGGGCCCGACGGGGTCTACGACTACCGCATCACCGCCGTCAACCACGGCCCGTCGCAGGCCGTCGGCGTCACCGTCCAGGACCGGCTTCCGGCGTCCCTCGTCTTCGTGTCGTCGGCGGACGGCTGCGCCGCGAGCGGACGGACCGTCACCTGCGGCCCGCTGCCGCAGCTCGCCGTGGGCGCGTCCCACACCTGGATCGTGACCGTACGCCTCGCCGACGACTACGAGGGCGACGGCCGCGACATCGTGAACCTGGCCTCGGTGTCCTCGCAGACCCGCGACCCCGACGCGAGCAACAACACGACGTCCGTGACCGGCCTGCCCGTCCCGCCGGACTGGGGCCGCGCCGACCTCTCGCTCACCAAGACGGCCGTGTTGCCCGGCGGCCGGGACTGGGTCCGGCCCGGCGAGACCTTCACGTACCGCATCACCGTGCACAACAACGGCCCCGGCACCGCGCGCGGACTGCGGGTGACCGACCCGCTGCCCAAGGGCCTGCGCTTCGTCGGCTCCCCGGACGGCTGCGCCCCGGACGACGGCGGGCGCCTGATCGTCTGCCCGGGCCCCGACCGTCTCGCGTCGGGCACCTCGGTCTCGTACGCGCTCACCGTCCGCGTGGCGACGGCGCAGACCCGCCACTTCGGCAGGATCGAGAACGTCGCCTCGGTCACCTCCACGACGAAGGACCCGGACCCGAGCGACAACCAGAACCCGCCGTACACGGTGTACGTCAAGACCGGCGACCACGGCGAACTGCCGGACACCGGCGGTGACGTGCCCGCCTGGCTCGGCTGGGTCGCGGGCGCGGCCGTGACCTGCGGCGGCCTCCTGGTGGCGGCCGTGCGACGCCGCGAGGCGGGGCAGGGGCCGCGGCGATGACGACCTCCCGGCACCTCGCGGGCCCCCGACGGCTCGCCACCCTGCTGTTCGCGCTCGGCGCCCTGGTGGGCGGGCTGCTCCCCGCCACGGCGGCCTCGCACGCGCGAGCCGAGCTGGCCTTCCCGGTCCACGAGGGCTTCGACAACGGCAACGACCTGGGCACCGCCACGGGCAGCGCCTCCTACTCGGGCGGCTGGCTGCGGCTGACCCCGGCCCAGACGACCAGGGCGGGGTCGTGGCAGATGAAGGACTCCTTCCCCACGAGCCTCGGCATCGTCGCGGAGTTCACGTACGCCACCTACGGCGGCAGCACCTTCGACGGCAAGCGGGGCGACGGCCTGGCGTTCTTCCTCGCAGACGGCTCCGCGGCGACCGGGACCGGTGCCACCGGCGGCGCCCTCGGCTACGCCTGCGCCGGTTTCGCGACGCGCTGCACGAGCAGCGGCGTGCCCGGCGCGTTCCTGGGCGTCGGCATCGACGAGTTCGGCAACTTCTCCGCCAGCTCGACCGGGGCGAGCGGCCCCGGCACCCAGCCCAACAAGATCGTGCTGCGCGGCGGCGGCAACGGCACGTCCGGCTATCGCTACGGCACCTCCGCCAGCGGCCCCGGCGGCACCGTCGAGACGGGCAGCCGCACCAACTTCCGCACCGTGCGCATCACGGTGCAGCCGACGAACGGCAAGCCGTTGGTGTCGGTCTGGTCCGACTCCGGACCGGGCACCGCGTTCACCAAGCTCATCAGCGACTACGACGTGTCGACCATCACCGGCCAGCCGTCGCTGCCGTCCACCCTGCGCGTCGGCTTCTCGGCGGGCACCGGCGGTGCCACGAACAACCACGAGATCGGCGACCTCAAGATCAACGTCCCGACGGACCTCAGCGTCACCAAGACCGGCAAGCCCGCCACCGTCGCGGCCGGGAGCAGACCGGTCACGTACACGGTGAAGGTCACCAACAGCGACGCCAACGCGGTCACCGGCGCGGCCGTCAAGGACGCGGCCCCCGGCCTCACGGACGTGACCTGGACGTGCGCCGCGAGTTCCGGCAGCGCGTGCGGCGCGGCGTCGGGCAGCGGCCCCCTCGACACCACCGCCGACCTGGCCCGCGGCGGCACCGTGACGTACACCGTCACCGGCACCGCCCCCGCGCAGGCGACCACCCTGACCAACACCGCGACGGTCATCGCCCCGGGCGACCGGACCGACACCAACCCCGACGACAACTCCGCCACCGCCTCCACCACCGTGACCGCGCGCGCCGACGCGGCCGTCAGCAAGGCGGGGGTGGGGCAGGGCCCGGTGCGCCCCGGCGAGGAGTTCGAGTACCGGATCACGGTCCGTGACAACGGCCCCTCCGACACCACCACCGTGAAGGTCACCGACACCCTGCCGACCGGCCTGACCTTCGTGTCCTCCACAGACGGCTGTACGGCGTCCGGGCAGACCGTCACCTGCCCCACCACGGCCAGGCTGGCCGCGAGCGCGTCGGTGTCCTGGACGTTCCGCGTCAAGCTCGACGCCGCGTACCAGGGCGACGGCTCCGACCTCGGCAACACCGCGAAGGTCACGCACGACGTCACCGACCCCGACCTCACCAACAACACCAGCACCGCCGCCCCGCCCCCGGGCGGGGTGCGGGCGCCCGCCGCCGACCTCGCGACCGTCAAGCGCACGACGACCAGCGCGAGCGTGGCGCCCGGCGAGGAGTACGCGTACACGGTGACGGTCACCAACAAGGGCCCGTCCGTCGCGCGCGCCGTGCGGGTCACCGACCTCCTGCCGACCTCGCTCACCTTCGTGTCGTCCGCCGACGCCTGCACGCTCGCGGGCCGCACGGTCACCTGCGGACCGGTCGCGACCCTGGCGCCGGGAGCCTCCACGTCGTGGACGTTCCGGGTACGGCTGAGCGCGGAGTACAGCGGCGACGGCACGGACGTCCTCAACATCGCGACGGCGGACGCCGACACCGCCGACCCCGACACCGGCAACAACAGCGGCAGCGCCACCGTGCCCGGCGGGCGGGTCAAGCCGCCGACCGCCGACCTCGAGTTCGGCAAGAAGGCCGAGAACACCCCCGCTTGACGGGTCCCGCCGCGGTGGCGGGCCCCCTCCCCTCGCGCGTCCGTACAGCGGTGTACGTGACCGGAGCACGAACGGAACCGATGTGAGATGAGTACGACACGACATCGCCGACGCGCCCTCGTGGGCGCCGCGGTCGCCGCGCTGATCTGCGTGCTGCCGCAGTGGTCCGGACAGGACCCGGCCCGGGCGGCCGCGCCGTCCGGCTCCGGGGCGAGGGTGACCACGCACCTGAGCCGCGCCCTGCCCGCGGCGGGCCGGGCGGACACCCCGCCCGGCGGACTGATCACGTACACGCTGACGGCGAAGAACAACGGGCCGTCCGTGGCCCGCAACGTGACGGCCTCGGACACGCTGCCCGAGGGCATGTCGTTCGTGTCGTCCGCCGACGGCTGTTCGGCCAGCGGCCGCACGGTGACCTGCGGCCCCGAGCCGCAGCTCGGCGTGGGCCAGACCAAGAAGTGGACGTTCCTGGCCCGGCTGAGCTCGTCCTACCAGGGCGACGGCTCGGACCTCGGCAACAGCGCGTCGGGCACCTCGGACTCCACCGACCCCGACCCGGACAACAACAAGCCGGACCCCGTCATCCCGCCGGGCCCGTTCACGCCCGAGTCGGACGTGTCGACCGTGAAGACGGCCCTCGGCGACGGGCCGATCGTGCCCGGCCAGGAGTACGAGTACGAGATCGAGGCCTCCAACGCGGGCCTCTCGGACGCCCGTAACGTGCGCGCCACCGACACGCTGCCCGACGGCGTCTCGTTCGTGTCGTCGGCCGACCCCTGCACGGCGTCCGGACAGACCGTGACGTGCGGCCCACACGCCAAGCTCACCCCCGGCGCCTCCGTGAAGTGGACGTTCAAGGTCAAGCTGAGCGCCGCCTACCAGGGGGACGGCTCCGACCTGCACAACACCGCCACGTCGACGTCCGACTCCAAGGACCCCGACCTCAGCAACAACACCAGCACGGCGGTCCTTCCCCCGGGCGGCGTCACCGAGCCCCAGGCCGACCTCTGGGCGGGCAAGGAGCCCACGACCAGCACGCCCATCGCACCGGGCGAGACCTTCGAGTACGCCGTGACCGTCACCAACGACGGCCCCTCCCGGGCCCTGAACGCGAAGGCGGTGGACACCCTGCCCGCGCGCCTGGCCTTCGTGGGGTCGGCGGACGGCTGCACCGCCTCCGGCCAGACCGTCACCTGCGGGCCGCAGGCCGCCCTGGAACCGGGCGCGTCGAAGACGTGGAAGTTCACCGTCCGGCTCGACACCGAGTACACCGGCGACGGCAGTGACATCCGCAACACCGCGACCGTCTCCTCCGACACGACGGACCCCGTCCCGGGCAACAACAGCGCGGAGGCCGGGGTGCCGGGCAGCAAGGTCAACAAGCCCACGGCCGACCTGGCCGTGACCAAGACCGCCGTCGGCGACACCGCGCCGCGCCCCGGCGAGACCTTCGACTACAAGATCACCGTCACCAACAACGGCCCGTCGGCGGACGCGTACAACGTCAAGCTCACCGACGCCCTGCCCACGGGCCTGTCGTACGTCTCCTCCTCGCCCGCGGGATGCACGGTCTCCGGGCAGGTCGTGAACTGCCGACGGACGACCCCGCTCAAGGTCGGCGAGACCGTGGAGTACACGCTGACGGTGAAGGTGGACCCCGCCTACCACGGCGACGGCAGCGACATCAGGAACACCGCCCACGTCACCGCCGACAACATCGACCCGAGCAGCGACAACGACACCGACACCGCGGGTCCGCCGGACGGCGGGATCGCGGCGCCCGCCGCCGACCTCGCGATCGTGAAGAAGCCCGCCACGGACAAGCCGGTCGCCCCCGGCGAGACCTTCGACTACACGCTGACGGTCACCAACAAGGGCCCGTCCCAGGCCGAACAGGTCCAGGTGTCCGACGTCCTGCCCACGGCGCTGAGCTTCGTCTCCTCGGACGACCCGTGCACCGCGGGCCGCACGGTCACCTGCGGCCCCCTCGCGACCCTGGCCCCCGGGGCCTCGGTCAGCTGGGTGTTCAAGGTGAAGCTCGCCGCCACCTACACCGGTGACGGCGACGACCTCGCCAACACGGCCACCGTGTCGTCGGCGACCAAGGACCCGGTCAGCGACAACAACTCCAGCACCACGGGCCCGCCCGGAGGCACGGTCACCAAGCCGACGGCCGACCTGGAAGTGACCAAGCAGATTCCCTGACGCTCACGGAGGTTGAGGTGAAGCCCTGTGGGGCGGGCCGCCCGGCCCGCCCCACAGGGCTGTTCGCCGCGAGGCGGCTACGCCGTCCCGCGCACGTGCCGTTCGCGGGCCGCGCCCAGGCCCACCACGACCTGCGGGACCAGCAGCACCAGGAGCACCACCACCGGGATCGTCCAGTCGTGGGACGCGTCGTGGACGGCGCCCAGGATGGCGGGGCCGGTGGCGGCGAGGACGTAGCCGAAGCACTGCGCCATGCTGGACAGCTGCGCCACGTGCCGGGCGTCCGGCGCCCGCTGCACGATGAAGAGCAGCGCGAGGCTGATCGCCGCGCCCTGGCCGAGCCCGAGCAGGCTCATCCACACATAGGCGCCGCCGACCGGGGCGGTGAGCAGCCCGGCGTATCCGGCCGCGCACAGGAGCGCGCCGAGCGTCGAGAGCAGCGCGGAGCTCAGCCGCCTGCCGACGATCACCGGGGTCACGAACGAGCCCGTGATGCCGAGCAGCGCCGAGAACGACAGCATCCACCCGGCGTCGCCCGCGCTCATCCCGGAGTCCTGGAGCAGCGTCGGCAGCCAGGCAGCGGCGGCGTAGTAGTTCAGCGACTGCAGCCCCATGTACGCGGTGACCTGCCAGGCCAGGGGCGAGCGCCACAGGCCGCGCACCGGGTGCGCCGCCTGCCGGGCCGCCGCCGCGGCGACGCGGGTGCGCGAGCGCGCCTGCGGCAGCCACACCACCAGGGCGAGCAGCGCGAGCGCGCCCCAACACGCCAGCGTGGTCCGCCAGTCCATGCCCGAGGCGTCCCGCACCGGCAGGGTGACCCCGGCCGCGAGCGCGGCGCCGCCGAACAGCGACATCGAGTACAGGCCCGTCATCAGGCCCGCGCGCCCCGGGAAGTCCCGCTTGATCAGGCCGGGCAGGAGCACGTTGGCGACGGCGATGCCCGCGCCGATGACGACCGTGCCCGCGAACAGGGCGAGCACCGAGTCCACCATCCGCAGCGCGGTGCCCGCGCAGATCAGCGCCATGGTGCCGAGCAGCGAGCGCTCCATGCCGAAGCGGCGGCCGAGGCCGGGCGCGACCGGCGCGAGCAGCCCGAAGCACAGCAGGGGCAGCGCCGTGAGCAGGCTGGTGGCCGTGGCCGACATGCCGCTGTCGTCGCGGATGACGTCCGCGAGGGGGGAGACGGCGACGAGCGCGGGGCGCAGGTTCAGGGCGAGCAGGACGACGCCGAGGCCGAGGTACAGCGCGCGGCGCCCGGTGACGCCGGGCGGGCCCGGCGGCGCCTGGCCGGGGGCCGTGCCGGTGGTGTCGTCGTCCCGCGCCACGGTGGCCGTGGCGGCGGGCGCTTCCCTGCGCATGCCGTGTCTCCTGAGGGTGGGGTGTCAGTGGGTGGGGGCGGCGGCGTCCGGGTGCGCGCCGCCGGTGCCGTTCGTGCCGGTGCCGTCGCTGCCGCGGCCGTCGCCGCCGTGGTCGTCCAGCGGCTGCTCGCGCAGCGCGGCCATGCCCTCGGCGAGATGGGCGAGCACGGCGGACTCGGCCGCGGCGGGGTCTCGCGCCTCGATGGCGTCGAGGATCGCCTGGTGGGCGCCGATCTGGTGGCGTACGGAGTCGGGGACCGGGGCGCCGACCACCGACTGGAGGGTGGAGCGCATCCCGTCACTGAGGTGCCCGTACAGATCGGCGAGGACGCTGTTGTGGGCGGCGGCGGCCACCGCGCGGTGGAAGGTCATGTCCGCGTCGATGAACGCGTCGATGTCCCCGGCCTCCCAGGCCCGGCCGCGCTCGGCGAGGGCCGTCCGCAGCGCGTCGAGGTCCTCCGGAGTGCGGCGCTCGGCCGCGTACCGGGCGGCGTCCCGCTCCAGGGACGCCCGCACCTCGTACGCCTCCAGGACGCCCGCCCTGCGCAGCCGCCGCTGCACGGCCGCGCCGAGGTCGCTGCTCGCGCGCACATAGGTGCCGTCGCCCTGGCGGGGTTCGAGCATCCCGGTGTGCACCAGGGCGCGGACGGCCTCCCGCACGGTGTTGCGCCCGACGGAAAGCTGCTCGACGAGCTGCGGCTCGGCCGGGATCTTCGCCCCGACCGGCCACTCGCCGTCGGCGATGAGGCTCTCCATCTGAGCGATGACGAGATCGACGAGGTTGGTCCGTGCGGTGGTGCGCAGCGGCATCGGTCGGGGCCTCTCTGCCGAACGGTTTCGTGGACGTACGTCTTCTCTGAACGCTCAAACATGGGAACATCCCATGTTTGAGGTGTCAAGCGGCCGGGCCCGCCCACGGCGGAACCTGCGTTCGCGGGACGCCCGCGGACCCTCGCCCGGCGCGGTGACCCGCTACCCCCGTCCCCGTACGAACCCGCGAAGCACTCCCCGCACCGCCTCCGGTCGCTCCAGCCAAGGCTCGTGACCCGCATCAGCGATTCGAGTCAGCGGCACATCCAATCGGTGCGCCAGGGACGCGAGGGCCGACAAGGGGCGGGGGTCTTCGGTGCCTCCGAGGAGCTCGGTCCGGGTGGGGAGGCGGGCGCGGAGGGTGTCGAGGTGGAGGTCGAGCGGATCCGCGCGGCCCGCCTCGCCGAGTTCGCGGTTCATGGCCCAGTTGACGGGGCGGCGCAGCCGGGCACTGTGCGCGGCCCAGGGCCAACCGCGTTCGGGATCGGCGTGGTCGGTGAACCAGGAGAGCGTGAGCAGCTCGACCTCCTGGGCCTCCGTGCGGTGCGGCTCCTGCTGGAGTACGGAGAGCCGCTCCCGCTGGGCCGGGGTCATGCGGTGGGCGCGCGCCGCGCGGTAGTCCGTACGCCAGTCGCCGACGAACGGCCCGCACATCAGCAGCATCGCGGCCACCCGCCCCGGGTGGGCCAGACAGAACCGGCTGGCGAGGTCGGCGCCGTAGGAGTGGCCGATGAGCACCGCTGACGGCGCGGACCAGGCGTCGAGGAGTTCGGCGAGGTCGGCGACGTGCCGGGCGAGCGTGTGGCGGCCCTGCCACGGGGACCGGCCCGTACCGCGCTGGTCGTAGCGGTAGACGGGGGCGAGGTCCGCGATCGACGCGGCGACGGGGCCCAGGTAGTCGGGCAGGCCGGGGCCGCCGTGCAGCAGGACGACGGGTGGCCGCCGGGCCGGGTCGTCCAGCGCCTGCCGGGCCTGGTCACCCAGCGCCTGCCCGGCCCCGTCGTCCAGCGCCCGCCAGTGGATGCGCGCCGCGTCGGTCATCCGCGTGAGGCCCTGCCGCTCCGTCAACTCAGCTCCGGTGTCCGGTGATCAGTTCGAGCATGGCCTGGCCCGCTCCGTTCTCGAAGTCGATCTCCTGGTCCTCCATGCCGTCAAGGGGGGTGGGCTCGGTGCTTCGGGTGAACATGGCCGGTTCGTACGCGCTGAGCGCGGCCTCGATGTCGTCGGGGTGCGCGGCGATGGCCCGGGCGAGTTCGGCGCCGTCGAGCATGGCCCGGTTGGCGCCCTCGCCGTTGGGGGCCGCGAGGTGGGCGGCGTCGCCGAGCAGGGTCACCCCGGGCACCCGGTCCCAGCGGTGCCCGTGCGGCAGGGCGTGGAGGGGGCGCAGGACCGGCGCGACATCGCTGGCGGTGATGAGCGCGGTGAGCTCAGGGGCCCAGCCGTCGAACTCCCGCGCGATCCGCGCGGCGGCCCCGGCGGCGTCGCCGAAGTCGATGGCGGCGAACCACTCCTGCGGCTCGGAGAGGCCCATGTAGGCGTGGAGCGTGCCGCCCCGCTCCCGGTGCGCGAAGATCTCCCTGCCCGGCGCGGGCGCGATCATCGATCCGCCGCCGACCGCCTTCGCGGTGGCGGGGTGGCGGTGGTCGGCGTCGAAGAGATAGGTCTCGACCACCGACTTGCCGGTGTACGCGGGGGTGGCCGCGGTGAGCAGCGGCCGCACCCGTGACCACGCGCCGTCCGCGCCGACCAGCAGGTTCGTGACGAGGATGGAGCCGTCGGCGAACGTCACCTCGTGGCGCCCCGCGCCGAGGGCGCGGACGCCGCTGACCTTGTGCCCCCACCGGACGGTGCCCGCCGGGAGCGAGTCGAGCAGGACCTGCCGCAGCTCGCCGCGCTGCACCTCGGGGCGGCCGCCCGTGCCGTCGTCGCCGACCTCGCCCTGGAGGGTCCCGTCGGGGCTGAGGATCCGCATGGCCTGGCGGCCCTCCAGGACGATGCCCTGGAACTCCTCCATCAAGTCGGCGGCGGCGAGGGCGAGCTGGCCGTTGTAGTCGTGGATGTCGAGCAGTCCGCCCTGGGCGCGGGCGGCGGGGGAGGGCTCCGCCTCGTGGACGGTGGCCGGGATGCCGTGCAGGTGCAGGACGCGGGCCAGGGTGAGTCCGCCGAGTCCGGCGCCGATGATCGTGACGTGCGTGGGCATGCGGGCTCCTCGGGGTCGGGGTCGCCGGTGATCTCCGGGCGGCCGTCCCCGCACGGTGCCGGACTCCGCCGACGGGCCGCCGACAGCGCGCCTACAGGCCCCGACAGCGGACCTACGGCCCAGGGGTGCGCGGCTGCCCGCGTCGCCGCCTCACCTCGTACGCGCCGAGCACGATCGCCACCGTCAGCAGGCTCAGCCAGAACTGCGTCCGGCTGTCGGGCAGGAAGGCCATCGCGAGGATGACCGCGCCCATGGCGGCGATCGTGAGGCGGCTCAGCCAGGGGAAGCCCCACATGCGCAGGGTGAGCCGGTCGGGAGACTCGCGTTCCAGGGTGCGGCGCATGCGCAGCTGGGCGACGGCGATCGCCAGGTAGACGAAGAGCGCGATGGCCCCGTACGAGTCGATGAGGAACTGGAAGACGACGTCGGGGGAGATCCACGCCGCGATGACCGAGGCGTAGCCGACGGACGTGCCCGCGAGGATCGCGCGGCGGGGCACGCCGCCCCGGCTGAGCTTGGTGAAGCCGCGCGGCGCGTCACCGCCGCGGGTGAGCGCGAAGAGCATCCGGGACGAGGTGTAGAGCGCGGAGTTGAGGCAGGACAGGACCGCCACGAGGACGACCGCGTTCATGACGGTCGCCGCCGCGGGCACGTCCAGGCGCTCCAGGACCGCCGCGTACGGGCTGACCTCGACGGCGTCGTCGGTCCAGGGGACCACCGCGACGACCACGAGGATGGACAGGACGTAGAACGCGACGACCCGCAGCACGATCGACCGGATCGCCGCGGCGACGGCGCGCTCGGGCTCGGTGGACTCCGCCGCCGCGATGGTCACGATCTCCGCGCCGGTGAAGAAGCCGACGCACGGCACGACGGCGGCGAGCACCGCCCCCACGCCCTCGGGCGCGAAGCCGCCGTGCGCGGTGAGGTGGCCGAGGCCGCCGGACGCCTCGGGCCAGAGCCCGAGGACGTACAGCGCGCCCAGGAACAGGAACACGACGATGGCGAGCACCTTCACGGACGAGAACCAGTACTCGAACTCGCCGAAGGAGCGCGCGGAGACCATGTTGGTCGCCGTGAGCAGGGCCATCAGGACGAGGCTGACGGCCCACAGCGGCGCGTCGGGCAGCCACAGCCGGACGATCCGCCCCCCGGCCACCGCCTCCACGGCGACCACGATCACGAAGAAGTACCAGTACAGCCAGCCGACGGCGAACCCGGCCCGGGCGCCCAGCGTCTCGCGCACATGGGCGTAGAAGGAGCCGAGTGCGGGCCGCGCCACCGTCATCTCCGCGAGCATCCGCATGATGAGCACGGTCAGGACCCCGGCGGCCAGGAAGGAGACGACGGCCGCGGGCCCGGTCTGCCTTACGACCACGCCGCTGCCCACGAAGAGCCCGGCGCCGATCACCCCGCCCAGCGCGATCAGGTTCATGTGCCGCCGCTGGAGCCCCTTCCCCAGGCCGCCCTCGCCGGGCGTGGGGGCGGGCGGGGCCGAGGTGTTCCGCGTGTCCGTGCTCACGTCAGGCGACGCTAGGCGGCCAACTCTGCGGGGGTGTTGCCGCGGTGTTGCGGGTGCGTGGACGCGGCGAGACGGAGGGCCGCGGGGCGGTGGCCTGGGGGCGGTGCGCCTGGGGCAGTGGGCCTGGGGCGGTGGGCCTGGGGCGGTGGGCCTGGGGCGGTGGGCCGTCACGCGGCGGTTCCGGTCAGCCGCGCGCCGATCTCCGCCGCGTCGAGGACCCGCGCGAACCCCTTGCGCAGCACGGCGAGTTCCGGCTCCTGGCGGCTCTCGTCGTCGGTCGCGGTGACGTCCGCGCCGAACACCACGCGGTAGCCGCGCTCGTACGCCTGCCGGGCCGTGGTGCCGCAGCAGTAGTTGGTGAGGGTCCCGGTCACGACGACCGTGTCCCGGCCGAGGTTGCGCAGGATCGTGTCCAGCGGGGTGTCGTAGAACGCGCCGTACGACGGCTTGCGGATGACGACCTCGTCCTCGCGGGCGCCCATCTCGTGCCACACCCGCGCGGGCCCCGGCCTGGTCCACCCGGTGTCGCCGTGCGGCAGGTACCGCAGCGCGTGCGGGCGGTCCAGGCCCAGGTGCGTGTCGTCGAAGACGGTCCAGACGACGGGCACGTCCGCCGCGCGGCAGCGCTCCACCAGGCCGCGCAGCCGGGGCGCCATCCGCGTGGCGGCGGGCACCCAGTACGGGCTGAAGCCGGGGCGCACGAACTCGTCCTGCATGTCGATGACAAGGAGCGCCGAGCGCTCGGGGCGGATCGCAAAGGACGCCCGCCCGCGCTCGTAGCCGTCCTTGGCCCGCGCCGTCACCCACTCCTCGGTGAACACCATCGCACCTCCATAGCTCGTCATGACTCAGTAACTCGAATCGAGGTACCTCGATCCGAGGTGGACGATAGCAGTATCCCGGGGCTCGCGGTCCACGGCGGTGCGGGACCCTGGACGGATGCTGACTCCGGAGGAAGTGCGGGACCTGCTGGCCCCGTTGGTCGTGGGGAAGTGGGACGAGGGCGGACGCGCCGTCCTGGAGGTCACGGACCTCGAAGTCGTCGTGAGCGGGCGGAAGTTCGACGTGTACCTGGACGTCGTCGCCCCCGACGGCCGCTGGTCGGTCCGCTCCGAGCGCGACAACAGCGACATCAACGTCTTCAACGGAAGCCCGCCCGAGGGCCTGGTGGCGTGGATAGCGCAGTCACTGCGGATCGACGTCTCCGAGTGGTGGCACACCAAGGGGAGGAGTGGCTACGCGAGGAAGCAGGGGGTGCGGCTCGACGGCTGAGGGCGGCCCCGGCGGTGCGGGAGCGGGCCGACGCCATGCCGTGAAGTGATCTATGGGGCGCCGTTACACGATCTTCGGATAGCCGTAATGGCGGGTGAACTAGGTTTATTCCGTACCCGCCGGACAGCAAGGACAGCACGGACGGCGGGGATGAAACGGGACCGCACCGCGCGGCGCCGCCCGAGGGCGCAGCCGTGCCGTGCACGCGAACAGACCCATGACCGTGAAGGGGAACACCGTCGTTATGCGCACCACCACTCACCGCCGCAGCGCCCTCCGCACCGCCACCGTCTCGGTTCTCGCCGGTACGGCCCTCCTGGCCCCGGCCGCGGCCGCGCTGGCGAGCACCCCCGCCCCCGAGCGGCCCGCCGCGGTGCGGACCGCCGCCGCCAAGCCCGTGAAGATCGACATCGGCGCCGGTGTCACCCTCACCGTCAAGGGCGGCAAGCCGTACTACAACGGCAAGGCCCTCAAGCCGGGCCAGACCGTCGAGGACGGCATCTACCTGCACCTGAGCGCCGACGGCAAGCGCCTGTACAGCAAGACGCAGGGCGGCGGCACCCCGTACGCCATCTGGGACGTCAAGACCGGCAAGAGCCTCGGCACCCAGAAGACCAGCCCCACCGCCAAGGTGAAGGCCGCCCTGACCGCCAAGCCGACCGCGACCTCCGTGAAGGCCTGGCAGGAGCTGCGCGTCAACGGCAAGGCCACCGGCATCAAGGCGGGCGCCAAGGTCGACCTCCAGCAGAAGCAGCACGGCACCTGGAAGACGCTGCCCGCGTCCACCACCGTCAACAAGTCCGGCGCGTACTCCCTGCGCGTCAAGCTCGGCCTCAAGGGCAAGAACGAGCTGCGCACCAAGAGCGGCGCCACCCTGTCGCCCGTCTTCACCGTGACGGTGCGATAGCCCCGTTCGGCGCCCCTTCGCGCACCTGGTCCGGGCCCCCGGCGCGTCCCCCAGTGGACGCGCCGGGGGCCCGGGCGCGTTCACTCTCGCGTCCTCGGCGGGTGCTCCCCACGGCGCGTAAACCGCGTGCCGCGGACCGGTCGGTCCAGGGATCATGCAGCGGGCGCAACCCGCGCCCGAGACCTGGCCGCACACCGGAAGGGCGCCACCATGCCACTCGTTCCCGCCGACCCCACCGTCCTGCACCCGGTGCCGGGGCAGCCCCGCGTGGTGCTCCTGAAGCCGCTGGTCACCTCGCCCCTGATCGAGGTGGGCGAGTTCTCCTACTACGACGACCCCGACGACGCGACCGCCTTCGAGACCCGCAACGTGCTCTACCACTACGGGCCCGAGAAGCTCGTCATCGGGAAGTTCTGCGCCCTCGGCGAGGGCGTGCGGTTCATCATGAACGGCGCCAACCACCGCATGGACGGCCCGTCCACGTTCCCCTTCCCGATCATGGGCGGCTCCTGGGCCGACCACGTCGGCCTCATCGCGGGGCTTCCCGGCCGCGGGGACACCGTCGTCGGCCACGACGTGTGGCTCGGCTATCGGTCCCTGGTGATGCCGGGCGTCCGCATCGGCCACGGCGCGGTCGTCGCGTCCGGCTCCGTCGTCGTCGACGACGTCCCCGACTACGGCATCGTGGGCGGCAACCCGGCCCGGCTGCTGCGCCGCCGCTTCGATGACGACGACATCGCCCGGCTGCTCGAACTGGCCTGGTGGGACTGGCCGTTGGAGCACCTCACGCGCCACATCCCCGCGGTGATGTCGGGCAGCGTGGCCGACCTGGAGGCGGTGGCGCCCGCGGCGTAGCCCGCCGACAGCTCTGGACTTTCTGTCCAAGCGGTGTACTTTTAGTCCAGAGCTGTTGCGGCAGGGGAGGGCCACCACATGAGCGCCGAGAGCGCCGACGACGTACGGAACGCCGAGCGCGACGCGATCATCGCCGCCCTCGCGCCGGTGGTCGAGGGGCTCGTCGCCACCTTCGGCTCCCTGTGCGAAGCGGTCGTCCACGACTACCGGCGGCCGGAGAGGTCCGTCGTGGCGATCGCCGGAGCCGTCACGGGCCGCAGCGTCGGCGGCTCGATGAGCGAGATCGGCATGGGCATGCTGGCCCGCGGCGACGACGCGGCCGACGAGCTGAACTATCTGACCCGCACCCGGGACGGCAAGCTGGTCAAGTCGTCCACGATGCTGCTGCGCGACAGCGGCGGCTCGGTGTTCGGCGCGCTGTGCGTCAACCTCGACATCACCGCGGTGCAGCAGGCGAGCGCCCTCATCGGCGAACTCGCGGGCGTGACCCCCCGGTCGGAGGTGCCGACCACGACGTTCGGCGACGACGTCGGCTCCGTCGTCAGCTCCATCGTCGACAGCCACCAGCTCCAGCTGAGCCGCCCGTGGAGCGAGCTCGGCCGCGACGCGCGCGTGGAGCTCTTCCGCGGCCTCGACGAGCACGGCGTCTTCGCCGTGCGGGGCGCGGTCCCGCGGGTCGCCGCCCGCCTCGGCATCTCCCGCGCCTCCGCCTACAGCTATCTCGCCAAGTCCCGCGCCCAGGGCGCCTCGTCGCCCGGGCCCGACACCTCACCAGGAGCACCCGCATGACGAGCACCCCCCTGGTCACCCTCGACGACGTGCGCGACGCCGCCGCCCGGCTCAAGGGCGTCGCCCACCGCACGCCCGTCCTCCGCTCCCGCACCCTGGACGCCCGCGTGGGCGCCGAGGTCTTCCTCAAGTGCGAGAACTTCCAGCGGATCGGCGCCTTCAAGTTCCGCGGCGCCTACAACGCGGTGGCCCGGCTCACGCCCGAGCAACTGGCCAAGGGCATCGCCTCGTTCTCCTCCGGAAACCACGCCCAGGCCATCGCCCTCGCGGCCCGCGAGCGGGGCAGCACCGCGGTGATCCTCATGCCGGAGGACACCCCGCTCTCCAAGCGCCGGGCCGCCGAGGGGTACGGCGCCGAGATCGTCACGTACGACCGCTACTCCGGCGACCGCACCGCCATCGGCAGGCAGCTGGCCGAGGAGCGCGACCTCACCCTGGTCCCGCCGTACGACCACCCGGACGTCATCGCGGGCCAGGGCACCACCGCCCTCGAACTCATCGAGGAGGTCGGTGCGTTGGACGCCCTGGTCAGCCCGGTGGGCGGCGGCGGTCTGATCGCGGGCAGCGCCACGGCCGCGAAGGGCCTGAACGCGCGGATCCGCGTGATCGGAGTGGAGCCGGAGGCGGGCGACGACACCAAGCGGTCCCTCGAAGCCGGACACCGCGTCTCCGTCCCGGTCCCGCGCACCATCGCCGACGGCCAGGCCATCGAGACCCCCGGCGAGCTGACCTTCCCCATCAACCAGCGCCTGGTGGACGAGATCGTGCTCGTCTCCGACGACGAGATCCGCGACGCGATGCGGTTCGCCTTCGAGCGCCTGAAGATCGTCATCGAGCCCAGCGGGGCGACCGGCATCGCGGCCCTCCTGGCGGGCCGCCTCCCCCAGGTCCCGCCGCGCGTCGGCGTCCTCATCTCCGGCGGCAACATCAGCACCGAGCGCTTCGCGGAGCTCTGCGGCTAGACGACCACCCCACCGAACCGACGATCCCGGGCGGCGGCTCCTAACCCGCCCCTGCCGCCGCCACCAGCGTCTCGCCCGCCCGGGTCCGTGCGTACAGGACCTGGCGGCCCGCCCGGTGGGCGCTCACCAGAGCCAGCGCCGCGCCGCCTCGACCGTGTCTCCGCCGTTGCTGTTGAACGCGAGGGCGGCCTGCGGTGCGTGGCGCCGGGTCAGGTTCACGATCTGCTCGAAGAGCGGAAGCAGCTGCTCGGTCTTGCGGATCCCGCCGCCGACGACCACGACGTCCCACGGACGCTCGGTCAGCGACTCCACCAGGGTGGGCTCGGCCGACTCGTCGTACACGACCACCGTCATGGCCGCCTCGATGTCCAGCTCGGCGAACCGCTTCAGCTGCGCGTCGAGCACCGCGTGTACGGCTTCTGCGTCGACGCCGGGAATCGCCTGGGGGTCGTAGCCGACCACGAGTACGGAAGACATGCGATCAATCTACCGGGCCGCTCAGTCGGTGAGCCGCTCCTCGATGAGGGCCTTGAAGTCCGCGTAGGAGGCGGGCGTGGGGATCACCGCGCCGTCGACGACGAACGTCGGGGTGCCGCGCGCGCCGAGCCCGAGCCCGTCGCGCTGGTCGGCCTGGACCCGCCCCGCCGTGTCCGGGTCGGCGAGCGCCGCGTCGAACGCGCCCAGGTCGAGGCCGAGTTGCCTGGCATAGCCGCGGAAGACGTCCTCCTTCCAGTCCTGCGACTCGCCCCACTCCTGCTGCGTGGTGAAGAGCTTGGTGTACATCTCCTCGAACTTGCCCTGCCGCGCGGCGGCCTCGGCGGCGCGGGCGGCGAGCTCGCCGTTGCGGTGACCGGGCATGGGGAAGTAACGGGCGACGAAGGTGACCCGGTCGCCGTACTCCTCGCGGAGCCTCTCCACGACCGGGTACATCGCGCCGCACCCCTCGCACTCGAAGTCGAGGAACTCGACGACGGTCAGCTCGCTCTTCTTCGGGTCGGTCAGACGGTGGCTGTCCGCGCGCACGGGCTGTGCCTCGGCGGCGGGTTGTACGTCCATGCCGCCGCTGTCCTCGGGGGAGACCAGCAGGGCGGTGCCGAGGACCGCGGCGAGGACGGCCGCGATCACGGTGGTGACGATCAGGTTGCGCTTGAGCTTGTTCATGGTTCCTTGGTGCGGGGAGTGCGTCAGATTGGTCGCGGGGGAGAGGGGGCCTCACGCCGCCTTGCCGCCGGTGCAGGCGGCACCCGGCTCCGGGGTCTGCGCGCCCTGCACGTACGTGGCGAAGAACTCGCTCACCCGCGGGTCGGAGGCGGACCTCACGTTCAGCTGCTTGCCCCAGGCGGACAGGGTCAGGGGCGCGGACTGGTCGGCGTACGGACTCATCAGCGAGTACGGGGTCTTCTCCACCCTTGCCTTCAGGGCGCGCACGTCGGAGGCGGCGGCCTTGTCGCTGTAGGTGACCCAGACCGCGCCGTGCTCCAGGGAGTGCACCGCGTTGGTCTCGTCGATCTCCTTGTCGTACAGGTCGCCGTCGCAGTTCATCCAGACGGGGTTGTGGTCACCGCCCACCGCCGGGGACGTCTTGTAGGCGACGGGCGTGGTGACGTGGTTGCGGCCGAGGTCCTTGAAGGACCTCTCGCCCTTGATGGGGGCGGCCGCCGCGCTGTCCCGCTGCTCGTCCCGCGTCGCGGAGCGGTCCACGAGGTACCAGCTGCCCGCTGTCACACCGATGATGACGACACCGCCGCACACCCAGGCGGCGACGCGGTTGCGGCGCTGGCGTGCCGCCTCGGCGCGGCGTAGTTCCTCGATCTTCGTGCGGCGGTCGGCGCGCTTCTGCTTGGCTCCTGCGGAACCCATGGCATGTCCTTGTCCCTGCCGCACGAAGGCGTGCGGCAGTGCGTTGCGACTGGTCGGCGGCCTGCGCGCCGATGGTCGCGGCGGCAGGGGGAAACGGCGGGCACGGCCGTGCGGCGAGGGGCGCCGGGGCGTGCGGGGACCGCTCCTAGGTCCGCTGGACCTGCAACTGATGGATGCCGGGGGTGGGGGCGGGCTCGGGCGGTGCCCCGCGCGCGGCCAGGGACTCCGCCGCCCAGGGAGCAGCGGTCACGTCCGCCGACAGCGGGGGCGGCACCGGCGCGGGGGAGCTGGTGGCGACGGCGGCCTCGGTCACCGGGCGGCAGTGCGCGTCGCCGGGCCCGTGCTCCCGGTCCGGACAATCGTGTCCGCGTCCGGATAGAACGTTCGTACTAGTCGCGAGAGAGGTCGTCCCGCCCGCCGGAGACGCGACGACAGAGGCGACCGGGACGGGCGCCGCCGCGTTCGAGGCGTGGCCGCACACCGGGAGCATCCACACCAGGACGGCGAACAGGGCCGCGCAGCGCAGCACGAGCAACGGCGCGACGCGCCCCGCCGCGCTCCCGGTGCCCTGCTGCCGATCGCTCATCGCGGAGATCGTAACCAAGGCGCTTCCGGGCGGGGGAGAGGCCCCTGTCGGACGGTTTGCCATTCCTTTACAGTGGCTGGGGAAGCGAGCGCCGCGCCGGCGCTCGCCGACGTTGATCCACGCGCAAGCCACGAGAAGGAGCCACGGACCCCCGATGGGTGAGCCTCCCAGTACCAACCGTGCCATTCCCTGCCCGCAGCCGGAGGTTGAGGGAACGGGGGTGGCACGGTGACCGAGGTCCTGCTGCTGCTCCTGGCCCTGCTCCTCACGCTCGCCTGTGCCGTGTTCGTGGCCGCCGAGTTCTCGCTGACCACCGTCGAGCGCGGTGACCTGGAACGGGCCGCCGCGGCCGGGGAGCGGGGCGCGCAGGGCGCCCTGAAGGCGGCACGGAGCCTGACCTTCCAGCTCTCCGGCGCCCAGCTCGGCATCACCGTCACCTCCCTGGTGATCGGCATGCTCGCCGAGCCGTCCCTCGCGGCGCTGCTGCGCGGACCGCTGGAGGGCGCGGGCCTCGGCGGGGCGGCCCCGTCCGTGGCCACCGTCCTCGGCGTCGTGCTGTCCACCGTGGTCCTGATGGTCATCGGCGAGCTCGTGCCGAAGAACTGGGCGATCTCGCGCCCGCTGGCCGTCGCCAAGGTGGTGGCCGATCCGCAGCGCGGCTTCACCGCGGCGTTCGGGCCCTTCATCCGGCATCTGAACGACACCGCGAACCGGTTCGTACGCCGCGTCGGCCTGGAGCCCGCCGAGGAGCTGGCCTCCGCCCGCACCCCGGACGAACTCGTCGCCCTGGCCCGGCACTCGGCCGCCGAGGGCGCCATCGAGCCCGACTCCGCCGAACTGTTCGTGCGCACCCTGCACCTGAGCGAGCTGACCGCCGAGAACGTGATGACCCCGCGCGTGGACGTCCGCGCCCTGGAGGTCCACGCCACCGCGCAGGACGCGGCGAACCTCACCCACGCCACCGGCCTGTCCCGCTTCCCCGTCTACCGCGACAGCCTCGACGAGGTCGTCGGCAGCGTCCACATCCGCGACGTCCTCGCCCTCGACCCGGACGAGCGGCGGCGCACCCCGGTCACCGCGCTGGCGACCGAGCCGCTCCTGGTGCCGGACAGCCTGCCCGCCGACCGGCTCCTGGAGCGCTTGCGGGCGACCCGGACCATGGCCGTCGTCATCGACGAGTACGGCGGCACCGCCGGGGTCGCCACCGTCGAGGACATCGTCGAGGAGGTGGTGGGCGAGGTCCGCGACGAGCACGACCCCGTGGAAGTCCCCGACCTGGTGCCCGCGGCGCCCGACCCGGACGGCAGGGCCGCGTGGGAGGCCGACGGCGGCGTCCGCATCGACCAGCTCGACGCCATCGGCCTGCCCGCGCCCGACGGCCCGTACGAGACCCTGGCGGGGCTGATCGCGACCCGCCTCGCCCGCATCCCCGCCCAGGAGGACGGCGTGGACGTCGACGGGTGGCGGCTCACCGTCCTCGCGGTCGACCACCACCGCGCCGACCGCGTCCGCATCCTCGCGCCCGCCGCGCGCAAGGTCATGGAGGACGCCCGATGACCACCGTGCAACTCCTCATCGGCGCCCTGACCCTGCTGACCAACGCCTTCTTCGTGGGCGCCGAGTTCGCCCTGATCTCCGTGCGCCGCAGCCAGATCGAGCCCCGGGCCCAGGAGGGCAACCGCCGGGCCCGCGTCACGCTGTGGGGCATCGAGCACATCTCCGCGATGATGGCCACCGCCCAGCTCGGCATCACCGTCTCCTCGCTGGTGCTCGGCGCCGTCGCCGAACCCGCCATCGCCCATCTGCTGGAGCCCGCCTTCGAGGCGGCCCGGATCCCCGGCGCGCTCGTCCACCCCATCGCCTTCGTCATCGCCCTGACCGTGGCGACGTATCTGCACATGCTGATCGGCGAGATGGTCCCCAAGAACATCGCGCTCGCCGCGCCCGTCCCGACCGCGCTGTTCCTCGGCCCGCCCCTGGTCGCGCTCACCCGTGCCCTGCGGCCCCTGGTCTTCGGCGTCAACGCGTTCGCCAACGGCCTTCTGAAGCTGCTGCGGGTGGAGCCGAAGGACGAGGTCGAGGCCGTCTTCACCGACGACCAACTCGCCCGCATGGTCCTGGACTCGAGCCAGGCGGGCCTCCTCTCGGCCGCCGACGGCGAACGGCTGCGGGACGCCCTGGAGCTGGGCACGCGCCCGGTCGGCGAGATCCTCGTCCCGGTCGCGCGCATGCGCACCGTCGACGACACCATCACCCCGGCCCGCCTCCAGCGGGTGGCGGCGCGGGCCGGCTTCTCCCGCTTCCCGGTCACCGGCGCGGGTGGCGCCCTGCTCGGCTATCTGCACATCAAGGACACCCTCGGCACCGCCGACCGCGACCGCCCCTTCGCCCGGGGCGTGCTGCACCCGCTGACCCGGGTCAGCATCGACACCCCGCTCGACGACACCCTCACCGCGCTGCGCGCCATGGACAGCCATCTGGCCGCCGTCACCGGCGACAAGGGCACCGTCATCGGTTTCGTCACGATGGAGGACGTCCTGTCCGAACTCGTCGGCCCGGTCCCCGCCGTCCCTGCCGACGTGTGAGCGGTGGGTCACACGTGCGAGGGTTGAACGGGCCACAAGGGGAGTGGGAAGGTGCTGGGGATGTCCAGCGCCTCCCCCACCCCCACAGTTGACGTAAGACGCGCGTGCGCCCTCCCGGGTTCCCTCGGGAGGGCCCGTGACTGACACACTGCGTCTGCCCCGCGTCCCGGAACGCACGCGTACGCCGGACCCCACGCCTCAGCGGCCGTCGGTCAGACCGGCGGCCACCCCCAAGCGTGACTCGTTCTTCGACAACGCCAAGTACCTGGCGATCGTCCTAGTGGCGATGGGACACGCCTGGGAGCCGCTGCGTGACGACAGCCGCGCGGCGGCGGCGCTCTACATCACCGTCTACGCCTTCCACATGCCCGCGTTCATCGTCATCTCCGGCTACTTCTCCCGGAGCTTCGACGCGAGCCCGGGACGCCTGCGCCGCCTGGTGACGGGCATCGCCGTCCCGTACGTCCTCTTCGAGGCGGCGTACACGCTGTTCAAGCGCTGGGCGGACGACGACCCGACCTACCCCGTCAGCCTGCTCGACCCCTGGTATTTGACGTGGTTCCTGGCCGCCCTGTTCATCTGGCGCCTGACCACGCCGGTGTGGAAGATCGTGCGCTGGCCCGTCCCGCTCGCGCTCGCCATCGCGGTGCTCGCCTCCGCGTCCCCCGAGATCGGCGACGACCTGGACCTCCAACGGGTCCTGCAGTTCCTGCCGTTCTTCGTCCTCGGCCTGTGTCTGAAGCCGGAGCACTTCCGCATCGTGCGCCGCCGTGAGGCCCGCGTCCTGGCCGTCCCCGTCTTCGCCGCGGCCCTGCTGTTCGCCTACTGGGCGGCGCCGCGCATGAACGCGGCCTGGTTCTACCGCCGCGACAGCGCCCAGGAACTGGCCGCCCCCGCCTGGGCCGGCGCCGTCATGACCCTGGCGATGTTCGGCTGCTCCCTGCTCCTGGTCGCCTGCTTCTTCGCCTGGGTGCCGGGCCGCAGGCTGTGGTTCACCGCGCTCGGCGCGGGCACCCTGTACGGCTACCTCCTGCACGGGTTCCTCGCCAAGGGCTCCCGGTTCTGGGACTGGTACGACCACGACTGGATCCACCGGCCGCTCGGCGCGATCGCCGTGACCCTGATCGCCGCCACCGTCGTCACCCTGCTGTGCACCCCGCCCGTGCAGCGCCTGTTCCGCTTCGCGATGGAACCGAAGATGGCGTGGGCCTTCAAGGAGACCCGGCGCGGCAAGGGCCGCCACGCGGGCCCCGCCCGAAGAGCCCGGCAGCCCGGCTGACGGAAAACCGGTTGCCCCCGGGCGACGGCGGTGGATCAATGTCCGGCAGCCGCACCGTCACACGGGGAGACACCGACGCATGAGTACGCCACCACCAGCCCCCGGAGCGGGGCGCGCTGACGGCCCGTCCGTCCGGATCGGCGCCCTCGCTCCGCTCACCCGGCCCGGCTGGGCCGAGGCGGGCCGACATCTGCTCGCCGGACTGGAACTCGCCGTCCGCGACGTCAACGACGCCGACGGGATCGGCGGACGGCCACTGGAGCTGGTGGTCAAGGACACCGCGGCCGATCCCCACCGGGCCGCGGCGGCCGTGGACGAGCTGGCCGGTCTGGGCGTGGCCGCCGTGGCGGGGGAGTACCACAGCGTCGTCGCCCGCTCCGCCGCCGCCCGGGCCGACGCCCTCGGCCTGCCGTTCCTCTGCTCGTCGGCGGTGCTCGACGCGCTCACCGACCAGCCGACCGACTGGGTCGCGCGCATCGCTCCGGCGCAGTCCCGCGGCTGGCGGACCTACGCGGACTTCCTGCTCGCCGCGGGCCACCGCCGCATCGCCGTGGCGGCGCAGACGAGCGTCTACTGGGCCTCCGGGACCCGCGTCCTGCGGGACCACCTCGCTCCGCGCGGCGGCACCGTCATCGAGCTCGACAGGAGCGCGCTCACCCCCGAAGCGGTGTGCGACGCGCTCGTCGACCAGCGCGCGACGGCCCTGCTGCTCCTCGTCGGCCACCCGGAGCCCGCGGTGCCCCTCGTGCGGTCCGTACGCCGCGACCGGCGCCTCGCCGAGGTCCTGATCGGTGCCCCGGCGGGGCAGCCCGAGCTCCCCGAGTGGGCGTCCCTGCTGGGTGCCGACGGCGCCGGGATCCCGTTCCTGCGCTATCTGCCCGACAGCCTCGGCCCCCTCGGCGCCCGCGTGGAGAAGACCCTGCGCGAGCAGCTCGCCGCGACGCCTTCCTTCGTCGCCTTCGAGGGCTACGACACGGTCGCCGTCCTCGCCGAGGTGCTGCGCTCGCACGGCACGGACCGGGTGGGCATCGCCGCGTCCTGGCCGCACGTCGACGTCGAGGGCACTCGCGGGCGGATCCGCTTCTCCCGCACACCTGGCATCGACGTCTGGCAGTGGACCTGGCCGCCGGTCCGCGTCGTCGACCGTGACCCGGCGTCCGTGGACCGCTTCCGGATCCGGCACGTCGGGTGAGCGCGCGGGGAGCCCTGGGGCCGCGCTCGGCGGGGTGAGCGGGTCGTCACCGAGTGTAGGTACGGATGCGGTAGCGCAGCCCCGTCGTGGAGGACTGCCAGCCCTGGTCCTCGGTGACGCTCCACGTCGGATCCGGGGTCGGGGCGTAGGTGTCGCCGTCCACGACCGTGTCGATCTCCGTCACCGAGAGTGTCGTGGCGAATTCCAGGGCCGCCCGGTAGATCTCGCCGCCGCCGATGACCCAGGCGGCGGCGGGGGCCACCGAGTCCAGCGGCTCGGCCGCGCGCTCCAGGGCCTCGGCGACGGACCCGGCGCGGTCCGCGCCGTCGGCCGCCCAGTGCGGATCGCGCGTCACCACGACGTTGCGCCTGCCGGGCAGCGGACGGAAGCGCGGCGGCAGCGAATCCCAGGTCTTGCGGCCCATCACCACGGGATGACCGAGCGTGGTGGCCTTGAAGTGCGCCATGTCCTCGGGCAGGCGCCACGGAATGGCGTTGCCCGCGCCGATCACGCCCTCGCGGGTCTGCGCCCAGATCAGCCCGACGTCGATGCCGCCCGCCCCGACGCTCATACCGCGACCGGAGCCTTGATGGCCGGGTGGTGCTGGTAGTCGAGCACCTCCACGTCGGCGTAGGTGTAGTCGAAGAGAGAGTCGGCTTGCCGCAGCCGCAGCCGGGGGAAGGCGAACGGGGTGCGCGAGAGCTGCTCGGTCACCTGCTCCACGTGGTTGTCGTAGATGTGGCAGTCGCCGCCGGTCCAGATGAAGTCACCCGGTTCGAGGCCGACCTGCTGCGCCACCATGTGCGTGAGCAGGGCGTAGCTGGCGATGTTGAACGGGACGCCGAGGAACAGGTCCGCGCTGCGCTGGTACAGCTGGCAGGAGAGCTTGCCGTCAGCGACGTAGAACTGGAAGAAGGCGTGGCACGGGGCGAGGGCCATCTTGTCGAGCTCGGCGACGTTCCACGCGGAGACGATCATGCGGCGGGAGTCCGGGTCCCGGCGCAGCGTGTCGAGGACCTCGCTGATCTGGTCGATGTGCCTGCCGTCCGGCGTGGGCCAGGAACGCCACTGGACGCCGTACACCGGGCCGAGCTCGCCGTTTGGACCGGCCCACTCGTCCCAGATCGTGACCTTGTTCTCCTGCAGCCAGCCGACGTTCGAGTCGCCGCGCAGGAACCACAGCAGCTCGTACACGATGGAGCGCAGGTGCACCTTCTTGGTGGTGACCAGCGGGAACCCCTGCGAGAGGTCGTAGCGCAGTTGGTGCCCGAAGACACTTCGGGTGCCCGTGCCCGTCCGGTCGGCCTTCGCCGTCCCGGAGGTGAGCACTAGCCGCAACAGGTCTTCGTACTGGGTGTCCGCCACAGCCGAGAAGTCTACTGGCCCGCGCGGCGAGCTCGACGACCACGCCCCGGGGGGCGCCGCCCGGCCGGGGCCGTGGCCGCCCCGGCCTCATCCGAAGGGGATCCGTACGGCGGACTGGTTGCCGGTACCCAGGGTGCTCGGGCCGTTGCCGATCGCGTTCCACACCTCGACCCGCACGGTGCCGCCGCGCATCGGGCCGTGCTCGCCCGTGGCGGACTTCAGGCCCTGGCCCTGGGTGTAGTGCTCGTAGCCGGGCACCGGGTCCGTGGCGAAGTAGCGGTAGGTCTCCGTGCGGTCCCAGGTGCCGTTGCCCGTGCGGTCGTAGCTCACGCGCACCTGTGGGCCGTTGGCCACCGTGGTGCCCGCGTCGACGAGCAGGTCGAACTGGGTCGAGCCGCCGTCGTGGGTGCCGTTCACGCCGGTCGCCGTGAACGTCTGCGGGGCGTGCGGGGTGCCGTCGTGGTGGGGGCCGCCCGCCGACGCGAGGGTCGCGGCGGAGGTGGTGCCCGTGGCCTCGCCGAGGGTGCCGCCGGGGCGCAGGTGCAGCGTGGACGGCGTGCCGGGGTCGCCGCTTCCGCCGCCCCGCGTCCACACCGCCACGTAGTCCACGAGCATGGACCGGCCCGGCACCGTCGCCGCGACCGGTGTGGCGCGGCCCGCGACGCCGTCGGGGAAGCCGCCGCCCATCGCGACGTTGAGCAGGATGAAGTACCCGGCGTGGCCGGTCATGTCGCTCCACGCCCGGGCGCCCACGCGGTTCTGGTCGACGCTGTGGAACAGCTGTCCGTCGACGTACCAGCGCAGCACGTTCGGGCTCGCCGAGCGGTCCCACTCGAAGCGGTACGTGTGGAACGCGGACTGGCAGGAGGCGCCCGGGCAGGCGCGGCTCGCGCCGATGCCGTTGGTCTCGTCGCACGGGCCGCCCGGGTTCACGCCGCAGTGCAGGACGCCCCACACGGAGTCGATCCCGTTCACGTTCTCCATCACGTCGAACTCGCCGATGGACGGCCAGTTCCAGTAGTCGCCCCGGTAGGGCGCGCCGAGGGCCCAGAAGGCGGGCCAGTAGCCGAGGGCCTGCTCGCCGGTGACGTTCGGCATCCGGATGCGGCTCTCGATGGCGAGGGTGCCGCCCGCCGGGGCCTTGAAGTCGGCGCGCCGCGTCTCGACGCGGCCGGACGTCCAGGCGCCCGCGGCGTCCCGCAGCGGGGTGATGCGGAGGTTGCCGCCGCCGTCGAGGGCCAGGTTGTCGGGGGAGGAGGTGTAGTTCTGGACCTCGCCGGTGCCCCAGTTCGCGGGGCCGCCGGGGTAGTTGTGGCCGGTGTCGATCTGCCAGTTCGCGGCGGAGGGCGGCGCACCGGCGGGCCCGTCGAAGTCGTCGCTCCACTGGAGGGTCCAGGCCGGGGCCGGGGGCACGTCGGCGTTCGCCGCGCAGGGGGCGAGCAGCGGGGCGGTCAGCGCGAGGGCGGCGAGGCCGGTGAGCAGGGCGGTGCGGAGCGGGGTGCGGGGGAGGAGGCGGAAGGGGGCGCGTCTTGCTCGCATGGGGCACCTCGGAGGGTGGGGAGGGTGACCGGTTCTGAGAGCGCTCTCAGAGTTGTTTAGTTGTGGGCATGCCTCGCGTCAATGGGGTGCGTGCGTCAACTTCCCGAAGGCGTACGGGAGTCGGAGCCCGGGTTGCTGTGCGCGGAGATCCGGATAGGGGGTGTGTTCTCGTGCCCTCGAACGCAAAGGCGTCACTGTTCCGCAAATGTAATCGTTAGTGCTTTGGTGCGGGATGATTCCCCGCGAAGTGCCCCCGGGGTGCCGGACACGTACGCTGGGCGGCGTTGACGTGTACTGGAGAGGATGAAACACATGGCTAGGGCTACCGCGCGGCACATCTTGGTCAAGACCGAGGCCGAGGCCTTGCAGCTGAAGGAGCAGATCGCGGGCGGTGCGGATTTCGCCGAGCTGGCGAAGAAGCACTCCTCGTGCCCCTCGTCGCGCGACGGCGGGAACCTCGGCTCGTTCGGCCCGGGCCAGATGGTGCCCGAGTTCGACCAGGTCGTCTTCTCGGCCCCGGTCGGCGAGGTCCAGGGTCCGGTGAAGACCCAGTTCGGCATGCACCTCGTCGAGGTCACGAGCCGCCAGGACTGAAGCGGTGGACAGGGCAGCGCCGTCGCGGCGCGGCCTTGTCGGCAGGCCCCCTCGACGAGGGGGCCTGCGCCGTTTCCGGGTGCCCGCGCGGGTGCCGGGCGCGGAGCGGACGGCGCGCGGCCCGCAGCGGGCGGCGGAGCCGGTGATTCCTCACCCTCCGGTCCGCGCCGTCGTCGCGGGCAGTTCCACGGTGACGCGGAGGCCACCGGCAGGGCGCGGGGTGAGCGTGAGCGCGCCGTCGTGCGCGTGGGCGATGGCCGGTGTTCTCGTTCCAGGGCGGTGCCGCCGTCCCCCGCGATGGCGGCCGCGATCGCCTCCAGGCGCAGGCCGTCACGGATGGCATCCGCCAGACAGGGCTCGTCTTCGACGACCAGCACACGCATGCCGCCCACGCTACGAGGCGGCGCATGTCGTCGGCGTATCGAAATCCGCATACGGGCCCACAACACCGCACTGCCTTGACTGGCGGAATGAACCGGACGACGCCCCCAGCACGCACACCGAGCCGCACGTACCTCCTCGCCATCGCGGGCCTGGCCGCCGTCATCGCGGTGCTCACCCTGGCCTTCTCCTCCTGGCCGCGCACGTCCTCCACGGCCTCGAACGCGGCAGCGCACATGTCCCGCCAGGGGCACCAGGGCGTGGCCGACGGTGTCGTCCCCGACGGCGTGACGGTCTTCGACGACGCGACTCCGGCCGTGACCCGCCTCGATCCGGAGCTCCTCAAGGCGCTGCGCCGGGCCGCGACGGCCGCCGCTGACGACGGGGTCGCGTTCCAGGTCAACAGCGGCTGGCGCTCCCCGTCGTACCAGAACCGGCTGCTGCGCGAGGCGGTCTCCAAGTACGGGTCCGAGGACGAGGCCGCCCGCTGGGTGGCCACGGCGGAGACGTCCCCTCACGTGTCGGGCGACGCGGTCGACATCGGGCGCTCCGCCGCGACGGCGTGGCTGTCCGAGCACGGCGCCGGACACGGGCTGTGCCAGATCTACGAGAACGAACCCTGGCACTACGAACTGCGCCCCGAAGCCACCGATCACGGCTGCCCGCGCAAGTACGCCGACCCCACGCAGGACCCGAGGACACGGCAGTGACCGGTACGGAACGAGGACGGACGAGGGCACAGGCGGGCGGGGTGGACGCGGTGGATGTGACGGATGTGACGGGTATGGCGGATGTGACGAACACGAAGGTCGCGGCGGACGCGGCGGATGTGGCGCACGCGGAAGGCGAGATGGACGCGGCGGACGCGGCGGAGGCCGGTCAGGGAAGCGGCGGCCGTCGCAGGGCCCCCGGCCCGGGCGCCCGGCACGCGCGCGTCCGCCGGACGCTCCGCGTCGCCCTGCGGCCGGGCCCCTGGAAGCGCGGCCTCGTGCTCGCGGCGTCGGCCCTGCTGCTCGGCCTGGTCATGCTGCTGCACGCGCGGATCACGGACCGGGGCGGAATCGGCAGCCTGGTGGAGACCTTCCTGCCGTGGTTCGGCCTGCTCGTCCCGGTGCTCCTGGCCGGGGCACTGTGGCGGCGCTCCGCCTCGGCGGTGGTCGCGCTGGTGCTGCCGGTCGCGGCGTGGCTGAGCCTCTTCGGCGGGCTGCTCGTCGACAAGTCCCGCACCGGCGGCGACCTCACCCTGGCCACCCACAACGTGGGCGCCGACAACCCCGACCCGGCCGGTACCGCCCGCGACCTGGCCGCCTCCGGAGCGGACGTGCTGGCCCTGGAGGAGATCACCGCGCAGGCGAAGCCGGTGTACGAGAAGGAGCTGGCGAAGGCCTACCCGCACCACACGGTGCGGGGCACGGTCGGCCTGTGGAGCAGGCTGCCGCTGTCGGACACCCGGGCGGTCGACATCGAGCAGGACGTCGGGCCCCGGGCGGACACCAAGCCGGTCGCTGAGGTGGCGCCCGACGGCCGGGCGCTGCGCGCCACGGTGGCCACGCACCAGGGGCCTCTCGCCGTGTACGTGGCCCACCTGGGGTCCGTACGCGTGCACTCGGGAGGTTTCACGACGGGCGGCCGGGACCGGAACGCGCGGGCGCTCGGCGCGGCCGTCGCCGCCGAGCCGAACCAGCGGGTGGTGCTGCTCGGCGATCTGAACGGCACCGTGGACGACCGCGCGCTCGACGGCATCACCTCGCGGCTGCGCTCGGCCCAGGACGCGGCCGGGGACGGCTTCGGCTTCACCTGGCCGAGGGAGTTCCCGATGGCGCGCATCGACCACGTCCTGGTGCGCGGCGTCACGCCGGTCAGCGCGTGGGTGCTGCCCGCCACCGGCAGCGACCACCGGCCGGTGGCGGCGGGAGTCAGCTGGTGAACACGGCGGGAGCGGCGGCGAAGCCTCGGGGACGCGGGTGCTCGGCGGCGTGACCGGGCGCGGACCGGAGGTATCCGGTCCGCCCGATGGGCCGGACGGAGCCGCCTAGCTGGTCTGCCACCCGGCGGTGCTGGAATACACGTCCAGCAGGTCCACCACGAAGACCAGGGTCGAGCCCGCGGGGATCAACGACGAGGGCGACTGATCGCCGTAGCCGAGACGCGGGGGAACGACGATCTCGCGCCGACCGCCGACCTTCATCCCCCTCACTCCCCGGTCCCAGCCCTTGATGACCCTGCCGCTGCCCAGGGCGAACTTGAACGGCTGGCCCCGGTCCCAGGAGGCGTCGAACTCCTTGCCGGACGCGAAGGTCACCCCGACGTAGTGGACCCTGACCACCATGCCCGGCTTCACCTCGGGCCCCTCCCCGACGACCAGGTCGCGGACGGTCAGCTCGGTGGGGGCAGCACCCTCCGGAACGTGGACCTCGGGCTTCGTCCGTTCACTCATGGCAGCCTCGTCACTCTCTGTTGAAAACTCCGCACGGACCAGCCGGGCACACACATGGACACCCCATGCGGCAGATGGTCACGTTACCGAGCATGCCGATTCCCCCCTGACCGAAACGACGCCTCTCACATGTCATGTGACGCAGGGAACGCATTGACCCCTCGGCGCAGTCGCGGTTGCATGCAGGGGGCCCTCCGGTGGGGAGCCGGGGGCGAGACCTTCCTGAGTGGGGGAACAATGAGGGGAACCACAGACCGGAGCACCACCAGACGCGTGCGGGGCGTGTTAGGCGCGGCCCTCGTGGCGTGCGCGCTCACCACGGCGCTGCCCGGAGCCGCCTCGGCCGAGCCCACCGGCGGTGCGCGAGAGACCGGAGCCGGTGTCGAGAGGGTCAGTGTCGCGGCCGACGGCACGCAGTTCAGCGGCGACTCCACCGGGGGCGCGATCACGACCGACGGGCGCCGCGTCGTCTTCTCGTCGGCTGACAGGGTGTACCTACGCGACGCGCCGTCGGGGCAGCTCAAGCAGGTGGGCAGCTACCCGATCGCCTCTCCGGCGATCAGCGGTGACGGGGAGTACGCCGCCTATGCGGTGCTGTTGTTCAGGGACACCAAGGTCAAGTTGGCACAGTGGACCGCGGGCAGTTCGATCGGCCTCAACTGCGATGCCCTCAACTGCAGTCAGCCGTCGGTGAGCGGGGACGGCCGCTACGTCGCCAACGTCGCCACCATCGGTCGGCCGTCGTCCAGCCAGCGCATCGACGTATGGGACTGGCACGCAGGCACCAAGCAGGAACTCGCCTGGTTCGACCACACCGCGCCCTCCCGGCCGTCGATCAGCGGGGACGGCCGCTTCGTCGCGTACCAGGACGGCAAGGCCAAGGACGTCTTCCTGTGGGACCGGGACTACGGCTCCACCTCCGACCCGATCGAGGGCCCGTCCCAGGAGGCGACGCTCGTCCAGCTCAGCGAGGACGGCAGCAAGGTCGTCTACCTCTCGGGCTCCGACACCTACGTCCACGACGTGAGCTCGGGCACCGCCCAGCGCGTGCCGAACGTCAAGGGCCTGGCCATCGACCCCACCGGCAGCTACCTGCTGTACGCCCCGAACGACCCGACCGGACCGTCGCTCGTGCTGCGCGACCTGCGCGCGGGCACCGACGAGGTCGTCTCGCACCGGCCTGCCTCGGCCGGGGTCGACGCGGTCAGCGCCGGTGGGCGCGAGGTGGTCTTCCAGTCCACGGCCGACGACATCGTGCCCGGTGACACCAACGGCACGTCGGACGTGTTCGTCCGTCGCTTCTCCTGACCGCCCCCCCGCATCCGCGTACGTCTTCCGCGCCCGGGCCGCGGTCAGGCCGCGGCGCGGAAGACGTACGCCGTCATCGGGGCGGTGACCGGCCCCGGGCCCAGCCGGGCCGTCATCTCCTCGACGACGGTGGCCCGGACGACTGGTCCGCCGCCGCGCTCTTCGACGGCCGCGCGCACCGGTGTCCCGGTGAGGTACCCGGTGGCGAGGTCGGCGGTCGACGCGGCCCGGCCCTGGAGCGTCAGCTCCTGCTCCTCCTCGACGGTGAACCCGGCGGCCGTCAGATCGGCGGCCACGACGGCGGGGTCGGCGTAGCCGTGCGGAACCGTCGGGAAGAACCGGGGCGGGTCGGCCGGAAAGGCCCGCTCAAGCCCGGCTTGCAGCGCGACTTCGAAGGCGTGCGTCGCGAGCGGGCCCCAGGTGTTGAACAGGAACCGGCCGCCCGGGGCCAGGACCCGCCGGACCTCGGTGAAGGCCGCGACGTGGTCGGGAAAGAACATCACGCCGAACTGGCAGACCACCAGGTCGAAGCCCCCGTCCGGGAACGGCAGCCGCTGCGCGTCGGCCTGCCGCCACACCGCGCCCGGGACCCGGGCCGACCCGAAGGCGACCATGGCCTCGTTGAGGTCGGTGGCCGTCACCGCGGCCGACGGGGCCGCCGCGAGCAGGCGCGATGTCAACGCGCCGGTCCCCGCGGCCAGTTCGAGGACGCGCCGAGGGCGAAGAGCCGCCGCCTTCGCGGACAGGTCCTCGGCGAAGGGCCGGAAGACCACCGGCACGAGGTACTGCTCATAGGCCGCCGACATGGACTCGGACCACCGCTGGCCCGCATTGATTCCCGTCACCCTGCTGACGGTAGCGCCGAGCCCGGACCCCTGGTGGACATCACCCGTCTGTTGCTTCTCCGTGTCTCATGACGTCGCCCCCGAGGCCGGTGCGAGCGACGCGATGGCGGGGGCGCCTCAGCTCACCGTCCAGTGGCGGAGTTTCTCGGGATTGCGTACGACCCAGATGTGCTGGATCCGGTCGTCCGTCACCTCGAAGGCGAACACCGTCACGACAGCGCCGTCCTGCTCGGCCACCACACCGGGGCGGCCGTTGACCGTACGGTCCAGGAACGTCATGGTGTCGGGCCTTCGGCGGGCGATCTCGGCCCAGGCGCGCGCGATCGGCTCACCGCCTTCGATGGGACGCAGGAAGGTGGTGGCCAGGCCGCCACCGTCGGCGACGGCGGTGGCATCGGGGTCGAGCAGACTGATCAGGGCGTCGATGTCCTTGGCCTCCCAGGCCCGCTTGAAGTCCCTGACGACGACCGCGTGTCGGACTGCCGACGTCGCGGTGGCGGAAGGCCGCGCGGTCCGGATGCGGCGGCGGGCGGAAGAGGCCAGCTGGCGGCATGCGGCCGGGGTGCGGCCGACGATCTCGGCCACTTCCGCGAAGGAGTGGCAGAAGACGTCGTGCAGGATGAACGCGACGCGTTCGGCCGGGGTCATCGATTCGAGCACGACCAGGAAGGCCAGGTCGACCGACTCGTCCAGGGTGATCCGGTCGGCCGGGTCGGTGGCCGCGCCGCTCAGCCGTCCGCTGATCCACTCCGTGTGCCCCGGCAGCGGTTCGGGGATCCAGTCGCCCACGTAGGTCTCGCGCCTGGCCCGTGCCGAGCCGAGCAGGTTGAGGCAGATCCGGCTGGCGACCGTCGTCATCCAGGCGCCGGGGGCCTCGATGGCGTCCTGCTGGCTTTGGGGCATGGCGCACCAGCGGGCGTAGGTCTCCTGGACGGCGTCCTCGGCCTCGGCCAGGGAACCCAGCATCCGGTAGGCGAGGTTGATCAGCCGGTGCCGCTCGCTCATGACCGCGGCCAGGCCCGGATCGGCTCGGTCGCATCCGGGGCCGGATCGGTTGCTCATGATGTCGAGGCTCCCCCTTGGTCGCATCCGCTCTTACGGGTTCGACAGCGCAGCCCTCCGGAATGTCAGGCCCGTCGTACCGGCCTGACATTCCGGAGGGCTGTCCTGTCGAACCTCCTGAGACGAACAGATCATCCAGCGAACAGGAAGCCCACCATGACCACCTCGATGCCGACGTCCCCGTTCACCGACCCGGTGCCCGCCCACCGCCTGGAGCGGGCCGCCGCCGCGCTCGCCGCACACGGTTTCACCGTCGAGATCCTCGATGGGGCCGCCGACGCGCGGACCCGCGTGCAGTGCCTGATACCGGAGGGCGCCAGCGTGCTCACCGGGGCCAGCGAGACCCTCCGCCTGTCCGGCATCGCCGACGACATCAACGGCAGCGGGCGCTACGACGCCGTCAAGCCACGCGTCCTGGCCATGGACCGGGCCACTGAGGGAGACGAGATCCGACGGCTGACGGCCACCCCCGACGTCATCGTGAGCAGCGTCCACGCGGTCACCGAAACCGGCTCCCTCGTGATTGCCTCGGGCAGCGGAAGCCAGTTGCCCGGCAACGCCGGTGGCGCCGCCCGCGCGATCTGGGTGGTCGGGGCGCAGAAGGTCGTTCCCGACCTGGACACCGCACTGCGGCGCGTCGAAGACCACTGCCTCCCCCTGGAGAGCGCCCGCACCCAGGAAGCCTACGGGTGGCGCAGCGCGGTCAACCGGCTTCTCGTCCTCAAGGCGGAACACGTCGCCGGGCGCGGCACCGTCCTGCTGCTCCGCGAAGCCATCGGGTTCTGAACCCGATGCCGCGGTTTGAGTACGCGTCCACACCGTACGGTGGATCACCATGAGACCCCGTATAGCCGTGATCGGCAGTGGCCCCGCCGGGCTTTCCTTCGCCCGTGTCCTGCACCGTCATGGTCACCCCGTCACCGTCCTCGAACGCGATGCCGCCCGTGACGCCCGTCCCCCGGGCGGCACGCTGGACCTGCATGAGGGGCTCGGCCAGGTGGCGCTGGAGAAGGCGGGGGTGCTGGCGGAGTTCCGGGCGCTGTCCCGTCCCGAGGGGCAGGCCATGCGCATTCTGGGCGTGGACGGGACCGTCCTGCGCGACTGGCGTCCTGGTCCGGACGAGGGGGCCAACCCCGAGATCGACCGCGGGCAGCTGCGCGATCTGCTGCTCGGGCCGCTGGACGTCCAGTGGGGGCGGGCCGTGACGGAGGTGGTGCCGCGGGGCCCGGATGGCGTGCGGGTGCACTGCGCGGACGGGCGGCAGGAGACGTACGACCTCGTGATCGGCGCGGACGGCGCCTGGTCCCGGGTCCGGCCCGCGGTCTCCTCCGTGACGCCGGAGTACACCGGCGTCACCCTGGTCGAGACCTCCCTGGACGACGTCGACACCCGCCACCCCGACCTCGCCCGGCTGATCGGCGACGGTTCCGTGGCCGTGTACGGCGTGAACCGCGCGATCGTCGCCCAGCGCAACAGCGGCGGTCACGTCAAGGTGTACGCCCAGTTCCGGGTGGAGGCGGAGTGGCACGCGGGCCCGGGCCGACCCGCGGGTCCGGACCGGGGCGCGCGCCTGGACGGGGCCGACGCCGAGGCCGTGCGGGGGAGCCTGCTGACTCAGTTCGACGGCTGGGCCGCTCCCGTCCTCGACCTCCTCCGCCGCGGCGCGGCCTTCGTCCACCGCCCCCTCTACGCCCTGCCCGTGCCCCACACCTGGTCCCACGTCCGTGGGGTGACGCTCCTGGGCGACGCCGCGCACCTGATGCCCCCGCTGGGAGTGGGCGCGAACCTCGCGATGCTGGAGGGCGCGGAACTCGCCGAGGCCGTCGCCGCCGTCACTGGCCCCGACGACCTGGACGAGGCCGTGCGGGCCTTCGAGGAGCGGATGTGGGAACGGGGCGGCAGGTGGGCGAGCATGACGAGGGCCGGTCTGGAGCGCCTCGTGGGCCCGGACCCCTCCGAAGCCATCGCTCTCTTCGACGAGGTCCAGCCTTCCTGACCGCCTGGAGGGCGTAAGGCGGAACGCCGTCCACCCCGCGTCGGCCACGGCTCAGCCGGAGCCCAACCGGACGCCGAGGCCGGTGCGGGTGGCCTTGCGCTCCTTGTCCGGGGTGCCTTCGGCCCACAGGGAGCGGACGTGGCCGAGATGGCGGGTCATGCACTTCTCGGCGGCTTTGGCGTCACCGGCGACCATCAGGTCGAGGAGTTCGATGTGTTCTTGGGCGGAGGGGAGGAGCTGGTCGTTCTTGT